>DGZP01000078.1:127122-159373 GCA_002398565.1 Proteiniphilum sp. UBA4977
TTGAGCTTACAGCAGCGGGTCTGTTCAGGATTTACACCTGATTCCCTTTTCATTATTCGTTCCGAAGGATAAATAGAACGAATAACACCAAAATTTGTGTTTGCAAAGATATGAAAGATATTTTAGAATTCAAGAAGTTTTTATGGGATGATTTATTTTGACTTTAACTTATCAGAGTGAATTCTCATTTTTTATGGTTTTCCATAAGCGTGCTGAAACCTCCTTTCTCCGAACAATGGATAAACAACCGCTGTTCAATATTGTTTTTCATCTGCAGGAAGCGAAAGGAAAGGGCTTCGACAGTTTCAACCCTTTTTACGCTGGTCAATTTATGGTTGTCTTATGTAGAGAAATCAAGTGAAATATCCCTAACGGTTTCTTGGTATTCAGGTGCATTGATACCTGCAACTTTAAACCTTTTACGTGAGTTCTTTCGGCTAGATGGGTACCTTCGACTTTCAATATTTCTGCTTCCTCTTTTTGCTGCGCATATAGCCGATTGTTCCCGAAAACTTCTGCCTTTTACTGTTTTTATGGTCATAACCGGAACAGAAAAAAAATATACCAATAAAACGATCGTTGTGTGATTTCAGTGGTTAGGTAAGTATGTAAGAAAAAAAATATTTTCAAGCGTCTATTTGTTGACAGTATAAAGACTGAGAAAAACCGGTTTCATAAATTATCCCAGAAAAATATTAGCTGCAAAGAATAACGATAAAATGGAAAATATCAGGAATTTATCCTTCAAATTATTATCCGACAGTTAGGTATGATTAAAGTTATTTTATTTTGATTTGGACGCTCCTTTGATGCCCTGTTAAAATAAAAACCGCTGATTTTCAGCGGCTTTGTGTTGTCTTTTTTAGTACACCCGGCGGGAATCGAACCCACATCGTCGGAACCGGAATCCGGTATTCTATCCATTGAACTACGGGTGCATGGCTGTATTATCATTTGAAGGAGGCGTTGTTCCATGTCAATGTCAGGGAATCGCCTTTCAACAATGGTTTTAAATCTTGAATCTGCTCCTCGGTCAGCCGCTCCCTATAATGGAATACCAGTGTTAAATCTGTTCCTGTTTCGCTGAACGACGCCGAGATCGGACAAATGTCCGGCAAAGATACAGCATATTTGTCATTTCCCGGCTTTTTTGACGAAGAATTCAAAAAAAAATCAGTGGAAACATCGGGTAGGAATGATTCACGGTCTAATTTTTTCCAATCGGAGGTATAAAAGGAAATATGACTGTCGCATACGTTTTCACAAACAGTCCTTATGAGGCAGGCAATTACCGAGTCGCTGTTCACAGGCAGAAGTTTCAGTTGTAATGTGCCCACGTCGGATGTTCTAATCAGCAGGTAATCGTCACTGTGAACCACCTTCTCTATCTCTCCCAGAGGAAAGGGAACGGTTGTTTTGCCTTTGTCCACCAGTAGCATGGTTTTATTCCCTTCCGAAACACCCGGCAGAAGGTCGGAAGGCATCGACTTAAAAAGGTCACCCGCCTGTTGTGCGTGAATGAAGGTCGACAAAAGAAGAAAGAAGAAAAGAGTTAATCGTTGCATATGATCATTTTATTTCGTAGTGTCCCGTATTATTTTATTTGATTAGAATTCAAATTTGTTTCATTTCCATGAAGATCTTCTGTTTCTGCTTCAAGTGCCGATGCAAAATAGGCTCCCACCTTGTGGATGTTGGCAATGTCCCTTGTCTCGTTGATGGTTACACGTAGTCTGGAGGAGGAAGTATTGTCGAACCGTAGAAGTCTTTTATATCCAATGGTAGTACCTTCCGTTAATTTAACCCATTTGTTGTCTATAAATCCTTCCACAATAAATTTTTCCACACGCTGTCCTTTGCGGATATCTTCCTGTAGCATGACCGTATTAATTGATTCATCGGGAATTATGTTGTATTCTCTCGAAGCGCCGGAACGCGCCTTCCATGGTATATCGCCGTCGATAAGTTTTTCGTTGTCAAATGTATTGCCAATATAAGTGCCAAACTGTCGGAGCTGTTCCACATCTGCTTCATGCAGCCGACCCCTGGTGTCTGGTGGTACATTGAGGAGGAGAACTGAATTCATGCCCACAGATTGGAAATAAATATCCACAAGCCTGGCGAGTGTTTTCACCTGATGATCCTCTTCGGGATGATAGAACCATCCCGGTCGGATGGAAACGTTTACTTGCGAGGGATACCAATAAATTGTTTGCGATTGCTCTATGATATCTTGACTCCCCAGATCGTCTGCAGTGGGGGAGATGTTCAGTCTTTTGTTTTCAATGGCAGTTGCTTCGCTTATACCGGGTTGCAGCGGCGTTACGCTCCACTCCGTTTCTCTTCCTACTCCGTTTTCATTTCCCACCCAACGTACATCGTCGCCCATAATAGCTTTTACTGCATTCGGCTGTAAGCTGTCGATCACATGATAGAATCGTGCCCAGTCGTATTCCTGCACTTTTCCATCAGACTCTTCACCGTTGGCACCGTCAAGCCATACTTCATGTACATCGCCATAGTTGGTAAGCAGTTCAGTGAGCTGTTCTGTAAAAAATGCATTGTACCGGGGTGAATCGCCATAGCTTTCTGCATTACGATCCCAGGGGGACAGATATATGCCAAATTTCATCTCATGCCTGTCACATGCTTCTTTCACCGCCCTTACCACGTCTCCCTGCCCGTTATGCCAGGGTGAGGACGCTACTGAATGTGTGGTGGTGCGGGTAGGCCAAAGGCAAAAACCATCGTGATGCTTGGCCGTGAGAATAATCATCTTGAATCCGGCTTCCTGTAGGGAAGAAATCCACTGATCCGCGTCAAAGTCGGTGGGGTTAAACAGGGTTGGACTCTCTGATCCATCGCCCCATTCGCGGCCGGTAAATGTATTTATCCCAAAATGAATGAATGCCGTGAGTTCCAGTTGCTGCCATTCATATTGTTGTTGTGTAGGTATTACGTATGCGGCCAGTTTTACTTTCTGATCGGAAGTTAAAATATCAGGATAGGTCAGTTTTTTCTCAAAATAGGTATTGGCCCGCTGATTACATGCCGAGAGAAGCAGAAAAAAAAGCCACAATCCTGAAACGATTATTTTTTTCATAAGCGACAGATTTGATGATGACAGATAATCCTGAAGCCAGATACCTGAGGTGTGACAGACTTCGATAAACAAAGTTAGCGTTTTTCATATAATATCAAATAAATAAAGCCATCCTTTTGGGATGGCTTTGTTTAATCTGTTTCAACTCTTATTGAACGGGAGCCACTTCTGGAGCCACCTGATTCAATGTGTCGGCAGCTGCGGCTTCAGCAGCTTCAATGGCAGCCTGAATGCTGTCAGCCTGCACTTTAGCAATGCTGTCTAATCTAGCTACTTCAGCAAGACTGTCCTGAAGAGCTTTTTCTGCTTTCATCTGCGCGTTGTTGCATGAAACCAATCCCAATGTTGCTACAGTAGCAACCAGTAACAATACTTTTTTCATTCTTAAAATTTTTAAACGATAAATAATTTATTTCAATAATTAGTGCCGTTTTCCCTGCAATGAATTATCGTCACCAAAGTTACCTTTACTCATGTGCTTAAGGAAAATGTTTCCTTATAAAAACGATGCAAAATTAAACCAAAAATATGTTCTATAACATATAACATAGAATATTTTTTAGTTAAATGATGTTAAGCGATTGTGGTTCTTGCAGATCATGAAGAAAAAAATCCCAGAATAGATATCTTTCTGGGATTTTTAATAGGGTAGCGGAATCAAGATCAGCTGTAAAGGAAGCGTTTGATACTTTTCTTTGGGGTTTTCTCAAATTCTGTATTGACGATCTCAATTGTGGAAATTTTTTCATATTGAGCCACCGATTTGTTCAGAAGATTTTTGTTTTCATTCATAATCTGTGTTAGTTTATCACGGCTTATTTGTCCCTCTTCCATGACGGCAATATCGGGATAAACCAGTGCCACAAGTTTAAAGTCCCGCAAAACCACAAGGCTTTCGGCAATATAGGGAAGATTGTTCAGTTTAGATTCAATCTCTTCGGGATATATATTCTGCCCGTTGGCCGTGAGGATCATTGTTTTGAGTCGCCCTTTAATAAACAGCCGCCGTCCTCTCATAATTCCGGAGTCGCCTGTTCTGAGCCATCCGTCATCTGTAAAAGCTGCAGCGGTTGCTTCTGGATTCTTATAGTAACCTTTCATTACGTTTTCCCCGCAGACCTGAATTTCACCGGGTACAGTTTCCGGGTCGGGCGAATCGATACGCGCTTTCATGATATCATCCAGCACGGAACCACAGGATGTGGGGATAAAATCATCATGGTGGTCGTAGGAAATAAGCGGAGCACATTCTGTCATTCCGTAACCTACGGTGAAGGGAAATTTCATTTTATAAAAAAAAGCTTCCACCTCCGTATTAAGGGCAGCCCCGCCAATGATTACTTCCCGGAAATTTCCGCCGAGTGACTTTACGAGCGACTTTTTTATTTTGTTTAATATCAGCCGGTCGATGATAGGAATTCCGAGAAGTAACTTCACAATAGGTTTACTGATGACAGGGAGAATCCTCTTTTTGTATATTTTTTCAAATATCAGCGGAACTGTGATAATCAGGTTTGGCTTTACTTCCTGCAAAGCTTTAATGAGATTTTGCGGGGAGGGGACTGCCCCCAGCAAGGTGATATGTACGCCGGCGGAGAGTGCGTAGAGAAAGTCGAAAGCACAACCATATACGTGAGCCATTGGCAAAAAGGCAAGTATCCTTTCTCCCGTGAAAAGCAGCCGAAGTCTTTCGGCATAGGTTACATTCCCCGCAAAGTTATTCGCAGTGATCATGACTCCCTTGCTGAATCCGGTGGTACCTGAGGTGTAATTGAGGCAAACCACCTCCTCATTTTGTACCTCCGCATATTTGATGTTTTCCTTTTTAAAACCGTCGGGATAGCGCTTTCTGAAGATATCGTCAATGGACTTTATCCTGGCTGTGGTAGCCTCATCACCCTTCAGGAGGGAAAATCCTGGTATTTCAAGAACGGGAATGGTGATCTGCTCTCCCTGCACCCTTTGCCACAGAGAATTGTTTATGAATACCAGTCTCGAATCGGAATGCCGGATAATATGTCCGATGCTGTCGGGATTAAATTCCTGCAGGATGGGAACAATCACTGCACCGTAAGTAATAGCAGCCATAAACAGGATAGACCAGGAGGAATGGTTTTTGCCCACCAGTGAGATTTTTTCTCCTTTTTCGATATTCAGCTCCGAGAAAAGAAGATGAAGCTTGGCTATCTCCCGCGCCAGCTCCTCATATGTATAAGAGCTTGCTTCGTTATAATCGGTCAATGCAGGGAGTTCCCAGTTCTTTTTGAAACTTTCCTCATACAATCTGATAAAATTCTGTTGAATCATGGATGCACAATAATGCTATTTTTGTGCAAAAATAATACCTAAAAGTCGAATCCCAAAGAAAACATGGCAATAAATGGCGGTATTTTTGTATTTTTGTCTCCTGTATTAATAATTATTTTCAGATGTTCTGCCGATAGTTTTATCACAGCAAAATTCCGGTCAGACACTTTCAATTTTATGATAGATCAATCAGTTTTTCAAAATAAAACAGCGGCCTACTTTACCCTGGGCTGCAAACTTAACTTTGCGGAAACATCGGCCATTGGCAGGCAATTATTGCAGGCAGGTGTTACACGTGTCAGAAGAGGGCAAAAGGCCGATATTTGCATAATAAATACCTGTTCGGTGACGGAACTGGCCGACAAGAAAGGGCGTCAGGCAATCCGGAAAGTGATTCAGGAGAATCCTTCCGCCTTTGTCGTGGTAACCGGATGTTATGCACAGCTGAAGCCGGAAGATATTGCTACTATTGACGGGGTGGACCTTGTCTTGGGGGCGGAGCAAAAACTTGATGTGATGAAATATCTCGATGATCTGAAAAAAAAGGATAAAAGTGAGATCGTTACCTCCAAAACACACCGTATCAAGTCGTTTGTCCCTTCCGTGTCGGCCGACGACCGGACCCGTTATTTTCTCAAGGTGCAGGACGGCTGTGATTATTTCTGTTCTTTCTGTACCATACCTTTCGCCAGAGGCCGTAGCCGCAACGGTTCCATTGCCGATCTGACCAGACAGGCACGGCAGGTGGTGGAAGAGGGAGGAAAGGAGATCGTGCTCACGGGGGTCAACATCGGCGATTTCGGACATACCACCCGGGAAAACTTTATAGATCTTCTGAAGGCGCTCGACGAGGTGGATGGTGTGGAGCGGTATCGCATTTCATCTATAGAGCCGAACCTTCTGACAGATGAGATCATCGATTTTGTAGCTTCTTCCCGCCGTTTTGCTCCCCATTTTCATATGCCGCTGCAGGCCGGTAGTGACAGCGTATTGAGGCTGATGAAACGAAAGTATGACACGGCTCTTTTCCTGCATAAGATAGAAAAAATAAAAAAGATTCTTCCCCATGCTTTCATCGGCGTGGATGTGATTGTGGGCGTTCGGGGTGAGACAGACGACTATTTTACAGAAAGTGAATCATTTATTCGTTCACTCGATTTCTCTCAACTGCATGTCTTTACCTATTCCGAGCGTCCCGGAACGCAGGCGCTGCAAATTGATTATGCGGTGGATCCCAAAACGAAACACGCCCGCAGTAAAACTTTACTCGATCTTTCAGATGAGAAGTTACATCAATTTTACGAATCACAAAAGGGAACACGGAGAAAAGTCTTGTTCGAACACACAAAACGGGGGCAAAAAATGCACGGGTTTACCGAAAATTATGTAAAATTGTACGCCGATTATGATCCCCGCTTCGTAAACAGGGTACTGGATGTGGAGATAGGTGCGTACGACGGGGAGGAGATGGCAATGAAAGCACTGTTTTGACAGAAGCAAAAGTATCGGTATTAAATAAAACCGGACATAAAAAATATGACAATGAAAGTTATGATAGGATGGAAGTGGAAGACAGTAAAAAGGGGATAGGCTATTCCCTGTTGTATATGGTGACATATTTTCACGCGTTGCTTCCGTTTTCGGTGCTTTATTTGCTGTCGGATATCCTCTTTTTTGAGATTTACTACCTGGCACGCTACCGCAGGAAACTGGTACGCCGGAATTTGAAAAATGCCTTTCCCGAAAAATCTCAAAAACAGATTGTGGCGCTCGAGAGGAAATTTTACCATCATCTTTGCGATTATTTTGTTGAGACAATCAAAACGCTTCGTCTCTCGAATAAAGCTGTGAGTAAACGGCTTAAATTTGAAAACCCCGAAATTTTCAACCGCCTTACGGCCGACGGAAAATCCTGTATACTAAGCCTGGGGCACTATGGAAACTGGGAATGGGTACCCTCTATTGTGACACACTTCCAGCCGGGAATGAAACAGGGACTTGTGTATAAAACGCTCCATGACAAAGCGTTCAACAGACTTTTTCTGAGGATACGCAGCCGTTTTAACAGTACTCCCATTGAACAGGTGAGCGTCTATCGTCGGATGATAAAATTGCAGCAGGCAGGTGAGCGGATGGTGGTGGGCTTTCTGTCCGACCAGCGTCCGTCGAGAAACAATGACCAGTACTGGACCAACTTTCTTAATCAGGAGACACTTGTTCAGACAGGTATGGAAAAAATAGCCAGGCATGTGGGATGTGCCGTGGTCTATCTTGACATTCAAAAAATAAAACGGGGACATTATGTGGGTAAGTTTTCTGTGATTTCACCCGATGCATCCCAGGAACCGGACTTTGTCATCATGGAGCGTTATATGCGGAAACTGGAGGAGACCATACTGAAAGATCCTGCTTGTTACCTCTGGTCACACAACCGCTGGAAATTCAAAAGAAAGGAGTCAGTCGGTACGTCATGAAAATATCGGTCATCATTTTAAACTGGAACGGAAAGCAACTGTTGGCACAATTTCTCCCTTCCGTCCTGGCACACTCCCTTAATACCGGATGCAGCGTGTTTGTGGCCGACAACGGCTCAACCGACGACTCGGTGGAGTTTCTAAAAACAAACTATCCCGATCTGCCGCTAATCATTCTCGACAAGAACTACGGATTTGCCGAAGGTTACAACAAAGCCATTCAGCAGGTGGATTCGGAGTATGTGGTGTTGTTGAATTCCGATGTGGAGACCTCGGAAAACTGGCTTGATACACTGATTTATTATATGGATACCCATCCCGAAGTGGCGGCAGCGCAACCCCGGATATGTTCCTATAACAATAAAAAACAGTTTGAATATGCCGGTGCAGCCGGCGGTTTCATTGACCGGTACGGATATCCCTTCTGCAGGGGACGAATTCTGGAGGTGGTGGAGGAAGATCGGGGGCAGTACGACGCGGTGATGCCTGTTTTCTGGGCTACAGGCGCCTGCCTCTGCATCCGCAGAAAAGAATATATGAATGCAGGAGGACTCGATGTCCGCTTTTTTGCTCACATGGAAGAGATCGATCTCTGCTGGCGTCTGCAGGCAAGGGGAAAGGTGGTGGTGTGCTTACCTGCATCGGTTGTCTATCATGTGGGAGGAGCCTCGCTCAGTAAGGACAATCCAAAAAAAATGTATCTCAATTTTCGGAATAACTTGTTGATGATTTATAAAAATGTTTCAAAAGCTGATTATATCATAACTTTCCTTGTTCGATGCCTGTTCGATTTCCTGGCATTGGTACATCTACTGTTGAAAGGAGAGCTTAAAAGCGCCCGCGCAGTGGTGGAAGCCTATCGGGATTTCCTGAAGATGAGAGGTTCCTATAAAGCTATTCGAAAAGAAAATCTGAGTAAAACAAGTGTGAAGCAGATAAGCACCCAGTACCGGAAAAGCATTTTGCTGCAATTTTATTTGTACGGAAGAAAAACATTTGAGTCTGTCTATTCGAAATGAAAGCTCAGAGTGATCATCCTTTGGGTGGCTTTCGAAAGAGACCGGGCATATCTTTGTAGACTTTCATCGGTGAGATCCGCCCGATCCGTCTCAAGGATATCGATTAGCCCGAATCCGAACTTCAACTCCGGAGCCAGGTTGAACATAGGCAAATAAAAATTGCATCCCACACCCATTTCAAATCCAAAATCATAGGGTTTCAGCAACACGGCTTGTTTCTTTCGTGAGGCTAACTCAATACTGCCATATCCTCCCAGCAAAAAATAGGGCCTGAAGTTATCGATCCGCCCGGTAGATATTTTCAGATGGAGAGGTAGAGACAGATAATTATTTCTGATCTGCACGGCATATTCCTCTCCCGATGTCTGTTCTTTGAACATAAAATATTTCTCTCCCAGATAAAGCGTGGGAATAGTCCGTAGATTCAGATAACGGCTCAGATATATATCGGCGATCATACCGACTGAAAATCCGGGCGTATAATGTGGTATTTCGGAAAACCAAACCTCTCCATTGTCGTTCAGGTACCCCGACTGGGTAAGAATCAGGTCCTGGGTATGCATTCCCAGCGTGAATCCCAGATGAAATAAACGCTGATCGGCATAAGGTCTGTGCTGCAGTTTTCGGTACTGGCTGAAAACGTTGCCCACATAAAGAGACAATAGGAAGCATAGAAATATTATTCTTTTTTTCATCCGTTAATCCAACGTTTTTATTCACCTGTTATTGTGTTTTCCCGGGATAAAGATATCATAATTTTTTTTTATTCCTGAAAAACTCACTACCTTTGCAGCAACATCACAAACTATTTATAATAACTAATTTATTTCATTATTATGGCTTACGTAATTGATGATACTTGCATTGCCTGTGGAACGTGCATTGATGAATGTCCTGTTGATGCAATATCCGAAGGAGATATTTATGTAATTGACCCTGAAGTGTGCACCGATTGTGGCGCATGTGCAGATGTCTGTCCTACAGAATCTATTCATCCGGCATAAGAAACGGGTATTAAAACAGAAAAGCCGGGCACCTTCTGTCCGGCTTTTCTGTTTCTGTAATATCAATAACCCGGTTTGTATATTATATTGGAACTGTTACAATATGCATTTTTTGTTATCGGACAAAATGTACTTCATGAATTAAACCGGGGTGTGAAAGATACTGTTTTTATTTGGTTCTCTCTTGCCGCTACTAAAAAGTGATACAAAAAGCGCCCCTCTGCAGGGGCGCTCTCATGATCAATAATCCGCAACCGGACTTCATTCATTATGCATTGTTTACCGATGCCATGTGTGCCACAAGGTCAAGCACCTTGTTGGAATAACCCCATTCGTTGTCATACCAGCTGATTACCTTCACGAAAGTGGGACTGAGTTGGATACCGGCCTTTTCATCAAAGATGGAAGTGCGTGAATCGCCGATGAAATCGCTCGATACCACATCTTCGTTGGTATATCCGAGAATGCCTTTCAGTTCGCCTTCAGAAGCTTCCTTCATGGCCGCACAGATCTCAGCGTAGGTGGTTTCTTTTGCCAGACGTACGGTCAGGTCAACCACAGATACGTTAAGTGTAGGGACGCGCATAGACATGCCGGTCAGCTTGCCGTTGAGTTCGGGAATTACTTTACCTACAGCCTTGGCAGCACCGGTAGAGGAGGGGATGATGTTGGCAGAAGCTGCGCGGCCGCCTCTCCAGTCTTTTGCGGAGGGACCGTCAACGGTCTTCTGTGTAGCGGTGGTAGAGTGTACAGTGGTCATCAAACCTTCAAGTACTCCAAATTTATCGTTCAGTACTTTTGTTACAGGTGCCAGGCAGTTGGTGGTACAGGAAGCGTTGGAGACAAACTGTTCACCTTTGGTGTATGTATTTTCATTTACACCCATCACGTACATCCGTGTATCGTCCTTTGAAGGAGCAGACATCACCACGTATTTTGCACCTGCATCAATGTGGGCCTGTGCTTTGTCTTTCGAGAGGAATAAACCGGTAGATTCAACCACATATTCTGCACCCACTGCATCCCATTTCAGGTCGGCGGGGTTTCTTTCTGCACTGACACGAATCGTATTTCCATTTACTACCAGGTTTCCATCTTTTACATCAACCGTACCTTTGAACTGGCCGTGGATTGTGTCATATTTTAACATATAAGCGATGTAATCTACATCGAGCAAGTCATTGATACCCACTATCTGGATATCGTCTCTGTTTTGTGCTGCGCGGAAAACCAAACGCCCGATGCGGCCAAATCCGTTAATACCTACTTTAATCATACCTAATTGAATTTTATTTGTTAAAAGTGTTCGTTTATATTGCGTCATTTACTGGCGATGAAGGAGTGCTTTTTTTTCGCATCATGTTCATAATGATCATCGAAAGCGATCCTAAAAACCATCTTTTTAATCGTCATACAAAAATACAACATCTTTTCTTTTTAACGAAATTATTTGCATCAAAAAACCGAAATTTATCTTTGTTCTACCAATGAAACGAACGATTTTTTTCAATTTGTGAAGATTCACTTTGTGGGTATTTTTTTTGCATTTAGCAGATGTCCGGGGACCACAAAGGCCACAAACCAGGCCAAAGACTCAAGAAGCAACTGTTCCGGCAGCTCCAGAGAGGATGCGGTAAGTGCCAGCACTCCGAATATTACTCCTCCAACAAATACAAAAGGATAACGTAAAATTACCCCTGTCATAACAATGGTAAAAGCCATCAGCACCATGAAAAGAGGGTGTTGCAGTTCAAAGTTGATTTGATGCATTACGCGGTACTGAATGAGGTTGACCAGGATCATACAGCCAACCATCGAAATCCAGAGAGAATACAACGCAATTCTTGTCGGTTTGCCTCTCTTGTCTTTTCGTTTTTCAAACAGATAATATCCTGTAAAGGCAACGACGATTACCGGCAGTATTATTTTAAGGAGGTTTAAGATCTCTTCTACTAAAAAAGAATAAACCATCCTCCTTTTAATGTATCCGGTAAGAGTGGTAAAGACAAATAACCAGCCCCATACGATGAACAGGATTCCGTATCTTTTTGTCAATCTGATTTTAGGAAAAACATTCATTTTTGTGTTTAAATAAGGCGATCATATCTATTTATAAAACAAAATATGAAGCATTGTGTTCGTTTGTAAAATAAATATTGTTGCCGGTCGCCCGAACGCAACTTGCCATGAGTTACCGGGTGAACTATTTCCTCAAATTTCACTATCTTTGTGCTCCGTTACGGAATAAAATGTTGAAAAATGTTGATTTATATTTACTTATGGCGGTAAAGGTTGAAATAAAAAACGAATTTATTTATTAAAATATATGGCTGACGATAAAAAGATAATTTTTTCCATGGTGGGGGTAAGCAAAACATTCCCTCCTCATAAACAGGTACTGAAAGATATTTACCTTTCATTTTTCTATGGTGCCAAGATCGGCATCATCGGTCTTAACGGATCGGGAAAATCCACCCTGCTGAAGATCATTGCCGGGATAGAGAAAGAATATCAGGGCGAGGTGGTATCAGATAAAAGCTTCTCGGTAGGATACCTGGAGCAGGATCCAAAGCTGGATCCGGACAAGACTGTCATTGAAATTGTTCGGGAAGGAGTTCAGCCCATCATGGATCTGTTGGCTGAATACGAAGAAATTAACCTGAAATTCGGCATGCCTGAATATTACGAAGATGAGGATAAGATGAACAGCCTTTTTGCCCGTCAGGCTGAACTACAGGATAAACTGGATGCCGCGGATGCATGGAACATAGACAACCGGCTCGATCGTGCCATGGACGCCTTGCGCTGCCCTCCGGAAGAACAGCCGGTGAGAGAACTTTCAGGAGGGGAGCGACGTCGTGTAGCACTTTGCCGCCTGCTGCTGCAAGAGCCCGATGTGTTACTGCTCGACGAGCCAACGAATCACCTCGATGCAGAATCGATCGACTGGTTGGAGCAGCATCTGCAACAATATCAGGGAACGGTGATCTGCATCACCCATGACCGTTATTTTCTCGACCATGTGGCTGGCTGGATACTGGAGCTTGATCGTGGCGAAGGAATACCCTGGAAAGGAAACTACACCTCCTGGCTGGAGCAGAAGACAAAGCGCATGGAGCAGGAAGAGAAGCAGGTCAGCAAGCGCCGCAAGACACTGGAGCGGGAGCTGGAATGGATCAATCTGGCGCCCAAGGCGCGTCATGCCAAAGGAAAAGCCCGTCTGAACTCCTACGAACAGCTGTTGAACCAGGATCAGAAAGAACGCGAGGAGAAGCTGGAACTCTTTATCCCTAACGGTCCCCGTCTTGGAAATAAGGTGATAGAGGCCATCGGCGTGAAGAAAGGCTTTGGCGATAAACTGCTGTTCGATAACCTCAACTTTATGTTGCCTCCCAATGGTATTGTAGGTGTAATCGGGCCCAACGGGGCCGGAAAAACCACCCTCTTCCGCTTGATTCAAGGGATGGAGATTGCAGATGCGGGTAAGTTTGAAGTCGGTGAAACAGTCGTCACGGCCTATGTGGATCAGTCGCACGAAGCCATAGATCCTGATAAAACAGTTTACCAGGTGGTATCAGGCGGTCTTGAATTTGTACGGGTAGGCGGAAAGGAGGTCAACGCCCGCGCTTATCTCTCCCGTTTCAACTTTTCCGGAGCCGATCAGGAAAAGTTGTGCGGCGTGCTGTCGGGTGGGGAGCGTAACCGCCTCCATCTGGCACTTACGCTTAAAGCGGGTGCCAACGTCCTGCTACTCGATGAGCCGACGAACGACATCGACGTGAATACACTCCGCGCACTGGAAGAGGGCCTGGAGAACTTTGCGGGCTGCGCCGTGGTAATCTCGCACGACCGTTGGTTCCTGGATCGTATCTGTACGCACATCCTCGCTTTTGAAGGAAATTCAGAGGTCTTCTATTTCGAAGGGTCCTACAGCGAATATGAGGAGAATAAGAAGATGCGCCTTGGAAACGTGGAACCCAGGCGTGTTCGGTACAGAAAGTTGTAGTTTAAAGTGACCGGCGTGCCGGTATCCCGATTACAAATTACCCTATTATGAGAAAATTCGTATGGATTATGCTGACTGTTATTTTCAGTCCCACTCTTTTCGCACAGAACAGGAGTTACCAGGGTAAAGTGATTGATGCGGTATATCACACGCCGGTGGCTTATGCCGCTGTTTATATACAAAGCACCTCTTATGGATCGGTAACCGACAATGTGGGGGAGTTTTCTTTCACGGCACCGGATTCATTGCAGCATATCCTCTTGGTCATTGTTCGGCCGGATTTCAAAATCAGTTATCTTCCGCTCACTCAGCAAGATGTTGATAATCTGCTTATATCTCTCCACCCGGACGATTTTGACGCGAAAACGCAGGTGCTGTTGGATAGCCTTACAGATAAGAAAAACAGCCTGGTGGTGCTTCTTGATAAAGCAACCCGGTTTGTGACCAACGATTGGATACCATTGGGCAATCCGGACCTGAACAAATTTGATTTTGGGCGTATTCAAACATTTCCCACTTACAATCCCATTGAAGGAGTACGTCTCAGGGCGGGTGTTGCTTCAAATGCAAGGCTGAGTCCTTATTTCTTTCTGCAAGGGTATGTAGCTTACGGCTTTGTTGATCAGCAGTTTAAATATAGGGGTGAAACCACATGGTCCTTCAATAGGAAAATGTATCACGACGGTGAGTTTCTAAAAAATAACCTGAATATACTTTACGAGAAGGATCTCTACTCTCCCGGAGAGATGCATCCACGCTCACCCAACAACCTGCTGCTGATAACTTACCGGCGTTCGGAGAATGAAGCCACCTACCGTAACTTCGCAGAGATGAATTACGAACGGGAATACAAGACAGGTTTTGCCCATACCGTTTGGTTGCGCAGGGCGCGGTTGGTGCCACAGGGCGTGTTGCGTTTTGAAAATCAAATCGATGATATGATCTTTGTCGATGATGCCCTCCATACAGCCGAGATAGGCCTGCTATTGCGTTATTCCCAGAGAGAAGCCTATATACAGCAGAAGCGCAAGAGGAAGCCGGTTGAGATGACCAGTCCTGTCTTTTTTTTCTCCCATACATTTGGTAACTATGACTATTTCGGTGAAGTGAAATCCTGGCACCGATCCGAAATATCGGTGCAGAAGCGATTTCTGACAGGAACAGCCGGAAGGCTCGATGCAGTAGTAGAGATGACCAGAATCTGGAATAAGGTGCCGTTTCCACTGCTGGTCTATCCCAACCAGCGACAGCGGCATCATATTGAGAACAATGCTTTTTTTCTTAACAGGGCCCTCGAGTTTATGGCCGATGAACAGGCTACGATACGTACCACTTTTGTAGGGGAGGATCTGCTACTGTCTAAGATTCCACAGTTGAACCGTCTGCAGGTGCGGGAACTTATCTCCCTGCGTGCCTCCTGGGGAAGGTTAAGTAAAAAAAACGATCCGGCTCTCTCTCCCAATCTCTACACCTTTCCTGTCACTTCCTACCGATACGGTTCCGTACCTTACGTGGAGGGAACCGTGGGAATCACCCGCCTCCTGGGGTTGCTGCGTGTGGAGTATGTACATCGGTTTACCTACCGGAATCACCCTGATGCGCTGCAAGGTAAGATCAGGGTAGACGTGACACTGTAACGAAAGAGGCGCAGGAACCATAGTATCACGCAGGGAATCCGGCATAAGTTTAAAAGTGAACGCAACAGTTTAAATATGCAGAATCCGACAAGCATTATCAGGAACCAGATCGTTCATGTCTGGGTCAACATCTTCTGGAAGAATCCCAATCGTCTGTGGGCACTCAAAGTGGCTGCATCCATTGCTTTTTTGTTGATACCGGCTGAGTTATTGTTTCACAACTCTTTTATCGGTACCACCATGGCTCTTGGTGTAGTAGCCATGGCTCTCGGTGAGACCGACGTGCATCCGCGGGGACGTACCAAGTCGGCCGGATCAGCCCTCATCCTCTTTTTTATCACCAGCAGTCTGGTGGAGTTGTTTTCTCCCTTTCCGCTTTACTTTACCCTGTTGATCCTCCTTGCGGCCTTCTCTCTCACCCTTGCAGGAGGATTAAATGCACGAATGCAGGGAGTCACCTTTGGGACACTCCTTATCTTTGTGTATACAATGCTTGGATCGGGGAATGCCGACAGATGGTTTTACCAGCCCGTGCTCTATACCATTGGCGCCCTGGCTTACTCTCTGGTCTCCATCCTGTTATTACGCTACAGGCCCTACAGGCTGCTGAAGGAACAACTCTCACGCGGTTTTCTATATCTCTCGGAGTACATAGAACTGAAAGCAAACCTCTTTCCCAGCAAAACCCAGGTGCAGATGCTGATCAGAAACCAGCTCGCACAAAAAAATATTGAACTGGCGCAGCAAATAGAAACATGTAAAAATAATCTCTATAGCTATTCCGCCGAAAGCAATGACGAATCGCGCACAGTGGTAAATGTCTATTACCGCAAATGGTTTCTGTTGCAAGAGATGCAGGAACGGGCAATTTCCAGCCATGAACAGTACGACCTGCTGAGCAGAGAGGTAAGCAACATAAAATTGCTGGAAGGTTTTGGACAGCTCATGCGTGAAATTGGAAAGGCAATGTACCTCTTCAGCAATTCCCTGTTAACGGATCAGCCTTACACACATCCCCTCTCATTGGAATGGACACTTTCTGCGGTACAAAATATGCTGGAAGAGGAGCGGGGAGAGCAGCATTACCTGACCCTGTCATTGCTGATGAAAAATCTCACCGGCCTTGAAAGGAACCTGCGTGAGGAGGAGACCGTCAGCGCACAGATCGATGTCACTGTCTTCAATAGCCGCAAACCGGAACGAACACGGCTTGCCGATCTTTTGAAAACGGTCCACCCGCGTTTTAAGTTTGCCGTCCGCCTCACCTTAAGCTGGCTGTTGGGATACGGCATCATGCAATTATTTCATTTTGATAAGGGAGCATGGATTCTGTTGACCTCGCTCATTGTCTTTCAACAGACCTACAGTGCTACCCGGATGCGACTTTTTCACCGTGTTTCCGGTACGCTCATAGGGGTAATTCTGGGGGTTACACTGGCCCAGTTGCTCCCCACGCTCCCAGGTCAGATTCTACTCCTGATTACCTCCATTTACTTTTTCTTCTACTGGCTGAAAAAAAACTATATTGTAGCCGCGATCTTTATCACGATCTATGTACTGGCTGCATTTAACCTTCTTTCCCATCAGGGCGTGGCAGTTATGCTTCCCCGTATTATAGACACGCTAATAGGCGGTGCCATTGCCTATCTGGTTGTACGGTTTGTCTGGCCCGACTGGCAATACAAGCAGTTGCCACAATTACTGCTGAATGCGGTGACGAAAAACAAGCGTTACTTCGAAAGCATCTACGAAGGAACGGTCACCGAAGAGGATTACCTCCATAACCGTCGTACCGCTTATAATGCCGACAATGCGCTTACCTCCGCATGGAAAGGAATGCGCCTCGAACCCAAGAGCACGAGACAGTACCAGGACAGCGCTTTCAGCCTCACCAATCTCAACCATGCACTACTCTCTTACATATCAGCCTTCGGTATCCATAAACATGCCGAATATCTTACCCCTTATGAACGCGAATTGTGTCAGGATATCAGTAAAGTTCTACATTACGTAACCGAACTGTTGAATGGCACTGCCGATGTGTCGCGTCTTGATACACTGCTGCATGCAGCCAACTGTTGGGAAGAAAGTCTGGAGAAAATGCAGCACGATGCAACCAACCGTAGGGCAGGTTTAATTTACAATATCGCACACGTTTCTCGTGAACTGCTTATCGAGGCAACATCGATCGTGAAACAGAGTACTACAAAATAACCGTATTCGTCAGAACGAGGCTGTAGTACATAGGCCATTCAGTGGCTGAGGTTTTTAAATGCGTTTCGTTGTTTCTCGGCGAAACGTTTTTTTGTGCTATCTTTGTATTCTCATTGTGGTGTAGTATCATGGCGCACTGCTATGGCGTGAGCAATGATGTACATCAGAGACCAACATGATTGTAATTGGGTAAATGATAACAATATTAGGCATAGAATCGTCTTGCGACGATACCTCGGCAGCGGTTATCCGCGATGGGGTCATCCTCTCCAATGTGATCGCCGGACAGGCAGTACACGAACGTTATGGCGGCGTAGTACCCGAACTGGCGTCGCGCGCGCATCAGCAGAATATCATTCCTGTGGTACACGATGCCCTGAAGCAGGCAGGAGTTGCCAGGGAGGAGGTGACGGCTGTGGCCTTCACCCGTGGGCCGGGATTGCTGGGCTCCCTGCTGGTGGGTACTTCGTTTGCGAAAGGTTTCTCGTCGGCGCTCAATATTCCCATGGTTGAGGTAAACCACCTGCAGGCACATGTGCTGGCTCATTTTATCAAGGAAGATGAGCAGGATGGCAATCAACCCCAATTTCCGTTTCTTTGTCTCCTTGTATCGGGTGGTAATTCACAAATCATCCTGGTGAAATCGTACGACGAGATGGAGATCATCGGGAAGACCATCGACGATGCGGCTGGCGAGGCATTCGATAAGTGCGCCAAGGTGATGGGACTTGGTTATCCCGGAGGGCCGGTGGTGGACCGGTTGGCGAAACTGGGTAACCCGGAACGGTTTACCTTCAGCAAACCGCGTATTGAAGGGTATGATTACAGTTTTAGCGGACTGAAAACGTCGTTTCTCTATTTTTTACGTGATGAACTGAAAAAGGATTCCGGCTTCATTGAGAAAAGCAAAAATGACCTGTGTGCATCGCTGCAGAAGACCATCGTGGATATTCTTATGGATAAGCTTTATCAGGCCTCCGTCGATTTAAATATAAAAGAGGTGGCCGTTGCCGGAGGCGTATCGGCCAACTCCGGTTTAAGGAATGCATTTGAAGAATATAGCCGCAAGCATGGATGGAAGATACATATTCCCCGGTTTGCATATACTACCGACAATGCAGCCATGGTTGCCATCACCGGATATTACAAATATCTGAAGGGGGAGTTTGCCGCTCCGGACGTGGCTCCCTACGCAAGGGTGTCCATATAATTCTTAATTGATAATTGATAATTAATCCAAATATGTCAGGAACAGAAAATTCTATCGTGGAGGAGAACAGGAAGAGTCTCAATTTTATTGAACAGATTGTTGAAAACGATTTGAAGGAGGGTAAGAATGACGGACGCATACAAACGCGTTTTCCGCCGGAACCCAACGGATACCTGCATATCGGCCATGCCAAAGCTATTTGCATTGACTTCGGCATTGCACAAAACTATGGTGGTATCTGTAATCTTCGTTTCGACGATACCAATCCCGTGAAAGAGGATGTAGAGTACGTCGATTCCATCATGGAAGACATCAAATGGCTCGGATTTCATTGGGAGAATGTCTATTATGCATCCGACTATTTTCAACAGCTGTGGGACTTTGCCGTAAAGCTGATTAAGGAAGATAAAGCATATATCGATGAACAGTCGGCCGAAGAGATTGCACGCCAAAAGGGAACACCCACCGAAGCGGGCACACACAGTCCCTTCCGTGACCGCCCCATAGAGGAGTCACTGGCGCTGTTCGAACAGATGAACAGCGGTGAGATACCCGAAGGGAAGATGGTACTGCGTGCCAAAATCGACATGGCTTCATCCAATATGCACTTCCGCGACCCTATCATCTACCGTGTGATCCATATTCCGCACCATCGTACAGGCACCACCTGGAAGGCTTACCCGATGTACGACTTTGCCCACGGGCAATCGGACTACTTCGAAGGAGTAACACATTCTCTCTGTACACTGGAGTTTGTGGTGCACCGGCCTCTGTACGACTGGTTCATCGACCAGCTGGCCGACAGCGACTACCGTCCCCGCCAGTACGAGTTCAACCGTCTCAGCCTCACCTACACGGTGATGAGCAAGCGCAAACTGCTGCAGCTGGTGCAGGAGAAACTGGTCTCGGGATGGGACGATCCACGCATGCCCACCCTGTGTGGGATGCGCCGTCGTGGCTACACCCCCGAAGCCATCCGTAGCTTTGTTGATAAGATAGGATATACCAAATACGATGGCATCAACGACGTGTCGTTGCTGGAACATGCTGTAAGGGAAGATCTGAATGCTACTGTCATGCGTGTGTCGGGTGTGATCGATCCCGTGAAACTGATACTGACCAATTACCCCGCAGAGAACGTGGAAGAGATGGAAGCGATCAACAACCCCGAGGATGAGTCGCAGGGCAGCCGTATTGTGAAGTTCTCCCGGGAGCTCTGGATTGAACGCGACGATTTTATGGAGGATGCCCCCAAGAAATATTTCCGTCTCACCCCGGGCAGTGAAGTGCGTCTGAAGAATGCCTATATCGTGAAGTGTACTGGCTGTAAAAAAGATGAACAGGGTAACGTCACGGAGGTCTACGCGGAGTATGATCCGCAGACCAAGAGCGGCATGCCGGAGGCAAACCGTAAGGTAAAGGGAACCATACACTGGGTGTCTGTACCACACAGCGTGGATGCCGAAGTGCGACTCTATGACCGGCTCTTCATGGTGGAAGATCCGGCAGGTGAAAAAGAAAAGGATTTCCGTGAACTGATCAATCCCGAGTCACTTATCGTGAAAAAGGGATGTAAAGTGGAAGCCTGTCTCAAAGATGCAAAACCTCTCGACCGTTTTCAGTTCCAGCGCATCGGCTATTTCAATGTGGATACCGATTCTGCAGACAATAGACTGGTGTTTAACCGTACTGTTGCACTCAAGGATTCCTGGAGGAAACAGGGTAACAGCTGAGAGGAAACAGCGGATTTGATACAGAATATATAAAATAGGTGCTATTTTTTTGAAATGCGTAGAGAGTTTGAAGACAGCGAGCTGGATATCACTTCCCTGGTAGAGAAGTATGAGCAGATGCGTGCTCTTGGCCGAAAAGTTTATTTTGATGCCGATGAGTTTGCGGTACTTGCCGAATACTACAACGCGGGCGGTGACAACGACGAGGCAGAGGAGCTTATCTCGGAGGGTTTGAAAATGCACCCCGGCAGCCCCGAGCTGATGTTGTTGAAAGTGAAAATACTCGTTTTCTCGGAAATGTATGAGGAGGCACTCGATTATATGAGACAATTGTCGGAGGAAGACGACGTGGAGCTTCCTCTGCTGAAGATTGAGGCTTTGTTGCACACCGACCGGTACCACGAAGCGGATGAGTTGATTAATAAGACTCTGGAACATGAGCTGTCGGTCGATGATCTATACTTTTTTATCACGGAGACAGGTTATCTGCTTAATGACGTGGATAAGTTCGACCGGGCCATCGCCTTCCTCGAGGAGAGCATGAAGATTGATGAGTCGAATACCGATGCTATTGTTGATCTTGCCTACGCCTACGAGATGAAGGGTAACCTCGAAAAAGCCATCGAATATAACAATCTGTTACTCGATATTGATCCCTATTCCTACGATGGCTGGGTGAATATCGGGAAGCTTCATTCCATGAATGGGGAATATGCCAAAGCGATCGATGCATTTGATTTTGCGCTTACCATCAACGATGGCGACAACGGCTTGTTGAAGATGAAAGCCATGGCGCTCTATCTGAACGACAATGCTCCCGAAGCCATCGCCATCTTTGAAGGATGTCTGCAACAGTCGCCCGACGATGAGTCGTTGTATGACTCGCTGCTTGAGGCCTACGATGTCATGGAGCAGTACGAGGAGATGATGAAGCTCATCGACAAAAAGGAAGCCTTGTTTGGCAGTGGAGGAATCCTTGCCAAGCGGGCCTTTGTGTACATCAACATGGGCGAAATTGCGAAAGCCGAGGTATTGTTTGGACAGATACCCGATTCGGAAAAGGAGACCCTCGACTATTACATGCTGGAGGGAGAACTCGCCTTTCAACACGACGACTACATGGGAGCCGAGGCAGCTTACATGAAGGCTGCCCTGATCTCGGAAGGTAACGAGGATATCATCGACAGGCTAGCCAACATTAGTGTGGCACAGGAAAAGTATGGGCAAGCAGCTGCATATCTGGAAGAACTGCTCGAAATTGACCCAGACTATCCCAGCGCAAAATCAAGGCTGGCCTTCATTCGCTTCGAAATAGGCTCCAAAGAACCGTTCGACGAAATCATGGCACAGTTTTCCGATGAGGAACTCCGTTCACTGCTAAGTTTGATCATGGGAAACGAAGAGGATGACTTTGCCGGGTTTGGCAGAGAAAAAATACTCACCCGGCTCAATGAAGCACGGGAGAACAGAATACTTTTCAAGAATATCAAATATTGATTTCCTGCCGTGCAATTTATTCAAGTGATTTGTTGATTCCTAATGTGACACAGTCATTGTTGAACAAGAGAATTTTGTTCAGCCTACACAATGATGCACTTATTCTGACAATCATTTTTTAGTAACTGTTGACTGTCGCGTTATTTTCTTGTCTTAGGGCAAGTGAAGAGAAATTATTGTTTTTTTAATCCCTAAAAGAAAATTACTTCCCCGGAGTCGATATCATAAAGGCCTCCCTCAATGAGGATTGTGCCATCCTTTTCCAACCGGTTAAGAATGGGACTTTCGGCACGTATCTGGTTTATCATCAGTTGCACGTTTATAATGCTTACATTCTTCACAAATAAATGGTTGCGGCCGTTTCTGTCTGCTTTCGTTTCAGCTTCCTGATCTATCGCCGGTTGTATTTTGCGGAGGAGGCCGGTAAGATGGCCTGATTGTACATGGTTGCAGGCACTTGTGACGGCCCCACATTTAGTGTGCCCAAGAACCATAATTATTTTTGATCCGGCCACATCACAGGCATATTCCATGCTGCCGAGAATATCGTCGTTAATAATATTTCCTGCAATCCGTATGCTGAAAATATCACCCAATCCCTGGTCGAAGATCAGTTCTGCAGATGTTCTCGAATCAATACAACTTAACACCGTGGCAAAAGGATACTGGCCTTCCGAGGATAGGTTCACCTGTGTAAGCAGGTTCCTGTCCATTTTCAGGTTATTTCGAAACCGTTTGTTTCCCTCCTTTAGTAGCTCCAACGCGCCGGCCGGTGTGATTTTATTCTGACTTTCCTTTGTGTGTACCCACATGATTGCATGATTTAATCCTACCTTGTGTACCTCTTATTCCTCGTGCGTGGTGGTCATGAATGAATACTGGTAATCCATGGGAATGATATTGAGGTAATCGTCCACGCTGCCGCCATTCAGACAAGTTTCGATGATACGACGTCCGGTAGGATGCAGATCCGGAGTAAGGTACTTCGGCAGTTCCTCTCTGAAAAATTCATACAATATAGCAGCTCCCGCGTCATAACCCGACTCTTCCACCAATGGTTGCTTGTGCACTTGCAGGAAACGGGAAGGTATCTTGGCCCCTTCAATAGTGAGATAATTGAGCTCAAAACCAAGCAGGGGACAACGTGCATCTTGAAACTGATCGCTGCGTAGTTTCGCATTCCCCCTGCGAGTGAGGTATTCACGCATCAGCAGCTGTGGCTTGAATCCAACCTTCCATACGCCAATATATTGGTTTGGTACCAGCGTGTAGCGTATCCGCGGGGTGTTGATGATCTGGTCTAGCAACAGGTTGGCGTGATGAATCATTTTTCCGGTGGCAAAGGGCCAGTAGGAACCCACCCCCTCGCTGCCCATGCCGCCACCGTCTACAATGCTCGGGTTTGCATGTCCACGCGGAGAGACCAACCGCCAGAGCCAGGCAAGTGCCGGGGGCAGGATATGAAACAATCCCAGTATGCCATAGGTGGGGCTTTCCTTGGAACAGGGCGGGGTACGCACCCCGAAGCTCCTCACATCCACTGTCACCGGGTTGTTCACGATATTGGGCATGATGTGTCTTGGAACTATCACTCGCGGATTGGGGCATCTTTTACCCGGACTGTCCTCGGTATGATCCCAGAGGAGTGCGGTACTGTCGGGATTCGCCTCTATGTTCAGGAAAAGTAACGGTTCTTTGGGTTTGATGGTTAGTTTCTCAAGAAAAGGTTCATCGCCATAATTTGTGATACCATCTACCCTGATAAACCAGGCATTCTCGGCATCCAGTACCGTGAGCTTCCCATTATTTTTCTGTAAGGAAGGATGACACAGAGCCATGTCATCGGTCACGGGGTTGAAGGAACAGAAAATGGGAAAGTTAATCAGCCTTCTCTCCTCGGTGATGGTATTTGTTCCAATCAGCACCTGCCCGTTTTCCTCCCTGACAATATTCTGAAGCATCTCACTTTTGCCGCCGCCGCTTGCTCCTTCGTGCATGAAGGTGGTGATGTTGTCGTACGGGCTTACAGCCTGAACGGTGGAACAATGGGCAGTAATCCATCCCTCTTTTTCTCCTTTTGTAAGAAGCGCTCCGTATAGACCCTTCTTGGCGCTGGGCCCGGGATAGAGGTTATAGGAAAATATTTCGTGTAGCGCTTCGGAACGTTTGTGTACTACAATCTGTTTTCCGCTGAAATGGGTATGTCTGAAGGTGGGAGCCACATAGATGGCCGATTCCACTAAAAAACCTTCCGGCAGCTCATCCACGGGTATAATCTGTTGGAGCATGGCCAGTCCCATGGCAAAGAAACCAGCATTCGCCGGAACAATGGCAATGCCTCCCGTACCAATATTGTCTCCACCGGCAAAGTAAAAAAAGAGTGCGAGATCCTGTGACTGAAGCCAGGTGATTGTTTCTTTTCGCAGCGTATCGAAATCATATCCCATTTTGTCGCTAAACCGCTCCTTATCTGTCGGCAGATTGTCGCCAATCAGCATCGTGTCCGGATCCCGACGACGCATGTAAGCCTCAGTGTAGTTTGCCGTTATGCCGTTCTTTACCCTGTGGATAATTGCCTCGGTGATGATGTCATGATTGGGAAGCTCATATTTTACCTCGAAACTGTTCTTGCTGTCCCCGCCCACAGCAGCCACGGCCAGCTGTTCCACACTGTCGAATATTTTGTATGATTTGCATCCGCCTAATATTTCTATTGCATTATTTGGCAGAACGACTTTTTTATTCTCAAGAATACTGAAAAAATCACCCATTTTGAATAAATTAAATTGATCTATTACCTAAACATCTTTTTTCTGGAACAAAGTTAATACACGTTGCTTAATAAATAAAGTAATACTTCATATATTTCTTTCGACAACCTAGAAATTTGCCGGCGATTGAATCCATAGCATTTCGCTGATTCCGTCCGAATTGTTTACAACTTCCTTTGAAGACCTGGCATTGAAATAGATATTGTCTCCCTGTTTCAGCAGATACGTTTTTTCCTGTATTTGAAATCTTATTTCACCTGACAGGATATGACAAAAAATCTGGCCGTGGGAATCGGGTAGCAGATTCTCCATGCCGGAGGTCTTTGCAAAGCGTATCAAATAGGTGTCCATCTGTTTGTTGATATCGTTTTGGGACAACAAATAAATGTTAGTGCCCGACCGGTTCTGGTCGATAAGCTTCATTTCATTCCTCAGTACCACCGGGTTGTTGGCGATGGCTTCATTTTCGCCCATCAGTTCACCTACTGTGGTGTGCAGGTTCTCCGCGATACTTTTTAGTGTAACGATGGAAGGAAACGATTTTGACTTCTCTATCTGGGAAAGCGCGCTGGAACTGATGCCTACTTTCGTCGCAAGTTCATTCAGATTCAGCTTATACAACTCCCTTCTCTTTTTTATTCTTTCCCCAATGCGGTTCATATGTAATAATTTTGGACAAAGATAACTATTAATATATTAAGTTTTACTTCATACGGGAGAGAAGTGATCATCCTTATTTCACAGGGAGTATAAAAAGTCGGTCATTAACTTCACTATTTCCGGAAAGTTATTTTCCAAAACCATTTCTCCTCCTTCCCGGAGGTGAATTTGCGGAGGAGATCGGAAACCCATGAGGGAGCAACATGGCCCGGTTATCGCGATCCCCCCGCTTCCCTGCAAAAGATATTTATTCCATCAACCGGCACCGATCCGTCATAAATCTGTCTGGTCATGCTGTATCATTTTCAGCAATGCGCTTCACCTCTTCCAATCCTTTGGAAAATCCTTCATCCATGTGTTCTTCATACTGATCATCCACATCCACGGATACTGTCAGCGTAGTGGAACCATCTGATTCGATTAGCACGTATCTCTCATATGCCCCTTCAGCGATACTTTCCTTTTCTACACCATCCCATATTTCTCCCTGGTGCAGAAAAGTCACTTCATATGGCTTGTTAAGCTTGGTGATGGTGGCGAACATGCCGTTTCCGTCCGGACCCAGGAAGAGGGTTCTGCCACTAATCTGCCAATCCGACACGTAATGTGATCCCGGTACAAAATGTTTTGTCCATTCCTTATAGGAATCTTCGTTCCACAATGACTCCCACACCTTTTCGATAGGAGCATCTATTTCGGTTGTAAATGTAATTGTCTTCATTGCGTAATTATTTGATTGTTATGTTTATGCATTTTTTTTAATTTCTGTTTACTGAATCAACCATCTACTTGGTACAGTTGATTAACAATCACTCTTCTGCAAATGTTGATGGTCGTTTGTATTTCTTGTCCCATGGCAAGTGATTTATGTGCAGTCATCTGCTAGCTTATTAAGAAAAAATAACAGATTGTTACGCAAGGTTTTCATTATATTGGACTTTAATGAATGAATCAAAAAAATACGTAACGTTTAAAACCATTAAATTATGAAGTTTACCAATTTACTTTTCACTATGGGCATATTATTCGGCATGCTCATTCTGCCTTCCTGTCTGGACGATGACGATGATGTAAACCGCTTGTATCCCAATGCACTCGTCACCGTAAAGGAGACATCCAATAAAACTGTTTTTTTTCAGTTGGACGATAATACGACCCTGTTGCCCGTCAATATCACATCGCACCCTTTTGATTCAAAAGAGGTCAGGGCACTGGTAAATTACGATGAAGTGGATGATCCCAGTCAATCATTTGATCAGGCTGTGAGGGTGAACTGGATTGACAGCATCAGGACAAAGCCAATGGCTCCCAATTTGGGAACGGAGAATGATGAAGTGTATGGCAACGACCCCGTTGAAATTGTTGCCGACTGGGTCACCATTGCCGAAGATGGCTACTTGACGCTTCGCTTCAGGACCATGTGGGGTTATCAGCGAATTACCCATTATGTAAATCTTCTTCCCACCAACAATCCCGAGAATCCTTACGAAGTGGAATTCAGGCACAATGCCAACGGCGATATGTATGGCAGGATGGGGGACGGCCTGGTTGCCTTCAAGCTCGACAACCTGCCCGACACCGAAGGGAAGACCGTGAAACTGAAACTGAAATGGAAAGCATTCAACTCCGACAAATCGGTTGAATTTGATTACCGCACACGTGCTGCCACGTCAACAACGTCGGCCATTGCCGCAGAGAGGAGCGTTATTCCATTGCAATAAATCCGTTTGTAAGAAAACAATGCATCATTTCAGTATCATTAAAATTAATTATTACTGAATAAAAAGGCAAGGTTGTATATTTGTAATAATTTACAACCTTGCCATCATACAATCGGGTGAATCTATGATGGTAGATGTGCGGACGAGATTGGTAAATGACTGAAGAAGAAAGCAGAGAGCGGGAACTCATTCGGCAGATTGTGCAGGGAAACAGGATTGCCATGAAGAGGTTTTATGATCATTATTCCGGGTATCTTACCGCGGTATGTGCCCGTTACATCTATAATAGAGAGGATATTAGGGATATTTTACAAGAGAGCTTTCTGAAAATTTTCAATGCCATGCACAAGTTTGAATACAAGGGCTCCGGCTCCTTACGAGCCTGGTCGGCGCGCATTGTGGTAAATGAAGCATTAAAGCATATCAAGGCAAATGAAAAAATGCAATTTACAGATCTCCCGGATGAAAATTTACCCGATCCCGACGACGAGAAGGAGCCCGACTTTGAAGATATTCCCACATCGGTTATTCTTGAAATGATCCGCACGCTCCCGCCAGGATACCGAACGGTATTCAACCTTTTTATATTCGAGAATAAAAGTCACAAAGAGATTGCTTCGATTCTGCATATTGCTGAAAGCAGTTCTGCATCGCAGCTACACAGGGCCCGGGGTATACTAATGAAAGAGATAGAGTTGTACCGGTTAAAGAAAAAGTATGATGAACGATCAATGGCAAGATAATCTGCGCAACCTGATGGAGCGTTACGAGGAGCCCGCACCTGACGGACTGTGGGAAGACATTGACCGGCTTATTACCGGCAACAGCACAGTCGGGGAAATGCCCGCGAAGCCGAAGTACACAGTACGGGGTATATATATAGGAGTGTTTTCAGCCGTTGCAACTGCCGCCATACTGCTTTTACTTATTTTGCGATACACTTCTTCCGAGAATCAGAAAGAGGTCCGATTCACGGAAAAAAATTCTCCAATCGTTTCACAAAACGAGCAACCCCTTGGAGAGAATATCCTTGGAGAAAACAGTGTGGAGAGTCTTCTGTCTTTAAATAAACCTGTATTGAAACGGCAACTGATTCATATTGAAGCAGCAACTCCGTTAGCAGCAAAGCAAAACGAAGCATTCACCACCAGGGAAGAGGGCAAAGAAGATATTTCTCCGGATTCGGATAAAAACAGCGATGAGGTACCAGAAAAAGATGCTGATCAGCCAGTGCCGGATTTCAGTCATGCCGGGGATCAGTTATTCGTTTCAGCAGCACGAAAGCCTACCCGCAATCATTCCGGATGGCAAACCAGTCTCTCTATGTCGAATCTCCCGGCGGGCTCATCCGAGACCTATCCAGGATACGGTACGTTTGCACTTGCAGAAAATGTAGAGGAACAGTATCATTTTATGTCCAATTATACAAGGGAGCAAGTGTACACCAATGTGAAACATCATCAGCCCATCACATTCGGCCTTACCTTGCGATATAACTTCAACGAAAGATGGAGTATGGCCAGCGGATTGACCTATTCATTGCTTTCATCGGAACTATATTCCGGAAACGGCAATTATTATTACGATGACCGGCAAACACTGCATTATATTGGTATTCCTGTAAACATTGCCTACATATTCTGGCAGAATGATAAAATATCTACCTACTTCTCCACCGGCGGTCTCGTAGAAAAAAATGTGGCGGGGAGGCTGACTTCAAACTACTATCTCGACAACCAGTTGGAGATAAGCACCCGGGAAAAGATCACTACCAGGGAGTTACAATGGTCCGTCAATGCAGCCACGGGATTTGAGTATCAGATATCAAACCACATCGGACTCTATGCGGAGCCCGGAATTTCATATTATTTCAGGAACAGCAGCGAGTTGGAGACCATTTACAAGGATAATCCGCTTCATTTCAATCTGAGCCTGGGACTGCGGTTTACCATAAATAAATAATAGCTTTCCCGTTCAACCCCTGTGATTAATTTTGTTTGTCACTGTTATTTATTGAAACCGGGATTTGTAAAAGCGTAGCTCATGGCGTAACTGATCTACCTCCGACTGGAGCGATTTTACTTTTTCGAGCATATGGCGTAATGCGTCTATTCCCTCCACATTGATGTCCATCTCGTAATGCCATCGTATAAACTGTTCCAGGTCCGGGAGATCATCATACTCTATGAACCGTTCTTCTTCCTGATCTACTACATGAATCAACCCTACCTCATGTAACGACTCGATGAATGACGCTTCCACCTCATAAATCCTCAAGCATTCGCTGTATAATAATCTGTTTCCGTTCATGGCTTTCTTAATTTTGATAGTTGGGTAAACAACTCTTTCTCCCTTTCGGAGAGATGTTCCGGCAGCTCCACATTCAGTGCCACGTAGAGATCACCAAAGTTTCCTTCTTTTTTATACACTGGAAACCCTTTGCCCTTTAGCCTAAGCTTTGAACCTGGTTGCGTACCCGGTTTAATAGACATCTTTACCTGCCCGTCGAGCGTCTCAATCATCGCCGTCCCTCCCAGCACTGCTGTATAGAGATCAATGACATTCTCGGTATATAAGTCGTTGCCAAGCCTTTTAAAATGAGGATCCTCCTCAATGATAAAGGTGATGTATAGGTCGCCACTTGCGCCACCTTCCCTGCCCGGTTGTCCATAGCCGGCCAGCTTTATCTTCTGCCCGTCCGCCACACCCGCGGGAATCGTAATCCGCACGTTTTTATCATTTACCGACAAGGTCTGCTGATGTGTTCGCATGGCCTGTCGTAGCGTCAGATGTAATTCAGCCTGATAATCCGCACCTTTGAAACGGTAATGTCTGCCGGAAGCGTGCGACCTCTGACTAAACCCGCTACCAAACATAGAATGAAAGAAATCTGAAAAATCTTCGTCCGAAAAGTTCCCTTCGGTATAAAAAGTTTGTCCGTCCCCGCTGCTCCACTGTTGATGGCTTCTTTGCTGATGCTGTTGTTGTGCCTTCTCATACTCATCTCCGTGTTTCCAGTGTTCCCCATATTTATCGTATTTGGCACGCTTCTCGGGATCGCTCAGCACTTCGTTCGCCTCATTCAGTTCCTGAAACTTCCTGTGCGCTTCCCGGTCATTTGGATTCAGGTCGGGATGCAACTTACGCGCCAGCTTGCGGTAAGCCTTCTTAATATCTTCGGCCGAAGCATTCCGGCCGACTCCCAATATTTTGTAATAATCAATGTATGGCATCTTTTATTTATCATGAACCAACAATGTCGGTATTTTTTTCGATGTAATTAAGCAGATTTGGATGGATTTTTTCACGGACCTGCAGCTAGTCCGTTCTGTACCTTCCCATCACTCCCAAAGTGAGAGCCGTGACAAGGACAGTCCCATGATTTTTCCTCTTCATTCCATTTAACCGTACAGTGGAGATGGGTGCAATCGCTCTGACCGTCTCTTTCCCTAGAATTACCGGTTTAATGTAACAGGCAATGTCACCTGTTACATATAAAACCAAGAGAGTGTGTTTTTTGTTCAAAATAGTATGCGACGGAAATTCAAGATTTTGTTTTCCCTTCAAGGAGAATAAAACTCCCAAATCGCTTCCTGAGTCCCAGTCTTTAAATTCTACAAGGCAGCCTTTACCGATTCCGACAGTGAAGTCGTGGGCCTGCCAAGCAATAAGGAGAGCTGACGGGAATCATCAAACAGATCGTCCTTCGATGCTGAAACATCCCAGCTGGCGATGGCAGATGCTAGTCCTGCGGGAATATCAAAACTTTCCAGGATTTTAGTGTATTCAGCTTCTGTCAGGTTTCTGTAGGGGATGTTTTTGCCGGTCTGGTTTGAAATTTCGGCCGCTAAACCGGCAAGTGTATAATAATCGTCTCCGGCTAATTCGTAGACTTTTCCCATGTGTGATTCGTCGGTTATAGCCAATGCTGCCGCTTCGGCATAATCGGCACGGGCGGCAGATGATATCTTTCCGTTGCCTGCACTTCCAATGAAGGCACCTCCTGCCAGTGCGCCCCTGATTGAACCGGTATAATTTTCGGTATACCAGCCGTTACGAAGGATAGTGTAATCAATACCGGAAGCTTTTAACGCTTCTTCCGTTGTCATATGTTCCCCTGCAAGATTCAACGTGGTGGAGTCGGCATGTAACAGGCTTGTGTATACGATCCATTTTACACCGGCCCTGCCGGCTGCCTCTATTACATTGAAATGCTGACTGGCACGCTGACCTATTTCGTTGCTTGAGATAAGTATCAGCCGGTCTATTCCGGCGAGTGCTTCGATCATTACCTGAGGTTTGGTATAATCAAAGGTACGTACTTCTATACCCTGTGCAGATGCCTTCTCCGGTGTGCGGACAAGCGCTACGATATTTTCGTTGGGAACTCTCTTTTTTAATTCTTCCACAACAATGGTTCCCAATTGCCCGGTTGCTCCTGTGACTGCTATTTTCATTCGTTTTATTTTTTATAGTATATTTTTACTTCAGGACCAGTTTGATGTCTAGCGTGAATGTGTCGTCAATTGCTTTGTCGCCCAGATCGTTAAAGAATGATTTGGAACCATAGCGAACGCCAAATTTGGAGCGGTCGACCTTCAGTTGTGACAAATAAACATTTCCCCTTCTGTTTACTACAAACGATACCTTTTCCGTCTTCCCCTTTATTGTCAGCAAGCCTGTGACGACTGCTTTGTCTGAATTAAATTTACCAGCGCTGGTTAGTTTAAACGTAGCGGTGGGGTAATTGTTTACACCAAAGAAATCGTCCGACTTCAAGTGATCTACCAACTGCCTGTTGTAACCTGCATCTTTCAGGTCGTCATTGGTAATGCTGTTCATATCAATGACCACATTCCCGCTTACAATCTTACCGTTTTTTAACTCGAAAGATC
>DGZP01000078.1:159467-168388 GCA_002398565.1 Proteiniphilum sp. UBA4977
TAACCTGCATCTTTCAGGTCGTCATTGGTAATGCTGTTCATATCAATGACCACATTCCCGCTTACAATCTCACCGTTTTTTAACTCGAAAGATCCGCTCTGTATCAGAATTTTTCCATTGTGTGTGCCACCTATCTTTTTCCCGGTCCATAGCACATGCGATTTTGACAGGTCTATTTCACTTTTCTGTGCCCATGCTGATAGTGTGCCTGCTAATAAGATGATGATCAATGCATTTATTGTTTTCATACGATAATTTTTTTGTGGATGAAACTTCTCAGTTATAGAGTTCCGTTTCAGCCGGATTAATTTTAAAATGTTAGTGAATGATTACGGCACAAAGGTAGTGTGGCGCACGGTGTCGTACACTTGATCTATGTTAAGAAATGAAACAGATCTGTACTAAATTCTTTTCCTGATACGGCTTAAACTTTCCGGTGTAATACCCAGGTAGGAGGCGATGTAAATTAAGGGAACCCGCTGAAACATCTGTGGGTGTTCTTTCAGCATATCGTTGTAACGGTCCATGGCCGTCTCCCACATGTTCGCGTTAAGTCGCTTCAGTGCATTGATGTATGCTTTCTGAAAAAGAATGCGAAAATATCTTTCCAGCTTTGGCACTTCCTCATACAACTGCTCCAGCCGTTTGTATGAAATACTTAACATTTGCGTATCTTCCAGCGCCTCTATATTGTATTTGGAAGGTACTTGCCTGAAGAAACTCTCCAGATCACTAATCCAGCTATTGTCCATTCTGATCTGGTAAATATGTTCTATTCCTTTTGAGTCGATATAATAAGAACGTAAACAGCCTGTAGTAATAAAATACAAGTATTTGCAGGTTTTTCCCGGCACCAGCAGACTCTTTCTTTTCTTTATGGAACAGGGCTCAAAAGCAGACAGGATCACAGACTCATCTTCCGGGGTAATCACAGTCCACTTTTTAAAATAATAGAGGAGCTTGTTATCTTCTGTCATGTGTGTTCCTGTCATCGTGATTTGTAAAACTTTAGTTGTTTTTGCGTATAATAAATGCCTGGATGTCGTTACCCTTTATAATAACTGTTCCCTGACTATCAGAGGCAAAATATTCTACACCGTAAGAATGTACTTGTCTTTCTGTTTCCGTGTAAGGAATTAAATGTTGAGGCAAAGCCGCGAATCCTTTAAGTGCATCAAAATACTTTCCTCCGCCGTTGCCGTTAACATCAATGGTTTTGTATGTAAAAATTTCGTTATTTGTTGTGCCGCTTAAAATATTCGCCTGTACCCATTCCGCAAAAAGATGCTGTTTGGGGATACCGGTGACGGCTGCTGTTGCGTCGAGCCCCAGCAATGAATGGGTTGCCATATCGCGAATAGCCTGCAAACCGAAGCGATCGTATAAATAGCTCATCCACATCAATCCCATGCCATATGAGCCGTAAATATTATTATTCACATATTCCAATTGCGTAAGTGATATTCCGGATGGATCGTTCTGATAAGCAACAATATTTTCCCACATCAGATAATCACCGTTTGGGAGACCATAGCCCGAAAGTATTTCGGAAAGCAATGCCTTACCTTCTTCAATGGGTACCGATTCTTTTGCCACATGATAACGGAAGTTCACCATATGTGCAAATTCATGTGAAAGAATGGGGCACCACTTGTTACTGAAAAAGGGATTGGTACTATTATATAACCCTGGATTGAGATAAAGCACATTCCGATAGTTTGAATATGGGTTGTCAGTCGATGCAGGGAACTGGTCCCTATCATTAAAAAGCCCTGTAGAGGTTCCATTTGGATTCACATCTTCCTCCATCCCTCCATTAAAGACAAGAGGGAGCAGTATGGTGACGCGGGAACTGCCATTAATCACGGGGGGATTCCCAAAGTGGCCAGTAACAACAGGGTAAGCTACCTTGTCGAATTGTATGGCTATTTTTTCTGCATCTTCGTTGGTGATCAGGATTGAATTTTTATCTACATACACGTCACAATAGGTACCAATGGCTTTGAGTACAGCTTTGAACTGCACACTGGGGATATCAGGGAAAGTGGAAAGGTCAGACAGGTCAAAAGTCCAAAAACTTCTAGTGTCACCAAGTTGTACTGCTCTTGTTTGCCCTGCATCAGAATTTGCCTGGCTACTGCTGTAAAAGGATTGAAACGTGGACTTCGAAAGACGATAAGACTCGGAAAACGAATTATGGTATGACCTTGCGAAATTATTGGCAGTTTTTGTTGTGTTTGCCTGAATAGTGTATGGGTATGATTTTTCCGTATCTGACGCTGTGCTGAATACAGCGATCACATCCCCCCCATTTACACTTGCACGAGCTTCCCCGTGGGTCCATTTGATGGCATATACACCCGCTGCCATCGCAGCTTCGTTTCCGGGTGGGGGTGTCTCTTCGTCTGCATTGCATGAAATCATGGCCACAAACGCAATCAGTATCACGCATGCGCGACAACGTAAATGATAGGAATAAAAGTTCACAATTCTTTTGTTTATCTATTGGTAAGTATTTTTCAGCAACAAATTTACCATTAAATCTTAATATTTCTTGATGATCCCCGAGCAATAATCCCAGATCAGTTTTTCATTTTCAGGCGACCAGTATCGATCATTCGCTTTCTCAATTTTTCCCTTCTTGCTGAAATAGGCACCCGACACATTCTTCACATCGGGGGAAGTGGCCAGATAGATGCTTGTTTTTGCTCCGTCGACAGGTTTATCCATAAATCTCAAGGCAAATTTATATATCTGATTAATCATAAAACCCTTATCAGCGTCCTGTGCAAAGTTTGTAGCAACGGCGCCAGGATGAAGCGTATTGACGGTTACATTATCCACTCCTCTCATCTTCAATTGCGAATCCAGATGACGTGTGACCCAGATCAAATAAAGCTTCGACAAGCTGTATGCGCGCATGGGTGAATAATTCTTCTCAAACTGAAAATCATTGAAATCGGGCCTTCCACCGTACCTATGCATGGCCGATGAAACATTAATTATTCGGGGAGAATCGCTTTTCAGTAACACAGGCTTCATGGCATGCATGATTAGAAACGGGGCAAAAAGATTAATGGTCATTGTCTTTTCATTCCCTTCGCTTGTGACCTCCCTATGTCTGCCCAGCATTGCCCCCGCATTGTTTATCAGCACATCCAGTCTTTCGTACCGGCTTTTGAACGCGTCGGTCATTCTTTTCACATCGGCCAGCGAATAAAGATCGGCCATGATTATATCTACCTCATTATTTCCGGTTGCTGTTTTTATCTCCTCAGAGACATCCTGCAACAGCGCCTTGTTTCTTCCGTGAAGTACAAGATGATGGCCCTGTTTTGCGAGCCCTGTCGCTGTTTCCTTTCCTATTCCCCTGTTAGCTCCCGTAATGAATATTATCTTCTTTTCCATTTAAGATTCATTCAATTAAACGCACATGACCGTTCCAATAATCTTGAATGAGATTAACGTCTACAATCTGGTATGGTTCATTTATGAAGATTTAAAACGAACCGTGGAACTGAATGTTAACTTCTGCCGGTTTGAGCCAGGGAGAGGTGAACTTTATGTTGATCATGTCGTTACCGTTCTCTCCGGTTGCCTGTATATATGCAAGTATTTTTCCATGATATACTCTGTGTTTATTGTCTGTATAATCGCTCATGTCTGAATTGTTACCTGCCTCCAGACCCAGGAGTCTGGCGGGACCCGATATATGACATGTGACTTCATTGTCCGATAAAAATACCCCAGTGCCATTTTCATCCACCACTTCCACTATCACGTGGGCAATCCCGCCTTTTCTGTTTATCATCTTGTCACTATCGGTAATCTTCAAGGCATACGGACGTGTGGATGTCTGTATGGTATATTCCGATACTTTATTATCGTTGCTGTCCAAACCTTCCACTTCCAGTTTACCCGGCCTGTATGGCACATCCCAATAAATGATGCCTGTATTTTTATCGTACTCCCTGGTCTGGCCCACTTCAATACCGTTTAGCAAGAGTCTGGCTTTTGCAGCGTTGGTATAACAGACAACCCTTACAGACTCCCCTTCATTATAGTTCCAGACAGGCCAGGCATCCATAGATGGCGTCTTTTCCACATTGTTGCTCTTTGATTCAGTTTGTGAGAGTACGTCTTTCGACTGGATTTGACTGTACCTGCCCGGCGTGGGGTAGGTGCCAAGGTATACCATGGGCTTTTCTGACCACAGCGATTGTCTATAGTAACCTCTTGGTTTTATAAATCCTCCAAAATCAAGCAGGCCTGAGTAGAATCCCCTCGATGGCCATCTACCTGATTCGCCCAAGTAATCAATACCGGTCCATAAGAACTGGCCAAAGATGTGTTTATTATCCTTTACAGCTTTCCATGCCTCCAGATCGTGTCTGTTTTCACTTCCGTAAATTACCCTGTCCGGATATCTTTCATGGTCGCTGTGATATCTTTTTTCGGTGTAATTATATCCCGCAATATCCAATACGCCCGGATATTCGGTTTCGTTCGACATGGCAACACCAGCCAGTCCTGCAGTAACAGGCCGTGTTTTGTCGTATTTCTTCACTGTAGCCACGAGACGTTTCGCTATATCTCCCAAATCCTTTGCATTGGGGGCATCGGGTTTATAGCCTCCATAGGTTGCCTGCGTAAAGCCTCCGGCCTTTTCACCTCCCAAAACAGGATGTGAATAGGGATCATTGGGATAATCCACCTCGTTTCCGATACTCCATGCAAAAATGGAAATATGATTTCTGTCGCGTCTGACCAGGTCTGCCAGATCAATTTCCGACCACTCCTTAAATATATCATAAGAGCCCTGAAAACCCGGAGTGCCCACATTCCAGCCTTCCAGCCATTTACGTTTGGGAAATTCCCACTCGTCGTACATCTCATTCAGTACCAATATTCCCAACTCATCACACAGATTGTATAAATCGGGTGCCTGTGGATTGTGGCTTGTACGGATGGCATTCACTCCGGTTTCTTTGAGTGTTTGCAGTCTCCTTTTCCACACTTCACGCGGAACAGCCGCCCCTAACACACCGGCATCGTGATGTATGCAAACCCCTTTCACTTTCAACCATTCTCCGTTTAACGCGAATCCTTTATCCGGATCAAAAGTAAATGAACGGAAGCCACTTCTGGTAGAAGCCTTGTCAATCTCAAAGCCATTTTTTAATACTGTAGTTTTTACTATATAGAGGTTAGGGTCCGTCAGTGACCACCTTTTGGGATTTTTTATATTGAACGAAGTCAAAATCTTATTGTCGTCACCAGGCTTTACTGTGACTTTCTTTCTGCTCTTTGTGATCAGTCTTCCATCAGCTGCAAATAATTCATTGACGATTGTCAAATTCTCATCAGACTTTTCCCCGTTATTAATATTTACTTCCAGATTAAGTTTATAGCCATTTCTCACCTCTTCGGGATAGGCGTATACTCCCCATTGTGCAATATGTATAGGATTTGCATAGATCATCCATACATCGCGGTATATTCCAGAGCCGGTGTACCAGCGGGAATCGGCATACTGACTGTGATCAACTCGTACGGCGATCACATTTTTTTCCCCATATTTTATGAAAGGTGTGGCATCATACATAAAAGAAATGTAACCGTTGGGCCTTTTTCCCAGTAATTGTCCGTTCAAATACACTTCACTCCTGTTGTAAACGCCTTCGAAATAAAGATAAACCTTTTCCCCTTTTTTCTCCAAAGGAACTTCCATTGTTTTGCGGTACCAGCCTATGCCACCGGGTAGATACCCCGTGCAACTTGCCAGTGTGGGGCTTAACTGCCCCTTTACGCTCCAGTCGTGAGGCAAACTTATATTTTGCCATTTAGAATCGTTATATTCAATGGACGCGCCGTTTTGCACATCACCTAATATAAACTTCCAATGGTCATTTATTTTTATCGTTTCACCAAATGCCGACGTAAATGTTGTCGGCAGTATGAAAAAAAACAATTGAAGGAAAGTGAATTTCAGTCTAACTAATAATGTATTCATCGGTTGGTTATTTATTTGAAAAAATCGGTAAATTCCAATGGTAACGCAATGCCAACATTCGCAATGAGAAACTAACAAATATTGCAATAATTGATATCCAGTCGCTTGTCAACCAGTCAAATGAAGTGCCCAGTACCACTATCATAGCACCTAACAAGGCGGCTGATGCATAAATTTCCTTTTCTAATACTATGGGGACTCTGTTTAATAAAATATCACGCAAAATACCGCCGCCAACGGCTGTAACAATGCCTAAAATGATGGCCACTTCTGCGTTATGGCCAAAAGCAAGTGCCTTTCGTGCTCCCGTAACGGCAAATAGCGCCAATCCGGCCGCATCGAACAATATCACCGGTCTGTTTATTTTTTTTACAATCGGATACAACCAGATTGTCATTATTGCTGCGACCATTGCCGTGGAAAGGTACAACCAGTTTGTTATTCCTTCAGGTGGAATTGCACCGATACAAAGGTCGCGGGTAATCCCTCCACCACAAGCAACCGTAAAGGCAACGGCACAGATTCCAAATAAGTCAAGCCCACGTTCTCTTGCGGCTGTGGCTCCACTTATAGCAAAAGCAAATGTGCCTGCCAGATCAAGGAAATAATAAAAGGTATGTAGTTCTTCCATTTTCCATATGTCATTTAATTCCTTTTGTTCAAGCCATGTTGTTGCGGTAGTGATCAATCCTCATTGGTTTGGAATTGAAAGACTAAATTACGAAATTTTTATCGATCATGTCAATATTTTCCAAAAACTAATTAACGGCCTCCCAACTTTCCTTACTAACTTTGTATCGATCAATTCTAAAACACTTTTTCATCATGGACAGAAAAACATATTTTTATTTATTCGTGATAATATTGCTTTTTTCCACATGTGTAAACCGACGATATGTTTCAGAAACCGGGAGTTCGGATAATCTTTTTTCCAATAAAGAAATAACAGTTGGAGAACAGGATAGGGGAAAATATATTGTAAGTACGTCTCAAATAGTTGATCCGGTAGGAAGTTCAATCACCTTCCCCGGAAGTTCGGTTGATGTAGCTTCAAGTCCTGATGATAATTTACTGGCTATAAAAAATAGCTCGGGTGTTGTTATTATAGACCGAAAAACGCGTAAAATATTGCAAACACTGAAGTATCCTCGTGGGGGAAGTTCTTTTTATGGGATAGAATGGATTTCAAATCAAAAAATATGGGTGACGGACAACAGAGGATATCTTCGTTCTGCAGTAATGGATAAAAATGGAGAATTTACCTGGAAGGAAGCAATAAACTTACCCGGTTTTGACAAGGAAAGTTCTTATCCTGGAGGTATAGCAATAAATAATGAAACTTTATATGTAACGTTGAACAGAAATAATTCGATCGGTATTATCGACCTTAAAACAAATACATTGATTGAGCAGATTCCCGTGGGAGTTGCTCCTTATGCAATCTCGATAAAAAATAATAAAGCGTATGTGACCAATTGGGGAGGACGTGTCCCAAAGGCAGTGGATTTTACACACAAGAGTTCAGGAAGTCCCGTGGTGATAGACGATAAAACGGGAGTTGCTTCTTCCGGGACAGTATCTGTGATATCATTGGATAAAAATACGGTGATCAAAGAAATCAACGTATACCTTCATCCGTGTGCAATGGCCTTCTCTCCTGATAGTTCATTGTTATATGTAGCCAATTCAAATAGCGATTTGATATCAGTAATAAATACAAAATCAGATGAAGTAATTGAAACTATAAGTTGTAAGCCAGTTCCAAAATTACCATTCGGGAGTACTCCCAATGATATAATTACTTCTCCGGATGGTAAAACGCTTTATGTGGCCAATGGAGGGGATAACCTTATATGTGTGATTGATTTGGTTAATAAAAATATAAAAGGATTAATACCGACGGGTTGGTATCCCAGTGGAATTGAAATTTCAAAAGACGGAAGAGTATTATCTGTCGTGAATATGAAAGGTGTCGGCAGCAGACAAAAAGGTGTAAGAGAACATGGTTTTAACACCCACGATCGCACCAGTTCAGTTACTTTTGTTCCTGTTCCCAACTCAGCTGCCCTGGACTCATATACCAAAAAAGCATCTGAAAATATGAATTTACCTGAAGTGTATCAAAGGATTGCTTCTACCGGTCAGGGCATAAAAATGGTGCCAATTCCCACCGAACCGAATGAAAAGTCGGTTTTTAAACATGTCGTCTATATTATAAAAGAAAACAGAACATACGATCAGGTTTTCGGAGACATTCAAAAAGGGAATGGAGATAGCACACTGTGTATGTTTGGCGAATATATCACGCCAAATCACCACAAATTGGCAGATGAGTTTGTTTTACTGGACAATACTTATTGTAACGGTGTTTTAAGTGCAGAAGGACATCAATGGACGAGTCAGGGATATGTGACTGATTATTTGGAAAGGGCTTTCCCAAACTTCATCCGTAGCTATCCATGGAATGGTGACGACCCTTTGGTATATTCTCCAAAAGGTTTTATTTGGGATTATGTGTTAAATGCAGGGTTGTCTTTCAGAACTTATGGGGAGTTTGTCAGGGACAGCATAATCCCGGGTGATGCCACGTGGACAGATATTTATGAAGATTACTTAAGTAAGCAAAACAGGATAAAAATTCTTGCAATACCTACAATCCATACACTTCGAGGCAATTATTGTCCTACATATACTGGTTCACCAAGAACAATCAACGACCAGTATAAAGCCGATCAGTTTATTAAAGAACTCAATGATTTTGAGAAAACGAACGCGTTCCCGAATTTAATGATGTTATCCTTGCCAAATAACCATACTTCCGGTACACAAGAGGGATTTCCTACTCCGAGTGCCATGGTCGCCGACAATGATCTTGCATTGGGCCGGATTGTGGAAGCCATCAGTAAAA
>DGZP01000089.1 GCA_002398565.1 Proteiniphilum sp. UBA4977
TAAAGCAAACCTCTATAATTCAGCAATATAGCAGAACGTATTATGCCAGGGGGTACAAAATGTGGAATTTCATTTTTTCAACTTTAATAAAACCAAAAGGTATCTTTTGTCTCCACTTTGTCTGCATAAAACTTAAGTTCAAAGTTACACTTTTATTTATTAATACAAAACAATTTGATATTTAATTATTTAATGTTAGTGCAAGGTGCAAGTATCTATATATATAAACTTGCACCTTGCACTAAATAAAGACACTTTGGTACTCCATAAAAACAGTTTCCATTATCTTGAGCGATATTTTTTCAAGATTTCAGAATCAGGTGTCTCACCCGATCGGATTTACAGTTGGCGTAAATAGTTGAGTGATCACTGAACAGCAGCCTTTTCGGGTCACGGTATTGAGTGGCTCGGCGACGAGGGTCGACAAGTCAAAGAACTTTATAAGAAGCTCAGAAATACAGAGTTGGAGTTTGAGATATAAAAAAACAATCGCCATTTTCTCAAAAGATAGACAAGTAATGTACGCATTTATAGATTGTAGTCGGGAGTGTTACACTGTCGAGATGATGTCACAAGTTCTACAGATTTCTCCTCGATTTTACTACGGCCATGAACTAGGTTAAGCACAACTTGCGAGCACATAAGCGTGGGACATTGGAGCGATTGATTCAACAAGTCTAAGGGTGATTAAACCTGAGCGGTTTTCCTTATATTAATCCCGGCTACAACATTACCATCAGAAATTTGACAAGAAAAACATCAGCAGTACCAATTGATACTTGGCGCTCATCTCATCTTCATAATAGGCATACACATTGCCACGTATTGTTTTTAAAGCATTGTGTAACCGATTCATTACAGATTGGCTCGAGATTCCCAATATATGAGCAGTTATATCGACAGAAAGATTCTGTTCCCAACGTAAACGAAACACATCCAGTTCTGACGGACGCAATTCAGAGAGAGTTTGATCAATGATTTGTTGCAATTCCCGAACAACAGCTTCCTCAAACAAGTCTTGCCTGTCAATCAAAGCAGTCATCTGCGGAACAATGTCATCCCAAAACAGATGATTGGGACGTGCATTTACAAAATCAATAATACGATATTTCAGCAGCGAAAAGAGATACCCTTTTAATGATCCGTTTTTATCTGTGTGCAATGTTTGGTGCTTCTTCCACACCTCTATCATCAATTCCTGCACCACGTCTTTGGCATCATTCTCCCCTACAAACTTCACACTAAGTGCGTAAAGACTATCCCAATAGCGATCAAAGAGAGTGCGAAACGAAGCTGCATCTCCTTGACTACAATTCAATAATATCTCTTTGTCTGTCATTTGATTTTAAAGCGAGAATATTCGCTCATAATTTAATCGCAAAGTAAAATCATTGTTCGTTTGTAATCATGAGAATACGGTTAAGATTTTATTAAGTCTCAATCATTATGAATAGTTAACCTTTATTAACCTGATCGCTTAGGTAGAAAAATCTTGCACCTACTGTGTATATATTGGGTCCCTACCATCGCAACGTTCAAAAGTTTACAATGGATAAATAATGAAACTATGAATTTGAAAGAATTATTTTCCCTCTATGCCGCAGGGAAGTCATCAAAAAAGGAAAAGAGAATCATTGATACATGGTTCTCGGAAGTAGAACGTGTTTCGGAACGGAAGCCCGATTTCAACAAGATGCATAACGCAAAGGAGGAAGCATGGGAAGAACTGCTTAACAAGCAACTGAACCGCCCTCGTAAACACACAAAATATCGTTCTATCATAATATATGGCGGAATGGCTGCCGCCATCGCCTTGCTTATCACTTTAAGTCTGCCTATTCTTAAAAATGACTTAACCAATACAACTACTACCGATCTGGTTGCCCAATCGGAAATATCTCAGCAGTTCATTACCGACAAAAAAATGAAGAGGATCACCCTTACCGACGGATCGGTTGTGCATATGAACATGAGTACTTCGCTCTCCTTACACAAAGGGAAATTCAATGCACACACCCGTGAAATATGGCTTGATGAGGGGGAGGCTTTTTTCGAAGTAACCAAAGATCCTTCAAGGCCCTTTATTGTGCATACCGCAGATGGACTTTCCACACAGGTGTTGGGAACATCGTTTAATATCAGAGCCTACCGTGAGTTGGGCGAACAGGTGGTTAGCGTAAAAACCGGACGTGTACAGGTGTCGAACGAAGAAAATGGGATGAAGGTGCTGCTAGATCCGGACAACAATGCCTTGTTTGACAGTGCAAAGGGCACACTCACAGCAGGCGTATCAAGTGGAGCGGATGCTGCGGACTGGCGCAATGGACGCATCGTGCTGAGCAATGCACAGATCAGTGAAGTAGCGCTAAGGCTTAAACAATACTATAATGTAGATATCGCAAACCCAGAGAAAGTTTCTTCAAGGGCTATAGTGCATTTCTCTTTTACAACCGATATGCCACTAAAGGATGTGCTTAGGGTATTGGCCGATATTTATCAAACAGAATACAAGATCAAGGATAATAAAATCATATTTATTTAATAAGTGAATGAAAACAAATAGTCAAATGGGAAGGACCTTGCTATTGGCACTGACGTGTGTAGTCATGAGCGTAGGGTTAATGTATGGCAAGACGCAAGCTGTACGATTTCCGGCAGAAGGGATTGTTTCACGATTAGAACGTATAAACAAACTGGGAGAAACCTCTGGCCAGACGGTTTCTTATAATCAATCTATCATAAAAGAGAAACGGCTGTCTGCGATTGTAGCAGAGACAAACAATATGGAGGAGTGGCTCTACAAATCGCTAGTCGATACGGATCTCACCTACCGAAAAGTGAGGGAAAAATATTACTCGGTATTTATAAAGCCGGAAGAGAAAGCATCGGAAGCAATTGATCAAGAGCAGAAAAAGGGCATCCTGACAGGAAAGGTTGTGGATGAATATGGTGAAGGACTCCCCGGTGCTACTGTAAAGGTTGCAGAACAGAATATGGGAACAGCTACCGATGTAAACGGTAATTTTCGCCTTTCATTGGCTGTGGGTATTTACACTATTGAAGTGGGTTATATCGGTTACCAAACACAACGAATTACCGATGTGAGAATAAAGGACGGAAGCAGCACACCCTTGGATGTGGCGCTCAACGTGGAGAGCCAATCCTTGAGTGAAGTGGTTGTTACGGCAACCTACAACAAAGCCACCACCGGTGGACTGTTACGCGTACAGCAAAACGCGCCGGGAGTAACATCGGGACTTTCTTCGCAACAAATAAGTGCCCTCCCCGATAAAAACGTTGGGGAAGCTCTAAAGCGTATTTCCGGTGTAAGCACCATTGATAATAAGAAAGTAGTGGTGCGAGGAATTTCGGAACGTTATAACGTGGCTCAGTTGGATGGAGTTACCCTTCCAAGTACCGACGTGCAGGAACGATCGTTCGACTTCAACATCATCCCGAGTAATTTGGTGGACAACATCATCGTTGCCAAAAGTTATACGCCCGATATGGGTTTTGGCTTCGGAGGAGGGCTGGTGCAGATTAGTACCCTTGCCATTCCCGATGAAAATTTCCTTAACGTATCGGCAGGTATGAAATACGTTCCGGGCGTCACAGGAAAAACGATGTTGGGAAATGGCAGAGGCAGATGGGATTATCTGGGATTTGACGATGGGGTGAGAAACCACTTCCCGGGAGAATATGTGCTGATCAATAACAACAACTACAGCTATACCGATCCGTATGACCCGAACAATACGGTAACACACGAAATGATCAGGGAGCAGAATAAAAAGATTGGCGACCTGAGCCGCATCGGGGCACGAAAATATACCGCAATGCCGGGACAAAACTATTCAATTTCCTTGGGAAAAACATACGGGTTGGGCAGAAACAACAGCAGTCGATTAGGCTTCGTTACCGCTCTTTCTTATCGAAACGAACAGACAATAGAGGAATATCCTTATTACAATCAGGGGAGTTTCTCACAATATACAGGTATGTATGACGCTGAAGGGCGTTTACTGCAAAAAAATCATGCCAACAACTATAAGTTTAACACAACCATTTCGGGGATTGTGAATATAGGTTGGGAAAGCCGTAACCACAAAATCATAAGCCGCAACATGTATTCGCGGGTGTTCGACAACTCTTTCTTTCGAATTGTAGGAAGAGACTCTCAGGACGATGCTGATGATTATATGATTGTGCAAGGAGTTGGTTTACCGAAGATAAGAGAGTATGAGAGTCCGAATTTTATTGATTTGCTACAAAACAAACTGGAAGGGGAGCACACTTTCGGAAAGCTCACTTTCACTTGGTCGGCCGCCCGAAGTAAAATTGTAAACGACGAGTTGGATGCCACTGAAGCCTATTTGATTCCCGTAGAATTTGCCAATGTAAAACTAAAAGATGCAGGCAAAAAATTCAGCTATGAATTTGATGATGATTACAGTTTCTATAAATATGTTTTGGGAAGCTACCAGTCGGAACGTACCTATTTCCCCGCTCTCAGCCGTTCGCGTTATCTGTATGATGAAGTGAACAAAACGGTAGAGACTTCGCTTTCGTATAAATTTAATGTGGGCATTACAAGAAACATCATTAAAGGGGGATATAATTTTCTTGTAAGACATGGCAATTTCTCATGGACCTATCTGCCTTTTGCGGGAAAAGGAGAAGATGAAGCTGGAGTGCCAATTCCGTTGAAAGATATCAGCATTGACTTTGAAGATCCTAAAACCAGCGGATTCTATTTCCCGAGAGACTATGACCATCAACGCTATGAAGGTAAAAATACCAACGTGGCATACTACGGGATGGCGGATACTCGAATAGGAAAATGGGCAAGGATTGTATGGGGACTCAGGGCCGAGTCGTATGTGTATAAGAAAATATACAGTCAGGCAACCAATATCTACGACTGGGCAGAGATGAATCCAGATGGTACTGAAAAAGCGACCTATTACGTGAATGAAGAAACAGGAGACATTGTTTCGAAGAACACGGATGCCGAAAAGGATGAACTGAAATGGCGACACCTGCCGTCGGTGAGCGTGACGCTGACTCCGCTGCGCGACCTTAACTTCAGGACTTCCTATGCAAAGTCGGTAGTAAGGCCCGGCCTGATTGAAAACTCACGATTTACCCGGTTTAATCCGAAATGGGGTAAAGACCAAATTAACACAGGCGGTATCCTATCCACGCAGATTGAACACTTTGATACAAAACTGGAATGGTACCCACAAGCCGGTGATCTGCTTTCAGTAGGCTATTTCCGCAAGAATTTCGAGAATCCGGTGGAGATTTATCAAGGTGTCTTTGATACAGGAGGGAAACTGAAGATCATGACGCAGAACTCCAAGTCGGCAAAAGTTCGTGGCTGGGAGTTTGAATTGAGGAAGAGTCTCGATTTTATTGCCCCGAACGTGGAAGAGCTGACCAATTTTTATATTTCGGGTAACCTTACCTCGCAGAAATCGGAAGTACAGGCACGATTCTTTGATATTTTCATGTTAGGAATGGACGCAAAAGGAAACGACTATTACGCGCGTAAGGAACGACTGTTGAAACAGAAAAGACCGCTTTATGGGTATGTACCGTTTTTATACAACATCGGGTTGCAGTATGCAGGGGAACGCCTGGGGGTAAATGTGGCCTATAACTACATCGGCAACCAAGTGTTTGCCGTGAGCTCCTGGCCCTCGCACTTTGAGTATCAAAGAGAACGTGACCAATTGGATGCACAGGTCAGCTATAAGTTTCTAAAGGACAAAAAACTGCAGGTGAAACTGAACTTATCAAACCTGCTGAACAGTCCTTACCACTTCTACCGCAACGGAGACACATTTACGTATGAGAACAATTCATACTTCTGGGATTCCATTAAGTGGGATTATGGGTTTGATGAAAATTACCAGTGGGGGTATTTACATGAATCCCCGTTTGGAGGAACCACGCTGCCTGATGGAACTAAAGCACAAGTAAGAACAGGAGATATAGATACAGCTATTAAGAAAACCGGAATGTCAATTTCAGTTTCGGCATCTTATACTTTCTAATAACTAAAAAATGATTGCTATGAACAGAACATATGCTATTTATTACCGCATAATCGCAGCCTTTCTATTGCTCTGGGCACTTCAAGGCTGTGACGATAGTGACAACAATGACTACGTAAATTTTTCGAAAGCTGTAAAAATCAGCATCGACGGGGCATTCTTCGACAGTGGCACCGCGCTTGCTACCATAAACGGTGAACCACTTGCTGTGGGTAAGAACGGAGAATCGTACATTTCCAACACGTTAGTGAACATGACGTTCAATACGTTTCTTTTGCTGAGTGAACCGACCGAAAAGTTTCTTTTTAAATTGGAAGATTCCATTACTAAAAAGGAAATTTTTTCAGCACCTCTTGTGAAAGGCGAAGACCATATCTACCGACTGAAGTTCGGTGTGTTTGAGAAAAAGGCATACGATGGATATGAATCGAGTAGCCTGAATATAAAAGTGATTAACCGTAGCCAGCAGAAATATCAGATTGTTTCGGAAAGCTTACCCGACAACGGCGGAGAGGTGCAACCTTACAGCGATAACGCATTTTGGTCGAGCATAAATATATACACACCGCCCGGCAATAACAATGCGAAACTAAGCCTTGCGATTCAAGACGAGTATGGGGACCCCATCATTGCCAAGGAGATTTATACGAATGAGATTGACTCTGATGACTATGGATATAAAACATTGCAGATAATCATTAACTCGCAAGGGAAAGAAATGCTACGACCGGAGATGCCGCCTGCCGACCCTGCTGCAAACATCGTGGCCTTGTATATGGACAACGACCCGTGGATGATGTATGATGTACGCATTATGTCGAGAAACAGGCAACAAGTGATTGCAACTATTGATAATTTAACTCCCGGACAATGGGAATTTAGGACACTGAATGTAGCCACAACCGAGAGATATTGGGTAAAATTCTTCAATGCGGGTACGGAAGAGCCCTATGCGGGGGTAAGTGAAAGCAGTAGTATGACTAGTTACAGGGCGACACCCATTCTTCCTGCCGATGGAAGTTATGGAAAGAGAACAGCGGTTTATTTATATCCCGATTTTACTGAATGGAGTCAGGCAATCAGAGGTATTGAATTAAAATAATCACTAAACAGGAAAGAGAAAATGAACAAGAGAGGATATTATATTGCAGTGCTGTTGTTTGCCCTGCTATTTATTGTGGCATGCAACAAATATGAGGAGAGAGCCAAAGCAGCAAGCGTTCAACTGAGCGGCTACAACAACACGGGCGAACCGTTGTTAATGGAAATAGACACCACCGTTTACGAATATTACGACCAAAGAACATGGAAGAACAAATGGCAATTGGCAAACTCCATACTTCATCCCTACTACAGTACCGACGAGGCAGTGTTTACCTTAACCGGCGCAAACACCGGTAAAGTGTATATGAAATACCCGCTGGATAAAAACAAATTAAGGCAGTCAGTTACTTTTACCTGGGTGGATGGCAAAAACACATTCGACCCACCCGCTCCGGATGAAAGCACCAACAAGATTGGTCTGTTTATTGCCGACCCTTTGATGAAAGGTGCTTTGGATGTAAAGTTCTATTATACGGCATACAATCCGGACGATGGAACAGTAACCAGGGGAAAACCGCATTATATAGAAAACATACAGCCCTGGAAGTGGGTATATGTGGACTACATACCCGATAAAATTAAAGGAAAACCCAGTTATGCCTATTTCGAATTCTATAAAGCCGGCACCACGCAGTGGGCTTACGACGATGAATATAAAAGTAAAAAGGATATAAGTATAGCCAAAAATAATCCCGATTCGTTCATTTACTTTCCGCTTGAAGGCGAAACCGGCAATGTATATTCCTATGTGTTTACTGCTGACGTGAATACACAAGACGGAGAAGAATATATTGCCCAAACCTCTATACTGTATCCGAGGTGGTAATATTTTAATTAGTTTAGCTGCTGACATCAGCAACAACCTCCGTGAGTTCTGCAATGGGTATATTGGGGGCTTTGTTATTTCAACTATAAATAACAATAGCTCCTTCTTTCCAATATTACTGCCAGAAGAGAATCCTACTTACAGGCAATGGATTCGATCAATACTCCTTTGTTTCGACAAGATAATCTTTCAATGATTCAACCTCCGTATAGTCTTTGGACTTCGACTTGTTTAGCAGTCTCATCCCACCGGTTGTGCCTGATACGGTTCGTGTTCCTCGGGGCGGGACTTTGCCGTCGGCTTCCTTCAGATTCCTTGCGATGGACACCCTTGCCCGTAGCTAATGGTTGGCGACTATAAACTCCATAGTGGACTTTCACCACCAAGTTAGTTGACATGCACGGCGCACTAAAAAGAGGCTGTCTCAAAATAAAATTTCACCTCCTGAGAAATGAAAATTAAGATATGTTCTCAGATGGATATCCGAATAAAAAGAGGGTAAAATCACATTTGTGATACACCCTCATTTATTCGAATGCGAATTGAAATTAACTCTAATTCGATCGTTGAATGTTGCTTCGCAGCACTCAACGGATGTTAATCATATAAAT
>DGZP01000021.1:0-4471 GCA_002398565.1 Proteiniphilum sp. UBA4977
AATATCTTTTTCGAAAACATTGAAAACGTACCCGACATCACCCCTGCCGAACGTGCCGACTGGATAGCTCAGGTGAAAGTTCTGAAAGCTTACTACCATTTTTACCTGACCCGCCTATACGGCCCGATTGTCATTGCCGATAAAAACCTGGAGCCTTTTTCTGCAGTAGAAGATGTACGCCAGGAAAGGCAAACCGTAGATTCTTGTTTTAATTACTCTCTGAACCTTATCAATGAAGTCCTATACGATGCGAACGGGAATCCAAAGGCTGAACTTGCCGTAGAACGCGATGTCGCTTACTACGGGCAAATAGACCAAGTAAATGCACGTGCCATCAAAGCCCAAATACTGCTGACACGCGCAAGTCCATTATTCAACGGGAACTCCGAATATTTCAGTAATTTTAAGAACAAAGAAGGCAACACCTACTTTCCCATGCAATATGACCCCGAGAAATGGAAACAAGCACTTGACGGAATCAAAGAAGCCATTGATTATGCGGAAGCCCGTGGCAAAAAGCTCTACACCTTTACGGGACAACCCAAATTCTGGGACGTGGATAATTTTAAAGAATCCGACATCATTCAATATGCATACAATAAACGCTTCTCCATTGTAGCTCCATGGAACGATGAATTACTGTGGGGATATTCCGGCCTGGATTACGAAGGTCAGGGAGGATTCGCACACGCCACCAACATGCGTTCTATCGCTGAACCCACCACTGCCGGTTTCGCATGGCAATGGCTAGGCGCAGACTACAGGATGGACGAACTTTATTATTCGAGAAACGGTGTGCCTATTGAAGACGATAAAACGTTCGAGTACGACAACAGACTCGAAGTTACAGACGTGCCGGATGACAGCTATCATAAGGGATATATGCAGTCGGGAGAAAAAACGATTAAACTACATCTGAACAGAGAACCTCGGTTCTATGCCTGGCTGGTTGTTGACAGAAGTGTCTGGAGAACTCACGACATGGCCAATGACGTTAAAATGCGCTACAATGAATTTCCCGGAGGACGGGGTTCGCAACACACCACCGATTTTTACTGGACAGGTATTGGTGTGAAGAAGCTGGTTCATCCCGAGTCGGGCACGGGACACTGGGCACGCGTAGTAAAATTCCCTTACCCCATCCTTCGCTTGTCAGACCTTTATCTCATGTATGCCGAAGCATACAATGAATATAACGGTCCAAGCCCGGAGGCTTATACTTATTTAAACAAAATCCGGACAATTGGTGGCTTAAAGCCGATAGAAGAAGTATGGAGTGATGCCAACATTGTAAAAACTCCCGGAAAACATCTTACCAAAGAAGGGTTACGCGATATTATCCACCGTGAACGAATAATCGAATTGTCTTTTGAAGGACATAAGTATTTCGATGTGCTGCGATGGAAGGAGGCCGACAGGTATTTCCTCTCTCCTATGAAGGGTTGGAACACCACAGGTGTAGATCCGGCACAATTCTATGTTTTGATGACATTACAACCTCGCGTTTGGCAAACACCCCGTGATTATTTAATGCCTATACCCCTGTCGGATATAAACAGAAATCCTAATTTAATACAAAACCCCGGATGGTAGTTTATTAAATATTAATTTAAAAAGCATATGAAATTTATACATTATTTTTCAGTCATAATAGTAATTGCAACTGTTTCGTTATTCAATAGCTGCAGTGATAGGTTGCAAGTGGAAACCACACCTCCCGGCCAAATAACAAACGTAACTTTTAAACCATTATACGGAGGTGGTTATTTCACTTATACCATACCCGATGATGAGGATTTCCTTTATACCAGAGCTGAGTACATTATCGATACAGGTAAGAAAATATCTAAAACAAGCAGTGTTTATTCAGACACCCTGTTCATCGAAGGATTTGGTCAGGAAAAAGAATACGAAGTAAAAATATTCTCGGTAGACAGAAATGCAAACGAGTCCCAACCGGTGATTCAACGAGTAACCCCATTAGCCCCCACAACTGCCGCTGTATTAGAAACAGTTCAGGTTCAACCGGGATTCTCGTCACTTGTATTGGATTGGACAAATGTATTGAGACAAAACATAACTATTTATGTGGACGTTAAAGTAGGTGATACAAAAGCCACAAAAATATATGCCTCCAACCTTGCGAAAGATCGTTATATCATCGAAAATCTGCGAGGCCTGCCGCACTCGGTAAGTGTCCACATCAGGGACACTTATGAAAACAAGACGGAAACTAAGGATTTCGGGCAACTAACACCTTTGATGGACGGTCCCATTTCAAAAAAACAGTGGTCTTTCTTGCGGAATAATCTTCTGTACGGAAATAAATGGGATTACAACAGCAGCAGTAATCCGTTTGATCAAGTACCGTTGGAAGCACATAGAGGCACCTGGCGGGACGATAGTATGAAAAATGCCAGAGAAACTTATTATGAAGGACGTGTTGAAAAATTCTGGGATAATGAATATGATTATGAACCCAAACTAAACCTGAACTATTTTCATACGGGTCCGCAATCGTATCCTTTTTCCTATTTTATAGACATGGGTAGAGAAATTAAAGGAAGCCGGTTCAAAATATGGCAGCGCAATGCATGGGGGATGCTTTATGGAGGTGAAAACGTGGAAATTTGGGAAATATGGATTAGCGATGACAAAGATCCTGCTGATGGCGTTTTTGATGGTTGGGAATATGTGGGAAGATATAAGATTACACAACCCTCCAACGTCATTGAGGCAAGGAATGAAGCCAGAAACGGTCATGAGTATATGTTTTATCCTGAAAACCCCCGATTTACAAAACCTTTCCGTTATCTACGTTACAAGGGAATCAAACAATACGGAAACGGGAACTCTGGATGTACATCAGAAATAACCGTTTTCGGTACGGAAGCAGATGGAAGTATAATTGACGATCCTACTACCTTAACAGGAGTTAAAGAAGGATGGGAATAAATCGGCTAATACATAAATTTTCAAAAACTTACAAAATGAAAAGAATAAAATCAATGATAATAGTTAGCATCCTTCTTGCATTATTAAGCAACTATGGATGTGACAGCATGGAAGACAATTTTAAACAATATCTCGAAGAACACAATTATTCGGGTAAGATTGACAGTTTGCGTGTCTATCCGGGCTTTGAGAGGGTTGTATTGGCATGGGATAATCCGAAGGACCAAAAATCGAAATCGATAAAAATTATCTACGGTGCCGACAGCACGGTTGTAACGTATGATACTTTAGTAGATTCAGTAAGTATCGAAGGACTGGATGCCGGTACGGGTTACGAGTTTATTGTTTTCACGCTTGATGCAAAGAAAAACATATCTGTTCCTACCTCCATCACAGCTTTTCCTGTCTCAAAAGCTTTCGTGGATGCATTGACTCCACCTTCTATTGTGGTTCAGACTATTGGTGCCGAACAATATATTTCCGTGATTGGTACCACTAACGTCCTCATGCGTTTTGCCGGAGATATCGAATATACGGTTTCCGGAGCCGGAGGATTCACCCAGTCAGGCAAAGCTCAATTGCCAGATATGGAGGGAAAGCCACAGATTAATCTCCCGGTAAGCGCACTCGGAATATCTTTTTTACCACCGGGAGAGTATACTTTTAATTATAAAGTATCTGTATTTCCCATAGTGGGTAATTTAGTTTCTGTTGACGAGGTTTGGTTGACGAATACGCAAACGGTGATGGTACAACCAGTTGTTATAAACCTAATGAATACTCCAGGCACAATAAGTGAAAGTAACAATAACTCACCGGGACACGGAGGCGAAAATGTGGACAAACTAATCGATAATGACCCGGGAACTAAATACCTCACTTTTCAAAATACAGCCTGGATGATGTGGAAAATGGAGCGTGCCTTCGCCGCAACAAAATATACACTGACATCTGGAAATGATGATGATGGGAGAGACCCGAAAGACTGGACGGTAGAAGGATCTGATGACGGTGTTACCTGGACCGTGCTGGACAGACAAACTAATTTTCCAAAATTTCCACAAAGAAAATACAAAATCTCTTTCCTAATGCCAAACAGGACTGCATATAATCACTACAGGTTGAATGTTACAGCAAATCACGGCTCAGGGTTGTTTCAGTTGGCTGACTGGATATTGTACTACGATAGTGGACAACAATAGGGGATAAAAACAAGCTAACCTTAAGAGACTGTTTCGGTAACAAGAAACAGTCTCTTCTTGTTTAAACAGTAGTTTTCCACAAGTCTGGTCTTTTTTTCTTACCTTTGTAGCCTCAACATCAAAATTATGAGCAGAAAAACAAGAGTCCGCTTCGCCCCCAGTCCTACCGGGCCGCTTCATATCGGCGGAGTTCGCACGGCATTATACAACTACCTGTTTTCCAAACAACAAAACGGAGACTTCATCCTTCGGATTGAAGACACCGACTCCACCCGGTTTGTTCCCGGAGCAGAAGCATACATTCAGGAAGCTTT
>DGZP01000021.1:4834-4989 GCA_002398565.1 Proteiniphilum sp. UBA4977
CGGCTTCAGATGCGGAATTCACTGACGTTACCCACCGAAGAGGTGAAAAAGCTGATCGACAACGGTACGCAATACGTGGTACGCATAAAGATTGAGCCCCGTATCGATATCACCGTAAACGATTTAATTCGTGGAGAAGTGGTAATCAACTCCTC
>DGZP01000040.1:0-233 GCA_002398565.1 Proteiniphilum sp. UBA4977
GCTACAATGAGCAGTCTGGGATATGTATACGGTGGAGACTATGCTGTTGGCTTATATCCAAATACACTTGGGAACTCGGAGTTGGCCTGGGAAAGGACGACTTCCAATAACGTTGGAGTAGATTTTAGTTTCCTAAACGACCGCCTTTCAGGATCGATAGATGCCTATTTATCCAATACCGACGATGTACTGGTGAGAAGACAGTTACCGGCTACATCGGGTTATGCCAATGT
>DGZP01000040.1:515-6059 GCA_002398565.1 Proteiniphilum sp. UBA4977
TGGAACACTAAATTCACTTTTGGGCTTGATAGGGATAAAATAACCAAACTTTACGGGGGAGAGAGTGATGCGGATGTAGCTAACGGATGGTTTGTAGGTAAGCCCATTCAGGCAATTTACGATTACCAAATTGAAAAAGTATGGACGGAAGAAGAGTTTTTTGCTGGTGAAGTATATCCTGGATGGTATCCAGGACAGTTTAAGTTAGCTGATTTAGATGGTAGTAATTCGATTGATGCCGTGAATGATCGAAGCATCATCGGTTATAAATCTCCGTCGTATCGTTTCGGTATTGAAAATGTACTGCGGTATAAAGATTTCACTTTTTCCTTCTTTATCAACTCTATACAAGGGGGCAAAAATAGATTCATGGCCAATAACAGTGATAATGTCAACCCGTTGATCTATTACCCTGAAAGACAAAATGTCTCAGCAGTTAATCCGTATTGGAGTCCTGAGGCTCCTACTACAAATACAACGGGTATCTACAATAATCCGCCGATTTGGAGTGGAATTTATCAGAACAGGAGTTTTATACGACTTCAGGATGTTTCTCTTGCATACAGCTTTCCAAAGCAATTATTAGATAGAATAAACATTAATTCCTGTCAAATTTATTTGTCTAGCAAAAATCCTTATGTATGGACAAAATGGCAAGGCTGGGATCCTGAGATCGGGACTACGGGAAGTGATAGCAAAACTGGTTACAGCTCTACGTCTACTTTCCCAACGCTGACCCGGAATGTTATTTTGGGTTTAAGATTTAGCTTTTAATCATTAAAATTTTGACAATTATGAGAACTTCGATTATAAAAAAACTAGTAATTGGATTTGTATTTTTTTCGGCAGTTTTATCTTCATGCAGTGAGGCATTCTTGGACGAAAAACCTCTCGATTTTTTATCGCCGGAAAATGCATATACTACCGAAACGGGTATAGAGCAGGGGATTACTGCTATTCAAAATAGAATCAGATTTGTATATTACACCTATGGCTCTTTTGGTACAATGAATTGGGCAACACATGGATCAGATGTTGGATTCAATGGTGAAACACCAGACCGTGGAAGCCGGTATCTGAATTCGTACCGGGATTTAACCCCCACATTTACACCGGTAGTCGATCATTGGGTGAGGGGATTTGAAATTATTCAATGGGCCAACGTATTGATTGACGGTATAAAAAAGGCTGATGCGACAATATTCACCCAGGGAGAAGCCGGGAAAAATGCTTATCTTGCCGAAGCTCGTTTTTTCCGTGCATTTATATATCGCCACTTAGTTTCAACTTATGGAGACATTCCATTACTGGATGAACCGACAACCAAGGCAAAAACAGATTATGTAAGAGCCCCTGTCGCTGAAATTCACAAATTTATGGAAGAAGATTTCAAATTTGCTGCTGCAAATCTTCCTAAACCGGGAGAAGAGAGTGCACCCGGAAGAGTTACCCAAGGTCCTGCATGGCACTATTTAGCTGAAACCTATCTAGAGATGGGAAATGCACAAGAAGCTGTTACGGCAGCAAGCCATGCAGTGAATGATTATGATTATGCCTTAATGACTGAGCGATTCGGAAACAGGTTGGGTACAGATATTCTGGGTTCAGGTGATGCGTATTTTGATCTGTTTGGATATACTAACCATAACCTGCCTAACAATACTGAAGCTATGTGGGTGATTCAAGTAGAGAGAGGAACGTCGGACGAAACTACAATCAATTCTGCATATATTTATGGGCCACGTTATTTTGATATAGCACTAACCCCTGACGGAAAAAAAGCAACACTTGGAACTTTTTATGGCGGGAAGTATACCGGAATCTCCGATACACTTAGCCGTCCTTGCGCCAACGGACGAGGAACCAATCTGGTTCATTATTACATATGGAAGGACAATTGGGATAATGATATCCGAAACGCTGAACACAATCTCAGGAGGAATTATTATTACGACAATCCCGAATCGGCCTATGATGGACATAAGATTGATTTCAAACTCTATGAAGGAACACCGTATCCCCGAACCAATCCGTTAGATGATACAATACGACTGATGTTCCCTACATTTATGAAATTTCATGATCCCTGTAATTATACGGTGCAGTTACCCAGAGCAGGTTCCGGTAATACTCATAAAGACTGGTATGCGTTACGTTTTGCGGAAACATTACTGTTGCGGGCCGAAGCCTATTTGGGAATTAATCGTCCGGATTTAGCTGCTGCAGACGTGAATGTAGTAAGAGCAAGGGCTAATGCCAAGCCCGTATCAGCAAGTACTATTGATATAGACTACATTTTGGATGAACGTGCCAGAGAACTTTATGGTGAAGAATGGCGCCTTATTGCTTTGCGTCGTACCGGTAAACTCATTGAGAGGGTACGGAAATACAACGATAATCCATTATGCCCGGGTGCACATATCGAGGAGCATAATTTCCGTTGGCCAATTCCTCAAACACAGATTGATTTGAATATTGATGCGGAATTTCCGCAAAATCCGGGATATTAAGACTTAGTTTTCGTCGTCAGAGTATTTTGGAGATAAAAAAACGATCAGGGGTAATCCCCTGATCGTTTTTTTATGGGGTCACTTGCCCATTATTTCTCTAACTTGTCTCATTCAATTTAGGACGGTCTTAAATATCAGACTATCAGCACACATTTAATTTGTTTTGCTAAATTTACCGCGTTAAGGGTGTTTCTAGTATGAAAATAAGAGTCGTGACAACAGCTTCAAATGCGAGGGACGTTCAGGTTGTGCGATACCATAATAACAGAAGAGTACTGAGAGGTTCAGTCCATTTGTTTTTTTGAAACATCACTACATTTGCTTCGTGACTTTCGAGGAAGCTGGGTTGTGAATGAGTGAATTCTACAGGTACATCAAGGTCCCGACAACTACAGATTTTGGTAGGTTTAAAGAGTAATCGTTCAACAGATTGCGTCAATTGGATAAAAATATCGCCCATTTCGTTTTAAAACGGACAAAGCCAAATGCTAAGGGAAAATAGCTTCCCAAAGGCTATAAACACTTTAAGCAAAAAAAAGTACTTGATTTCTCGGTGAATAGAGAGAAAAGAAATATCTGCTATCAAGACTAATTTTCGAAGACATTTGTGTCAGGTATACCCTCAGTTATTAGGTATAAATTCCCATTTACAACTAACTTATTTTAAATATTTGTCGATAAATCGGTACGCATCTTCCCTTATATCAGAGGGAAAATCGTGACTTGCTTGAGGGTAAACGATTTTTAAATGATCCTCACTATCCAAAAAACGATAAACCTCCCTGACGTGACTGATGCCTTTTCTGACGCCTTCAATAGAAAAATTGAGGTCAGATACAGGAGAATTTGAATAAAAAGGCCTGGGGGCAAGTGATGCAATGATTTCATCGAAATCAAAAGGGATTTTTTCAACATCCAGATTGTATTTATCCCTTATAAAGGGCATATATCGCTCTTGAGCCCACGGACCCAGACGGCCACCGTATCCGGCAGTTACTTGTTCACCGGGGTGGTAGTAGTCCATCAATGTCCATCCACAACTGGAGACGATTACTTTTATCCGGGGATCAAAGGCAGCAACAAACAGGGCATTATGACCACCCAGTGAGTGGCCTATAACCCCAATTCTCTTCTTGTCAACGTAAGGCAGGCTTTGCAGTATATCGACACAAGAGATATGGTTGAAGATCCCTTTCATTGTTCCCGAATCATAGCGGTCATTAGCAAAGTCGTAATTTTCCAGCTCACCCATACTCGGATAGTCTGGTGAAATAACTACATATCCTCTTTCTGCAAGCTCCTTGGCGTAAGCCCTGTTTTTAATACTGGTAACGCCATCTATTATCTTCTTGCCTTCAATGCCGGTTCCGTGAAGAGCAAGCATAGCAGGAGATAACATCGATTTATTTTTTGGCCGGTAGAGATAGGCGAACACTTTTTCAGAGGGTGCTGCCTCAAAGTTGATACTATAACGTACATATTTTTCATACACAGCAGAGTCAGTATAGACCACATGCAATTTTTTCTTCTGCCGTGGCGGGACTTTTCCCATGACAAGTTGCATATTGTTTAGTACCTCCTCTCTTTTTTTCTCCCATTCTTTTTTATTTGTGACAGGAAAAATTTGTCCGCTACGATCTTTGTAGGTCAACAACTCCCGGGGTCGGTTGGCTCTGTTTCGGTCTAAAAGCCGCTTAATCTTCGTCAGGATCAACTTTTCCGATTCTGCGGTTACAGGACTGGATTCAATCTCATACCCTCCTTCAGCGTAGGCTGCCTCCGTTCCGATATAAAATGGGCCGTAATCACCGTAAGCTGCCATCGCAACAAAATGATCCGGCGCCATCTTTTTGGCTGCCAGCTGATACTCCACAAAGAGTTCACCCGGCATAAAGAGCAAACGGGCGTTATGAATACGCAAACAGGCGATTTCTATCCCCTTTCCTGCAACCCTCCTTTTATACCATCCCAAACGCCCCATATTGTTGGCAAGCAAACGGCTATCCATTTGATTCATGGTCGTCTCTATCTCTTTGATTTTATCCCGATAGGGTAGCAACAGGTTTTCGGTATCCCAACCCAGATCTTCTGATTGAACACTGAACTTTTGGGTATTATTCCACGCGCGCTCCATGCCGTCTGCCATTCTCTTTGCGAGGATGAAACGGGTTTCATGGCTGCCATCGTTATACTTTCCGGCTGCAACATTACCTCCAGCCCCGTTGAAATGAACATGCAAGGCATCCGGTACAGCCAATTGACGCAAAAAACGGGCAATACCGGGAAAATCAGGGTTGGTTGTTTTGGTCAGGTAGTAACTCTGCGGATGGGTTGCATAAAAACTCAATACAGCCAGCGGAGTATTCTCATTCCAGAAACTTACAAGCGACACATCCGGATCTATTAATCCCTCTGGCATGGAACGGAGGAGAGAATCCTTACTCGAAGAGCCACGCATCGTAACAATCCGTCCCTCTTTTTTGTAAACTCTTCTGTTTGAAGCTACCTGATGTATCTCCGCACTACCGATACCTATCTCTGTCACCTCCTTCACGTCTTTGAGTGATAAACGGATTGATGACTGAAGCCTTTGAATCAACTCCCTTGCAAAAGTGCCGTCAAAACAGCCTGCTGGAATGTTGTTTTCTTTTAAAATTTTTTCTGCAGTGAAATCACAGATGGGAGCATCGTGCTGATGAACTGTATGTACCACCACCCGGTTAGGAATAGTACCCGCAGCTTCGGCCATGGCTTCCTTGAAGGCATCCTGTGACTCGTTAGCAATACCTATCCAGTCAACAGAACACAACACGATAGGATCACCTTCGCCAAATAAAACAATGCCCTTTGCCCTCAATGTTTGTTCTCCGGAGTTTATCATCGGATCGTAAGTGAGTCTGCTCCCTATAGGTGGAGTAGCATCCACATCAAAAGTAGCAATCCTTATTCCTCGTTTCTCCCGGGGATCAACATTTGAAGTCTTTGAAAATGTTGATCCCGCAATACAAAGAAGAAGAAAAACAAATTGCATTCT
>DGZP01000094.1 GCA_002398565.1 Proteiniphilum sp. UBA4977
GATTGTGGAAGCCATCAGTAAAAGTAAATTCTGGAGTGAGACCGTGATTTTCGTCATAGAAGATGATCCTCAAAACGGTTTGGACCATGTGGACGGGCATCGTACAGTTGCCTTTTGCATTAGTCCTTATACGAAAAGGCAGAAAGTAGTGAGTACGCATTATAATCAAAATAGCATATTACGCTCTATTCAATTAATATTTGGTCTTCCTCCCATGACTCAGTTTGATCTCTTTGCTTTACCAATGAATGATTGTTTTACAGATGTGCCTGATTTCACTGCTTACGAGCATTTACCCAATAATGTACCACTTGATGAAATGAATCCCCGTTTGGCTGATATATCCGGTGAACAACTAAATTGGGCAAAAAAATCAATGGCATTAAATTTGTCATTAAATGATGACCTGAATGTGGAAGAAGAAATCACTTTAAATAAAGTCCTTTGGTATTCAGTAAAAGGTTATGACAGACCTTATCCTGAATTGAATAAATAAAATCCAGGCTATTTTCAGCCTGTTGAAAACGATACCGACAGGTGTACCGGAAAGAACGTTGTGAAGCCAGGAATCCTGAAGTATAAAGTATGGAAGTAATTTTTGGCGAGTTACCTTGATTTACGGTTCAGGTGCGACTTGCTGATGCATAGATTAGCAGCTATCAGGTCAATCAGGTGATCGCTGTGCTTCATCTCCCTGTAAATCGTACCCATTACTGTTTTTCCGGGCAGGTTCTGTCCGGGAAGAATTTTTACAAATGTACATACAAGCATCAATTTGGAGGTTAATAAAGATAACAAACCTGTTATCACCATAAATACTGATACATTTTTGATTATACCAAGGAGCCCCAATGATTTAAAATAGAAGATTTTATTTAATTTGTTTGTTGATTTGCAATATTTTTGTATGGAATTATTATAAAATAGCGATAAAAAATAACATTTTGCGATATTATTTGTCGATTTAATTTGATTCTCTTATTTTTGCAGCTTCAATTGAAAGAATATGGCAACCGTAACGGAGAAAATAAAGATATTGTGCGCCGACAGGAATATGTCGGTGGAGGAGCTGGCGGCAGGGGCGGGGATCACTGTGGAACAGGTGAGACGCATCTGTGAGAGCGACAGGATTCCTTCCTTGGCATCACTGATTAAAATTGCACGAGCACTGGGTGTGCGACTGGGCACTTTCCTCGATGACAGCGAGGAGGCAGGGCCGGTGTTGAACCGCAGGAACGAAACACAAGGGGCGGTGACCTTCACCAGCCACCAGACCAGCAGTAACTCACACATGGACTTTATTTCGCTGGCGGCAAGCAAAGCGGGACGAAACATGGAGCCTTTTCTCATTTACATTCAGCCGGGTAATGGCAACGAATGTTGTTCAACACATGAAGGGGAGGAGTTTCTTTTTGTGCTGGAAGGTTCTATCCGGGTACAGTACGGCAGTGAGCAGTACATTCTGCAGCAGGGAGACAGCATCTATTACGATTCCATTGTGAATCATCTGGTCACGGCAAACGACACAACCGGAGCCAAAATTCTCGCAGTGGTCTATTCTCCGGCATAATGTGTAAAATCAATTTTCTGTACTTCAAAAATTTATACTGATCTTTTTATTTCAAATGAAATACGAATCTGATACTGCGCTTTCCGACAGAACACTGGGCGATTGGCTGGAATACTGGGCCAAAGAAACGCCTGAAAAGGAATATATTGTTTATTCGGACCGTGACCTTCGCTTCACCTGGAGGAAATTCAACGAACGGGTGGATCATATGGCAAAGGGACTTATTGCCATTGGCGTGACACGGGGTACCCACGTGGGCATCTGGGCTCAGAACGTGCCGGACTGGCTTACCTTCCTTTATGCGACGGCCAAAATTGGGGCAGTGGCGGTGACGGTAAACACAAGCTATCGCACTGAGGAGCTGCGATATCTGATGCAGAACTCGGATATGCACACGCTTTGCATGACAGACGGGGTGCCGGGAAGCAACTATACCGATATCATTTATAAACTGGTACCGGAGCTGAAAACGACACAACGTGGCAAGCTTAAATCCGATCTTTTCCCGGAACTGAAGAATGTGGTTTACATCGGACAGGAGAAATACCGGGGGATGTACAACACGGCAGAGATCCTGTTGTTGGGAAAGAACGTGCCGGACAACGAGTTCAAAAGGTTGCGGTCGCTCACCGACTGTCACGACGTGGTAAACATGCAATACACATCAGGAACAACCGGTTTTCCTAAAGGAGTGATGCTCACCCACTACAACATTGCCAACAATGGCTACCTCACGGGCCTGCATATGCAATTCACGCCGGAAGATAAATGCTGCATTTGTGTGCCGTTGTTTCACTGCTTCGGTGTCGTCCTTGCCACGATGTGCTGTCTTACTCATGGCAGCACCCAGGTGATGGTGGAGCGGTTCGATCCGCTGGTCACGCTTGCTTCTGTACATAAGGAACGGTGTACCGTGCTGCACGGCGTGCCCACCATGTTTATTGCCCAGTTGAATCATCCGATGTTCAGCATGTTCGATATGCACTCACTGCGTACCGGCATTATGGCGGGTGCACTTTGTCCCGAAGAACTGATGCGACAGGTCAACGAGAAGATGTTCATGGACCTGACCAGTGTATACGGTATGACGGAGACATCGCCGGGAATGACGCAAACTCGTGTGGATGACCCGTTTTTAGTACGTTGTACCACAGTGGGACGGGAATATGAATTTACCGAGGTGAAGGTGCTTGATCCTGAAACCGGAAAAGAATGTCCTGTAGGAGTTGCGGGAGAAATATGTTGCCGGGGGTACAACGTGATGAAGGGTTACTACAAGAATCCGGAAGCCACAGCGCAGGTGATCGATGCTAACGGCTTCATGCATTCGGGCGACCTTGGCGTGAAGGATGAACATGGCAACTACCGTATTACGGGACGAATCAAGGATATGATTATCAGGGGAGGAGAGAACATTTCCCCGAAAGAGGTGGAGGATTATCTTTACCGCATGCCCGGAATAAGGGATGTACAGGTGGTGGCGGTGGCCTCGGAACGATATGGGGAGGATGTGGGTGCCTTCATCATTCAGAAGGAGGGTTTCAACCTCACTACAGAGGATGTGCGCGACTACTGTAAGGGGCATATCGCCAAATATAAGATTCCCCGTTACGTCTTCTTCGTGGATGGTTTTCCACTGACAGGTAGCGGCAAGATTCAAAAGTTTCGCCTGCGAGAGATGGCACTGGAACTGTGCGAAAATCAAGGCATAGAGATCAGGTGAGAATATCATGGTGCGACGATGTTACCCTGATCAAGGATGGACAAATTAAGCTTGTAAGTTCATTAAGCAAAACGGATATCGGTTTTTCGTTGTTTATTTTTTCTTCTTATAATGCAGTTGTGTCAAGCCCGTTTCAAAAGCTTTTACTGAAATCAATTCAAGTATTTGCTCTGGTCTTCCATCTTTAAAAAGCCTGGTTCCATCACCTAATAAAACAGGTATAACCGAAATTATAAACTCGTCTATTAAATCCTGTTTCAATAGTTCATCTATTACTTCCGCTCCACCGTCGCAATAAATATTTTTACCTTTTTCTGATTTTAATCGTTTTACCAATTCGGAGATGTTTCCCGTATGGAAAATTGTTCTACCAGCTTGTGGTCTTTCAGTTCTTGTTATGACATAAACATCTCGTTGTCCGTTGTCGTAATGAGATGGGCCGATTTCTCTAAGCACGTGATCATAGGTTTTCCTTCCAACAATTAATGTGTCAATTGTGTTTGTAAATTCAGCATAACCATAATCTTCCCCTTCCTTTTCTACGAGTTTTAAAAAACTAAGATCGTCATTCGGTTTTGCAATATAGCCATCCAGACTGGTTGCAATGAAAAGTGATATTTTTCGCATTTGTTTTATTTTTAATGTTTCTGCAAATTTACCTTTGAATAGTCACTTCCTCTTTGTAAGAATGCGACGAATTAGAGTATTGAAGGTGAAAGTTCCGTGTTTCGCTTAGTTTCATTGGTCTTTTTCTACGTTCAGCATAGTCAAAACAAGCTTTGCCTCTAAATTCATTTATCGAAAAATTTCAAATGTATCTCATATGAAACTCGCTTCGCTGGGAGTCACAAAACCAATGAAAAATATTGAATTCAAATTGTGCTGTCATCAACGGCGACAATCTTACCATGATCAAGGAATTCGAAGTGAAAAGCGAATCAATATAGTATACATAAAGGAATAAACCATGTAATTTTAATATCATGTCACAGAAAAAATAATTGGTGAGATTAGGGAAGAGCTGGAGAGTTCAGGGACAAGTACAATTAAAAATGGTTACAGGAGAGACTCGACAAACACATATGACAATCCTTAATCGTATATATTTTGAATAGTGCGTTTGGAGCCTTATCTTTGGGCGACCAAATGAAATTTACATGACACAAGCTCCTACATGCATTAAATGCCGAAGCACCGTGACTTATTCCGACGGTTCCCTGTTTCACTGTACGGAATGTTTTCACGAATGGACACCGGAAGATATGGAAGCCGCCACAGAATCGGTAAAAGTATTGGATAGTAATGGGAACGAACTTTTTGACGGGGATGATGTAACCGTGATAAAAGATTTGAGAGTGAAAGGCTCATCCATGGTCGTGAAACGCGGTACACGCGCACGCGGTATCAGACTCTCAAGCGATGACCCCACGCACGTTCAGGTGCGGATTGAGGGACAAACCCTATTTCTTATGACAGACTTTCTAAAGAAATAAAGAGACCGGATTTCTGACTAATAAGTCAAAATCAGTAAAAAAGGAACCCTGATGTGGAGTTCCCTTTTTGGTGGAGAATATCGGAGTCGAACCGATGACCTTTTGACTGCCAGTCAAACGCTCTAGCCAGCTGAGCTAATCCCCCGTGATTTTCGTGGTGCAAAGATAGAGATTTTGTTTATATTTGCAATAAAAACAGAACAGAAAACTAAAAATTGTCCCATATGATTGTTTTCAACACCACTTTTCATGTGGAAAAAGAAATACAGGAAGATTTTGTAGAATACATGTTGCAGTACTTTATCCCGATGAGCACAAAAAGCGGACTGCTTATGTCGCCACGGCTGGCGCGTGTATTCGGAAAGGAAGAGGACGAGGGACACTCCTACGCGATGGAATTTATCGCAGCTGATATTGTGACACTGGAACGCTGGAATGCCGATGAGAGTCAGGCGATTTATGCACCGCTACTGGAGAAATTTAAGGAGAAACTGATCGGTTTTTCTACCATCATGCAGACAATAGAGTACTGATGCAGAAAGAACGAATTATCATGGGGATTGACCCGGGCACACAGGTGATGGGCTACGGTATTCTCCGTGTGTTGGATAACAAACCTTCGCTGATGGCTATGGGGGTGATGCAACTGGGAAAGTATGGTGATCATTACCTGAAGCTGGCCAGAATATATGCACGCGTGATTGGCCTGATTGAGGAATTTCTCCCCGATGAGCTAGCCATAGAAGCGCCTTTCTTTGGTAAGAATGTACAGAGCATGCTCAAGCTGGGGCGTGCACAGGGGGTAGCCATGGCCGCAGCCATTTCGCGCGATATACCTATATTTGAATATGCACCGCTGAAAATAAAGATGGCCATCACGGGTAACGGCAGGGCAGCCAAGGAACAGGTGGCATACATGTTGCAGAAGATTCTGCATATTCCCGACGAGAACATGCTGCCCCAGCTGGATGCTTCGGACGGACTGGCGGCGGCATTATGCCATTTCTATCAATCGGGCCTCACTACCGGTGATGTGAAATATAAAGACTGGAAAGATTTTGCCAACCGGCATCAGGATAAAGTGAGGAAATAAAAAAAAAATCCTTTTTCTTGCGATTTACCCCCGATCTTTTTTAACTTTGCCCTATGAATGAAATGATTTCGCACATAGAATTTCTGCTGCATGAGCACAACTGCGTGATCATTCCCGGCTTTGGCGGCTTCGTGGTCAATACGATACCTTCCCGCAGAGATGGTATCGCAACATTTCACGCGCCTGCATGCGAGCTGGTGTTCAATCGTGACCTCACACACAACGATGGTCTCCTGGCGCAGTCATACATGAAAAGCGAACAGTTGATGTTTGATGCAGCCATGCTACGCATCGAAAAAGGGGTAGAGGAGTTGAAACACCAGTTACAGGAAATGCATCATGTAGATATGGGTAAGCTGGGCACATTCACCCGGGGCGATGAGGATCGATTCACCTATGTACCGGCCGATTTTGTACGACCTGCCCTGTTCGGACTGACCAGGGCTTCGCTCAGGCCACTCCTGCAGATGCAGACAGACACAGCGACCGTGAAGCAGACTCAACCAGGGAAGAGAACATATGCCCGGGGTGTTAGTGTGGCAGCTGCTGTGGCCATCCTGCTACTCTTGATTCTTCTCCCGGTGAGCGACACCCACAACGGTCATCAACTGGCCAAAATGATCACAGAAACATCGCTGTTCGGTAACAAGCCGGCAGAGATACGCGTCAGTGAAAGGGATGTAACGAATAGCCAGACAATCGCCGGGCCGGACGTTTTGCCGACACAACCGGCTACGGAGACTGCAACGGGTGCTGTTACTCCGGATGCATCCCGACAGGTATCCGTTGCCGTCCCCCGTTTTTACGTGGTGATGGGTGTTTACGAGTTGCCCGATGTAGCACAAAAGATGATGGAAACACTTGCGAATGAAGGATTTACACAGGCTGGCAGCCTGAAACGTTCGGGACGTATCGATGTATTTGCCGCATCTTTTACCGACGAAACTGAAGCTGCTGCCTTTTTAAGGGAAGTACACAAAAAATATCCATCGCATGCCGATGCATGGATTCTAAAAAGAAAATAATATGTCACTGAAATGCAATATCGTCACAGGATTTTTACTCTACTGGGCGTATGAGTTATACCGGTACAGGAAGAGAGTGGTGCCGCCCATGGACAGGTTCCGTTTCCCCGATTTCTAATTTCATTATTTTAACCCTGAGAACAACAGATAGTTGACCAGGTTCACATTGACACCATGCTCTTACAATTGAAGAGCATCGGAGCAATTTTTGTACTTTTAAAAATTTATATCATGTATAAAAGGTCTGTACTACTTTATGCGGTTATATTTATTCTTAACTATACCATTCTGGCGGCAAATATAAAACAGAAGCCCGCGGAAGAAAAACCTAACATTCTCTTTATTCTGGTCGATGATCTCGGTTATGGCGATGTGGGCATCCTTTATCAAAGTCAAAGAAAGAAACAAAACCTGCCCCATATGTTAACGCCATCCATTGATAAGATGGCGGCACAGGGGGCTATTCTTTCAAACTCCTATTGTAATGCCCCCGTCAGTGTTTCTTCCCGTTCGTCTTTGTTAAGCGGCGTGACACAAGGTCATTCTATAGTGCGTGACAATCAGTTTGACAGAGAACTTGAGGACAACTACAATATGGCAAACACATTGAAAAATGTCGGCTATGCCACTGTGGCAATTGGCAAATGGGGTCTTCAGGGAAAAGTGAGAACCGACACTGGCTGGCCGGCACATCCTTTAAAAAGAGGTTTTGACTATTATTATGGTTATATTCGCCACAGCGACGGCCACGAGCATTATCCCAAGGAAGGATTATATCGCAAAAGTAAAGAGGTGTATGAGAACAATACGGTGGTGACTGATGATCTTGATAAATGTTATACCGGAGATTTATTTACGGCCAAGGCAAAACAATGGATAATAGACCATAACAAAACACAAAAAAACAAGCCCTTCTTTATGTATCTTGCCTATGATACGCCCCATGCTGTCATAGAGCTGCCCACGCAGGCCTATCCAAAAGGAAGCGGTTTAAAAGGCGGACTCCGGTGGTTGGGAGAAAAGGGCCATATGATCAACACGGCATCGGGGGACATTGATTCGTGGATATCTACGAGTTTTGTAAATAAAACATACGATGACGATGGCAACCCAATGACACCAGAAAAACCATGGCCGGATGTGTATAAAAGATACGCAACCGTAGTGGAAAGGCTGGATGCCCAAGTAGGTGATATATTGCAGCTTTTGAAAGACCTTGGTATTGACAGAAATACTTTAATTGTATTTACTTCCGACAATGGGCCTTCACAGGAGTCTTATTTAAAAGAAAATTATTCACCGGAATTTTTCAGAGGCTATGGCCCATTTGATGGAATTAAAAGAGATGTGTGGGAAGGGGGGGTAAGAGTACCTACCTTTGTGCAATGGACCGGAAAAATAAAGAGGGGTATCACTGTTGATACACCATCCATGTCATCGAATTGGCTTGCCACCTTTCTGGCTGCAGCAGGTCACAAAGCTCCAGTCAGGTCGGATGGCGTTTCTTTGCTGCCCTCACTTTTAAAGACTGGCAAACAACAAACTTCCACAGTGTATATTGAATATTTTAATGATGGCAAAACTCCCGACTATAGCGATTTTGAAACCTATCGCAGAAGGAAAACGCGTGGACAGATGCAGATGTTAAGGTTGGGCAATTATCTTGGGGTACGGTATGATATAAAAGATCACTCCGATGATTTCGAAATTTTTGATGTGTCTAAAGATGCCAAGGAAACGAAAAATCTGGCACCATCAATGCCTCGGTTGCAACAACAAATGAAAGACCGGGTATTGCAATTGCGAATGCCGGATGAGGGAGCAGAAAGGCCATACGACAAAGAATTTGTACCTTCATTAAAAGAAGTTGTCAATGAAAAAGGTATCATATGGAAAGAATATGCAGGAGAGTACTTGTGGGTTCCTCAAACATATGATCTTACCCCTTCGGACATGGGGCAGAAGCCAGTAAATAATGAATTTAATATCAGGAATTCAAAAAAAGGCGTAATCACTTACGAAGGAACTATTAAAGTGCCTGCAGACGACGAGTACTCATTTTACCTAACCACAAACGGAAAGGCCTTTTTAAAAATTCATGATGCGTCCGTAATTGATGCGGATTACAACTATCAGGCGGGTTCGGAGAGAATTGGAAAAATTAAGTTGAAAGCGGGGTTACATCCTTTCAAACTGACAGTTTTGAAAAATTCGCAAAATCCGCAACTCTCCCTAGACTGGAGCAGCGACAACTTTTCGAAGAGGGCTTTGACAGACGAAAATTTTTATTAAGAAGTCCGGCCTCCTTTGCTGCTTCCCTTATGTTCATTGCGGCGGGGTTGTTCATCGCGGCGGGATGACTTGCCATTAAATACATTGAAGCGATATACAAAGTGAACAATGAAATAGCTCGTTAGGGTATTGGTCGTAGTGTCACGAATAAAATTGGATGAAACATTCCTGCGAATATTGCTTCGTTGTTGTAAAATATCATATAGCTTCACCCGGATAAGACCGTTTTTTTGTTTCAATATCTGTTTTTCAATGGAGGCATTCCAGAGGGTTTCATTCTGTTTAAAGCCATCAGAATAACCTGAGTTGGTAGAGTAGCGGATGTCGCTCTGAAAGCTTATGTCGAACGGAAGATAAATGGTAGTGTAGGCCGAGCTCCCGTAATTGAAATATTCCCTGTCCTGCTGTCCTTCCATACTGTTGTTTACCTTGTTGTAGGAAATGTTGCCCCTGACTGAAAACTGGAACTTTGACGAGTTATAATTGAAACTCAGGTTTTCAGAAAGGTTGGTCTGCCTGCTGATGTTCTCCTCATTGTTGGAAAAGCCGTTGTTGACTCTGTAGCTGGCATAGGAGGAGCTTGAGAAAGTGAATTTTTTGGTGAAAAGCGGTTGTGAAACGATTAAACGGAGGTCTCCGTTCCAATTGCCCTTCACATTCCTGAAAGTATTCTCCTTTCGCCCCGTCTCGGGATCGGTAAAACGGGAGGTGACAATTGCATTCAGCGTATAATTGAAACTGCCGATAATCATCTGAAAACGGTTCTCCTGTGGTTTAGAGTTATGGTAGCGGGCACTCATGCGATGCATAAACTCAGGCTTGAGATCGGGATTTCCGTAGGTGATGTTCAGCGGATTGCTTACATCCACAACAGGCGAAATCTGATTCACGGTGGGTTGATCGGTGCTCCCCGTGTAGGTGAAGCGTAAGTTCCTCTGCCGCGACCAATAGTAGTTGAATTGCGCATTGGGGGAATAGTTGGTTACATTTTGTGAAATATCACTGATGAGCGAATCACCGACATAGGTTTTTCTTTTTGAAGAGGTCGGATAGACACTGAAGCCCACGTTGTAATTGTATTTTTCACTTCGCGACCGGAAACTGATCCCGGCATCCTGGTTCACAGAATTGTTGTCGTTCAACTTGCTGTACTTTTTATCAAAGACGGTGTAGTTCCCTTCCTCATCACGGGTGCGTGTGTCTTTGTCCGATTTGGATGCCCCCTGCCGGTAGTTATAGGAAAGCTGAAGGAAATTTCGTTTTCCCAGCGGCTCCACATACGAAAAGTTACCGCTCAGGTTCGATCCGCTGTTGGTGTTGGTAATACGCTGGTTGAGCAGATCGTCGACACGCTTTCCGGTATAGTAAGTGTTGGAAATGTTCGTTGCTTTGTTCTCCGAATTATTGGAGCGGATATTGAACCCCACATTGATGCTTCGGCCGCGTTTCCCAAGACGACGGTGGAGGTTAAGGTTGCCGCTGACATTATTCCCGTTTCCGTGCGAATTGTAGTCGGCATTTCCGTAATTGACTGTATCACCCGCAACGCGCGTTGTGGAGAACAGATCAGTCTCTATGTCTTCGCTGCTGCTGAAGCCGAGGGTAGGACGGAAAACGAGTGTGGTCATGGAGTCGGGCTTCCACTCTAGACGTACATCCATGTTCAGACTTTCATCAAGGCTGTGAGAACGGTTGTCCTGATCCTCATAGGTGTCACCCTTACTCAACAGGTTCTGGGTGTATACCTTCGAGAGTGATTCTGACCGGTTGTTGCCGTAACGGATGTTACCACCCACCTCCAGTTTTTCCGATACCTCCTTGCTGAAGTTGAAACCGCTGTTGGCTGCCGTGTTGATGCCGTTTCCGCCACCACTCCTTGTTCTTCCGCTACTGCGTCCGTTTGCTGATCCCAGGTCGGAGACACCGGCATTATTGGTGTTGTTGATACCACCCGTGAAGGTCATCTGCTCATCGTTGCGCATGCGATTGACCAGGGCATTCAGTTCGTAGCGCTCCTGACTGCCGTATCCGGCAAAGGCATTGCCGAAGGTCCCCTTCTTCATGTCGGGACGGACGGTGAGATTGATAATCATCTCTTCCTCTCCGTCATCGAAACCGGTCATTTTTTCCATTTCCGACTTATTGTCGATGATCTGCAGTTTCTCGACCATCCTGGCAGGCAGGTTTTTGGAGGCAATCTTTGGATCATCGCTGAAGAACTCCTTGCCATCGACAAATATCTTTTTTATTTCCTTCCCCTGTACTTTGATAACGCCATTCTGATCGATCTCCACACCGGTCATCTGCTTCAGTAGATCTTCAACCACAGCCATCCCTGTTACCTTATAGGTGGAGGCGTTGTACTCCACCGTGTCGCCCCGGACCTGAATTTCAGCTGCTGTTGCAGTGATCACCGCTTCATCGAGCAAGATGGTTTGTTCCTGCAAGGCAATGGTGTCGAGACGCACTGTCGGTTGAGAGGAGGAGAGCGTGAACTCCAGAAAGTAGGGGGTGTAACCCACAAAAGAGACTTGGGCAATGTAATTGCCATGTCTTACTGGAATCAGAAAAGTTCCTTCTCCTGTGGAAGAGGCACCGGTGACAAGTACGCTGTCCTCAGGGGTGAGTATGCGAATGGTGGCTGCAGGAACCACTTCCCCGGTATTCTTATCGATAATCTTTCCTGAGATGGTTCCCATGGTGGTTTGCGCCTGAATAGATGTTATCAGGGGCAGTAGCAGCAAAAGGAAAAATGTCTTCTTCATTAGTTTATTGAAAAAAGTTGAAAATGAACTACACACCTCCGCTGCAAAGATAGAAATAATGCCGGCGGGTTTCAAGCAGAATAGATAAACCGCATTTTTTCATCGATGAACAGGGTGAATAAATCGGGAAACTGATTACATTTGCACATGAAAAAAGATTGTCAGTGATTATTACGGCGCCAAATATCAAAGAAATGAAAGAAATAAAATACGAAACAAGGCTACTGGGACTACCCTATCCGAAAAACGATGCATATGGCGCCCTCTCAATGCCGGTATATCACGCGCTGGCTTATGAATTTGAGACGGCCGAAGAGATGGAGGCCGCTTTCTGCGGACGTACAGGTGAACATACCTACTCACGGGTAACAAACCCAACCGTGCAGTACTTCGAAGAACGGGTGAAGGCGGCGACCGGAGCTCATGGGGTAACAGCACTCAACTCAGGCATGGCTGCCATCAGCAACACTTTTTTTACTCTTGCATGGAGCGGATGCAACCTGGTGACGTCGCGTCACCTTTTTGGAAATACATACTCCTTCTTCGTAAATACATTGGGAGCCTTTGGCGTGGAAGTACGCTTCTGTGACCTGACAAATGCAGAGGAGGTGGCAACCTGCGTTGACGGGAACACTTGCGGTGTTTTTGTGGAGGTGATCACAAATCCGCAGATGGAGGTGGCAGACCTGCTGACACTGTCCGCTGTGGCGCACGAGAGAAATGTTCCACTCATAGCAGACACCACTATCATTCCCTTCAGCACGTTTCATGCATCGGACTTTGGTATCGACATAGATGTGATATCGAGTACCAAATATATCTCGGGTGGAGGGACTAGCCTGGGGGGGCTAATCATCGATTACGGAAAGTTCAACTGGTCACACTCACCCAAACTGAAACCATTTGCCGATACCAAGACATCGGCCTTCCATTTCAAGCTGCGTAAGGAAATACACCGTAACCTGGGGGCTTACATGACACCGGAGGTGGCTTACATGCAGTCACTCGGACTGGAAACACTGCAGGTTCGATACGAGCGACAATCAGCAGGTTGTCAGGAGCTTGCAGAGAGATTAATACCAATGCCCGGCGTGGTGTCGGTCAACTATCCGGGATTGCCTGACAATCCTTATTATGAGGTGGGCAAAAGACAGTTTGGAACATGTCCGGGGGCGATGCTGACGTTCGACCTGGATTCGAGAGATCGATGTTATGGCTTCATGAACAGACTCCAGCTGATTCGCCGTGCCACAAACCTCTTTGATAACCGTACGCTCATCATTCACCCTGCGAGTACCATCTATGGTACCTTCACTCCAGAACAACGTGCCGCCATGGGCATAAAAGAAACCACACTCCGCCTGTCGGTAGGACTGGAGAGTGTGGATGATTTGATGAACGATATGTTTTAGATTTTAGTGGTCCGGCTTTCAGTGTTGTTAGTGAAAGTCTTTTCCGGGCAGCGGTTTGGAAGTTTAGCTTTCAGATTTATTCTCCCAATAGGTTGTTAACCAAAACGTTGAACTCTTTGATAAATTCTTCGTAAAAGAGGCCTGTGGCCGGTCCGTTGAAACCTGTATGAATGGTGCGTACCTTGCCCAGTTTATCAATAAAGAGGGTGGTGGGATAACTGGAGAAGTTATCCAGCTCGGGCAGCGCACCCGCTACGTTTTCCTTGCCGACTGCTCCGCCAAAGAGGATGGGGTAACCGGTGTTGTAACGCTTTCTCAGCTGGCTAATGGCTTTCCTGGCATAGGCTTCGTCGTTTTTCCGTTCAAAGGAGATGCCGAGGATCTCCACACCTCTTTCTTTGTTCTCTTCATACCATGGTGCCAGAAACGCCATCTCATCGAGACAGTTGGGACACCAGCTTCCCAGTATCGACACAATCACCACTTTGCCTTTATAGCGCTCATCACTGAGGGAAACGGTATTTCCTTCAAGATCGGGCAGGGAGAAACTGAGTGTTTCATATCCCGGTTTGAGACCGGCCAGTGAGTAGGCATCGGCCAGCGCCGCCGCATCGTTCTTCGTGCCCTGAAGCTCCGTGATGCCCCGGGTGGTGTGAAAGGTACCCCCGAAAAGGGTGTCTGCGGTAAAGGTGAGATCAATATAGTACGGACTCAGTCCGCCAAAAGCGGAAAGCTGTACGCCCTCACCGGTATAGGCACCTTCCAGAAAGCGAAGGTCGCCCGAGTTGGTCAGTATGGAGCCGGAGACAATGTTTCCGTCGCTTTTGAAGATGCCTACATTGCGGGTAGTGTCTCCGGATTCACCCACGAAGAGCACGTCCCACTTGCCGTCGATCTTCCTTGTGGTGGGTTGTAGAGCAGGAGTAAAACGTTCTTTTACGCCGTATACTGCGGTAAAGGGTATACCGGGATCGTCTTCGATATAATTCTTGATGAACTTTCCCTCAATACGGTCGTCCGCGACAAATCCCCGGAGAACAGCATCATAAGCCAAAATGGGAACAATGAGCGTGTCTCCATGAAATGTGACGCCGGACAACTCTACCCGTTCTTCGCCGTTGATCAGGATGAAGGTGGCAGAGTCGGTATCCTGCCTCTTCACCTCAAACAGGAATGGAGCCGTGCGACCGCTCGCCAACGCGAGTTCACCACGCCATGTACCTTCCTTTAATTCTTCTTTTTTCGTGCAGGAGCCAAGGCCTGCCAGTAGTAGTAGGAGAAATAAAAATCGCAAATTCTTCATATTGATGTTGTTTTGTCTATACTTAATTATTTGTAAATCAATAATCTTTTGAAACCAACAGTTGCTTTATTCCAGGTGTCTAATCCATTTTTTGCAACCAAGACAGAGACCTTTAAATGTTTTTGTGGGGACCCATCGCTCGAATTGAGCGTAAAAAGAGGAGTTGTCCGAACGAAGCGAGTTCTCCTCTTTTAGCTCATGAGAGCGATAATGGGTCACAAAGCATTGACAGTCGATGAATTGGTTGCAAAAAACACAGTCAGCGAAACATGAGTTACAACCAACGATACTGCAAATATAACGCACTTTTATTATTTGAACACCCACAATTTGGTTTCAATCACGTCATTCCCCTGGGTAGCGACGGCAGCCTGATAATTTTCAAGATTCACAGACTGTTCCTTCACTGGATAATAGAGACGGGAGGGTACACCACCGTCACCGAAGAGAGGATTAAAGGTGTAGGTGACCTGCTCACCATTGATGGTGCCGGTGAATACCGTGTCACCACGCTTGATCAGAAAGTTTGGAAAACCGGTGCGGCGGTAATCACTCCATCCCTCAAGGAACTGTCCGAACAGGGCAATATATTTCTGATTCAGCACATTTTGCTGACTGGCAGGAGGAAGTGCCGACACGTAATCTGCAGCTTCGGTCCCGGAGATACCCCACTTGGAAAGGGAAGCCAGTACTCCTGCCTCGTAATCGTTCTGACGCCAGTTGTTGTATTCGGCAAGCAAAAAGGCTACCTCTGCATATTCCATCAGTACCTCGCCGTAGTTGGGAGCACTGTAGGTCGCACCGGGGAGACTTACGGCAGTAGCGGGAAAATTTCCTGCCTGGGCTTCAGTCAGCCCGTAGGGAAGTCCGGCATAAACACCGGCACCGTTCAGGGCGGCATACCTGCTCAGACGCGGATCAGCTATAGGGAGCTGGGGATTTTCGCCTTTCAGCAGGTTAATGAAGGGGCGGGAGATCGCAAAGTCGCGCCGGTTGGCGGTCACGGTGGCCCGGTAGTAGGGTGCCTCATTGGGTGAAGCACTAGCATAAGTGTATACTGCATTGTCGGCATTGCCGGTAAAGACACCCTTGGCCAGCGCGTCGGAGAAATGAGTCTCATATAATTGGGGATCCTTCGCTTTCAGTCGGGTGGCAAAACGAAGCCGCAGCGAGTTGGCAAATTTGGCCCATTTCAGGTTGCTCCCACCGTAAATAATGTCGGAGCTACCAAAAGTGTTTTCCGAAGAATAGCGTAGCAACGTATCTCCGGCCTGCTTCAGTTCGTTCAGGATGTCGGCATAGATCTTTGCTTGCGGTGCATATTTGGGCGTGATGTTGTCGGGATTCTGTTGTAATGCCTGAAAGTCGGCATCGTTACTACCATGGGAGTGGTAGGGCACATCACCGAAAATGTCGGTTAGCGCAGAGAAGGCAACCGACTTGAGAACTCGGCTGATGGCTATCTGCGTGGCATTGAGGCCGGCACCGCTGGCTGTGACCAGGTCTTTTGTAGCGGGGTTGCTGTTGAGCGTAATGATCTCCTGCAGGTTGTTGGCCACCTCATAGAGGCCATTCCACACGTTGTCGGAATAGCTGAAGGGGATATCGTAACGCGACTGGGATGTGTAGGTTACCTGACTCAGCTGCTGGATGAAAAGCCCGGAGCTGCGAAGGGAGGCGGACTCACTCCGGATATTGTCTAGCAGGTGTTTTTCTGCCGTGACGATCAGCGAAGGGGTTTGTACGGCAGAGGGACGGTTGGGATCTATGTTCAGCTCCTCATCGATGCAGGAGGTGAATGCGAAAACCAGCGAGAGCGACAGTGCGGTGATCTGTACTCTTCCGCCAAAGTAGTTATATTGAAATAAATGATGAATGGCTCGTTTCATAGCTTTTTAATTTTATTCTGTTAGAATCTGATATTTACATTGATGCCGAAAGAGGCCGGGGTGGGCATGTTACCTCCCTCGATGCCCTGCACGTTACCGCTGCTGTTGGTAAGCTCGGGATCAATGGTCTTGCTTTCCCGGTAGAGGTAGAAGAGGTTCCTTCCATATACCGAGGCGCCAATGCCTTTGACGACTTTGTTGTCCGACAGGGGAAAGTCATATCCCAGCGACAGTTCACGAAGTTTAATGAAGGTGGCATCGAAGATGCTGAAGGCGGTGGGCCCGTTGTAATGGTTGCGCGACCAGGCCTGGGCGGTGACCAGCTTTGTGTTCTCAGCCGTGTTGGTGACGGTATAGCTTCCGTCGGGATGAAAACTGACATCTCCGGTCACTCCCTCAGAGACGATGCCATTCTCGCGGATGCCATCTGCAGCCGTCTCGGGCAGGATGCCTGAATACATGGCCACCTTGTAGGTCTGGGAGAAGAACTTGCCTCCCACACGGGAGTCAATCAGGAAGTTAAAGCGTATATTCTTGTAGCGAAGACCATTCTGGAAGCTCCAGAGATAGTCAGGCAACACACTGCCGAGAGGTACCAGCTGCTGGGTGCGCAGGTAGAGCCCGTCGGGGCCGACAACTTTTTGTCCTTCCGGTGCATAGACGAAGTCGTATCCGTAAAGCTGCCCGTAACCTTCGCCCTCCTGTGCAGTGAGGGTAACCAGCGAGGTGCTGAGGTTGAGGCTGCTGACGGCATCGGAGAGTCGAATGATCTTGTTTCGGTTCCTGGAAAAATTGATTGTGGTGTTCCAGTCGAGATCGCGTCGTCGTATCGGGTTGATGCCGAGTACCACCTCAAATCCCCTGTTGTTGATCTCTCCCGCGTTGATCAGCTTCGATGAGTATCCGAAGGCATCGGAGGTAGGCAGCGAGATGATCTGGTTGCGGCTGCTGTTGTTGTACCAGGTGAGGTCGAGGTCGATCAGGTCGCGAAAGAGCTGCAGCTGCAGGCCGGCCTCCACGGAGGAGGTGATCTCGGGCTTCAGGTTCAGGTTGTTCAACTGGTCGGGTAGGGTGTAGGCACTCTTCCCGTTGATGGCATTCACTGCCTGATACACCTTATAGAGTTGATAGGGGTCGGTGTCGTTGCCCACCTGTGCCCAACCGAGGCGTATCTTGGCAAATGAGAGCCAGTCGTGATTGCGCAGACCGTCCAGCTCGCTCAGGATGACCGAGGAGGTGACGGAAGGATAAAAGTAGGAGTTGTGTGTCACCGGCAGTGTCGACGACCAGTCATTGCGGAAGGTACCGTCGAGATAGACGGTGCTGCGCCATCCGTAGGAAACACTTCCGTACACGGAGGAGAGTTGCTTTCTGTAGATGCCCGTAGCGGGGTTGATGAGGGTAGAGGTAGCGTTGTTGAGACTGTAGTAGTTGGGGATGATGAGTCCTCCCGATGTGGATATGTCGCTGATGCGGCGGTTGCGTTCCAGAAAGTTGCCACCCAGGTTGGCCACGAGGGAATGGTTGTTCCAGGTGCGGTTGGCGGTAGCCAGCAGCTCGTAGTTAAACTCCTCATACTTCTGGTTGTACTCCTGGTACATCGACTGGGAACGGGAATTGTAGGCGATCCTGTCCTGGAAGTCGTAATCGTAGATGTCGGCATTGATACGTCCCGTGACCGACAACCAGCCCGTGGGGGTGAGGGTGATGCCGGCATTTCCGTAGAGCCTGTTGCGGTCTTCACTGAGGTAACTTTCGTAGGCCGACCAGTAGGGGTTGTCGATGTACTTCGTCTTTTCGTCGGTCACCCTGTTCTGGTATCCGGTACGGTTCCAGGCGCGGGGTGTACCGTCAGGACGTTTATATTCACTTAGGCGTTTGTAGTCTACTTGTACCTGCCCCCACTGATAGGCTTCGAGAATGATGTTTCGGTTGGATGCTCCCGTCCAGGGACGTCCTGTGGAGGAGGTCTTCACATAGTTGGCATTGGCAAAGAAGGAGAGCAGTTTTCCGGTGGCATTTCCTGAGATGTTGATGCTGTTTTTTCCGAGCGATGAGTTGGGAATGGTGCCCGTCACGTTTTTGTTGGTGAAGGATACCCGGAAGGCCGAGTGGGCGGCCGACTTAGACAGGGCGATATTGTGGGTGCTGGCGACACCGGTACGGAAGAAATAGTTGACGTCGTGTTCAGGGTAGACCCAGGGTTCCGGATTCAGGTAATCTGCCGGATATTCGGGGTCGAGGTTGTACCAGTGCAGCACGGGTGTGCCGTCGAGCCTGGGTCCCCAGCTCTCATCGCCGGCATACTCGGGTATGTTGTAGGTAGTACCGTTAATGACTGCCGTGCTGAAGGTGGAATTGTAGCCGCCGCCATAGAGCCTTTGCCGTTCTGGAAGACGTACCACCTTCTCAAACTCCAGTCCGCTGTTGAGCTCGATCTTCAGGTCGCCCTCGTCGCCCGCACGACCCTTCTTCGTGGTGATGAGGATGACACCATTGGCGGCCCGTGATCCGTAGAGTGCTGCAGCAGAGGGCCCTTTCAGCACGTTTACGCCGGCAATATCATCGGGATTGATATCCTGGATGGTGCTTCCCACATCCTTTCCCGCGCTGCCGTGGATGGTAGTGGAGCTGTTCAGGTCACTGTTGTCAAGCGGTACCCCGTCTATCACATAAAGGGGCTGGTTATTTCCTGTGATGGAGTTGATGCCACGCAGGGTGATACGTGAGGAACCTCCCAGATTGCTTCCGCCTGATATAACCTGCAGTCCGGCAATTTTACCGGAGAGGGCACTCATGGGGTTTGTGGGACGTGCTCCGAAAGCATCAGAAGTAACATTCTGTACCGCGTAGCCGAGTGCCTTCTTCTCGCGTGGAATATTCAGTGAGGTGATTACCACCTCATTCAATGCAGTGGTTCCCTCGTATAACGTGACGGGGTAGCTACCGGGACGGGATACTTGAACTGATTGGTTCTCGTATCCGATGTAGGAGAAGATGAGGGTGGTCCCCGCCGGCACGCTTAGGCTATAGTTTCCCTCTATATCTGAGACGGTACCCCTGGAGCCGTTATTTGTATCCACAATGGTAACGCCAATGAGTGGCAGATTACGGCTGTCGGTAACTTTGCCCGAAACCGTGATTTGTCCTGTACCCTGTGCAATGATGCCCGGGAGGAAGCACTGAAGCAGCAGAAGCAGGGTGATGTGCTGTCTTTTAAATAAAATGAATTTCATATGTTATAAATTTGATCTGTACCGGATTCAGACTTTGTACCCTTACATCCGGTGTATTATTAAATTTGTATCTTCTCTGTTTTGTTGTGAAATGGATAAAAAAAAGCGACTGATTCACAAGATCAGCCGCTTCGGTTTATGAATACCCGGATCTGTTTCAGACGTACAGAAGTGGCTGATGTTTGTGACGGCGACAGCACATGGCCATTGTCATCCGACTGGCCGGCGACATCTTCATCAGGGTCTGCAGGGTGTTAAAAACAGGGTTCATCGCTTTGAATTTATTTACTTAGAGGGGATATTCATCAAAGGCATACAATACCGTGGAGAGGTAACGCTCTCCTGTGTCGGGAAGGATTGCCACAATAGTTTTACCGGCATTTTCAGGTTCTTTTGCCAGCTGTAGTGCAGCAAATGCGGCGGCCCCCGATGAGATACCCACCAGGAGGCCTTCCCCCTTGGCGAGTTTTCTGCTTGTGCGGATGGCATCGTCGTTGCTCACAGTGAACACACGGTCTACCACAGAGGCATCGTAAGTTCCCGGTATGAAACCGGCACCAATGCCCTGGATCTTGTGCGGACCGGGGTTTCCACCGGAGAGCACGGGGGAGTCGGTGGGCTCCACTGCGACCACCTGTATGGCGGGATTCAGTTCCTTCAGCCTCTTTCCGGCGCCGCTCACGGTACCTCCCGTGCCTACGCCGCTGACGAAGATGTCCACCTTACCATCGGTGTCGCGCCATACCTCTTCACCGGTGGTATCGTAATGGATCTGCGGGTTCGACTGATTCTCAAACTGTTGAAGGATCACCGCATTGGGTATCTCAGACTGCAGTTGTTTTGCTTTGGCAATGGCTCCCTTCATCCCCTCGCCGCCGGGTGTGAGTACCAGTTCGGCACCCAGTGCCTTCAACAGGTTTCTCCTTTCGATACTCATGGTCTCGGGCATTGTGAGAATAAGCCTGTATTTTTTGATAGCAGAGACAAAGGCAAGTCCTATGCCTGTATTGCCGCTGGTGGGTTCAATGAGTACAGAACCCTCACTAAGGGTGCCCTTCTGTTCGGCATCCTCCACCATGGCGAGTGCAATACGGTCTTTCACACTCCCCAGAGGGTTATAACTCTCCAGTTTCACTACTAGGTGGGCGACAGCTCCCTCGGCCTCTCCAAAATTATGGAGTTTAAGTAGAGGGGTATTGCCGACCAATTGGGTCAGATTTTCTGCAATTTTTGTCATTTTCTTTTACTTTAATGATTTTGGGACAAAGATAAGGGTAGTTTTTGGGGTCTGAAATAGCACAATTGTGTTATTTTTGTACCCATAAAAGAAATTCAGGGTGGTAAACGTCTATATTTTAGCAGATAATCAGGATGTCACGCGTGAAGGGTTACGTTCGTTCCTGAAAGTGGCAGATCCGCATAGTCATGTGGTGGAGGCAGGAAATTACAGGAAACTGCTTGAAGAATTGCGGAATCATCCCCAGGCGGTGGTGGTGATCGATTATTCCCTGTTCGATTTTTCTTCCGTCAGCCACCTGCTCAACATCAAAAGTGGTGCAAGGCAGTCGGTTTGGCTCCTCTTTTCCGATGAACCCGGTGAGCACTTCCTGCGACAGTTACTGATGGCCGATTCCACCTTCAGCGTAGCACTGAAGAACAATACAAGGTCACAGCTGACAGAGGCATTGCAATGCGTAGCAGTGGGAGAGGTATACTGGTGCGACTATGCCGAATCTGTGATGAGGTCGGGTGTGCCTTCTGCGAAAGTAACCGATACCCTGACGGTATCCGAAAAAAGGATCCTTCATGAGATTGCGTTGGGCAAGACAACAAAGGAGATTGCCACGGAAAAGAATTTAAGCTTTCACACGGTGAATGCACACCGGCGGAATATATACCGCAAGCTGCAGGTCAACAGCGTGAATGAGGCTACACGTTACGCGCTGCAGGCGGGACTAATTGATCTGATGGAATACTATATATAAAGATATTTCTGCTCTCAGAGCCGTTCAATGATCTTCCAGATGGCTTCCATCCAGGCCTCACTATGGTTTAACGAAGGAATAAAGACAAATTTTTCACCACCCGCCTCCATGAAAAGTCTCCTTGCTTCGATATCAATGTCGAACAACGTCTCCATATTGTCTACCGGAAAGCCTGGAGCAATTACCGCCACCTTCTTCCAGCCAAGTCCGGGCAGGTCGGCGATATCTTTATTCAGGAATGGCTTCAGCCAATTGTTTCCTCTCTGCGATGCGTAAAAGAGCAGGGTGTGATGGGGATCGAAGCCTGCCTTTTCACATATAAGACGGTTGGTCTCCTTCACCTGATATACGTAATCATACTCTTTTCCCCTTTTCCAGGCTTCCTCCACCTGTGAGACCGGAAGACTGTGGTAGCTGAATACCAGCCGGTCTATATCTTCCAGATAGGGTCTTGCCAGCGATGCGAGTGCGTTAATAAAGGCGGGATGGTTGTAATAGGGCTCTACGAACTTTAGCCGGAAAGAGTGGGGGTGACGGTAAAATATGCGGCCGATAGCTTCAATGGCGGTCTGGGTGGTGGACTGTGCAAAATGAGGATAAAGGGGAAAGACGATCACCTCGTGCAGAAGTGGACATCTCTCTTCCAGCTTTTTGAAAGCCCCCATAATGTCGGGCTCTCCGTAACGCATGGCTATTTCAACTGGGAGTCCTTTCCTGGATTCCAACTCCCCGGAGAGTCGCTGCATGTGATACAATAAGGGCGATATTTCAGGTTCCTCGCTGCGCCATACTTGTGCGTACTTTTCCGCTGATCCGGAGGAGGAGAGGGGGGCGATGACCTGCGTAGCGAGAAATCTGGACCACCATTCGGGCTTCCCGGTCACAAGGGGGTCCGAAAGCATGTCTCCGATGAATTTTTTTACATCGGCCTTGCTCCTGCTCGCAGGCGTACCCGCATTGATTAATAATATGCCTCTCATATTCAGTTATCAGTTATCAGTGGCCAGCTTTCAACGTTTTTTAATTTTCAACTTTGTGTGACAAAGGTTTCGAGTATTTTGGTTGATTCAGCCGGGACGAGGGTGACTGAGCAGGTGCGGGCGGGAATGAGCATCGACTCTCCCTGGCGGATTGTTTCCACGTTGCCTTTATCGTCCCTGACAGTGCACTGCCCGCCCATGCAGATGTAAATTACGAACGAATCGAGATCGACATATGAACGGATCATGGGTACTTCCTGCTCCATTTCAAGCAGATGGGTAGTAAAATATGGGCAGGTGGCCAATCTGACGGGATGGTTTATATTTCTATCATAAATTGTTTTATATGAGTCATGTACGATATAGTCGATTGCGTCTTTTGCCAATTCGGTGTGGAGCTCGCGACTTTTGCCTGTGGCGTCCTTCCGGTTGTAGTCATAAATGCGGTAAGTAATGTCGGAGGTCTGCTGGATCTCCGCGATGAAGCATCCTGCACCGATGGCGTGGACTCTTCCCGCCGGCAGGAAAAAAACATCCCCTTCCTGTACCTCATATCTTTTGAGTGTGTGGGTAAAGGTGTTGTTTTGTACCGTTTCCACATATTCTTCCGGGCTTATTTGTTTCTCAAAACCGGAATAGAGAAATGCGCCGGGAGCGGCTTTGATCACGTACCACATCTCCGTTTTTCCGAAAGAACGGTGTCTCTCACCTGCCAGCTTGTCATCGGGGTGAACCTGAATGGAAAGATCATCACGCGCATCGATAAATTTGATGAGCAGTGGGAAAGTATTCCCGAACTTTTGATACACTTCCTTGCCTACAAGGCCATCCTTGGCTTCTGCAATGAGTTCTTCAAGCGTGGTGCCTGCAAGGGAGCCGTTGGCAACAACGGACAGGTTATTTTTCACACCCGATATTTCCCAGCTCTCGCCGATGCCTTCCTGTACCGGCTCGATTCCTTTGAAATGGCTTATCTCCGACCCACCCCAGATGACCGGCTTAAGGATGGGTTGAAATTTAAACGGGTACAATGAATATTTGATTTCTTGATTGTTGTATGTCATATTGTGAAATAGCTTTTTTATTGGGATTCTTTTATTTTCATTACGAATGCAGCACGTGCAGGCAGATAGAGTTTCAACCATCCTTTGTTGTACGGTGCGTAAAGCGGGTCGTATTGTGTGAAATGAGGAAGGTTGACGTCGTTTAACCCGTAACCGCCAAACTCGGGGCGGTCGGTATCAAGCATGATCTTGTATTCACCCTGGGGTACCAGTATCCCGTAATCGCAATAGGACTCCTGCGGATGAAAGTTGTAGACAAAGAGCAGATTGTTACGCATATAAGCGAGTATGCTGTCATCGTCCTTATCCCATACCTTTACCAAGGGAGTGGACTGAAAGGAAGGAACCGACCGGATGAGGGCGATCATGGCTTTGTCGAAATCACCCAGATAATGATATTTCAGATTGGAATCATCGGCCAGATGCCACTGCCGGCGTGCGTATTTATAGGACCAGTTATTTCCTTCACGGGGAAAATCGATCCACTCGGGATGACCAAACTCGTTACCCATGAAATTGAGGTAACCACCATTGATGGTGGTAGCTGTCACCAGACGGATCATCTTGTGCAGGGCTATTCCGCGGTCTACCCGTAGGGAACTGCTGGTCCACTTCGACATGAACCAGTACATGTCAGCATCTATCAACCGGAAGATGATGGTCTTGTCACCCACCAGTGCCTGATCGTGGCTCTCTGCATAGGAGATGGTCTTCTCGTCGGCGCGCCGGTTGGTTAGCTCCCACCATATTGCACTCGGATGCCACTCTTCGTCTTTCTTTTCCTTGATGGTTTTGATCCAGAAGTCGGGAATGTTCATGGCCATCCGGTAGTCGAACCCATAGCCTCCGCCTTCCGGCTTGACTGTCAGTCCGGGCATTCCGCTTACTTCCTCGGCAATGGTCAGGGCATGCGGGTTCACCTCATGGATGAGCTTGTTGGCAAGAGTAAGGTAACAGATGGCATCACCATCCTGCCGGGCGTTGTAGTAGTCGCTATAGTTGCTGAACGATTCCTCCAGGCCGTGGCTCAGGTAGATCATGGAAGTGACACCATCGAACCGAAAGCCATCGAATTTATATTCCTCCAGCCAGTATTTACAGTTTGAAAGCAGGAAATGAAGCACCTCATCCTTACCGTAGTCGAAGCAGAGCGAATCCCACGCCTTGTGGTTTCTACGTTCGGGGTCGCTGTGGAAATAGAGATCGAAGGAACCGTCGATTCGTGCAATCCCTTCAGCTTCGTTCTTTACGGCATGGGAATGTACGATATCCATGATCACGGCAATGCCCATGTCGTGGGCCGTGTCGATCAGCGCCTTCAGCTCATCCGGTGTCCCGCTTCTAGAGGAGGGGGCAAAGAAGCTGGAAACATGGTACCCGAATGATCCGTAGTAGGGATGTTCCTGGATGGCCATGATCTGTATGGCGTTGTAGCCATTCTCCTTTACACGTGGTAGTATGTTTTCGCGAAACTCATTGTAGGTACCTACTCTTTCTTCTTCTGCAGACATTCCGACATGTGTTTCATAAATGAGAAGGGGAGCGGTATCGGGTTTGAAATGGGCATGTCTGAACTGATATTTGTTTTCCGGCTCCCACACCTGTGCGGAGAATATGTAGGTATTATTGTCCTGTACCACCCGCCTGCTCCAGGCAGGGATGCGTTCACCGTAGCCGCCCTTCCAGCGCACGTGAAGCTTGTAGAGGTCGCCGTGATGAATATGCTCACGGGGTATCCTGACTTCCCAGATGCCGTTCTCCATTTTCCGTAGACGATACAGCTCCAGGTGTTGCCACTCGTTAAAGGTACCCACCAGGAATATCTCGGTGGCACGAGGAGCCCACTCGCGAAATATCCATCCTTCGGGTGTCTTGTGAAGGCCGAAGTAGAGATAGCCGGTCGCAAAGTCCGACAATGTGATGCTGCCACCCTGTGTAAGATGGTCCAGCCTTTTCTCGTAGTAAGCGTGGCGTCCTTCCACTGCTTGTGCATGAGGCCTGAGCCACGGATCGTTTTTGAGAATGTCGAGCATGATGGATCGGCATGAATGGTTTACAACACCGCTACTTTGATGATAATCTTTTTGGTTGGCCCTTCTCCGATGAGTGGGGCATGGCCGTCTTCGGGAGAGAAGATCACAAACTCACCCGGCTGTACAGTCACCATTGCCGATGGTTTATCGGCATAGAACTCAATGTCGTTGGCTTCGTCGTAACCGGCATCGGATGCGGTAAGCGTGGAGAGTGATTTCCAACCGAATATCTCTGCCTTTGTAATCGGTATCTGTATATCGATAAACTTTTTATGTGTCTCCAGCCGTGCGTCATCTGCCGCCTTGAGTGTCGTTTCCACGATGGAGGCCCTGAGCTGTCTACCTTCAATTTCAAACGACCCTGAGGGAGCCAGTTTCATGTTGAGCTGGCGGATATATTCAAAAGCTTTTTCGAAAAGAGGATGCAGGCTAAAGTAGTTGGCTGCATTCGCGAGATTGTCAACAATCATAGTGATATTTTTTGTGTGATCAAACAGGACAAAGATAAGGAAAATATGGATTTCAGAAAAAATAAATACCAGTTCGGCGGATATATTAAAACCAGGTATGGATAATTCCATTGACACTCCTTCGGTGCGCTGCATTTTATGATGGCAGGATAAATGCAAAAACAGAAAAAAAATATATCTTTGTGCCTTAAGTTAATTATAGAAATAACACAATGCAACGGGTACCGTATATATTATTGATTGCGATTTTCCTGACAGGAAATCTGATGGCACAAAATGAGACAACAACATGCAGCTTGGGTTTTACGTTTGAGATAAGCGACGACAAGAGCTGGGGATACAAGGAACCGGTAGTGACCGGCATTACTCCCGGGTCACCTGCAGAGATGGCAGGGTTGCAACTAAAAGATATTATTCTCTCTGTCAATAAAAACGGCACCTATCTGAAATCATATGGCACCGTACGGTCCTGGTTTGACCTGCAGGAGGATGGGATGACCCTTGCAGTCCGCAATTTTACTCATTCTTTCAAGGAGATGACCGTTGCCAAAGATTGCCGGCAACGAAACGCCATTACCGAAGCACAGCTTGCGCCGGTCTTTGCTTTTTACAGCCTGGAAGATGTGCAGGACCGTCGTTTCCTGATGCCGGTGAAAACGAAGATAAATGAAGAGGCGCTATTCCATAATTATCGCACGTTTGACTTTGCTCCGACAGATGAAAGTACACGGGCGCTTGATGAACGTATCAACGCCATATTTATTCGTGCACTCACTGCAATGGGTTTGCAGTATGATCCCGGTGACCCCGACTTTATTATTCAGACTTTTTACAGTTACCAGAATAATCCTTTATATAAGCCCGGATCGGCCACTTATGGAAGTTATCAGCCGGTATGGCGGTTCGATACACGAAATCACCGTACCGTGAAGGTGCCATTGTACGATCCCTCCGAAGCGGTACGTGTTGACGATGTCGCTTACAACCTTGACTTCGGATACCGTTTCTATGATCGCAAGTTTGTTGAAGCCGGCGGAATGACCCTTATATGGGAAGGTGAAGTGAAGGAGCGGCTGAGCAGTCACTATGATCTCGCGGACTATCTGGAGATGAATCTACCGCTCGTGTTGTTGAAATTTCCTTATGCGGGTAACCGCTCTTATGGAACCTATCAGGTAAAATATCTCAAGTATAATTATACCGGTATTGGTTATAACATGAACGACCTGAAGACTGTGATCTCGGTTGATCCCGGTTCACCAGCTGCCCTGGCAGGTATAATGCCGGGCGACGTGGTGACAAATATCCAGGGACAGAGTTTTAACCATACTTCTCAGTCGCTTACCGAATCATATCGCCGTTTTATTGCCGAGACAATGAACCTGCGTGACAAAAACAGCCGTTATACAGACGCCAACGGTTTTAAGGAGTGCATGTTCTGGGACGTGGCAAATTATCCTGCAATCGCGGAATCTTTCTCCAATAACCGCAGATACAAGGCGGCATTCTCCTATTTGTTCAATTTCAATCAGTACATCGATTGGAATACGCCCCTGACTATTAATATAGAAGTAAAAAGAGGCGATGAAACAATGAACTTTGCTGTCACACCCAGGATAACCACCAGCTCCCATATTATGGTGAACTGATAATCGCGTGTTTATGAATATATTCCTCTTCGGGGTCAAAAAAAAGAAGAAAAATATTCAAAAAGAAGAGCAAAATATTTGGAGGATATCTATTAAATTTCCTACCTTTGTAGCCCTTTCCGGAAAAAAGGAGTTTATCATGGAGATGATAAAAGAGCCATAAGCTCACTCAAAAAAATCGGAAAAGAAAAAAAGAAAAACTTTTCAAAAAAGTTTTGGGATTTAAAAAAAAGTCCCTATCTTTGCACCCGCTTTTGGAAGGAACCCCCCGGGGAAACGGAGAAGGCAAAAAGAGATCTTTAGAAATTTTACATATACGTTTAAAAGACAAAGCAGAGTATACAAGGGTTCTGTAAGTAAGATTACGGAACAATTTGGTACCCGTTCAATAAGATTT
>DGZP01000106.1:0-13198 GCA_002398565.1 Proteiniphilum sp. UBA4977
ACGGGGTTTACCGAATGCTTACGTTGTAGGCTTCGTTGAGAGACTCGGCATACATCAGGTAGAGGTCCGGCAGACGAAAGACCGGGAAAGGATAACGGGTGTACGTAACCGTGGTAGTACCCGAGCAAACGGTGAGCCAGTGAAGTATTTTCTTTGGCCATAATCCCGTGACGTTCCAGGAGTGGGCAATCTGGTTTTGCGTGTATTCGCCGGAGCGAGCATGGGGAGCCTGTCCTGTTTCGCTATAATTACCGTGGCCAAACCATATGCCACGGTCGAAACCGATACTGGCGTAAAGTCTCGGCTCACGGTCGAAAAACAAGCCGGCCGTGGTCTCCCCTACCTGCAAGTAATAGATCTGATCCGTCCCGGCAGTCTTCGGGGTAAACCGGCTGTTATAATCCCATGTTTTGTCCTCCCTGACAGGTACGCCATTTTTCGTATAAAACTGATCAACAATTTTTAGAGGAACAGCGAAATTGTTCCTGTTCGTGGTTTGGGTATTTGCCTGTGAAGCATTAAAATCGCGAGGATAAGCCTGTATCTGGTATGATTGTGGCCAGCTTCGTGAATCGGCCCATATCACATCACTGTTCCACCGTTCTACTAACGATCCCCGTATACTCAACTTGAGGCGGGTTTGTTCGGATATGTTGCCAAACTGAGTTCCTGTATATCGATACAATTCGTTTTGCCCGATCTCTTCAAAAAAGTCGATCGCTTCTTTGCATGCCTCTGCTGCCTGTTTCCACAGAGCCTTTTTTTCCTCTTCCGTTTTATCAGGATTAAATATCTCAATGCCTCTGCGATCCGTTAACCCCGCATAATCTGTATTTCCATTGAACAGGGGACTGGCAAAGGTGACCAGCATCTTGGCCTTCATCATCAGCGCGACTCCCTTGGTAATTCTTCCTAATTCGGTTGCCTGATCATTTACGGTGATCATCAAGTGGTTTCTGGAGAGAACATCATCCATCTTATTGATGCAATATTCCACACATTCGTCCATGGTGTTGCGGAAAACATGGGTTACCTCGGTATCGTCCTGTACGCTTAAATTCACATCCTTTATGGGAACAGGGCCGTACATACGTATAAGATAAAAGTGCAACCAGGCCTTGATCACTTCCACCTCCGCTATCCAGCGGTTACGTTCTTCCAAAGTAATGTCGGGCACCCTGCCGATGTTGGCAAGAAAAATATTGCAATCACTGATTCCGCGGTACAGGTTCTTTCCCCCGTTAATTCCTCTCCAGAAGTCGAAAAGAGGGCCGTTGGAGCGTTGTCCGCCCAATGCAAGATCCTTTGCATTGGATGCACCTCCGTATTGAACGGAGACCCAGATCTCATCACCTCCCAACAAGGCAGGATCATCATTGTAAGAGCCACTCGTGGGGATGTACGAATAACACATGAAGAAGAACTTTTCTGCCTGCGAACGCATCGAGAAGGCATTACCTTCGATGGTCGCAATCATGTCCGGCACCACATCGAGGTAGTTATTACAAGCCGTGATTATGCTGAAAAAGGAAATAATCACGAGATATCTTAAACTTTTCATTTTTTGCTGTTTTTAAAATGATATATTTACTCCCATGTTAAAGGTACGTTGAATGGGATAACCCAGTCCATTCCCGGCCATCTCCACGTCCCAGAGCTTAAATTTGCTGATGGAGAATAAGTTGGAGCTGGAAAGGTAGATGCGTAAATTGCTGATTTTTGCTTTTGACATCATCTCTTGGGGCAGTGAATACCCCAGCTCCACTGATTTCAAACGCAGAAATGCCCCGTCACGCATAAACCATGTATTCCGGTGATTGTTATGATTTACCTGGCTCAACGCTGTGGCTAACCGCGGCCATGTGGCATAGGGATCCCGGTTGGCCTCGCTCCAGTAGCTCTCCGCAATAAATTTCATCAGGGCATTATTCCCTTCAGGGGTTCCCGGTGTGTTATTTTGACCGGTAGTATTGAAAAAGGGGGAGGTGGTGTTGTAGTTAATCCAGAACGACCGGCGATGCATTCCGTTAAAGAAGAATGAAAAGTCGAAGGATTTATAGCCGACCGATGCGCCGAAGCCATACTGTATCTCCGGTGTGGTGGGATACCCGATGGGCACCATGTCCCGGTCATTAATGATTCCGTCGCCGTTCATATCCCGGTATTTAATATCACCGGCCATCACCTGCGTGCTGCCGAACTGTGTGGGGGAGTTTGCCACATCCGCCTCGTCAATAAACAACCTCTCGGCAATATAACCGTATTGTTGAGTTGTTGGATTGCCTATGCGTAGCTTCCACCACTCGGTGTCATAGTCATAATCCTCATATTTGGTATATTCGCTCACCGCATATGTGAAGTTCACTCTCGACTGTATCCAGAAGGATTTCCCGCCGGCATAGTTATGAGTGATTGAAAAGTCCGTCCCTCTCCCTTTCGCCTCTCCCAGATTCGCGTTGGGATTGACCCACAGTCCCATTGAATAAGGGATTGTGCGACGCTCCTGCAGAATGCTTTTGCGTTTTTCGGTGAAATATTCCCAGATGACATTGAAGTCATCGAGGAGCGTAAGCTCCATGGCAAGGTTTGTCTTGTGCGATACTTCCCATGAGATCTCGGGGTCCGCATATCTTCTTATCACCATTCCGGGGCGTGAATATCCGTCGATCTCATAACCAAACGTGTATCCGCTCCCTCCTGTCAGGCTCACATCCGACAAATACAGAAACCGCTGATCGCTGATGTTGTCGTTGCCCGCCAAACCGTAAGAACCTCGTAACTTCAGTTGAGTCACTGCATGCTTTAACGGAGTGAAAAAAGGCTCGTTCGACAACATCCAGCCTGCACTGATGGAGGGGAAGAATCCCCAGCGATGTTGTTTTGAAAAACGTTCGGAACCGTTGTAGCCGAAGTTGGCTTCCACAAAGTACTTGCCCTGGTAGGCATAGGAAGCCCTGCCTGCAAGCCCTACGTTCCTGTATGGCAATGAACCCAGTACCGTAAAAACATCACTGTCCGTAGCGGGAACGGTCCTGTTACGCATAGTGAATACCAGTTGTGCATTGATATCGTGTGATTCTGCAATATTTCTGCCATAAACGGCCGATGATTCGAAATAGGTGGTATTTACTACCGTAGGTATTTGGACATAGGATTCCAGACTCTCCCCGCTGGCATCGGGATTGATGATCTCCACCTTGTAATCACCGGTCAGATAGTTATGGTCCGTCAGTTTATAATAGTAGGGAGAATAGGAACGTGAAATCTGGCTCAGCGCTTCCCTCTTCGTGTTGAACAGTGCCCGCACACTTAATCCGTCGATCATAAAGTTCAAGTTCTGCTTTAACTCGATCTGGGCACCCATGATGGATTTGTTGTACTCGCGGTAGCCACGCACCATCTGTGCGTAGGGATTCAGGTACTGACCGTCTTCCGCGTTGCCAAAGAGTGTATGGGTAACATACTTGTGGTCCTGGTCTATAGGGTAGTAGGCGGGGAACAAGACAGGGTTGCTCTTCATGATCAGGCCATACATGGACGATCCGCTGTTGAGGGGGCCGCTATAGTCTTCAAACGTTCCGTCGAGGCTCACTTTCAGCTCAGTTGTTTTGGAAACGTCGATATTCACGTTCGACCGCAACGTATATATATCAAGATTGATGTTGTTGTTAAAATTGTTGCGTGGATCCACCTTCAGGATACCTCCATCTTTTGTATATGCTGCGGCGACATAATAACGGGCGATATTTCCTCCTCCGCGTATGTTTAGATTTATCCGCTGGCTGGTGGAGTAGTCCCTCATCAGTTCCGACTGCCAGTTGGTTACCGGATACAAGAGAGGATACAACCCCCTTTCGGTATTCTCTATTTTATCATCCGAGTAGAGAAGGGGAGCTTTAGGATCACGGGTGATAAACGCTTCATTATGCATTTTCATGTAGGTGATGGGATCGGCCAGTTCAATCTTTTGAGTAGGGTGCGACACGTTATTTTCAATTCGGATGTTTAACTGTGCACGGCCTACTCTTCCCTCTTTTGTTTTTATCAGTATCACGCCGTTGGCACCTCTTGCTCCGTAGAGGGCAGTTGCCGCCGCGTCTTTCATGATGGAGAAGCTTTCTATGTCGTCCGGCTGGATACGGGCCAGTTCTGTCTTGGAGATCTCAATATTGTCTACCAGGATAAGTGGATCGACATTATAACCGAAAGTGGTAACCCCGCGGATAAAAAAGTCCGCATTATCCGCACCCGGCTCTCCGGAGGTCTGGTAGGAGATCATTCCTGCAATTTGTCCCGCGAACGACGTGGTCAGGTTGCTCGTGGGCATCTTCAGGTCGGAGGGTTTCACCGTGGAGATGGAAGCGACCACGCTCTCCTTTTTCTGGGTGCCGAAAGCAACCACGGTGACTTCATCCAGCATGCTGGTTTCCTCCAATAGAATCACGTTGATTACCGTTTTATCCGGCTCAACGGTGAATTCCTGCGGCACAAAGCCGATGAAGCTGAATCGCAGTTTACTTCCTGTTTGTACATTGGCAAGCACGTAATCGCCATCGATGTCGGTCGATGTACCTGTGGTAGTCCCCACAACCATGACGGTTACACCCGGAAGAGCGTTTCCGTCGGAATCCAGCACCTTTCCCCTTATCGTTAATTGTTGTGCCATTAACGAATGAGAAAGTACACACAAAACAAATAGCATGATTGTTTTTCTCATCTTTATTGATATTTTAACAATTAAATAATGTGGTTTTTTTCTATACAGCCCTGATAGCTGATCCTTCCTCAGATATTGTATGCAAGGGCTATGTTTTCAGATCATTTCTTTTGAAGCTTTATGACCTCGCTGCCGGCGAGGAGGAAAGCCCCGGTTCCATAGACCTCCCAACTGTCTGCCGAGAAGTTTTTCTGCGGATCGCCGGCTATCGGCTGTACCCATCCTACGCGGCCCTCTTCATTCACACAACGGATTAATCCCAGCCATGCTTTCCGGACCACCGGAAGGAAGGTTTCCTTATCAAGCAGCTTATTATTGATTCCCCATGCCAAGGCATAACAAAAGAACCCCGAGCCGCTTACTTCACCACCGGGATAGGATTCCGGATCAAGCAGGCTTGCCCTCCATAGGCCATCTTCCTGTTGAAGAGCCCTTACCCGGTGAGCCATGTCTTTATATAATCCCTCGTAAAAAGGACGTTTGGAATAGTTGGCGGGCAGTTCCTGCAGGATACGCGCCAGGCCACCCATCACCCAACCGTTGCCCCGTGACCAGAAAATTCTTTTTCCATTCGCCTCGTACATGTCGGAGTCCTCGTTCCCGGGAACATAGCGCAGGTCGCGTGCAAAAAGTCTTTCGTCTTTATTGTACAGCAGATCGTAACATTCCATAAAGTACTTGTCGTTCGCCGTGAAGTAGGAAGGATCATTCAGCGTCGTTCCCAGTTTGACCAATACGGGAGGTGCCATGAAGAGAGCATCACACCACCACCATTTGATTATGTCAATGTCCCCCTTTATCGGATAAGGCTCCTCAATAAAAAGATTGACCGTATTGATAGTGGGCTCGATCATCTCTTTTTTCCTCTGTATCCGGTAAAGGTCAATATATGTCTGGCATATGGCAAGGTCGTCGGCATGGTAAAAACGTTTTCCGGCCTCCCATTGGTTTGTATTTCCCATTCTTAGCAAAGCATCGTGGATCTTGTCAGATCCGGTCGTTTCCCAGGCGGCAAATACACCGGCATAGAAAGCCCCGTTGGTCCAATCTTTTAAGTTATGTTTAGGGTTTTTCAATTGCCAGTCGACGGCTTTGATCATCATTGACTTTATATTTGCCCTATCGCGTTGGGACTCATTTGAATCAGTAGAGCAAGTGGCTGACATAAACAGTAATGCAAGTAATAAGATGTTTTTTTTCATGATTGTTAAATGATTCATTTTTTTAATATAATGTCGTTCTTGTAATAATAGTCTGTTAAATATTTATTTAAACCATTGACAACCAGTGAAAAGCTTTGTGGAACATATGGAAAGTTTAATCCGTTATTAATTACCGAAATAGGAAATCTTTTAAAGCTGTTTCTCAGGCTGATAATGAGACAAGATTTATCCATCGGAGCAAAAGTAAATGTTCCGTATTTTTAATTAAAAAGAATATAGTTGATTTTTACACGGAATCGATTGATTTTTACTATCTTTGCGAAAGTGAGTTCTTTTTGATGACTAAAAATGAATCGTGGTGAAAAGGGAAAAAGAAATACCGGATAAGCGCGGTGAGTTGATTAGGGTGTTCTCCGGAATATTGAAAAATAGATCATTCTTGCTAACTTTGCCCTTACATATCACTTTAAAATAATTGACAAGATGATTGCGGAACCAACAGAAAAGTTAAACAGGAGGCATACAGGACGCAATGTACAAAGAGTCCGGATGTATTTTGGTGTGAAGCAGGAAGCTTTGGCTGCCGATCTGGGCATTAGTCAGCAAGACGTGTCAAAGATTGAACAGCAGGAAGAAATTGATGAAGGAATGCTTTCTCAGATTGCTGGTGTGTTGGGCGTATCCTCCGAAGTGATTAGAGATTTTGACGTGGAAAGGGCTATTTACAATATAAATAACATCAGAGATAATACATTTGAGCAAGGTTCTACGTCAATTGCACAACAGTTCAACCCACTTGAAAAAATAATTGAACTGTACGAGCGTTTATTACAAAGTGAGAGAGAAAAAGTGGAATTATTGAAAAACAGATGATCCATTCTAACTTTGCTGAAAACTAAAAATTAAACTTTAAATTTATGGAAAGAGATACCTATACAAATGCCTTGCACATAGGTAGAAAAATTGAGCGGATACGTCGTCTTCGCGGAATGACGCAAGCTGATTTGGGAGACTTATTGGGAGTTACCAAACAGGCTGTTTCTAAAATGGAACAGACAGAAAAGGTTGAAGATGAAAAACTTAAACAAGTAGCAGAGGCTCTGGGTGTCACAGAAGATGGATTAAAAAAGTTTACCGAAGAAACCGTCTTATATTACACAAACAATTTTTACGAGAATTCAAATGCAACCGCTACAAATATTGGAACAGTCTCAAATGTTGAAAATATTAATCATTTCTCAATGGAGCAGGCAGTAAAACTATTTGAAGAATTATTAAAGATAGAAAGAGAAAAGTTCAAACAGGAAAAAGAGAAACAATAGAGCTCTTTAAAGTCATAAAGATTTTTCCGACAACTATATTCCAGGAAAAGCAACAAAATACATTCTTGCCAGGAACGGCGAAATTATCTGGTGTGGTTCCTGCTTCCATTGAGGTACCCTTGGTTCCTGCGAGGGTTTTGAATATGATACGAACCGCGGGTATGGTTATTTATGGAGAATATTTAGAATAAAGGTGTATTTTCTTTTATCACAGAAAAGCTGGTAGCTTCACAAGGTTTAGTAAGAAAAAATCTTTGTTTTAACTGTAGCGCTCAGATATTAATGATTACAGAACAGTGACCCACTTGAGGATTACTTCTTTCGAGTCATCTGCATCCAGACTGTTTCATTTTTGGAGTTCTTGAACGTTATATCGTCGGCTTTAAAATAATAGCTGGTAATTGTTCCGGTGATTACCTCCTTATCCTCATTATTTGATGTAAGGGTAACGGTGGGATAGTTGAAGTTGTATGTGTATTTGGCGATGGTGTCGTCTGATCCACTTTTCTGAAGAGTGTATGTACACTCCTTATGGTCGAACTCTATTTTCATGGTATAACCAAATGAAGAGTGACTCTCCCACAAGGTCCAACTTATAAAGGCTCCGGGCCGTGATAAATCGCTTAACATGTTGGGGTTGGGTCGGGAAGCTTCCAGATTTTCTTCCTCTTCATTGTCTTGGCTGCATCCAGTTAAGGTAAGCCCGCCTGCCACGAGGAGTAAAACCATAAAGAACCAGGAGTATTTATTTTTCATGGTATTCGTTTTTTGCCTGCTTATTGTTGCCGTTTTATTGCCAACCACTTTTCTTGTTTTAATCATGGGAACGTTTATTGCCTAACCTCGTATCGTTTTGCAAATGTATGATAATTTAAATAAAACCAGCAAGACCCGTGCAGTTTTTTGTAAGCATAAGACAAAGTCTATGGTTATTTTCGAGTATAAAAGAAAATAGCTACATTTACATCAAATTATTCGAGTATGAAAGAAAATTTTGAGGCTTGCGTATTCCGGTGATGCTGACCCCCTATCCGGGATGTTGACCCCCTGCGTTCTCCCGGAGGGCACTCCGAAGGTCATCCTTTTTTGATTTATCAAAAAAGGCAAGCACAAAATTATCGTTTTTTTCTTCTCAGGGAGTCTCCTTTGAGTGTTATTTTATGTGATGCGTTCAATAATCTGTCTAAAATGGCATCGGCAACCGTCTTTTCCGTTATGATGTCGTACCACTTTTCCAGTGGAAGTTGAGTACCTATGATGATGGACTTTTTAGCGAACCGGTCTTCAATGATCTCCCAGCCGGAGCGCCTGGTTCCTGTCCAGGTTGCGTGGATGCGAGTAGTCTATTTCTTCAAGGGATGCCGGATAGCGGAACCCCGCGTTTTTCACCAGCCGGTCCGTTTTCCGGTTCTCCTGTTCCTCCCATTCCGCCTCGACCAAGGTCGCCAGCATCTGGTCGATGGTGAACTGCCCCGATGTCTTACTCTCCAGGATAGCCCTGAACGAGGACTGCATCCCATACAGGCGGAGCCGCCCCATTTTTTCCAATGTCACTTCATTCATGTTCCTTTTGTTTTAATCGTTACGCATGTCTTTATAATAATCGCTTCCCCTGAGGTTTTCATGCCCGGGAAGTTTTTGTTCCCTTGCCGCCTGTTCCCCTTGCGCCCAAAGCTTGTCGGTATTGTTGGCCAGGACCTTTGATATGAACCCGTAGTTGTAGGTCTCCATCCTTATCCCCATCCTGCAGGCGGTCACCAGGCGCTCCCTGCCCACCTTTTTGGCGAAGGAGAGTATTCCCACGCAGGCACGGTAAAGCGTTTCAGGGTAGTTCTTCTGCGAGAGCACGCCTTCTATGTAGGTTTTAACTTCGGGACTGATCCCGGCGGCCCAGTTGATGAACTTCTCCGGGTTCCACTCCGAGACGAACCGGTGGTGCGAGGGCAGGTGTTCCTTGACGGTGGTGTATTTGTAGGGTTTCCTGTCCCTTAAATGGAAAGCCACGCGCTCACCTTTCAGGTAGACGCTGACCTCCTTCGAGGTGTAGCTTAACTTGACTTTCTCCCCGATGTGACGGTACGGGACACTGTAATAGTGCCTGTCGTCGGAAAGTTGCACATGGCAGTTCTTCATCACCGTCACCTGTCTCGTCTTCCTTATTTCAAAACGTTCGGCAGGCAGAGGATTTAACGCTTCCCTTTCGGTTTGCTCGAACACCTGCCTGCGGGAGTGATCCTTGCCCTGGAAGGGGGTCGAGTTATGCTTTTCAAGGCACCGGAGTATGGCCCCGTTCAACTCTTCCAGCGAGAAGAAGGTCATCTCCGAGAGTTCGGCGTGCACCCTCGTGTAAAGCGTGCGGATATGGTTCTCGACAAGGCTTTTATCCCTGGGCCTGCGGCTGCGGGCTGGCAAGACGCCACATCCGTAATGGCTGGCCATGTCCAGGAAGTCTTCGTTCAGCCCGGGATCATACTTGCTGCTCTTGCTCACGGCGCTCTTCAGGTTGTCGGGGACCAGTACCTTGGGAACACCGCCATAGTAATGCAGCGCGTTCTGCACGCTGGCGATAAAGTCTTCCTTTTGCTGGCTGGGGGAAGCTTCCCCATAGGTGTATTGGCTCTGCCCGAGAACGGAGACAAAGAACTCGCATTCGGTGATTTCCCCCGTGCCGTATTCAACGTAGTGTAATTTCTTTCCCGCGTAGTCAACGAACATCTTGTCCCCGGCCTCGTGCTCGAAGTGCATCACGGCCGACCTGCCCTCCCGGTATTTTTGGTAATGGTGGCAGAACTGGGAGTACTGGTAGCCCCCGGGATGGGTCTCCTTGTATTTGCACCAGAGGTAATGAAGGGTGAAACCTGTCTCCTCCAGCTTGCTGCTGATATCGGGAAAAAGTTGTCGCAATTGGGTCAGATTATCCCGGCCTTGCATATTATCCTCCAACACGATATGCTCCAATGACTCGTTGCTGTGGGTGGAAACTGCCTCCGGTGCCAATCCCTTGGACTCTGCCTGGCGCAAATAACGCTTGACCGTGTTTTTGGATACCCCCAGCTCACGTGAGATCGTCTTGATCCCGTAGCCAAGGCCATGTAAATGTAGTATCTGTTTTACCATGCTGATGCTTTTGGGTGTCCCTGCCATTTTGATTCTTGTTTATGTTTACACTTGTAGCCATAAACAATTCAAAGTGGGGAAAACCTTCGGCGCCCGGGCGGGGTCAGTATGACGGAACGGCAGGAGGCGGACATTCCGGCATGTTGACCCCTGCAAGCCTTTAATAAAAGATGCGTGTCCGGAGGAGTTTTGCAGAGGGGTTAGGATCCCGGAACAGGGGTCAGCTTGTTCCGGAATGAGGGGTCAGGATAAAACGGAATTTGTAGCAGCGACTTATTGATATGATGCATGCGGATGAAGATTTGCAACGTGTGATAATGTGATAAAGGGGGTGACGGAAATGTAGAGCCGTATATGCGGCTGGGACCGGAGAATATCATCGGATGACATGCTGGATAGTATGCGCCCGCCCGGCAATGATGGAGGAGTTGAAGCGATTTATTGTGAAGACTTATTATGACATTTAGTAATATGTAAAATAAAAATATGGTAATTTGTAAAACAGTATCGTATTAATTTGTAAAATAGCACTTCTTTCGTATATTTGTATCAAAAAACATGCTTTATCTTCCGAGAATAGTAGAATCTGAAATTGGGCAAAAATTGAGGGCCTCTGGTGCTGTATTGATTAAAGGACCAAAATCATGCGGAAAAACAGAAACTGCAAAACAGTTTGCCAAAAGCATTTTACAGGTGGACAGAGATGAACAGGTGCCTGTAATCATGTCGATTGATCCCAAAATGCTATTGGTGGGAGAAACTCCTCGCTTACTGGATGAATGGCAGGAACAACCGAAATTATGGAATTATGTGCGTCATGAAGTAGACGACAGAAAGCAAAAAGGACAATTTATTCTCACCGGCTCGGCAAATCCCGACGAAGAGGTAAGACTGCATAGCGGATCGGGGCGTTTTACAATCGTAGAAATGCAGACAATGTCGTGGCGGGAGATGGGTTATTCGACGGGAGCGGTGAGTATGTCAGGATTATTGCGTGGAGATCGTATCTCTTTTTCGCAGAATGAAATTTCCCTTGAAGTAATCATTGAAAGAATGATGAAGGGAGGCTGGCCCGCCCTCATTGGTGTTCCTCTCGAAGAGGCCCTGTTATTGAACAGGGGGTATGTGGATTTGTTGGCAGATATCGATATGAGCAGGGTTTCAAACAAGAGAAGAGACCCGGGGAAAGTAAGAATGCTGCTTCGCTCAATCGCACGAAATGTGTCTACATTGGTGGATAATACCACGTTGGCTAAAGATATGAAAACAGTGGAAGATGCTGATTTATCACGGCCGACGATCATTGATTATCTGGATACATTGTCACGATTGATGATTTTTGAAGAACAACCCGCATTTAATCTGCATATACGATCTGCAAATTCGTTGCGGAAATCTCCAAAGCGGCATTTTTGTGATGTCTCCCTGGCTATAGCCGCGCTTAGATTAACCAAAGAGGCGCTATTGAAAGATCTGAAATATTGTGGGTTCTTGTTTGAATCGCTCGTTTATCATGATTTAAAAATGTACGCAAGGGCCAATGATGCAGAAGTCTCACATTATCGCGACTCAGCCGGTTTGGAAATTGATGCCATAGTCAGGCAAAATAGCGGTGTTTGGGCTGCTTTTGAAGTAAAATTGGGTGTGGGGATGCATGATGAGGCAGCCAGCAATTTGTTGAAATTAAACGAAGTGGTTGATAAGGATAAATCATCGGGTCCGACTTCTTTAAACATCATCACAGGTACTGGAATGAGTTATACACGGCCAGATGGTGTCAACGTGATTTCTATTGCTTCATTGGGAGAATAGTGGAGTTGCAACAGGTATTACGGAGTCATTGATTTGAAGTACAAAATCGATTTCTGCCAGATGCTCCTGTTTGGGTTTCTACAAAATTGTCATTTGGCGCTGAGGTAGTATTATAAGTATGCGCCCGCCCGGCAATGATGGAGGAGTTGAAGCTATTTATTGTAAGCGGTAAAGTTCGCCGGCGGTAACAGGATAATGCCAACTCCTGCTTTTACTGACAGGCTGGTCAGATGTTCTCTAATATAGGGATATATAATAGCAGCACCATTTACGTTACCAAAATTTTCAAGATCGATTACCGATTCCCCGGTTTTTTCGAATATACCAATCATTTTAATGGTAGCTGATATTTGTTTTTCTTCGTTTAAGATTTGAGAGAAATGGAGCGTTTGTATGACAGATACGATGTTTTTTTCTGCATTTACAGTTACTTCCCCTTCAATTCGAATGTCATGTGTGATTGAAGGGTCGTCAAATACAACATTAGGTACCCTTTTAAAATCGCTCTCCAGTAAAAGGATATTATGTATCCTGAAGCCGGATTCCATATCTTTGTTATCATTTTCCATTTCTAAGATGCTTTTGGCAAATTTGTAAATTGCCCAATATCGGGGAGTCCATTTATTGGATTGTTACTAAAGTGATGATTGATATCGGTTGAAATGGTGATGTCATGGATAGTTACTGAATTTACAAAACTTGATATTTCTAAATTCGTCTCTTCAATTATAATACTTTTTGTGGATGAGATACAAGGCATGTCAAAATGAAGTCCCTTTAGTTCAAAGTCAATATTCTCTAATCCAACAAGGGCATCATCCGATATAAAACCAATATTTTCGTGCGGAAATTGATCTACAAACTCATCAAACATTTTACTCTCCCACGCGATATATCTTTCACTCAAATAATATACTTCATTAGGCACGACTTCCACAAAATGTGTATCTGAAAGTTTATCATGTTCGTACCGAACGCGGGTTTCAGGGAAATCGTGAATAAAGGATTGTAATTTTGAAATGATAAATTCGTTAGGTGTCATTTGCGTAAATACTTTTTTAGTACCG
>DGZP01000106.1:13464-16165 GCA_002398565.1 Proteiniphilum sp. UBA4977
CTTCTCAATCTTTTAAGCTGCATTATATTTGAATTAATAACATGGAAATCGCTTGAATTGTTCCCTTTAATGTACAGTTGAATCTCATTTATGAGGATATCGTGGGATCCTTTTCTTTCAGCTCTTTTATTTTTTGAATGATCAATAATAAATTTTAAGTCTGAGTCAGTTTTACCCATCTTATAGAACCAGATATGTCTGAATAACTGATAACAGCTGTAGTACGAACAATGGGCTACAGATGGATAATGTGCCTTATCGTGAAGTATTTTTGCTGAATCATAGTTTATCTCAGACTTATTCTCTAACTCGCTCATTTTATGGACTGCAAAGGTAACATTTTTTTATGAGTTTCAAAAATAGACAAAAGATTCTATCGTGGCAATTTTATCTGCCATTTTATGGTAAGTATTCGGTTATGCCCGCGTTTGATTCATAAGTGAAGCTATTTCTTTCGTGTCATCTGCATCCAGACTGTTTCATTTTTGGAGTTCTTAAACGTGATATCGTCGGCTTTAAATGCATAGCTGGTAATTGTTCCGGTGATTACGTCCTTACCATCATTAATTGATCTAAGGGTGAAATAAAAGCCAGTGAATTGAGAACCGAATGGGGACTGTCTCCTTATGATCCTGTTCCGGTTAAACAATTGCTCTTGAAATTGAATATCCTGACGCTTTTTAAATCTTTGGGAGATAATTTCTCGGGCATGTGCCTGAAGAGGAATGATAGTAGATTTATTTTAATCAATGCTAACCATGCCAGGGGAAGACAACACTTTACGATCGCTCACGAGCTATACCATCTATATGTGCAGGAAACATTCGAAGTTCACTATTGCAATCCGGGAAGTATATATTCGTCAAAGCAAGAAAAAGAGGCCGACTTTTTTTCTTCTCTCTTTCTGATGCCGGAAATTGGAATTAAAAGTATGCTTCCTGAAGAGGAACTATTGCAAAATGAGGTTTCTATGGCTTCATTGTTGAAATTAGAACATTTCTTTGGTGTGTCAAGAAACGCTCTTTTAGTTCGGTTAAGCGCCTTACGATTAATATCAAAAAACAGATTTAATCAATTGAAAGAAATGCCTGTAATCAGATCTGCCCGAGAATATGGTTATGATATTTCGTTGTATCTGCCAGGAAATGACGGGTTGGTATTAGGTGACTACGGTGTAAAAGCTAAAACACTTTTCGATAAAGGATTGATCTCAGAGGGACATTATATTGAACTCTTATCGAAGATAGGTGTAGATCCAACTCAGAATAATGATTAAGAAGGTTGTGATGACCATGTGTAACACAAAATTAACAAAAGTAATTCTGGATTCTGATGTAATTATTCATTTTATTAAGGGTAATTGTCTCACTCTATTACCAAAAATTCTACCAACATACTCTTTTGTAATACTTGATATCGTTTTCGAAAATGAGTTGGCTATATTGCACAAGACTATTATTCTCAATACTGTTCAACTGTTAAAAACAATCTCGATTGAAAAATGGGAACCTATCAATGAAGAACGAAAAGAGTTTTTTATTTTACAAAAAAAATACGGATCAGGTGAGAGCGCCTCGATGGTGTATTGTAAATACAGAAATAATGTGCATGACGTTCTTCAAGGAGGGATTTGCTTCACCACGTTCCGTGGAGACATTTAAAAATTCAGTATCTGAAGGGTATTTATTAAGGAAAAATTTCTTTAATTAAATAGGATATATTATCTTTGCATCCGTGTTCAGGTTGATCACGGGAAACAGTCCGGATCATCAGGTTCCGGATTTTTTGTTTTAGGTTCGTTTTAGGTTATTACAAGCATGAACTATTTTACTCCGACAGAGGCTGCGGACGCATTCAGACGTGCGGCCATGGATAAATCGAGACGCCCCTTTCACGAATTTGCCGTTATGGCGGTGCTGGGCGGTGCCTTCATTGCATTTGGCGGTTTGCTGAGCGTGATGGTAGCCGGTGGCATGCCGGGAGTGGGTGAGGCAAACCCGGGGCTGGTGAAGTTCCTGGCGGGGGCGATGTTTCCCATCGGGCTGATCATGGTCTCCGTGACGGGAGCCGACCTGTTTACAAGCGACTGTGCGGGGCTTGCCTTTCCGCTGCAACGGAAGGAACTGTCGCCAGGCAGGGTGGCGGGAATACTGGCAGTCTCCTACCTCTTTAATTTCGTCGGGGCACAGCTGATCGCCTGGCTGCTGTCGGCCCACGTGGGGATCCTCGACAGCGACCCCTGGCACTCTTATCTGCATTATCTCTCCGAAAAGAAAGTGAATCAGGATTTTATGCGTGTCTTCATTAAAGGCATCGGTGCCAACTGGCTTGTATGCCTGGGCATGTTCATGGGCTTCACCGCAAAGGACATTGCCGGAAGGAGCATCGCCATCTGGATTCCGGTAATGCTCTTTGTAACACTGGGCTACGAACACTCCATCGCGAACATGTTCTTTATTCCCGCGGCCATATATACGGGTGCGGAGATCTCCTGGGGCAGTTTCCTCATCAACAACCTGATCCCGGCCACACTGGGAAACATCGTCGGCGGTATGGGACTGGTGGGGATGGTGTACGCTTGGTTGTATCGGAAATAGGGGGCGGCCGTCGGCGTTCGGTAGTCATTGGCCGGCAATCAATGGCCGGCAGTCAGCTATCAGCAAGATGCGGGTAAATTAACATATGAAACGAGCATGAATTA
>DGZP01000106.1:16410-18948 GCA_002398565.1 Proteiniphilum sp. UBA4977
GCGAGTTCCATATGACACCATTGAAAATAAATATTTTAGTCATATAAAAAAAAATTATTATATAAACATTTTATTATGAACAGTAAACAGGATGCATGGCAGGGGTTCCGGGGTGAACTATGGAGAAAAGAGATCAACGTGAGGGACTTCATCATGCAAAACTATACGCCATACGAAGGGGACGATTCATTTCTGGTGGCATCCACGGAGCGTACTCACAAGGTGTGGAACAGGCTCACGGAGATGTTCCGCGAAGAACAGGCCAAAGGGGTGTATGATGCCGAAACGAAACTCCCGCAGGAGATTGATACCTACGGCCCGGGATATATTGACCGGGAGAACGAGGTGGTGGTGGGACTGCAGACCGACGCACCGCTGAAAAGGGGCATCTTCCCCAAAGGGGGCATCCGCATGGTGGAGAATGCGCTGAATGCATACGGCTACACGCTGGACGAGATGACCAAAAAGATCTACACACGCTATCGCAAGACGCATAACGAAGGCGTCTTCTCGGCATACAACGACGAGATGCTGGCAGCACGCCGGTCGGGCATCATCACGGGATTGCCGGATGCCTATGGCCGTGGACGCATTATTGGTGACTACCGCCGTGTGCCACTCTATGGCACTACTGCGTTGATTGGGGAGCGGAAAGCATTCATGCAGCGGCTCGACATACAGGAGTTTACCGAAAATGCCATCCGCAGCCGCGAGGAGGTGAGCGAACAGATTAAAGCGCTGAAGGCGTTTGAAAAGATGTGCCAGGCCTACGGGTTCGACGTGACGGAGCCGGCACGCAACAGCCGCGAGGCGGTGCAGTTCCTCTATTTCGCGTACCTGGCTGCCGTGAAGGACCAGGATGGCGCGGCCATGTCGCTGGGGCGCACATCGACCTTCCTCGATATCTACATCGAGAAGGACCTGCGCGAAGGGCTGATCTCCGAGACGGAAGCCCAGGAGCTGATAGATCAGCTGATCATCAAGCTGCGCATCGTGCGTTTCCTCCGTACACCGGACTACAACGAGCTTTTCTCGGGCGACCCGGTATGGGTGACGGAATCGCTGGGGGGACAGACCTTGGACGGACGGACGCTGGTCACGCGCACTTCGTTCCGCTATCTGCAGACGCTCTACAACCTGGGGCCGGCACCGGAGCCGAACCTCACGGTGCTCTGGTCGCAGCAGAGCCCTGAAAACTGGAAGCGGTTCTGCGCAAAAGTGTCGGTGGATTCCTCGGCCATACAGTATGAGAATGACGACCTGATGCGGCCCGACTATGGCGACGACTATGGCATTGCCTGCTGCGTGTCGCCAATGAAGATAGGCAAGCAGATGCAGCTCTTTGGCGCACGTGCCAACCTGGCCAAGTGCCTCCTCTACGCAATCAACGGGGGGCGCGACGAGAAGTCGGGTGTACAGGTGGCTCCCAGATATGAGCCGGTCACTTCGGAATATCTGGACTACGACGAGGTGATGGAAAAGTTTGAACAGACGATGCGCTGGCTGGCGAAGGTGTATGTGAATGCGCTGAAGGTGATTCACTACATGCACGACAAATATGCCTATGAAGCATTCGAGATGGCGCTGCACGATGGCGACGTGCAAAGAATCAGGGCCACGGGCATCGCGGGGCTCTCCATTGTGGCGGACTCGCTGGCGGCAATTCGCGACGCACGGGTGAAGGTAATCCGCGACGAGCGGGGCATCGCGGTGGACTTTGAACGGGAGGGCGATTATGTGCCGTTCGGCAATAACGACGACCGTACCGACCAGATTGCGGTGGACATCACGAAGAAGTTCATGGGCTACCTGCGCCAGCACGAGACCTACCGCAATGCAACGGCGACCCAGTCGATCCTCACCATCACCTCGAACGTGGTCTACGGGAAGAAGACGGGTGCCACACCCGACGGCCGCCCTGCCGGTACTCCTTTTGCGCCGGGGGCCAACCCGATGAACGGACGCGACCGCAAAGGGGCCGTGGCAGCACTGGCATCGGTGGCGAAGCTGCCTTTCCAGCATGCACACGACGGCATCTCCTATACCTTCGCGGTATCGCCGGGCTCGCTGGGCAAGGAGCGGGATACGAGGGTGGCGAACCTGGTGGGGCTGCTGGACGGCTATTTCACCGCCGACGGGGGACAGCACCTGAACGTGAACGTGTTCGACAAGGAGCTGCTGCTGGATGCGATGGCCCACCCGGAGAACTATCCGCAGCTGACCATCCGCGTGTCGGGCTATGCGGTGAACTTCATCAAGCTGACGCGCGAACAGCAGCTGGATGTGATTTCGAGGACGATAAATCAGATGTTGTAAATTTTCCCGATGTGCTTCTCGTCTGTCCTTATTCTTTGACTTGTCATCATCTTGGTTTCTAAAAGAGAAGAAGTCGCTACGCTTACTTCTCTTTTTACGAAACCTTTGCCGGACAGGTGCCCAACGAATAATGAAGGACTTCGACGCACATTCGGGAAAAGCTGAAGCCTAAAAAGCTAACCACCAAAATTGACAAGCTTTCACTACCAAAGCTGATAGCTG
>DGZP01000106.1:19165-25087 GCA_002398565.1 Proteiniphilum sp. UBA4977
AATCCTAAAAAAGCTGAGTCCTGAACGCCGACTCCTGACTCCTAAAAAATATGATCGGAAACATACATTCTCTCGAAAGTTTCGGTACGGTGGACGGCCCGGGAATACGCTTCGTGGTATTCATGCAGGGCTGCCCGCTGCGCTGCCTCTATTGCCACAATCCGGACAGCTGGGACAGGAACCGCGCGGGGCAGTACCAGCTGACACCGGAGGAGCTGCTGGCGGAGGTGATGCGCTACAGGAACTTTATCGCAAAGGGAGGTGTGACCGTGACCGGCGGGGAGCCGCTGATGCAGGCGGACTTCGTGCGGGAGTTCTTCCTGCTCTGCCGCGAACAGGGCATTCATACGGCGCTGGATACCTCGGGCGCGATATTTACTCCTGCCGCGCGCGACACGCTGGAGGCGGCGGACCTGGTGCTGCTCGACATCAAATCGGTTGACCCGGTGCAGCACAAGGAGCTGACCGGCGCCAAAGTGAACAATACGCTGCGCTGCCTGGACTACCTGGAGGAGAAGCAGATTCCCGCGTGGATACGCCACGTGGTGGTGCCGGGGTGGACCGACGACGATGTGCTGCTGCAACGGTTAGCGGAGTTCCTCAAGCCTTACCGGTGCATTGAAAAGGTGGAGCTGCTGCCCTACCACCGTATGGGGGCGCACAAGTACGGGCAGATGGGATTAAAATACCGGCTGGAGGAGACGCCCGAGCTCTCGGCCGACCGGTTGGAACGGGCACGGGAAATTTTTGCAGAATCGGGGTTAATATAGCTAAAAATGAATGGCCAGCTGCTGTTTTTTTGTTACCTTTACAGCTTCTTAAAATTAAGTAGCTGTGAATGAACATGTAAAATGTGGGGGCGAAACCGGAGGGAAGTAACCTTATTTTATGTATTTATCTCAAGTACAAGCAATAATAATCGTTAAATATATACGCAGCGAACATGGATAAAAGTTCGAACTTTTGGAAAACACATCTTTTGGGATGTGTTGTTTTATTTTTCACTCTCTCTTCCCTCCCGGCATTTGCACAAACCAGCGAGGTGCGGGGAACGGTGAAAGATGCCAGCGGCGAGAGCCTGATTGGCGTGAATGTGGTCAGAAAGGGCACCTCGGATGGAACGGTGACCGACCTGGACGGTAACTTCGTGCTGAAAGCACCGGCGAATGCTACGCTCGTCTTCTCCTACATCGGGTTTGAGAAGCAGGAGAGGGTGTGGGACGGCAAAAGCAGGCTGGACGTCACCCTGAAAGAGGACGTGGCCATGCTGGACGACGTGGTGGTAATCGGTGCCTACGGTACGGTGCAGAAAAGAACCGACATGGTGGGCTCTGCCTTTCAGGTGAATGCCGAAAGGCTTGAGACACTGCCGGTGGGACGCGTGGATAACCTGCTGGAGGGCATTGTGCCGGGCTTGCAGGTGTTGCCCAACTCGGACGACGCCTCGAGCACCAAACAACGGTTGAACCTCAGGGTGCGCGGAGAGGGATCGATGAGCGCCTCCAACGAGCCGTTGTGGATTGTGGATGGCACCCGCATCTTCAGTGGCGACAGGACAAATATGGTGGCAGGAATGAGCACCTCGATCAGCCCCCTCTCGTACATGAACGCCGATGATATTGAAAGCATCACCATCCTGAAGGATGCCACGGAGACCTCCATCTACGGTGCGGACGGCGCCAACGGCGTCATCCTGGTCACCACGAAGGGAGGCGCGGCCGGCAAAACAAAAGTGGGCCTTTCGCTGCGCACGGGGGTAGCCCAAATAAACCAGAGCGCCCGCTTCAAGGTGCTGAACGGAAGCGACTACCTGATGCTGGCACGGGAGTCGTACCTGAATTCGGGACGCGACCTGAGTACGTTCCCCTTTCAGGATAACGACATGAACCGGTACAGCACCACCGATACCGACTGGTCGAAGGTGTTCTACGATACCGGAACCCAGACCAACGCCTTCCTCTCCTTGTCGGGAGGCAGGGACGACCTGAAGTACTATATCTCGGGAGGGTATTACAATGGCCGGTCGACCGTCATCGGCAACAACCAGGAGCGTTACTCGTTGAGAGGTAACCTGGAAATGAAGATGACGCCCAAGCTGGACTTCTCTCTCATCTACGCGGCATCCTACAACATCAACAATGTGTTTGTGCCGGGGAACGACTACTACGAATATTTGCCCATCTACTCGCCGCGAAACGAAGACGGTAGCTTTCGGCTCTACAACAAAACACTGGCCGGGCTCGATGCTTCCGGCAACCCGGTATGGCAGACGTCGCGCTTTTTAAACTCCGTGCCGGAGAGGGAAGAGAACGACAACAAGCAGAAAGCCGCGGTGACCAACGTGAACGCGATCCTGAAATATGACATCCTGAAGGGGTTGTCTTCTACCACTCAGTTCGGTATCGATTATCAGGGACTGAACGAGGATCTCTACAGTGCAAGGACCAACTGGTCGGGGATGTCGACCACCGGCGAAGGGATAGGCTACTCCTACCGCAACAACGCCACCTTCCTTACATGGACGGCCATAGAGCGGCTGAACTACAGCCGATCGTTCGGCCAGCATCATGTGAATGGGCTGCTCGGGTTCGAGGCCAGCTCGAAGGATGTGCGGACCATGGGAGCAAGGGGATCGGGCTTCATCAACGACCGGATCAAGGAGGTCTCCTATGCGGTGGACAGGAATGGCAGCAGCGGACGGAGTGTCTCCAGGTCGCTCTCATACTTCCTGCAGGGCAATTACGATTTCAACCGGCGCTATTATGTTACCGTGAACGCGCGCAGGGATGGCAACTCGGGCTTTGGCTCGGACTCGCAGTGGGGCAACTTTGCTTCTGCCGGGGCATCGTGGAACATCCACAACGAGGAGTTCTTCGATGCGGACAAGATCAACGTGCTGAAACTGAAACTCTCCTACGGGTCGAACGGCAACTCGCGAATAGGGTCGCAGGAAGCCCTGGGATTGTACTCATACGGCGAAAGCCACAACTATATGGGCGAGCTGGGCGGAACGATGTCGGGCAGCCCCAACAAGAAGCTGAGCTGGGAAACAGCCTATATCACCAACCTCGGGCTGCGCATAAAGATGTTCGACCGTGCGGACCTGGAGATTGAGGCTTACAACAAGAGGACGGTGAACCTGCTGAGCAACCTCGATGTGTCGAGGACGACCGGCGACACCAGAAGCTACCGCAACTCGGGCGAGATCGTGAACCGCGGCATCGAGGCCACGCTGAACGTGGAACTGCTCAACAGCAAGGACATGAACTGGTGGGTGGAGCTGAATGCGGCCCACAACCGGAACAAACTGATCGAACTCTACAACGGCCTGGAGAAGGTGATGGGAAATTACATCTGGAGAGAGGGGCACGACCTGAATACCTATTACATTATCCGCTGGGCAGGGGTGGACCCCCGCGACGGGGCGCCGCTCTGGTACGACAGCGAAGGAAACCTGACCAGGACCTACAACGACCAGAACAGGGTGCCCTGGAAAACTTCCTCGCCCGACCTTACCGGAGGAATCACCTCCCAGCTGACCTACAAGGATTTCTCGGTCAGGGCGCTCTTCTCCTATGTGCTGGGAGGATACGGCTTCAGCACCTTCGGGAGGAACGTGATGTCGGACGGACTGAACATCATGTCGGAAAACCAGTCGGTGAACCAGCTGGACCGCTGGCAGAAGCCGGGCGACGTGGCGCTTTCCCCAAAACCGATCTGGGGTACCTCCACACGGTCGGTCATGAGCTCTACACGCCACATCTACAAGACGACCCACGTGAAATTCAAAAATATTGCATTGAGCTACGCCCTGCCGGAGCGTTTTCTGAAGCAGGTGGGCGTGTCGGGCGGAAAGATTCATCTGATCGGGGACAACCTGCTTGTCTGGACTCCCTACGACAAGAAAGAGAGAAACAGCTACAAGCAATCCATGAGCGGCTATCCGGTGGAAACAAGCTTCTCACTGGGAATCGATCTGAGTTTTTAATGATAGCGCACAAAAAAATAAACGTATGAAGTCAATATCGAAAATAGGAATCATGGGCTCCCTCCTGCTGTTTGTTGCATCGTGCGACTTCCTGGAGGTGGAGACGGTGGGCAGGACAACGATGCCCAACTTTTTCTCCGACGTGCCGGGATTGAAGGCGGGATTGTCGGGAAGCTACAGCAAGATGTACAGCTATTACTCTTCCGAATTCTACAAATATCCCGAGGTGGCCGGCAACATGGTGGACCTGAATGTGGTGAGCGCCGACGTGGAGATGATCGATCAGTATAATTTCACCTCCGACCCGCAACAGGAGGTGGGTGCCGTGGGATATATCTGGAGAAAGATCCTGGAGGCACTGGCAAACGTGAACAACGTGCTGGAGTATGCGCCGCCGTTGAAGGATGCCTATCCGAACCAGAAGGCGGAGATTGAACGGGTGCAGGCCCAGGCGCTGTTTCTGAGGGCGCTTTGTCATTTCGACCTGTACAGGACCTATGCCCAGCCTTACAACTATACGGCCGATGCGTCGCACCCGGGGGTACCGGTTCTGCTGGTGACGCCGGGACCGGACGATCTGCCTTCCCGCGCGACGGCGAAGCAGGTGTTCGACCAGATCATCAAAGACCTGCAGGAGGCGGAGGGGCTCTTTGGCGACCGGCCCATGCAGGATGCCTACCACGTGTCGAAAGAAGCCGTGTGGGCCCTGCTTGGCAGGGTGTACCTCTACAAGGGGGACTGGGACAACGCCATCCTCTATGCCACAAAGACCATGGAGGCGGTGCCGCTGGCCCGGGGAGACGACTACCTGGCCATGTATCATGGGCTGACTGCCGGCAAGGAGGCGATCTTCCGCCTGAACGGGACGCTGAAAAGCAAGTCGCTGGGCATCTTCTTCTCTTCCGGGAAGCCGATGGTCCATGCTGCCGACACGTTGATGAGTCTCTATACGGACCCCGAAGATATCCGGTTGCAACTGTTCGCGACCGACGACAGCAACGAGCAGAAGATCACCACGAAGTACCGGATAAAAACGGACTACACACCCGAGCAGGAGCGATACGATCCCTTTATTCTCCGGGTGTCGGAGATGTACCTGAACAGGGCGGAAGCCTATCTGAAAAAAGGAGATGCGCCCAGGGCGGCAGGCGACCTGAAAGCGCTTCTGGCCAGGGCCCTGGGTAAAGATGTGTCGGAGGTGCGGATCGACTACGCGAACAACGGGGAGCTGCTGCATCTGATTAAAAGGGAGAGGGCCAAGGAGCTCTGCTTCGAGGGACACAACTTCTTCGATATTGTGAGGATGAACGATCATCTGGTGAGGGGCGAAGGTACCGGCTCCAACGTGGCGTTCCTTCCGTATCCGAACGACCTGTTTGTGCTGCCCATTCCCCAGTCGGAGCTGAATGCGAACACGAACATGCAGGGAAATCCCACGGTAAACAATTAATTGAACACGACAATGAGACTGATAAAAAAATATTTTCCTATCCTGGTTTTCACAGCCCTGTTGTGCACCTCGTGCGGGCTGAATGAGAACCCTCCCTACGACCTGAAGTTTTTTCACATCATGGTGAACGAAGCATCCTCGGTGACGGTTTCCGCAAAAGCCAACATGGTGGGTACCTACAATGTGTATATGAGCACTCCGGCCACGAACGAAACGGTGACGGTGACCTATGAGGTGATTGTGGGTGATGGGCTGAAGGAGGGAGTGGACTACCGGCTGCTGAACAAGGAGAACAGCCTGACCTTCCTTCCGGGAATATACGACATGCCCATCCGCATCCAGTGGATGCCCAACCCGGTGGATCCGGCAAAAGACAACACGATTAAAATCAGACTGATCAGCAACGACAAGGGGTACTCCATAGGATTGCCCGGGCCGGCGCAGAATCAGTCGATACTTACCATAACCAAGATATAATGTTTTT
>DGZP01000024.1:0-3437 GCA_002398565.1 Proteiniphilum sp. UBA4977
AGCGTAAGGTTTTTGGAGGGACAGACCACCTCACAGAAGCCGCACTCAATACATTTATCGATAATGGGATGGGCTTCGGGGATTTGTTTCAGGTTCCCGATGAACACATCCATGTTGTCGTTGATCACTACACCCGGGTTCAGGATGCCATCGGGATCAAATGCCTTCTTTATCCTTTTCATGAGCGCATATATGTCGGTTTCCCATTCTTTTTCCACGAATGGAGCCATATTGCGTCCGGTGCCGTGTTCAGCCTTCAGACTTCCTTCATACTTCACCGTTACCAGATCACACAGGTCATTCATGAAAGAGGCGTATTTCTGTATTCCTGCGGGAGTATTCATATCGGGAAATATGGTGAAATGTACATTTCCGTCCAGCAGGTGGCCCCACATTACCGCATCATCATATCCACTTTTCACGAGAAGTGTCCGGACATCTGTCAGCGCATCGCCCAGTACCTCTCCCCTGAAGGCGATATCCTCAATGATGCAGGCCGTATGGGGTGGGCGGGTGGCAGCTGCTGAGGTAAACAGCCCGTTTCGTACGTTCCAGTAGATGTTGTAGAGATGCTTGTCGGTGGTGAATTTGATAGGCCTGAGGGCATGAAGGTGTGCCAGTTTTTCTTCAATCTCCTTTATTTGAGACAGCAAGGTCGTCTCATCGTCGGCAGAGGTGTCAATCAGCAATGCGGCCGCCCCCGCAGGCAGCGACTTCAGCTCCTCCGGCATGCCGGGCTGGTCCTCCACAGCCTGCAGGGCGTTTCTGTCCATGAGCTCTGCCGCGCTCACCTGGCATTGACGGAGAGGTATGATGGCCTGGCTCACGTCGCGCAGGTTGGCAAAGTATGCCATGGAGGTGGCTTTGAGGGGTGCGTCGTGCACGGTTTCGAAAGTGGCCTGCGACACAAAGCCGAGTGTTCCTTCGGAACCGATCATCAGGTGCTGAATGATCTCCAACGGATCATCGAAGTCAATCAGCGCATTGACCCCATAGCCGCAGGTGTTTTTTAATTGAAACTTGCGGGTAATCCTGTCATTGATAGCTTTATTTTCCGTAGCCTCATGATGAAGCCGGGTGATCTCGCTGATAAGTGCCGGATGGGCGGAAATAAATGCGCGGCGGCTTTCACCGTCGCCCGTGTCGAGTAGGGAACCGTCGGCAAAAACAATGCGCATCGACTTCACGGTATTGTAGCTGTTGTGTCGGATGCCGTAGCTCGATCCGCTGGCATTGTTTGCAATGATGCCGCCAATCTTTGCCGAATTAATCGATGCAGGCTTTGGACCCAGTTTTCGCTGATACTGCATCAGCATGCGATTAGCCGCGCTGCCTGTTAGCCCACATCCAAAAGTAGCGGTGGCGCCGTGGTTGGTGATGGCTGAAAAAGAGAAGCCCTCACCTGTCTCCATCAGCACGGAGTCCGATATGGTCTGCCCGCTAAGGCTGGTACCGGCGGCTTTGAAGGTGACCGGAACTTTTTTACTGCGACAGAATTGCAGCAGGCGCATCACCTCCGCCTCGGTGTTTACTTTTACTACAGCTTTGGGAATGAGCCGGTACAATCCTGCATCGGTGCCTTTGGTAAGACGCGATAGTTCGTCTGTAAATAACTGTTCTCTTGGGAACAGCCGTGCCAGTTGCAGGTGTAATTTTTTGTCATCGGGCATGGTATTGAAGAAGTGTCATGGCGACCTCTTTCTGTATTCATTCCTTTCAAGAATGTAGTTTTCGGTTAGTTCAACGAAATATAAAGTTCTTTTTCTACTTCTTCGAGCGAAATTTTTCCTTCCCTGGCAAGCCAACCGATTGCTGCGTAGAGGTCCTTATCCGTCAATTTCGTCGTTTTTTTGACTTCCTTCACATTCTGGCGACCTGCTTCATCGAGCACGGTCCACACTTTTCCGGCGTTAAATCCGATTTTTTCAATCATAGATTTGATATTTAAATATATAAACTTAGTTTAACCCTCGGCAAATTTACAGGAAAATTCTTAAGAAACAATATTTTCGGATAACTCCTTCATTATTTTTGCTACCTGCAGGATCAATGAATGGTGATTGTCGTTGCAAATAGTAAAATCTGATCGTCTGATCTTTTCGTCTTCGGCCAGCTGAGCATTCATACGCTCTTCTACCTCGTCTGCAGATGCCAGGTCACGGGCGATGGTCCGTTGCAGACGGAGATCTTTTGGTGCATACACCGTGATTATTTTATCGAGCCATCTGTGAAATCCCGCTTCAAAAAGCAGAGCGGCATCAATTATTACCATGGGAGAATGCTGCTCCTGTCTGCCACACCATTTCAGAAAATCCTTTGCCAGTTCCGGATGAATGATTGCATTGGCTGCTGCGAGTTTCTTTTTATCCTGAAAGATGATTGATGCGAACATCCGACGGTCGAGTCTGCCTTCCCGGTATAATTCTTCACCGAAATGACTGATGAGTTGGGAGCGAATCACGAGAGAAGTATCGTTGAGTTCTTTGGCTTCACTGTCGGCATCATAAACAGGAATACCATGCAGGCGGAAGATGTCGCAGACCACCGACTTGCCGCTCCCTATGCCTCCCGTGATACCGATTGTAATCATTCAAAATGAAATTAAAGAGTGATGCACCTTCGACAGCTTTACAAAATCAATGTCTGGCCTTGTTTTCAAACAGGAACTCCACTGAAGAGGGCGAAATCCGTGTGTTGTGAGCTGATGACGGGCTCTTTGTAAGTTCCAGTTCCACCCGTCCTCCTTCGTTCTCGTGAAAATCCCGGTAGTTGAGCTCAATTTCAAAATCTTCCTGTGTAATCTTTTTGTAGTCTTCCAGTGTTACAGAGAAGGATATTTTTGCGCGGGAAGGAAAAAACTTCACGTCGAGGTCCGACGGCAAATGTGTGGCAGTGACGGGAATCTCAAATGTACGTTCTGTGAATTCCTCCACTGGAATATAGATTTCGACCTCTGCCGGTACAAACTTGACATCCTTCACAGGATTAATTCTTATTGGAAGCTGGGAGGTGGCTCTGATGTTTTTAAACAGGGTATATTCGGTAACTGCTGTCTTTAGCTGTTTGAGCGACTCACCCGAACCATAGGCCATCACCGTTTCGGGAAAAAACCAGGCACTGTCGGCCACCAGGTTGGCCCTGCTGGTGGTTATCTCGCCATCAAATACTACCCGTAATTCCTTGCGTTCCAATTTGGAGGTGGCCAAAGAGATACTCATGGGATAATAACCCCGTATGTTCGTGCTTGGAGCCAATCGGGAGCGGATGAGCTGGCGATACTGATCGCCCTGAAGCTCGGAGGTACCCCCAGCGGTTAGTTCCTTGACGTCAATCTCCAATGAATCTTTTTTTCTTACATCGAGCAGAAACACTTCCACGCCGTTGTCGGCGACACTGATTTCTATGAATTCAGGCAGGGCATTGTCAAATACTACATC
>DGZP01000024.1:3737-4126 GCA_002398565.1 Proteiniphilum sp. UBA4977
AATGTGGAAAAATATGCTTCTGCTTTGGGTGCCCATTTCCTGATGAAAGCCTTTATTCCCATGGCAAAAAGGTTAGTTCGTAGTCACGTCGGCTGAAGAGGCAAAGACCGATGCTTTTTCGAATTTTATTTTCACACCGTCGGCTACTTCTACCAGGAACCAGCTGTCGCCCACTTCCCTGATTCTACCATGGATACCGCCTGAGGTAACCACTTTATCACCCACCTTCATCGCTTCGCGGCTTTTCTGCAGTTCTTTTTGTTTTTTCTGCTGCGGACGGATCATGAAGAAATAAAATACGGCGATAATGGCCACCATCATAAACAGTGTACTGCCCATACCACCCATTCCACCGGCCGGAGCTGCCTGTAATAAAATATTCATAAATT
>DGZP01000024.1:4390-5373 GCA_002398565.1 Proteiniphilum sp. UBA4977
ATTTCCTGCACAATGGCATCCAATATTCCGTTAATAAATGTACTGCTTTTGGGAGTACTGTATGATTTGGCGATCTCGATATATTCGTTCAGCGAGACGCTCGTGGGAATAGATTCGAATGTAAATATTTCTGATAGAGCGACCTGCATTATGATAAGATCCATGAAGGCAATGCGTTCAAAATCCCATTTGTCGGTATGCTTGTCGATCAGTTCCCTGTATTTTTTTTCATTCAGGATAGAGTCATGCAACAGTCTGAGGGCAAACGTCCTGTCTTCCTCGTCTTTAAACATCGGAAGCAGCGGCTGATTTGTGCCTTTCTCTTCGGAAAACCTTTTGATTGTTTTCAGGACAAAGCTCTGCACAATCTCTACATCGTCGTTCCAGTATATACATTCATCCTCGAGAATATCGTCCAGTTCTTCATTCATATAGATAAACTGCTTGAAGATCTTTCTCCAGAACTCACGATCCTCATCGTAGGTGGGAGAAGCGTTTTCGGTGTATTCTCGGTAGGTGTCAGATGCCAGGATGGTATCCAGCAGATTTTTCACGAATGCCTCGTTGGCTTCCCACATCATGGGGCGTTCCGTAAGCTGTTTCTGAAACTGTGCGTTCTCCCTGAGTTGAAGCATGAATTTGTTGTCGAGCAGGTGGGTATTGGGATGCAGATCTTCTTCCGAAGGCAAATACTTGTTTCGTTTCATCTCCACCCTGTTTTCATATGCCCTGGTCAGTTCCACCATTAACAGCAGTAGATAAAAATAAAGATCGTAAGATTTTTGCAAGCCGAATAAAAGCTCTTTTTCGGTGTTCCGCAAATCCCTATTCGTATTTTGGTACCAGGAGTAAACAATCTGAACAATCCTTATACGAATTAAATTTCTGTTTATCATTGTTTAAATGAACTTGTTTTGAAACTGCAAAAGTAGTGTTTTTTTTCGGTATTTCGCATAGGTTTAAATTGAAAAGGCACATTAAAT
>DGZP01000074.1 GCA_002398565.1 Proteiniphilum sp. UBA4977
ACAACTAATAATACTGCCACTCAGAACAAAAAATCACCAGGTATCAATTTGTTCTGAGTGGCAGTATTATTAGTTGTTGGTCCATTAAAAATGTCATCTAGAGAATCATAATATCCCGCCACAATCAACGGTCTATTCACATCTATTGGCTTGCCTGCATTTTTAAGATAATCATCCATTTTGTACGGATCATCCCTGTATACAACTCTATTTTCGCTGAAAGTATAATTGGCTTTAATCCAATAATCTAAAGTTCTGTTGATTCGATCTCTCCATGTCGTTTCAATTTCGTAACCATGATTCTTGGTTCCACCTATATTCCCCGTCGGCTCTGCAATACCTACCCAGCCTGGAGTAGCAACCGGCATTAAAATTCCTTCCCGTTTTTCCTTAAATAAATCCAGGGTGACATCCAATTTATTAATAATGCCGATATCAAATCCGAGGTTTTGCTTTTTTGCTTTTTCCCATGTCGCATTCTCGTTGGCTGAAACCCCTTCTCTGTATAAAGGGCTATAAGTATATCTTGAATAATCTCCAAATGAAACTCCACCTCCTATGTTACTGTAAACCTGAATATATGCATACTCTGGTGCCGACTGATCGTACCCTATTTCACCGGAAGAGTAACGAACTTTCAGATTTGACAAGATTTCTGTTCCGATCAGATCTTTCACGAAAGGTTCTTCTGATACTCTCCAACCTAAAGCATAAGATGGAAAGAATCCAAATCGCTTACCTCTGGCAAATTTTTGAGAACCGGTATAAGCACCATTTATTTCTGCAAGATATCTTTCTCTCCAGTTATAGGTAAGACGGCTGACCCATGCTTCGTTTCTCAATGGAAAGCGAATCCCTGTTGAACTATTATTTTTCAATCCTGAATATTCGTAACGGTTCATCACAGCCATTGCGGTAATATTGTGCCCATTTATATTTTTTGCGTAATCAAGGCCTATTTCGTAGTACAGATTTTTCTGAAAACCTCCGTTCATCACATCGTCATAGCGGGCAGATGGATTATCTCCCTGAAAAATTTCAGGCCATCTTTTGTTTGTTATCATCGCATAACCACCTTCAGGCAAAGGATTTGAATAATCATAGGTACGATGATAACCGATAATATTTTTGGCGTCATAATCGTTACTTCCTGTCGCATATCTTGAAATCTCAGACAAAGTCCCTGATTCAGTATTATATGACAATTTCACGTGTGACTTCAGACCTTTTATCAGAAAATCGAGTTCCTGTTTCAAGATCACATCTATAAAGTTTTGATTCGTTTTAAATAATCTTTGCCCTAAATCAAAATTTGCAATAAGATTACCCTCACCAACATAATTAAGTCCAAATGTGCCGTCTTCGTATTTAATCGGAAAAATATTTCGCGGACTTAAATAAATTGAATTAAAAAAGCCTCTTTCGCCTGTACTTAAATTTTCCTGTGGATTTGCATGATACCCCATTTGACTACGATATCCATAGTGTCCCGAAAGGTTAATTGTCAATTCTGTGGTTTTACTTAAGTTAAAATCAAAATTTGTTCTCCAGTTATATCTCTTATAACCAAACGAAGGATCATATAAATCATTTTTTTTCGTTTTAAAAATATCACCGTCATCCAGATAACCCAGCGATGTAAAATATTTAACAAAATTAGTTCCGCCACGTAGACTTATATTATATTTTTGTGATGTGCCATTTTTAACGATTTCATTCCACCAATCTATTTGGGGAAAATATACATTATAAGGTCCATAATTTCCACTCGATAAAGCATTGCTCCATGCATCTATAGTAGATTGCGGAATTAACTTATCCCACTGCTTATCATTTGTGACAGCTTCATTCCATTTATTCATAGAAGTAACATAATCGGCAAACTCCGGTTTGGTAGTGGGCTGTTTCATCCCGAAATTTGCTTCAAAAGTTATTTCAGGAGCTTTCAGTGACCCACGCTTGGTCGTAACAAGAATGACACCATTTGCTCCTTTCACTCCGTAAACAGCAGTTGCTGATGCGTCTTTTAATACTGAGATTGTTTCAATTTCATTTGGATCCACGTCATTGAAATCACGTTCAACCCCATCAACGAGAGTAAGAATGGAAGATGAGCGCCAACTTGCTTTACCCCTGATAAAGACATCCGTATTAAAAGCGTCACCGGGCTTTGAAGAAGTATTAATAACTGTTACACCCGGCATGATTCCCTGCATTTGTTCTGAAAGATTTGTCACACCGGAAATTTCTTTCAGATCGTCCCCTTTTACTTGTGAGATTGATGCTACGGATGACAATTTCTTTTGTTGGCCATAACCTACAACAATAATTTCATCAATACTCAGACTTTCCGTTCTCATGATCACATTGATGACTCTCTGGTTTTCAATCGCTCTTTCTTCTGTTCCCATCCCTATAAAAGAGAAGACCAAAATTTGCGATGATTCAGGGATATTGACAGTGTAATTTCCATCAACATCGGTACTCGTACCAGTCTGTGTCCCTTTTACAACGACGGTAACTCCGGGTATTCCTAGACCTTCTTCATCCGTTACCTTGCCTTTAATAGAATACCTCTGTGAAAATGCTACACTGTGAACGCACAATGAAGCAAGTAAGATAAAAAGTAATTTATTCATTATACACTTGAATTTTAGTTACCCATTTTGTTTTATAGTATTAAATAACTTATTTGGTTTGTTTCCCATTACTATTTCAATATCAGGCCCGGACATTAATAATACATGTGATATAAAAGGATTATTATTTTCAATACCGTTCACTTTCACGCTTTGTATATATTTATTTTCTGGCGAATTATTTTTTATAACAATATGTATTTGCTTCTTATCTTCCAAAGCAATTTTTACTTCATCGAATAGTGGACGTCCCCATGAATATTCGCAACTGATGGGTGACACCGGATAAAAACCCATTGAATTCAATATGTACCATGCAGACATTTGTCCGCAATCTTCATTACCAGACAATCCGTCAGGAGCATCAAAGTAAAGTGTAGTGAGAATGCGATCCACCAATTCTTGTGTTTTATAAGACTTTCCAATATAGTTATACAAATGAGGAATATGGTGACTGGGCTCATTACCATGTGCATACTGGCCAATAAGACCAGATATATCCCCAGATACCCTCTCTCCAACGATCTCGGAGGTCATGCTAAACAAGGAATCCAATTTTACTGAAAAAGAATCAATTCCACCTTGCATCGAAACAAGATCGGGGACATTATGGGGAACATACCATGACCATTGCCATGCGTTTCCTTCACAATAGTCATCTTTACGATGATTGGAGGCTTGTGGATTGAACGGCTCACGCCAGGTCTCATCACTCATTTTTCCTCTCATAAAACCTGTACTTGTATCGAAGTAATTTTTATAATTCCGGGATTTTTTAACAAATAATTCATATACTTCCATCTTGCCTAATGATTTGGCAAACTGTGCTATACACCAATCGTTGTATGCGTATTCCAATCCTTTTGCGACCGATTCTATATCTTTATCGGCGGGGATATACCCCAATGAATCTTTATATAATTTCGCAACTGGCATAAGCTTTTGCAAGATCATATTATCCTTGTCGTATGGGATCTTCACATAATTAAATTCTGATGAGTGGATACATGCTTCAAGTGCTTCCTCCGCATTAAAATTTCTTGCTCCTTTAAGATATGCTTCAGCAATAACAGACACGGCATGATATCCAATCATAGTTCCTGTATAATTAGAAGCCAAATCCCACATGGGAAGACATCCACCTTCTCGGTACTTTTGCAAAAGATTTGCAGCAAATTCATTGTTAAGCGTTGGATTAATTATGGTCAGTAATGGATTCAGTCCACGATATGTATCCCATAACGAATATATTGTATAGTAGTTGTCTCCACTACTTTGCATAATTTCACGATTTTGTCCCACGTAGCGACCATCGACATCCATATATATACTGGGACTAATCATTGCATGGTAAAGCCCGGAATAAAATATTTTCTTTTTTTCAATATCTTTTGTTTCTATTTTTATTTTTGACAATTGACTATTCCAAGTTGCTTTTGCATCTTTTCTAACTTTATCAAAGTCCCAATGAGGAATTTCTGCTTCCAGATTATGTTTTGCACCTTGGTAATCGACTGATGATAGGGCCACCTTTGCTAAAACCTGTTCTTTTTCTTTGGTATCAAACCTTAATAGAGCTTTTATATCACTCCCCTCTACCTTTATTCCATCTGTCGGTTCATTATTAATAAATAATTTAGCATTAAATGGTTTTGAAAATCTAGCATGAAAGTAGACCGGATGATCTTTTGCCCATCCTTTAGTCTTTTTAAACCCTCTTAATTCGAATTCATTCAGCACTTCTATTACAAGTTGCGTATTTTGATGATTTTGCAGACTATGTGTCAAGTCTACCAAAATAGACGCATCGTCAGAAGCTGGAAATGTATAACGATGAAATCCTGCGCGTGTTGTTGCTGACAACTCCACCTTTATAGCATAATCGTCCAATATAACAGAGTAATAACCTGGAGATGCACTTTCATTATCATGTGAAAATGAAGAACGATATCCCGAACGAGGAATATTTTCTTCACCTCTGTCAATCAGATCAGAATCTACCATCGGCATAAATAAAATATCCCCATAATCTCCTATACCAGTGCCACTCAGGTGTGTATGGCTAAATCCAATTATTGTACTGTCCGAATAATGATATCCTGCACAAGCGTCCCACCCTTTAATACGAGTGTCAGGACTCAATTGTACCATCCCATTTGGAACCACTGCTCCCGGAAAAGTATGTCCGTGTCCACCCGTTCCTATAAAAGGATTTACAAACTGTGTCAAATCTGGATTTCTGTCTGCACTACATGCTACCAATATGACTAAAAAAATCATAAGAACATTATTCTTCATAAATACAATTTAAGTTGTTTTTTATATTATTGGCAATATAGGGCTCCTTAATTAATATTAGATTAATAAAGCGATTAATAAATAAAATATTCACATTTTATTCTCTATAATTGCAAAAATTGTAATTGAAAATTGTAAATATTGTCAAGACAAAAATGATTTAAAGCATGATTACAGAGATGACACAAGTCATATCAAGCAGGAATACAGGAAAATCAAAGCTGGATAGGAGATAATGATAAGGAAAAAACCTTTTTGAAGTATATTTTTCGCAATTTAGGCATTCCTTTTTTAAATTTTCACTAACTTGCATATTAATAAAAGAAATAAAATAAACACCAATTAAATAAATGTTATAATATCTATGACCTCTAGAAGAAATTTTTTAAAAACAATGGGTGGTGTAACCTTGCTCACCATCGTTCCCCGAAACGTGCTGGGGAAAGGCATGGTCGCTCCGAGCGATGAGCTAACCAAGGGAATCATCGGTGTGGGTGGAATGGGCCGTAGCCATATCCCATACGATAATACCCGTGTAGTGGCTATGTGCGACGTGGACAAAAAGCACCTCACGGAAGCTGCCGCAAGAGTAAAAGAGAAAATAAACCTGTACCATGATTTTCGTGATTTAATCCTGGACAAGAACGTGGATATCGTGCACATTGCCACCCCACCGCATTGGCATGGAATCATGTCGGTGGAGTCAGCCAAGGCAGGAAAAGACATCTTCTGTGAAAAGCCGATGACACGCACCATTGGTGAAGGAAAAAGGGTACGGGAAGCGATTGCACAGCACGGGAATATCTTTCGCCTGAACACATGGTTCCGCTTTAAAGATCCTTTTTACGGATTAGGCACACCGGTTAAACCCTTGAAAAAACTGATCGACAGCGGTATGCTGGGATGGCCCCTGAAGGTGACCATCAGCAAACATACCGGGTTCGACTGGAAATTTTATTGGGTAGGAAAAACACACCTGGAGCCGCAACCCATTCCCGAAGAACTGGATTATGACATGTGGCTGGGACCGGCACCATACAAGCCATACAACACACACCGCGTACATCAGACCTTCCGCGGATACTGGGATTACGACGGCGGTGGCCTGGGTGATATGGGACAGCATTACATTGATCCGGTGCAATATATGCTGGGTAAGGATGATACCAGCCCCGTGAAGGTAGAGGTCGATGCACCCCAACAACACCCCGATGCGGTAGGGACATGGCGATCAATCACCTACACATACGACGACGGATGTCAGATCATTCTCTGGGGCGGAGATTACGGAGAGCCCGACACTCCCTACATATCAGGGCCAAACGGCAATGTATACAAGAATTTTATATGCGACATTCCCGACTGGGAAAAGAAACTGGCCGATTTTCCCGAGCCGGAGGCACAAAATACCAATTTCATTGAATGTATACACAACAGACAGAAATATGCACTAAACGAAATAAACGGACACCGGTCATGTACCATCGTAAATATGGGTGCCGTGGCACTCCAGCTGAACAGAACGCTGGAATTTGATCCCGTGAAGGAGATGTTTGTCAACGACGAAGAAGCAAACCGGCTGGTAAATCAACCCACCCGTACACCGTGGACCATTTAATTTCATGATAATAAATAACCGTATGAAACAAGCACAAACATGTTTAACATACAAGAACATGATTATTTGCGAATTCCATACACTATAATGAAAAAGTATAAATAATCATATGAAACATATACAACTTTTTTTCATCTGTCTCGGTCTGCTGCTTGCAGGCGAATCACAGGCTCAAATGCCGGCCGGAAGGACCAAAGCCACCATCGTGGCCGATGCACTGGCACAATTGCCGGCCGAAACACCCCAAAAATACGATCAAACCATCGCCGATCTGGTATCTACAGGCGAAGAGGGTTTACTCGATTTAATTGGCAGGATGAATCCTCCGGGGAAAAAAAGTAACGAAGCAACGGAATATGCCATCAGCGGGTGGACACATTTCGTGGCAAACGACAACGCCAGGCGCAACGTGGCTGCAAATGCCTTTGAGAAAGCACTGCAAAAGCCGCTCAACAAAGAGGTGAAAGCATTTGTGATCCGTCAGCTCAGAACCATCGCCACGGACGACAACGTGGATGTTTTGTCAAACCTTCTTACCGATGAACAACTCTCCGGTCCAGCTTCAATGGCTCTGGCAAGTATCGGAACAAAAAAAGCAAACGCAGCTTTACTGGACGGAATAAAAAATACGGATTCCGACCCTATCCTGTTGAATCTGGTAAACGCCATCGGCCAGGCAGGCTACTCCGCAGCAGAGCCCGAATTACTGAATCTATTCGATAAAAGCAACTCGGAGAAATCGCAAAAAGTATTGCTGACCACACTCGCCCAAATCGGCACAAAAGAGTCGCTCAATCTGTTACGGGATGCAGCTGAGCAGATAAATTACGCGTATGACAAGAAAAATGCAACTGCAGCTTATCTTACTTTGCTTGCACGGTTGAATGCAACTGACCCGAAGTTGGTGAATAAAGAGGCAGGAAAAATATTATCCTTTGCGGCGAAACAGAATCAGCAGTCCCTGAAGATTGCTGTCACGAGCATACTTCTGGCGCAACCGGCCACAAAAAAGGAAACTGTGCTGAAAGATGCGCTAAAAAATGGAGACAATGTCTATCTCTCTGGGATACTAAATGTTTATCCTTTCGAAAAAGATAAAAAATCGGTCAGCCTGATTCAGAAAGAGCTGTCCGCAACCAAATCACCACAGAAGCAAACTACACTGATTTACTGGCTGGCAAACCATGAGGTGGAGGGATCCGCATCACTCATTGCACGCCATATCAATGCACCGGAAGAGACAGTACAGAGGGCGGCAGCACGCGCATTGGCAGCGATTGGTGGAAATGAGTCGCTTCTCGCCCTGGCAGGATTGCTGAAAAGTGAGAATGAACATACCGTCACAGTGGCAAAGGAGGCGTTATCCACATTCAAGGGAGATATCTCATACCCTCTCGCATCGGTATTTGGGGATTGTGGAGACTCGGGCAAAAAAGCCATCCTTGAACTCATTTCCCTGAGGAAAATGGAAAGTCAGTACAATCTTGTCTATAACCAGATGTCCGGTGACAATGCGGAGGTGAAATCTGCCGCGGCCACTACATTAAAAGATATCGTGACAAACAGAAACCTGCCGGATATATTCACCCTGCTGGAACAATCCGATCCCGCTTATGTGACGCCTCTTCAACAAGCCGTAAACGCAGCATTGAACTACCTTCCCACAGAAGAACAGCTCCAACTGTTGAGCGAAAGGATGAAAAACTCATCCCGTAAACATTTATACTATCCGGCACTGGCTAACAGCGGTTCACCAGTTGCTATGGATATCATTACAAAAGCATACGCTTCCGATTCAGGAGTGGAAAAAGACGCTGCCTTCAATGCACTTACCGGCTGGAAGTCATTCCACGTGATTTATCCTCTTCTGGATATTGCCCGCAAGAGCAAAAAGAACCAGGAACTGGAGAAAGTGACTGAAGCGCTAATTTCAACCATTGGAAAATCGGATCAGACAGGAACGATCAAGTATCTTTATCTGCGTGAAACAATGCAGTTTGCGCAGACCGACAAGCAGAAGAACGAGATACTGAAACTATTGGGAAATACGGGTCAGTACCAGGCAATGCTTTTCGTGGCGCCCTTCATGGAGCAGCCATCATTAAAGGAGGCTGCGGCCTTGGCAGCCATGAATATCGCCATCAACAACCCCGCATTTGCAGGTGCGGAAACTTCCGCCATCCTTAACAAGGTAAAGAAGACACTCAGCAACCCGGATGCCGATTACCAACGACAATCCATTACACGATACCTGACAGAAAATCCAAACGGGGAAGGATACGTTTCCCTTTTCAATGGCCGGAATCTGGATGGCTGGAAAGGATTGGTGGAAAATCCTATCAAACGTGCGAAAATGAGCCCGAAAGAACTGACTGCTGCACAAATAAAAGCTGACAGGGAAGCAAAGGAGAGCTGGATTGTGGAAAACGGGGAATTGTTGTTTACCGGGAAGGGAAATAACCTTTGCACTGAAAAACAATATGGCGACTTCGAAATGCTGGTCGACTGGAAATTATATCCTGGAGTGGAACCTGATGCAGGGATTTATCTGCGCGGAACGCCCCAGGTACAAATATGGGATACTGCCCGTGTAAATGTAGGCGCCCAGGTTGGGTCGGGCGGGTTATACAATAACAAGCAAAATCCGAGCAAGCCACTGGTGGTAGCCGACCAGAAAGTGGGGGAATGGAACACCTTCCGCATCCGGATGGTGGGTGAAAGGGTATCGGTATGGTTGAACGGTGAACTGGTCACCGACAACGTGATACTGGAAAACTATTGGGACAGAAGCCAACCCATCTTTCCAATGGAACAGATTGAACTGCAGTCTCACGGTAGCCGGGTGGCTTACCGCGATATTTACATCAGGGAGATTCCCCGTCCCGAGCCGTTTAAGCTGTCGGCGGAAGAGGAGAAAGCAGGTTTCCGTATCCTCTTCGATGGTACCAACCTGGATAAGTGGAGTGGCAACAAGAAAGACTATGCGGTAGAAAGCGGGAACATTGTCTTGCATCCCAGCAAGGGCTCGGGTGGTAATCTTTATTCCAACGAGCAGTTCGATAATTTTGTTTTCCGTTTCGAGTTTATGCTCACACCGGGAGCCAATAACGGGCTTGGCATCCGTACGCCCATGGAAGGTGATGCCGCTTATAAGGGCATAGAACTCCAGATACTGGATAATGAAGCACCTGTCTACGAGAAATTACAGGTTTATCAATATCACGGATCGGTATATGGTGTGATTCCTGCCAAAAGAGGATTTCTCAAACCTGTGGGAGAATGGAATTACCAGGAAGTCATCGCCGATGGAGACAATATAAAAGTGATTCTTAATGGAACCACCATCCTTGACGGAAATATTCGCGAGGCGTCCAAAAATGGAACAATGGATAAAAGGGAACATCCCGGACTCCTCAACAAGTCCGGACACATCGGGTTTCTCGGACACGGATCAAAAGTCATATTCAGGAATATTCGAATTAAGGAGTTATAAAATCGGAAAGTTTTATCATGCGAGGGAAGGTTGATCCTTCCGGCGTCTTTTTTACATTAAATGTCCCAGCCTCATACCGGCCCATACCGACAAGAGTCCAAGAACAATACTCGCGGAGGTATAAAGAGTAAACAATCCCCATTGATTCATCTCAATCAGACGCAGATTTTCAAAGGCAAAAGCTGAGAATGTGGTATAACCACCGCAGAAACCTACAATCATCATAAGACGAAACGATTGATTATAAGTATGATGCGACAATATCAAGCCGGAAAACAAACCAATCAGCAAACATCCTACAACATTGGCGATGAAGGTGCCCACAAACAGCCATTCATGATGTATAAAGCGGACTGCAAGTCGGGAAGTAACAAATCTAAGCATACTCCCAATACCGCCACCGATTCCCACAAGGAGCAAATCTTTCCACATAATGTGTATAGTTTAGTCAATTGCAAAGATATTGATAAAACGGGATAAATAGCCTCTCCTGCAAAGTGATTAATTCAAAATGAATCGCTATATTCGTATCGTCTTTGTACAACAAACTGATGAAATTTAAAAATTTGAATCACAAATGAAGACACACTATTTTATTATTTTGGCAATCTTGATATTGTCACCTCAGCTGCAAGCACGGGGAAATCTCCTTTCTGGAGAGAAACGGGAAATAGTCCATCCGGGGGTTTATGCCGACAACAACGTTGCGTTTCGTTTAATGGCTCCCAACGCCGACAGCGTACATGTGACCGGCGAATTTCTGACCTCTAAAGACAGGGCGCAGGATTACCAGGACTATCCGCTGAAAGATTATTATACTCCCGATATCAAAAGGCGTTCACTTGAATTTGACCTGATCGGACAGTTGAAAGCTGAAAAAGAAGATAAGCATCTGTTTGAAATAAATCAGTTTTCAAATTTTCGCTCCCATATCAACACAAGAAAAACCATATCCAATCTATATATCAACGGTTCTTTCTTTGAAAAAGATGCCAAACAGATGAGCGATTACTTGTATCGGGAAATTATCTCACGACACCTGACGCAACTTATTTCACCACACTCTACGACTTGTGGCTTTACGGAGATTTATTTGAAAGAAAATCAGGAAAAGAGTTTATTATTCATTCACAATATCAAAATTATTTTAATCACAGCGTAGTGACCAAAGATGAAATCAAACAAGAACCATACAAAGCAGCATCTCCCCGATTCAGTTTAGGAACCTCGTTTATTTATGAAAGACCGTTTCGTCTCTCCTGGCAACACTCTGTGGAAACATCGCTATACTATTTGTACAGAAATGAACGTAAGGGAGATAATAAAACCAAAACAATAAATTTGCCGGTTACATACGGCCTTGGATACTACCCCAATACCCGGACACATTTACAACTAAGTATCAAAGAACAGTTATACAGAGACATTGCAAACCGGAATACACTCATCTCAGACACTCGATACAAAACCAAACAGGAATATCGCCATTCCCATTCAACATTATCTCTGAATGCATATTACTATGTATCACCTCACCTACTATTGTCGGCCAAAGCAGCGACAGACCTTATTTTCTCAAAGTATGAAACCAAGGAGAAACAACCTGATGATCCACGTTCCGATGATTATTTTGCCTCGAACAGCTATTTATCATGGAACACTAACATCGAATTTAAAGCCACATATAAATTATTTTGAAGATTAAAATACAAATAAGAGAAATTATTTCTGCCTATGCATTTTTGAATGATTTCCTGTAAACATTTCATATTTCTATTTTTTATTTTTTTAAATAAAAAATAACAACCCAACTCCTCAGAATACGACTTTTTATGCATAGTTTTGTAAGTTATGTAAAATGTTTGTACGAAGAATAATATATACTATAACAACAATATAATTAAAACTTACTATGTCAACAACAGCCAGATTGTACACGCTCAACCTTGCCAACACAAAGACTTATCTGTTCGCGGCTATTTTCATTGCCGGTAACCTGCTGCTGCCACAGCTGGCACATCTTGTGCCGCAGGGTGGATTTATTTTTCTGCCCATTTATTTCTTCACGCTGATTGCCGCCTACAAATATGGCATTCATGTGGGATTAATTACGGCAATCCTCTCCCCCCTGGCTAACAGCCTGCTCTTCGGGATGCCTCCCGTGGCAGTGTTGCCCGCCATCATCATTAAATCGGCCATCCTGGCTGTTGCTGCCTCCATGGCTGCCAAGCACTTCGGAAAAGTGTCGTTGGTGGGTATCCTGCTCGCCATCCTCGCTTACCAGATGATCGGCACCGGCGTTGAATGGGCTATCACACAGAATTTCGCTGTTGCCGTCCAGGATTTTCGGCTTGGCCTGCCTGGCATGATCATCCAGCTTTTGGGCGGTTATTTTGTGCTAAGAGCATTGGCTAAAGTGTGATGATCGGAGAAAAATCATTCGAAGAAGTGATGCAAAGGTTTCGTGAGACCTCATTTCATGAAACATTTGATCTGATTGTTGCTATTGCCAACGGAGGTATAATACCTGCTGCGATCATCAATCAGCGACTAAACATAGAGATACAACTATTAAAAATAAATTTGCGCGACCCCGGCCAGAAACCGAAGTACGATACTCCACAACTGGTGGCACCAATTGACTTCGAATACAGGGACAAGACTGTACTACTGGTGGAGGACCGTGTGAAAACAGGGGCGACTGTACAATTTGCCATCGATCTTTTACATGGAGCAAAGCTTATAAAGACCTTTGCTGTAAACGGAAAAGCCGATTATTCACTTTACAACGAGACCTGTTTTAAATTTCCCTGGATAGTATGAAGAAATACATCGTTTTCATAGGCATGTGCCTGCTGGCTACAATCCCATTACCGGCCGAAAACAGACATCCTGCAGAAAGAAACGATACTGTACGCCTGGACGAGGTGATTGTCACCGGCACCATGCCAAAAGTAAATCTCCGAAACGTACCAATGAGCATCACGGTAATCTCGGAAGAAAAAATTGCCGAGAGAATGCAACCCTCTCTCCTTCCTCTGCTTACTGAAGAGGTACCCGGACTATTTATCTCACATAGGGGTATAATGGGATACGGTGTGGCAGCAGGAGCAGCCGGCGGGATAAGTATCCGTGGCATCGGCGGTGCGCCCACTGCAGGAGTGCTGGTGCTGATCGACGGGCACCCGCAGTACATGGGATTAATGGGACATCCGCTGGCCGACAGCTACCAGTCGGTGATGACCGAACGGGTAGAGGTGGTACGGGGCCCTGCCTCGGTGCTTTATGGCTCCAATGCGATGGGGGGTGTGATCAATATCATCACCAAAAAACAGAAAACTGACGGCAGTCATCAGTCGGCACAGCTTTCCTACGGAAGCTACAACACGCTAAGTGCGGAAGTTTCAACCGGATTCAGAAAGAATCAGTTTCATATAAACGGGAACCTGGGTTATAACCGCTCCGACGGGCATCGTGAAAATATGGACTTTGAACAATTCAACGGGTATGCCAAAGCGGGATATTACTTTACACGACACTGGAGTAGTTTCGTGGATGTGAATCTGTCGAAAACACTGAGTTCAAATCCTGGAACCATTTCAAACCCTATGATTGATAACGATGCCGATATTTTGCGCGGCATGGCTTCTGCAGTATTGGAAAATGAATATGCCAACATGTCGGGAGCGATTAAATTTTTCTATAATTTTGGCTCTCACGAGATAAACGACGGGATATCCATTCTTTCATCCGCTTCACCGCCTATATATCGTTTTCGTTCAGAAGATCAAATGTTTGGGTTTTCAGCCTATCAGTCTTATTCATTCTTTGAAGGGAACAGGACAACTGCCGGGTTCGATTTTCAGCGTTTCGGCGGTAAAGCCTGGAACAGGTTCCCCAATGAAGCGGATAATGTAGATCTGGCCAATGTGCATCTCAACGATGTAGCAGGCTACCTGAATCTGCAACAGAGTGTGCTGGGTGAACGGCTCACCATGAACGCCGGCATACGGCTTGATCACCACGAAATAAGCGGGTCGGAGTGGATTCCGCAACTGGGACTCAGCTTTACCCCTACTGTAACAACCTCCATAAAGGCGATCGCCAGCAAGGGGTTCCGAAATCCCACCATCCGCGAAATGTATATGTTTCCACCCCAAAACGCGGAACTGAAGCCGGAACGATTAATGAACTATGAAATATCCCTGCTGCAATCGTTTCCTGAAACAAGAGTAAGTTTTGGCCTGAACCTCTTCTATATCAAGGGAGATAACATCATCCGGCAGCCACAACCGAATGTTGGAAAATGGGAAAACACTGGCAATATCGAGAACAAAGGCTTTGAACTTTCGGCTAACTATCGGGTAACAAGTCACTTCCTTTTCTCGGCAAACTATAGTCTGCTGGATATGACCTATAAAATAGCGGGAGCACCCGAACATAAACTGTACGTGAGTGGAGATTATTTTATAAGTCGCTGGAATCTTGCCACCGGCTTGCAGTACCTGGGGACTCTCTACACAAAGGTAAATCCTGAGCCAGTAAAAGAAAATGCCCTGTTATGGAATGCACGCATCAATTATAAAGCATCCGACTGGCTGAACTTTTTTTTAAGAGGAGAGAATCTTCTCAACAGGAATTATGAGATCAATGCCGGATACCCGATGCCAGGCGCCACCGTTTTCGGAGGATTACGGATAAATATTTGAATAGTCTGTGGCTATTCTGCCTGTGCTTGTCAGCATAACGCAGGTAATCAATATAAGTTTGAGATAATCAGAACCGATCACTGGAAAATCAATAAAACAAAATTTAATTATATGGACAGACGAAATTTTTTACGGACGATAGCCCTCACCGGAGCGGCAATCACCACCATCAAGGATGCTGACGCGATGAGCATTCTTGCCCAGTCGTTCGAGACGACCCATGCTGCACCAAAATATGATCTGATTGCGGTAATGGGCGGTGAACCCGAAGCGATGTTCCGCAAAGCCATTGCAGAGATGGGAGGAATGAAAACCTTCATCAGCAAAGGCGACAAAGTATGTGTCAAACCCAATATCGGGTGGGATCAGCCGGTTGAAATGGCAGCCAACACCAACCCGAAACTGGTGGCGGAGATCATCAAACATTGTTTCGATGCCGGCGCGTCGGAAGTAACCGTTTTTGATCACACCTGCGACGATTGGCGTAAAGCATACAGCAACAGCGGTATAGAGGAGGCGGCGAAAAAGGCCGGAGCAAAAGTGGTACCTGCACACCAGGAATCCTATTATAAATCCGTCAGCATCCCCAAAGGGAAAAGTCTCAAGAGTGCAAAAATTCATCAGGCCATCGTAGACAGCGACAAATGGATTAATGTGCCCGTACTTAAAAATCACGGAGGTGCACAATTGACCATCTCCATGAAAAATTACATGGGTATCGTGTGGGACAGGAGGTTTTTTCATGCCAACGACCTGCAGCAGTGCATTGCCGATGTATGTACCTATGCCAAACGTCCTGTCCTGAACGTGGTGGATGCCTACCGGCTGATGAAAACCAGCGGTCCCAGAGGAAAATCACCCGCAGACGTGGTACTCTCGAAAGGTCTTTTTATATCACAGGATATCATCGCTGCCGATACGGCTGCGGCCAACTTCTTCAACCAGGCACGGGAGATGCCACTTGAGAAAGTGACCCATATCTCCAAAGGTCAGGAACTGGGAGTGGGAACAATGAATCTCGAGAGCCTGAATATAAAACGGTTTCGAATATAGACCCTTCAAGAAGCCATCGTATCATGTTAAAGAAAATCCGTGTTATTCTGTCTCTTTTGCTTTTCTCCCTGATTACTCTTTATTTTCTTGACTTCAGGGATTTTCTTCCGGAAAGTGTGGGCTTTCTGGCGGAGATTCAGTTCATACCCGCACTGTTGGCTGTCAACATTCTGGTTCTTATATCCCTGCTGTTTCTCACGTTACTTTTTGGCAGGGTATATTGTTCATCCATCTGCCCGATGGGTATTTATCAGGATATAATAGCATGGCTGTCAAAGAAGTTCATCCGGAAAAAAAAATATACCTACAGCAAGGCTAAAAGTATCCTCCGCTGGAGTATCCTGGTTGCCACGGTTGTTACATTCATTTTCGGATTTACCTTTCTGGTGGGATTACTCGATCCCTACGGAGCATACGGAAGAATGGTCACACACTTGTTTCGTCCGGCCTACCTCGCGGGCAACAATTTACTGGAAACCATCTTTACCTCCTTTAATAATTACTTATTTTATAAGGTAAGTATTTACTCGTTGAGTATCTTTTCATCGATAACCGCCCTTATTACCCTCGGTGTGATTGGCTATCTGGCCTGGCGTAATGGCAGGACTTATTGCAACACAATTTGTCCGGTGGGCACAACACTCGGCTTATTAAGCAAATATTCGCTGTTTAAAGTCGGCTTCCTGAACGATAAATGTAATATGTGCGGCCTCTGTACCATGAAATGCAAAGCGTCATGTATCGATTCAAAGAATAAGGAAATCGATTACAGTCGGTGCATTACCTGCTTCAACTGTATTGAAAGCTGTAATCGCAATGCAATGAAATATTCCTTTATCAGGCCAAAGAAAACAAAGGCTGCCAGTACCATACCTGCCTACACTTATCTAAAGGAGAATCTGCCAGTAAACGAATCCAAACGCCGGTTTTTGTCTGCTTCGCTTGTCATGGGCCTGGCTGCAGGGAAACTCTTTGCGCAGGAAGTTTCCAACGGGCTCCTTCCTAAGAGAGAACTTAAAAGACAGGTGCCTATTGCTCCTCCGGGAGCTGCCTCCTTTGATCACCTGCGGGAGAAATGTATCTCCTGCCATCTTTGTGTGAGCAAGTGTCCCAGTCATGTGATAAAGCCTGCTTTCCTGGAATATGGCCCGGGGGGAATTATGCAACCCAAGCTCTATTTCGATCGGGGGTTTTGCAACTACGACTGCATCATCTGTGGCGATGTATGCCCAACAGGAGCAATACAACCACTGACAAAAGAAGAAAAAAATCATACACAGATGGGACAAGTGCAGTTTATCATCGAAAACTGCATTGTTTACTACGATGAAACAAGTTGTGGGGCATGTTCGGAACACTGCCCCACCCAGGCAGTCCGCATGGTTCCCTACAAGGGCGTACTCACCATTCCGGAAACAGATACTTCTATCTGCGTCGGATGTGGCGGATGCGAATATGTTTGTCCTGCCATTCCTTTTAAAGCCATTTATGTGGAAGGATTGGCGATCCAAAACACCGTTGAAATTAAAAAAGAAAAAGTCGAGGATGTGGTAATAGATGATTTTGGATTCTGAGCGTAAAATCATTGTATGTTTACTTGCATAATACCAGATAAAGACAAGTATTGAGAAGAAAACAAGGCGCGTATGTTACAGAATTTTTTTTCTGGTTTACCGTTTTACGTTTGTTTCTTTTGGCTGATATTATTTATCATCCAAAAGAAACATGTGGATCCAGCTAAAAAATTCTTTACATACTTCTTGCTGGCATGTACTTTTCTCTATTTCTCACACGCGGTTTATTTTCATCGCTATATCTATCTCTACAGTCTGATTGAGAGTTTCTACACCTTCTGCTCCCTGGCGGTTTATCCGCTCTACTATCTCTATATTTGCAGACTTACCAGCATCAGACAGTTTAGTCTGAGGAATTATTGGGTCCTCCTGCCAGCACTGATTGTCAGTGTGCTGTCTGTTATTTTCTATGGTATGCTGAATGAAGCGGAGCGAATCAGTTTTGTAAATCATCATTTTTTTCAGAAAACCGATGGTTTATTTTTTCTCTCCTTTGCCGAACAGGCTCAGAATGTCAGAATTAAAGCCACCAAGGTACTGTTTATCCTGCAGCTGCTTCCGGTTGCGTTTTATGGGCATCAGAAGCTGTCCCGGTTCAACCGGGAGGTTTCCAATTATTATGCCGACACCGAAAACAGGACCCTGGCTCAGGTACAAAAATTACTGCTAATTTTTATACTGTTCGCCATCTTCTCGAGCACTGCCAACCTGCTGGGCAGGGAGTTCTTTATCCGCGAGTCGTGGTTTCTGGTAATCCCATCACTCATTTTTGGAAGCATGCTTTTTTTGGTCAGCTACATGGCCTACACTCTACATTTCAGCGCGACAGATTTCTGTAAGGAAGCTGATTATATCTGCATGGAGGAAACCGAAACAGAGAGGACCAGCAATCCAGACACAACCATCCTCGACATTCGTTTGAAGCGACTGATGGAAGAAGAACAGCTTTTCAGGCAGAAAGATTTACACATTTCCGATATTGCCATTCATCTGGGTAGCAACAGGACCTATGTTTCAAATCACATTAACCAGGAACTGGGGTTATCTTTTTCAGATTATATCAACCGATATCGCATAGGGTATGCACAGAGCATGATGACCGATTCCGCATCCGCTCCCTCCATGATCGAAATCAGTGAACAATCGGGGTTTGCCAACGAAGTCTCCTTTTACCGGAACTTCAAGAAAATTACCGGTACCACCCCCAATCGGTGGCTTCACCAAAATGCTTCAAAATAACATTGTTCTTTTTTTACGATTTGTTATTCTTTTTTGTTTGTTTGTTAGTGTGATCATTGATAAAATTTCCTTTCTTGCAAAGCACAACAAAATAATCATACTATGACTTCATTTAGACAAACCGCAAAAAAAGGGACAAGAAATAAAAGCATCCTTCTGAGCACACTGCTCCTGTTGTTTTTCACTGTAACCATACAACAATGTAGTAGTCCGGAAGAGATCAACAAGATCCCGGAAGAAAAGGGTAAGCAGGACCCCCCCAATGAAGAAAAGCCAGGAGACACAGGTCCGGAAGAAAACAACAAAGTGGATAAATCGGGAGGAAAAATTTTCAAGGACAAAATCACAATTGTCGTCCCGGCCGATGCATTCACTACGTCTGTCACCATGGAAATTACGACACAAGCCAGTGGCGTGGTGATGGGAGAGTTTGAGGCTTCCCCCTATTACAAGATCAAGCTCCCGCGCAACTTCTCCAAACCCCTGAAGATGGAACTACCTGCCAATGCAGAGATCACCCAGGGAGATGTATACTTCCGCTTCTCAGCTCCGGGTGTGGAGATCAGTTCACAGCAGGAGAGTGCTTCCACGCTATGGATCAAAGGGGTGAAAGAGGGTGATTCTTATACAGCTACGCTGGAGCCGTTTGAAGAAATTTCCACTGATGCAGGCGAACTGATTGTAGGGCTGGTAAAGGATTATCAGACCTCAGATGATTCTGAGAGCCGGGCCATCACCGCTGAGCAGAAATGTGTGGTATTTGCTCCCCGCTACTATCACGAAGAGAGCAGGGATATCGCACTGCATGTGGAGGAAGCCATCAAACGGCTGGAAGCGATTGGATTCAGTTTTTCGAAACGGAACAAACAGATCCAGGTGGAGGTGAAGCAACTGAACGGTGCGGATGCCTATGGTTATTTTATTCCCTCCCGCTACAGCAGTGATTGGAACTCGCTGGTGATCAACAGCCAGAAGCTATCAGAGAAAGAAGAGATCAAACGCACCGTCATGCATGAGATGACTCACTTCGTACAATACTATTACGATCCCCGGTGGGTGGTAACCAAATCGTTTATGGGAGGTGATTTCCTTTGGATGGATGAGGCTGTAGCCGTCTGGGCGGAAAGCCTCTACGTGGAGGGGATCTCCTCCGTGCAATATGGGAACCAGTTTTGCCCCCTGGAGGGTTTCTCTCCGCTGGAAGGAGAAGATAAGGGTTCCCACGGCTATGGAATGGCCGGGTTAGTCCGCTGGATGGCCAATCGTTACGGCAACGACAAGATAGTGAATCTGCACAAACAACAGGAGGCCGGTGCAACCTCTGTGTATGATGCATTCGATGATGCATTTCCCGATCTTTTCATCGAGTATGGAATCTTTCTCAAGGATTATATCCGTGCCAACGGTGTAAAGGAACTTTTGCAGGGAATCGGTCGCAGCAAGATGTTCATCAACAGCATGAATGAGGTGAAAAGTAATGAACCTATTGGTATCAAACCTCATTCCACATTCATTGAACGAATCAGCATCGATCCTGATTACAAGCTACCCGACAAGGTTACCCTCTCCATCAAGGTGGAAGGCGGAATGGATGGCGGCAAAGGACAGATCTGTGAACTATATCGCTACGACAATGAAAAAAAGGAGATCATCTTTGTGGATGAGTTTTTCGACTCCTATCAGTATGAAGAGGTAGCGGCACTCCAGGAGAAGAAAGATATGCTCTTCGTGGTCTACTATCACCCTTTCAACAAGGAGAGTGACGTGACCATGACCGTACGGCTGGAAGAGAAGCTGGAGTTCGCAATCGGAAAGATTAAACTGACAATCGATGAATTAAACAATTACAGCGGGTTCTATTCTGCGACATTCGCCGACGAGTTGGTTGTACCTTTTGAAGAAATGAAGGGGACTTCCCGCTATGTAAAGGACAAAATAATTTTCACCTCCTCATCAACATATACCAATACCTGGAGCAATATCTTCGACAATGGAGATTGTAGCTGGGAGATTACCCTGGAAATGGATGCCAAGTCGCTGAAAATAATCAAGGGAACAGCATCCAACGTCAGCAACATTTACAACCGAAGTGGGGCGTTGACAAAGAAACAGAGTTACACACTCAGTTTTAAGGATGTCCCCTACATAAAAACCTATACCGACGGCAACAACCGGAGCTACCGCTTTGGTGCATCACAAAGTGACGGCAGTATTGAGAACTTTATCACTGCTTTTGGCAACACCCTCGAGGAGATGACCTGGGATGGCTGGAAGAAAAAAGAGGTTAGTTCCTGGAAACCAAACACGAAGTGGTCGATCAGTGTGATCCTGGATACAAGATAGTCAGGGAGCTCAACTGACTGCTCAGAACCGATAAAAGCAGACCGTCCCTCAGGCAGTCTGCTTTTTATAATGGTACTTCTCTCTGACCAAATCTTTCTCTTCTGGTGTCAGGGAGGAAAAATAGGCTTTCCAACCGGGACAGAAGTTAATGTGCCACCGCCAGAAACGACCTGCGAACGACCTGGGTTTACGGTCATACTTCGCCCTCAGGGAACAATCATTACATTTTTGTGCTGTTGATTCCATTGATTTTTTGATTTAATCGTGATAAACAAACCGGTTATCTCTTGTACCCATTCATATTGTAAAAATAAGATATTCCTTGCAATAATCTGAGATTTAAACTATCTGATTTTTCACTTCCCATCGATTTTAACATTACCGGAGAGACCAACATCTATCTGTAGTTGCCTGTTTTGTCAACATATCAATCCCATTTCTGCTCATCACCATAACCGAAATCCTCACTATCCTGTGAAGTGTTTGCACGCTGGTTCACGATAATTTGCAGCGGGAGTGCAGCGCCCGCAGTGACTGTTACTGTGGCATCACGTGCAACAGCAGTACCATTGGGATCCACCGCGATTGTAAATTGACCCGCCGTTTTGTCACTTATCTTGCACCACGTTTGATTGGAACCGGCACTCCATGAGCCCTGGTTGGTTGAGACCGAAATCACGGAACTGCCACCGGTTGCTGATACGTTGATGGTTTGGGCGGCGGAAACGGTCAGCACCGGTTGCTCATTCTCTTCTTCCGGCACATCCACTCCCGGTTCACTACTACAGGATAAGAAAAGAGCCGTCAGCAATATCACAACATGGATCAAAAAATCTGTTTTCATCGGTTTCTTTTTTTTCTATTACAATAAATGCAAGCAACATCACAAGATTTTCACTCTCTTCTTTATTTAGTAGAGGTACCAGTTCTTTTTTCTGGCATTCTGCTCGTCCGTTCTGGTAAAATTATTCTCACCAGCTACATCACCCTCGAAAGTCAGTCCAAAATCGACGGTTCCCGCGTTTTCTCCAGTACGATCCGGCAGGGATGTGATCAGTTCCGTGATGGCCGTTCCCCTGAGACGGTTCGATTCACAATCTATTGATTTAATCACCCCTTGATCTGAAACGACCAATGAAACCAGCTGGTTAAAGGAACAATTGAGTGCAGGAAGTGCTCTGTTTGAGCTGGCATCCAGCGTGGTAAGCTGGTTAAAGGCACAATAGAGATAGGTCAGCGCCGTATTGTGGCTAATAACAAGTGTGGTCAGATTGTTTCTCGCACAATTGAGGAAAGTGAGTGCAGTGGAGGGTATGATATTGAACGACCCCAGCTGATTGTTTTGACACGACAACTCCTTCAATGCCGGATTATTCAGCATCAGTGAGGTAAGTCTATTATTTCCACAGGAGAGCCACGTCAATGCGGGAATGTTGCTGGTATTCAGGGTTGTCAGTTGGTTATCCGTACAGGTGAGTCGCATCAGTTTCTTGTTCTTGCTTACATCCAGTGTAACAAGCTGGTTTCTTTCACAATCCAATGTTGTCAAATACTCATTCCTGGTCATATCCAGCGAGGTGATGCGGTTATTGGCACAACGGAACATTTCCAATTTCGTCAAATTACCTGTATTCACGGTGACAAGCTGGTTGTTGTGACAGGTGATTGATCTTAACATGGTTGCACCGCTTACATTGAGGGTTGTCAGACTGTTGTCGTGACATCCGAGGTACTCCAGTGATGGGAGGTTGCTCACATCGAGGGAGGTGAGTAAATTCTCATAGCAGTAGAGCGACTCCAGAACGGCATTCCTGGTGACATCCAGTGAGGTAAGCTGATTACCATAACAGGAGAAATTCACGACGGGTCCGTAGATGGTGACCGTTTGTGACTGGATGGTATACTCCACATACGATAGATCAGAGTTGACCAGCTCTCCCGCATCCTCTTTTCGGTTGTTATTCAGGTCGATCCACACCTTTAGACGCTGCTCGCCGGTTGAACCGGCATATTTGGACAACATGCTCAATCCGATCTTGCTTCCTACCGCTTTGGAGGTGGTCAGAGTCATGCTGGCCTCCTGAGGGATGAAACGCGTGCGCACATCTGTTTCCAGGGTGTAGGGCCCCCCTGGAGCATCGAGCTTTACCGTCAGGCAGGCTTCGTATTCCTTGCCGGGGGGCAGGCTGGTGGATTCCTTCATCCTTAGTTGATACTTGTTCTCACCGGCAGGAGGTCGGCTGTATTCACCCAACTCCATTTTCCCGACCTCTACCGTAAACTTGCCGCTCTTCTCATCTTTTTCATAGATATTCATCCCGATCTCGCTGTCAAAGAAGAGCTTGTTGGAAATATCCAGTGCGATCTCCATCTCTCCTCCCCCGGCAGTGATTGAGAATTTTTCCATCTTGGGAACGAAATAAGCTTCCCAGATGGGATACTCCAGGGTATTGCTTTCTGTTGTGGCCAGCTCCCTGTTCTTCCATCCGAAAACACCCCCTTTCATGAACAACTCCAGTTGTGAAAAAAGCTTGGAGCCACTGATGGCATTATAGATTGAGGGGTCGAAGGAGGGAGATCCAAAGTCGAAATTCAGGTTGGCACCACTCTTCACCTTGGTGTAGACACGTGTATCCAGACGTATGATCTCCCAGAGCGAGAAGCCCACCTTGGGAGCGATCCCGGCTGCGAAACTGCCTTCCACCTGTACCTTGGGTGTGAATGTCAGTGGCGATGCGTCGGCCTCCTGTTGTTCCACCTGACTGTAGTTGCTAAGCTCACCATTCCTGTAGGCCATTCCGAACGAGAACTCCTTGCTATAGGTGAGTTGTGCAGTCAGACTCACCTTGCCCTCCAGGTCAAAGGTGAGGAAAAACTCGATCAGGGGGATAATCATCACAGGTCCGGCCGGTATGGGGGCAGTACGGATAATGATAAACGGTATTTCGGTACCGAAGCGATCGGAATCCGATACCCAGTCAATATTGAACTCGGAAGAGAGATTCACCGTGGGATTGACACGACAGTGCAGGTCTTTCAGGCTCCATCCCTGAATAAGGATATGGAAATACATTGCCAGATCCATCTGCACACCCAGCTTGAGGGCACAGCTGTTGTTGGCATTTTTCCCGTCGTCAATCTTGAAGGCGTGGCTCAATGCCGGCATGCTGAATTTTGTATCCACCTCTGCCTCCGCACGGGTGATGGGAACCTCCATCGAAATGGATGAGCCGTCAACAGTGTATTCCACCGGTTTACCGTCGGGTCTCTCAATGGAGGTGATGTACTGGGTCAGGTCGATTGCATATCCTCCGCCAATAGGCGTACCCCCGCTGTTGCTCCAGACAGGATCACCAATCCTGAGTTCCTCGAAGACCTCGGTGATTTCGGTCACCGGCTCCAGCACCACCGTCTCCCCGCTGATTGTTTTCACTTTTCCAACATACCCGTTGGGGAGTGCCTTCGAGGTACGGTTGATCAGGATCATCTCATCTACCTTGGGTGCAAATCCATTCCCGACTGTTAAAGTTAGTTGATTGTTCTCCAAATTGAGTGAAGCATTGCGAATCAGGTCGTACCGCTCTTCATTGATGACGGAAGCTTGTGAATGCATCTTGTAGCTGATTTTATCTTCCTGATCAGGAAAAAGATCTCCTACAGGATAAAGCCTGTTCCGTTGCAGATTCTTTCCCCCGGTAGCCCCTATTGTTTTGGTGATCTTTCCTCCTGTGTCAAGGATAAAATCCAGTTGAAACCCCTTTTCATAATTACGGGCAGGTACAATCAGATAAAATTTGGCTATCTTATTCTCGGCAAGAGGAACCGCATCCTTGCAGTCAAGTACAATCCGGAGATTATTGCCGCTTCCACTTTCCGGAAAGATGGTTTCAGGCAGATCATCATTCCAGATGACGGAAAAAGCACCCGAAACCGGTTTGCCCGACAGGTCGGTAAAAACAACCTGTTTTACCGATTGCCCCTCCGGGCCGGCAATACCAACGCGCAGCATGGTGAACAGATTGCGAAACGCAATGTTGCCATCTTTCCCTTTACCAACCATCATGTTGGCCGTTGCATCGGGTCTCACAATACCGGTCTGGCTGGCGACATAACCCTGTGTTGCCGGCATTGTAAGCTGCATCCCCGCACCTGAAGTGATTGAAGCCCCCTGCTGATATGGGTAATAGGCGGTAAGGTCGCCGGATGGGGCTGCTTCCGTAGTCTCGAACTGGGTGGTTCTGCCATCACTGGAAATGGCGCTCTCTGTTGTCTGGTAGCGGACGTTAGAGCCGCTTGTTGATCCAAAAACCCCAATTGCATCGCCTGGATGCCATAAGACATCCACCTTTCGGTTGGTGGGATCATCACTCAGTGATGTTCTTGTGCCGTTTGTCTCCTCTACGATAGTGGCAAAAAGTATCTGATCACCTGGGACAAGAGGGGGACTTACCTCTTCTATACAACTATATAAATTTGTAAATAGAAGAAATGAGAAACAGAGCCTGATAATGGACGGATAATTTATTTTCATAGGATCAAATGGTTAAAATCAGAATCATGTTACATATATATCTTTCAAACGAATGAGTTAAGCAAAATTCTCTTAGATTTCACACAAAAATAATCATACCTTGTTTGTATTTGTTATCATATCATACGAAAAAACTAACAAATTGTATAAATATACCATCGACTAAACATTTCTCAATTTTCGTTGAATAAATTCCGGTCTAAATATGTAGGGTTTATATTTAATCGATTAAATATTTGTTCATTAGAACCATGAGACTGCTCTAAAAAATCCAAAATATTGAAAAGTTATTTTGTAACAATCTGCTTTTAAGGTTCATTTTTTACTTTTTCTAATAAATAAGACCTATTTAAGTAAAGTAAACTCAACTATTATTTACAAAAAAGAAGAATCCTTCCAAACCCCAGATATGGGAGGTTTCGAATATACGGGGGTACCAAGCTCTATGGAAAAAAGACAAGGCTGGAGATTATCGTAAAGTAGTAAATGGTATTAGGTTGGAAGCATCCAGAGCGTTAAATATATTAAAAATAGACGGAATTATCGTCTGCGCGACAAGTTTCGTATTTTTCTGTTTGTATCTTTGCCCTATGCTCACGGAAAATTAAAAAAGAAAAAGTCGAGGATGTGGTAATAGATGATTTTGGATTTTAATATTAACTAAAAACGTTCAATTTTCTTTAGATCCCGGACAATTTTGGTAATTTTGAGTCCGAATTTTTAATGTATGATTCGGGAAAATGGAAAAAACAAGTCATGTAGGTTTCGACAACGAGAAATACCTGCAAGAACAGAGCAAAGCAATTCTTGAAAGAGTCAACCAGTTTAACCAGAAGTTGTATCTCGAATTTGGAGGTAAAATTCTATATGATTACCACGCAGCACGTGTTTTGCCTGGATTTGCCCCAAATGTAAAAATCAGGCTTCTTCAAAATCTGAAGGATAAGGTGGATGTCATCATGTGCATTTATGCCGGTGATATTGAAAGAAACAAAATCAGGGCGGATTTTGGAATTACGTACGATGTGGATGTATTAAAAAGTATCGATGACCTGAAATGGTATGGTATTTATGTGGCAGCGGTAGTAATTACCCGTTTTGAAGGTCAGCCTGCTGCCGTAGTATTTAAGAATAAGCTTGAACTGAAAGGTATTAAAGTATATCTGCACTACCCCACCAAAGGATATCCGAAAAATGTGGATGTAATTGTCAGTGACGAGGGGTATGGTGCTAACGAATATATTGAAACCAGCAGGCCAATTGTTGTGGTTACAGGCCCGGGGCCGGGGAGTGGCAAGCTGGCAACGGCCTTGGGTAATTTATACCACGATAACAAGAAAGGATTAAAAGCCGGCTACGCCAAATTTGAAACTTTCCCTGTCTGGGATTTGCCGCCCGATCATCTGGTGAATATCGCTTATGAAGCTGCAACTGCAGATTTGAGAGATGTGAACATGATTGATACACACCATTTGAAATCCTACGGTGTGAAAGCGGTGAACTACAACCGTGATATAGAAGCCTTCGACCTGTTGAAAAAGATACTTGAAAAAATTACCGGCTCATCATCCATGTATTTATCTCCTACCGACATGGGAGTGAATCGGATCAGTTCCGGCATCATTGACGACAGAATTTGCCAGCGCGCTGCCTATCAGGAAATTATACGCCGCCACTTAAGAAGTTTTGTAGAATATGTCATGGGAAGGGCAGGTAAGGATACGGTGGACCGCAATACCGAGATCATGGAAAAAGTAGGGGCGAAAGATGAAGACCGGCGTGTAGTAAAGCCAGCTAGGGAAGCAGCCAGAAATGCCGAACTTTTGGGCAAGGGATATGGCGGTATTTATTGCGGAGCAGCCGTTGAACTCCACGACGGAACCATTGTCACGGGAAAGAACTCATCATTGTTACACGCCTCGTCCAGCATGATCCTGAATGCGACCAAGCATTTGGCCGGATTGCCGGATGCCATGGTTCTTTTACCGGAAAATATCATCGACTCAGTCACTCACCTGAAAAAGAATATCCTAAACGGAAAAAATGTGAGTCTGGATGTGGAAGAAACTTTAATTGCCCTGTCTATTAGCGCGATATCTAATCCGGCAGCACAGATGGCATTGCAAAAACTTACCGATTTGAACAACTGTGAAATGCACTCCTCCCATATTCCTACACCGGGAGACGAAGCCGGCCTCAGAAAATTAAAATTAAACTTTACTTGTGATCCGTTGTTCTCAAGTAAACGGTTATTTGTGAGCGAATAAATAGCGATATGAGAAAAATATTATTTACCCTGCTTTTTTTGTGTATACTCATCCCCGTCAATGCCCAAAACGGAATAGAAAAAATATTACAGGAAGTTGAAGCCAACAATACCACACTGCAGGCGCTGCAAAAACAGGTTGAGGCACAAAAGCTGGGCAATAAAACAGGAATCTGGCTCCCAAATCCTGAAATAACGTTCGGGCGACTGTGGGGAACACCGCCTGAAATTGGTAACCAAAACGACTTTGGCATTACCCAGTCTTTCGATTTTCCCACAGTTTACGCTCACCGGAATAAGCTTGCCGGTATGGAAAATCAGAATATCGATCGACTCTATCAGTCAGAACGTATCAATACATTGCTACGCGCCAAACAAGTCATCATTGAGCTGGCCTATAACAACGCGTTATCTGAAGATTATACCAGGAGAATGGAGATAGCCCAAACCATTACCGACTCTTATCAGAAAAAATTCGATCTGGGAGAAGTGAACGCTATTGAGAGAAATAAGGTCTACATGAACCTTATTTCCTGCATAAGTAAGAAAGAGAAAATAGACATTGCACGGCAAGCACTCCTCAATGAATTAAAATCTTTGAACGGAGGAAAAGAGATTCAGTTTAACGAAACAGATATACCAATCACTCCCCTGCCCTCAGACTTCAACGAATGGTACGCAGCAACAGAATCCAAAAGTCCGGCCCTGCAATATCTCAGTAAGCAGGTCGACATCAGCAAACAGCAGGTAAAGCTCAGACGTGCAGAGGGGTTACCCAAATTGAGTGCGGGATATGCCTCCGAGCGGATTCTGGGCGAAAAATTACAAGGTGTTGTAATCGGCATCTCCATCCCGCTTTGGGAAAATAAAAACAGCGTGAAACAGGCAAAAGCAGAGGTACTTTCGTCGGAGTCAGCATTGGAAGACAACAGGATTCAATTTTACAACAGACTGCAAAGCTTGTTCAATCAGTCGGCCGGTTTACGGGAAACAGCACAGAAATATCGCGACGCACTTTCTTCCTACAGCAACGAACCGCTCCTCAGAAAAGCACTGGATGCAGGTGAGATATCATTATTGGATTACCTGCTTGAAGCAGCGTTTTATTATGATGCCTTCAATAACATGCTGGAAGCGGAACGCGATTATGCCCTGGCGATGGCGGAATTGACAGCCATTGAGTTATAATGTCACTCCGATACAGAGTCCCCATTCATCGTTTTAATCAGTTTTTTTGTTAAAAATAAAAATAACTCTTACTTTTGCAACCAAATACCTGTAATTGTTGTTTTACAGATCAGGTATTCCAAAGGAAGAATGAAAAGATTTACTGCCATATTATTGCTTCTCTTTATGTTGATGTCCGCCGTGCAACCCGTACTGGCGATGCATTTTTGTGGAGATAAGCTTTATTCATTCTCCCTGCTGCAAGGCACCGGAAATTCCGGAGTATGCTGCGAGAATAATGCCGCTAAGGAAAACAAAGACCCCTTACAAGGCCATCTCCCGAAAGGAGAGGCCGATCACCGTGTCACCCTGGATGATACTCATGCATCATGCTGTGATACCCAACTGTTGAAACCCGGTACCGATGATTATCAGACCAAAACCGAACAATCTGTTTCCCGTACTGCATCTATTTCTTACGAGGCTGCAGCGTTGTTGATTCCCCTGTTCAAATTATCGGAACCCGAAACAAACACTTTATCCTTTTTAAAAGATTTCCCATCCAAGGGACTTTTCCTGCAAGATGTAAGTCTGCTGACCTACATCTGCATCTACCGTATTTGATTCTCAATGAATATTGTATTCAGTGAAAGGTAACATGTATGTTTACCTGAAGATCTGTATGCACCATACCGCCCTGTATTCAATTATTTATACAGACATAAACACTTTATACTCATTGGTGTTTTAAATAAGAAACTTAACCAATTATAGCAAACTTATTCAATTAATATATTCTATGATCAACAAAATCGTAAAGTATTTTCTTGACAACCGGTTTATTACTATCCTGTTATTAATAACTATTATAGTTTGGGGAATATCAGTTACACCTTTTAACTGGGGTAGCATTCTGCCAAAGGATCCGGTTCCTGTGGATGCAATCCCAGACCTCAGTGATAATCAACAGATTGTCGCGACAGAATGGATGGGGCGTTCTCCAAAAGATATACAAGAGCAGATAACCTACCCGTTGACTACTTCATTACTGGGTGTCCCCGGGGTTAAAACCATCCGAAGCACATCCATGTTCGGGATGTCGTTCATCTACATCATCTTCGAAGAAGATATTGAATTTTACTGGAGTCGCTCGCGCATTCTGGAAAAGCTGAACTCATTGCCTCCCGGCACGTTGCCTCAGGGCGCACAACCGAGCCTGGGGCCGGATGCAACTGCTTTGGGACAAATCTTCTGGTATACCCTGGAAGGGAGAAACCCTGAAACAGGTAAACCTTCAGGCGGCTGGGATCCGGATGAGTTAAGGACAGTGCAGGACTTCTATGTAAGATACTCGTTGATGTCGGCAGAAGGAGTGTCAGAGGTGGCTTCCGTAGGTGGTTTCGTGAAGGAGTACCAGGTGGATGTAAATCCCAATTCTCTCCGCGCATACAATCTCACGATCATGGATGTAATGAATGCCATACAAAAGAGCAACCTCGATATTGGTGCCGAAACGGTTGAAATCAATAAAGCGGAATACCTTGTTCGCGGACTTGGTTACATAAAAAAAGTATCCGACCTGGAAGAAGCTGTGGTTACCGTAAGAGATGGTATTCCGGTAAAGATTAAGGATTTGGCATTCGTCACCCTTGGTCCTGCTACTAGACGGGGAGGCCTCGACAAGGAAGGGGTAGAAGCCGTGGGAGGCGTGGTGGTGGCACGCCATGGTTCCAACCCGCTTCAGGTTATCAACAACGTGAAGGAGAGGATCAAGGAGATGGACGCAGGATTGCCGCAAAAGACACTGGCAGATGGATCTGTTTCTAAAGTGACGGTTGTTCCTTTTTACGACAGGACCGCATTGATTCACGAAACAATAGGTACGCTGGAGACTTCGCTTACACATGAAACGCTCATCGCCATCATCGTTGTAATTGTTCTGGTCTTAAACCTCAGGGCTTCGGTTGTTATCTCCAGCATTTTACCTATTGGCGTATTGGCCACTTTTATCATAATGAAATATGCGGGGATTCAAGCTAATATAGTTGCCCTATCAGGTATTGCAATCGCCATCGGAATCATGGTTGACGTCGGAGTGGTATTTGTCGAGAATACGCTCAGGCACATGGATATGGAGGAAAATAAGGGTATTCGAAAAGGCAAACCTTTTGTGAATTTAATTTACAAAAGTATAAAAGAAGTATCCGGAGCGGTTCTTACCGGACAGCTTACCACAATTGTAAGTTTTATCCCGGTTTTCATGCTGGAAGCACAGGAAGGAAAACTTTTTGTTCCGTTGGCATTCACCAAAACATTCGCTCTCATTAGTGCATATATGCTCGGCATAATGATAATACCCACGCTGATGTATTATATCTTCTCGATAAGGATCACCTCTAAACAGGTTCGAAAAATAGCGAACATCATATTGATTGCAGCGAGCATCACGCTAATTATTATGACAGGATACTATCTATTTTTCGCGCTGGCATTATTGGGTCTGAATAACCTTTTCACGCATAAGTGGAAAAACCGGAAAATTCCTACTTATTTCAATTTGGGAATTGTATTGTTTGCTGTAACATATCTTCTTGCAATGGAGTGGTTGCCCATGGGTACACAGGCCGGTACGCCACGAAATTTTCTCTTTGTAATTTTAATAATTGCCGTTACCCTGGGAGCATTGTGGTTGATGGTAATCTATTATGAGCAAATACTCCGATGGTGTCTTGCAAACAGATGGAAATTTATGACCATTCCCATCTTGACAATTTTGTTTGGCATTGTTATCTGGCAAGGTTTCGACAGAACATTTGGTCTCGTGGCAAAAGGTTTCGAAACTGTTGGATGGAAATCATTCCGTCAGGCAGGATTTTGGCAGACTGCAAGCAACCGCTTTCCAGGAGTCGGTCAGGAGTTTATGCCCACTTTGAACGAAGGTTCTTTTCTACTGATGCCCACAACTATGCCCCATACCGGGATAGAACAGAATATGGATTACATTGGAATACTGGATAAAAGGATCAGTAACATTCCGGAGGTGGAAGTGACCGTGGGCAAGTGGGGACGTGTCAACTCGGCACTCGACCCTGCACCGACACAAATGTTTGAAAATACCATCATCTACCGCCCGGAATATATACTGGATCAAAACGGTAATCGAAAACGTTTCAAGGTAAACAGGCAAGGTGAATTTATTCTGACCGACAAGACGACCTATAATCCGGAAGATGGTTTTCGATTGATATCTGAAGATAGCCTCGTTCACGACAGACGTGGTAAATACTTCAGACAGTGGCGCCCGGAAATAAAGAATGAAGACGATATATGGCAGGAGATCGTCAATGTATCCCATTTACCCGGGCTTACATCGGCACCGAAATTAATGCCCATAGCTGCAAGAACGGTGATGCTTTCAACCGGTATGCGTGCACCGATGGGAGTAAAGGTATCCGGGCCCGACCTGGAGTCGATAGAACAGGGTGGCAGAGCAATTGAAACAGCCTTGAAAGATGTTCCTTCGGTACTTCCCTCTACCGTGTTTTACGATCGGGCTGTGGGAGCCCCCTACATCGAGATCAGCTTAAACCGGCAGGAGATGGCCCGTTACGGTATCACCGTGGCCGATCTGCAAGAGATCATCAGTGCAGCTGTTGGCGGGATGCCCCTGACTACCACCGTGGAAGATCGTGAGCGTTTCCCGGTACGACTGCGCTATCCGCGCGAGTTAAGGGAGAATCCGGATGAATTGGCACGCCTCATCGTGCCTACTGCCACAGGTGTGCAGATTCCATTGGGTGATGTAACAGAGATAACCTATACGCGGGGAGCGCAGATGATTCAAAGCGAGAATACCTACCTGATTGGATATGTTATCTTCGATAAGGTAGAAGGCAAAGCGGAAGTAGATGTGGTTCATGATGCCCAGAAGGTGCTTGATGAAAAAATGAGAAACGGTGAATTACAATTACCAAAAGGAGTTTCCTTTACTTTCGCCGGAAATTATGAACAACAAGCCCGTGCAGCTCAGCGGCTGGCTATTATCATACCCATTAGTCTTCTTGTTATCCTGCTCATTCTATATTTCCAGTTTAAAACAATCACGGCCTCATTAATTCACTTTTCGGGAATATTTGTGGCGTTGGCTGGTGGCTTCATCCTCTTGTGGCTTTACGGTGAACCATGGTTTATGAATTTTGATATCGGAGGAATGAATATCCGTGACATGTTCAACATGCAACCTATTAATCTGAGCATTGCCGTATGGGTTGGATTTATAGCGCTCTTCGGTATTGCTACCGACGATGGAGTACTGATGGGGACCTATATTCACGACTCCTTCTTGGAGAGAGATCCACAAACATTGGATGATGTGAGGGAAACTGTTATTTATGCAGGAAAAAAAAGAGTGCGACCTGCAGTGATGACCACAGCGACTACTTTGATTGCACTTCTTCCGGTACTCACGTCCACTGGTAAGGGTTCAGAGATCATGGTTCCCATGTCGATCCCTACTTTTGGCGGGATGGTAATTCAAATGATGACCATGTTCATCGTACCCATCCTGCAGTGTTGGTGGAGAGAAGGTGCAATCCGGAAGAAAGAAAAACAACAAGCTAAAATTACAGATTATGAAACAATATAACATCAACCGCTTATTCATCATCTTGCTGGGTTTTATTATTACCCTCCCTCTCAAGAGCCAGACGGCAGATTCGCTCGCCCGATACCTTGAGATGGCGGGCAGAAATAATCCAGGATTGAATGCCGATTTTCTGGCTTACAAAGCTTCGCTGGAAAAGGTACCACAGGCTGGTGCCTGGCCCGATCCTAATTTGGATATCGGCTTTTTTCTAAAACCGATGGATATTGTGGGTGGACGTCAGATAGCCGATTTCACGCTTATGCAGATGTTCCCCTGGTTTGGCACCAAGAAAGCCGCCCAAGCCGAAGCCACCCACATGGCCAAAATGTCGTATGAAAAATTCAGGGAGACTAGGGATAACCTCTACCTGGAAGTATATACACAGTGGTATATTCTTTCCACACTGATGGAGCAGCTCAACAACAACCGGGAAAATCTGCAGATGTTGAAACAACTCGAGGAGCTTGCCCTTCGCAAAGTTTCATCTCCATTCAATGGTTCTTCTTCGGGTTATTCAGTCCCTGCCCCTTCTCCGGCGACAAAAAGCAGCAGTTCGCCACCTACCGGCGGTGGCATGTCGGGAATGGGCTCGATGGGGGGATCTATGGCTTCTTCCGGTACCTCTTCCTCGATGTCCGGCATGAGCAGTTCGGGAGGCAGCATGTCTTCCGGTATGGGTAGTACTGCCCCGGGCATGGCTGATGTACTCCGTGTGCAACTGGAAATGGCTGAAATAGAAAACAACGTGGAGAGTCTCTTGTCGGATATTGCAGCTGAAAAGGCAAAATTCAATGCTTTGCTGAACCGTCCCTTGGATATGGATGTAACCATACCCGATTCAATCACAAAAGTGCCTTTTATTTTCGATGAAGCGGCATCCATGCGTGAGATTGAAAGTCAAAATCCCATGCTGGGCATGTTCGAAGAAGAAGAACAGGCTTATCGCGCAAAGAGAGAGATGGATCTGAAAATGAGTTATCCCATGTTCGGGATCGGATTACAATATATGCTGATCGGCAAAAGCAAGACAGCCTCGATGGATACGGGAATGGCACCCGGGATGACCGGTATGGACATGGTGATGCCCATGTTTTCCATCACCATCCCGATATACCGGAATAAATACAAGGCGCAACAGCGTGAGAGCCGCTTTATGTGGCAATCGGCCCGGGAAAAGTACAATAACACGTTGAATATACTTCAATCCGACCTGTTCAAATTGAAACAGCAGCTCGACAATGCAGAGCGAAAGGCCACACTTTACCAAAAGCAGGAACAACTGGCTCGTGTTACCTATCAGCTGGTTGTACAGGAGTTTGTAACGGCAAAAAGCGACCTCACCAACGTGATTCAGGTGCAGCGACAGCTGCTCGATTACCAGTTGCGGCAAGCCGAGGCACTCGCTGAATACAACACAAAGGTGGCCTCTATCCAAAAATTGCATTCTTTCAACAGTTCAAACAATTAAAAAAAACATCATCATTATGGATAAAAATAAAATTAAAGAGATTGGCAAGCATCCCTATTTCAGGTATGGATTGATCCTGCTGACCGGCTTGTTTCTTGGCTGGCTTATTTTCTCCGGAAACAACCAAAAACAATCGTCAAGTCAAACAGCAATTGAAGAGGCACATGACCATGGAGCTGAACCAACCATCTGGACCTGCTCCATGCACCCACAGATCAGGATGGAAGAACCTGGCGACTGCCCCCTTTGCGGGATGGATCTGATTCCACTCCAGACAACGGGCGGCGGCGACGCATCCATAGATCCTAATGCAATTCAGATGTCTGTTGAAGCAGTCGCACTTGCCAATGTGCAAACAACCGTAGTAAGCAGACAGAATCCGGTGAAGGAGGTACAACTTTACGGTACCATTCAGGTGGATGAACGACTCTCACAATCACAGACCTCTCACGTGAGCGGTCGCATCGAAAAATTGTTTGTCACCTTTACCGGCGAAAGTGTACGTCGTGGACAACCCATCGCCACCATATACTCCCCTGAACTGTTAAACGCACAACAGGAACTGATAGAAGCCACGAAGATGAAAGACTTGCAGCCGGCTCTTTTACAGGCAGTAAGAGAGAAGCTGCGGTTATGGAAGCTGACTGATGAACAGATCACACGCATTGAGCAGTCGGGCGAAGCATCACCTTTGATAGATGTAGTAGCCACCACAAGCGGAGTGGTGATTGCGAAGAAAGTGAACCAGGGCGATTATGTCAATACCGGTACCGTACTCTTCGATGTAGCCAACTTATCGCAGGTATGGGCTATCTTCGATGCGTACGAGTCCGACCTTCCTTTTCTGAAGGTGGGCGACCGGCTGGAATATACCCTTCAGTCGCTGCCCGGAAAAACATTTACGGGGAGGATTTCTTTTATCAATCCCATTTTGGATCCTGCCACACGTACCGCCAAAGTGCGTGTAGAGACAGCCAACCCGGGTATGGAACTGAAACCGGAGATGTACGCCAACGCCCTTATTGATGCGCCACTTAAACAATATAACAATGAGGTTGTTATTCCTAAGTCGGCCATCTTATGGACTGGAAAGCGTTCTATTGTCTATGTGAAACAGCCTGATACGGAAACGCCCGCTTTCCTGCTTCGGGAAATAGAACTGGGCCCGTCACTGGGAGATGCGTATGTGGTATTGTCAGGCATACACGATGGGGATGAAATTGTGACAAATGGTACTTTTACCATTGATGCCAGTGCCCAGCTGGCCGGAAAACGCAGCATGATGAACGATGAAGCGGGCCGGGCCGTAACAGGACATGAGGGACATTCGATGAACGGAACAACTCCTGCAAGTACAGCACCTGCCACGGGACACGAGGGACACAATATGCAGGCCGCTGCGGGCGGTGAGCATGCGATGCTGGCGGTGCAAGGTTTGTGCGAGATGTGCAAGGATCGCATTGAGAAAGCAACAAAATCGGTCAATGGTGTCACTTCTGCAAGTTGGGATATCAAGACAAAACAGCTACATCTTGATTTCGATCCGGCAAAGACATCGGTCGATGCTGTTGCCAAAGCCATTGCCAAGGCCGGACACGACACCGATAGATACAAGGCCGACAAGGCAACATACGATGCATTGCCCGCCTGTTGCAAATACAGGGATTAAATAATAATTATATTCAAATTTTAAATTGGGACAAAGATGAAAACAACAATTTTAGCAACATTCGCGCTGAGTACACTCTTGTTCATTGCCTGTAACTCCGGATCATCCGGCAAGAACAACTCGGCACCAGATAATGAAATGGAGTACATGGAAACGGATGCACAACACAATGAAACGGATCACATGGCATCGGGCGAAGCCCACGAAGAACATGCCATGTTGAATGTAAAGGGAAGTTGTGAAATGTGCAAGGACCGTATTGAGAAAGCGGCGAAGGAAGTGGAAGGCGTTTCTTTTGCGAGCTGGGAGACCGAAAAACAGGTGCTACACCTGAACTACGACCCCGATAAAACGTCGGTCGACGACATAGCAAAGGCCGTGGCCAAGGCCGGACACGATACCGATAAGTACAAGGCCGACCAGGCAACATACGATGCATTGCCCGCCTGTTGCAAATACAGAAATTAATTGAGAACATAGAGAGAACCTATTCCGGCCAGCCCACCGTCTGTGTCAGCAAAACTTCCTGACTGGGTTTCAGATTCAGCAGTTTGCTTAATACATCTTTATTGAACGAACCGCGGACAACTGAACCCAGTCCTTCTGAAGCACAGTAGAGATAGACATTCTGTGCTACAAACCCGCAACTTGTAAAGGCATATTCTCTACTGGAAGCTTTGTCCATATCGGAAACAAAAATCAGGTTCAGTGCAGCCTTGGCTACGAACTCCTGGGTACCGGTTTTATCTCTGAAGTCACCTTTCTTTATCTCTTTCAACAGGTGGTTCCGGGCGTCATAAAAATAAATCCCGCTCTTGGAAGCTACATACAGTTCCAGCTCCTGCCGGTTATTAGCAGTGGGTGCTGTACGTTTATCGTCACGGTTAAATCCGTTTGCAGCCCACAAAAGATCAGACACTTGTCTTATATTCAACTCCTTGGATTCAAAAGCACGAGTTGATCTTCGCGCATTCAGTACCTGCATCAACGGTTTTCCCCCTGTCTTGTCGGGGACTGGTAATTGAATGTCTTGAGCACCCAGTATGTTGCACATCATAAAAATGGATAGGAAAAAGATTAATTTATACATCGTACGTTGTATTAAATATAGTTATCGATTTACAGTCACATCTTTGAACATATAACTATTGTCACTCACTCTCAAAGGCTTGCCACTCTCAGCAGTCACATTCTTAAGGATAACCTCCTTCGTGATGATATAGGGATACTTTTCCACATGGGTCTCGTCATTTCTTTCCTTGTTGAAGTTTGAAAAAATGGCGGGACCCTTATAATTATCCGGATGGCCGGAATCCTTAATCTGAAGATTCTCTATGGTGATCTTTTCCGGCATAAAACAGGTATACCCGAAGTCGTGCTGCCCGGAATTGGATCCGCCAATCAGGTTCACGCTGCCCGATTTCACATTGCGGGGTATAAATGCGCAATTGCGGATGATGAATTCACCTTCCCAGGTGCTACCATAATCGGAACGAAGATTGATCAGGTTTGACCCGCGGATGGTAGAATTCTCCACGACAAACGTTCCGCTGCCAATGGCATTTATTCCCTGGTGTCCCAATGTTGAATTTCGGATGGTGGCATTGGCCACGCCCATATGGGCATCAAATCGGGAAAAGGTACAACCATCGTACGCCAGGTTTTTACAATAATTGGATCCCATGATCCCCCAGTATGCAGCATTGTTGATGTCATTCGTCTGGCTACAATTTTCGAATGTGATGTTCAATGCCCGGTTGATATTTATATCATAGGTACCCATGGAGACCGGGACACCGGCTGAACCGATTGTCTGGTATACTTTATGGCCGGTCAGAATGCTGTTTCTCACCGTGATATGGGCACAGTTACTGATGCTGATGAAACCACCGTAGGGCGCCCCGTATTCCCCTTCACCTGTGATCCTGTGCTCCAGTCCGTCCACGATGACATTCGACCGCCTGATCGCAATGCCCCGGGCATAGTAGCTGTATTTCGAATCCTCCCTGTTCGCAATGGTTGTAAATCTGCCACCGGTAATTGTCAACTCCGTCTCATCGATCGGAAGCACGACGATATCTGTGATCTGATCAAAATCCCAGAGGATGGGTGTATTTGCATCCACCACTCCATTTTTATCCACGACAAACACATCCGTTTGCGCAGAGCCGTTATTTTGATTGGGGCCAAAACGAATATAACGTCTCACATTGGAGTCCGTTACGGTCACGAGGCTGGAGCCCGGTAATGAAATATCCAGTTTATTCTGGTTTCTTTTTAAAGAAGAAACATTGTCAGGTTTAAATGATTGTTTCGTGGAATTGACTGAAAAAACATGTGCATTGCGGTCTTCCACACTGGTATCGTCAATGATGAATGCGGCAGAACCAAAATCAGTATTTGTCCGGATATCGACCGTTTGTTTTTTAGGGCCGATATAGTACGTTGCCTTGTCGTCGGCTTTTACGGTCAGGTTGTGTTGATTGGCAAACAGATGTGTTGCAGCAATAGCTGTAATGTCATCGGTCTTCCCGTCGCCTTTGGCTCCAAAATCGCTATAACGAACCCATCCGTTTGCAATAAATTTCTGGATATCATCCTCGGAAGGCGTTCCCTTCTTGGATGCTGGATTAGTCTCATCCGGAAGACCTACTTTATCAGGAATGTTCTGACAGGATGTTTGGATGAAGTTACACAGAAAGACAAGGGAGAAAATTATAAGGTATGCTCGTTTCATGAAAAATATTTAAAAAAATGAATCACAGTCTCACGACAAATTTACATTTTTTTTAATTCATGACATCGGTTTTACCTTAAAAAACTATTCCTCCATTAAAAAAGAGATGGGATCCGTGAGATATTCCATCACGTGATAAATGAAACGGGTTGTTTCACCGCCGTCAACAATGCGGTGGTCCACCGTGAGAGAGATCGGCATGATGTGACCAATTACAATCTCATTATCCTTCACGATGGGCGTCTGCATGATTCTCCCGATACCCAATATGCCTGCCTGCGGATAGTTAATTACCGGGGTGGCAAAAATACCGCCTATGGAGCCAAAGCTGGTCACAGAAAATGAACCCTCTTTCATCTCATCGAGTGTAAGCTTTCGTTTCCTGGCCTTGTCTGCCAGCTCTTCAATCTGTTGTGCTATACGGAAGATCGACTGCCTGTCGGCATCACGTATCACCGGCACCACAAGTCCATCGGGAGCATCCACCGCAATACCGATATGGTAGCGGTTACGCACAATCATCCGGCTATTTTCAGTATCGATCTGCGAATTGAGCTGTGGATGCTTCTTCAGCGCCATGGCTACCGCTTTCACGATAAAGGCCAGATAGGTAAGTTTCACTCCTTTTTCGGCAAACTTCTGTTTATACCTGTCCCTCACAGCCATCAATCCCGAGATTTCCACCTCCTCGAAAACCGACATGTGCGCGGCATTGTGTTTGGCATGCAGCATGTTTCGGGCTATGGTCTTCCTGATCTGGGTCAATGGCAGGTAAGTCACATCCTCGGCATTGGCTGTACTGTTTTGCGGGACAGAAACGGGGATGGACATCCCTGTCTTAAAGTTCAGGATATCTTCACTTTTCACTCTTCCCGAGGGGCCACTTCCCGGTACTTTGTTGATGTCGATACCCATCTCCCTGGCCATGGCCCGTGCAACCGGTGTGGCCAGGGCTTTGCGTTGCGGCGTATCCGGCGAGATATCACCCCCTGCACCTTCTTTGCTCTCCGGCATGATGACATCTTTTTCGGCCACCTCCATGGTGCCGACCACGGCGCCGGCATCTTCATCAGTCTCGGAAACAGGTTCTGTGGTTACTTTCTCTTTTTTTGTTTCAGACGGTTGGCTGTCCCGGTACACTACGTCATCATTCGTTTCAATCTCAACAAGCGGGGAGCCCACCTTGATGACATCGCCTACGCTGCCGTGCATGAAGGCAACCACACCCTTCCGGGGCGATGGAATATCGGCCACGACTTTGTCGGTCTCCATCTGCACAAGAGGATCTCCCTCTTTCACCTGTTGTCCCTGTGTGACATACCATTCCAGAATGGTACCTTCTTCGAGCCCTTCTCCTAAATCGGGGAAATTAAATGTATATCTCATCAGATTTTCTTTTTAAAAAAATGGTGTTGAAACCGTAATAGCCGGATTAAAAATTGAATGTTTTTTCTATTTCATAAAAAATACGTTCCGGAGAAATAATGAAATACGGTTCTCCCTGTGCCAGCGGGACGATGGTGTCGAAGCCCATCACCCTGCGGGGAGGCGCTTCCAGGTAAAGGAATGCTTCCTCGTTGGTGATAGCAATCAGTTCCGATCCCACGCTGAACGACTCATGCGCCTCGGCTACCACGACCATGCGGCCTGTTTTCCGTACCGAATTGCGGATAGTCTCCCTGTCGATGGGATAAATGGTGCGAAGGTCGACCAGTTCCACCGAAATACCTGCCTCCTCGGCCATGGCAATGGCTTTCTGACATTCCCGAATCAGTGCACCGAAGGCGACCACGGTCACATCGGAGCCATCCTGGATCACTTTGGCCTTACCCAGCGGCAGGCTGTACTTCTCATCCGGGACCTCCTGCTTGATGGCCCGGTAAATTCGTTTGGGCTCCATGAAGACGACCGGATCGTTGCTCTCGATGGCCGCAATCAACAACCCCTTTGCATCGTAAGGGGAGGAGGGTATCACCACCTTGAGTCCCGGGATATGAGCAAAGAGTGCCTCCGGACTATCGGAATGATGCTCCAGTGCATTGATGCCACCACCATAGGGAAAGCGGATCACCATGGGCACGGTATATTTTCCCCTCGATCGGTTCTGCATCCGCGATACGTTCGAAGCGATCTGATTAAAGGCAGGATAGGTGAATCCTTCAAACTGCAGTTCCACGATCGGTCTGAGTCCCGACACGGCCATTCCCAGTGCAGTCCCCACGATACCCGACTCGGCCAGGGGAGAATCGAACACCCTTTCCACCCCGTATTTCTTCTGCAATCCTTCGGTCACACGGAAGACACCTCCTTCCACACCCACGTCTTCGCCGTAAATAACTACCCCACTATCCTCTTTCAGCTTGATATCCAAAGCGTTGTTAATCGCTTTCACCATGGTCATTACGCTCATCTCCTGTTCTCCTTCCAGCTTAAAAATTCTTCGTATTCGGCTTTTTGTCTCTTCAGATCCTCCGGCATATCAACAAACATATGGGTGAACACATCATCATGGGGATATCTCTTGTTTTGTTCCGCCTCGAGAAACTGAGTATTGATCTGTTGTTTATATTCTTCCGTCAGTTTCTCCACATCGATGTGCCAGATCCCTTTTTTCTCCATGTAACGCCTCAGCCTCATCAACGGGTCGGTCAGCCCCCACTCCATCTCTTCCTCCTTTTTACGGTATTTGGTGGGATCATCGGAGGTGGTATGCGCTCCCAGACGATAGGTAAACGCTTCAATCAATACCGGCCCCCTGCCTGCCAGGGCGTGTGCCGTCGCTGTCTGATAGGCCAGGTACATGGCAAAGAAATCGTTCCCGTCCACCTTGATACCGGGAATGCCGAAGGCAACCGATTTCACGGCAAGGTTGACCGATCTGGTTTGTGACCTTACCGGGACGGAGATGGCGTACTGGTTGTTCTGAATGGTGAAGATGACAGGCACCTGCCACACTCCGGCAAAGTTAAGCGCTTCGCTGAAATCGCCTTCCGACGTACCTCCATCGCCGATAAAGGTGAAGACAGCCTCCTTCTTTTTCCGGTATTTTACAGAATATCCAATACCGGTGGCGTGGTGTAGCTGGGTCCCTATTGAAATGGCAATGGGCAGCGTATGGTTGGCATTTTTAAAACTACCTCCATGCTCATTGCCCAGATAGAAGAGAAACATCTCTTTCATGGTCACTCCCTTCGCCAGCAGGGTACCCATCTCCCGGAAGGCCGGCACCAGCCAATCCTCCTCTCTGATATGCATGCCGGCGGCAATGTGGATGGCTTCCTGCCCCAGGTTGGGCGTGTAGGTGTACATACGTCCCTGACGTTGGAAAGAGATGGCCATTTCATCGGCTATGCGCTCATAGTGCATCTGTTTATAGGCATTGATAATGACATCATCATCGAGCGCAGGCATATACTTGGGGTTGATTACATGCCCATCGTTATCGATGAGGGAGAGCATTTTATCTTCTAATGGATTAAAGTCACGGAAAATGGCAGGTAAATCGTCTTGAATCATTTATCTGTTTATTTGAACGAATTTAATTTCAGCTGTGATTATTCGCTGCGTATATAACATTCCGGCAAAAAAAATGTTTTTGAGTGTGAGAATAATCAGACAACTAAAATCGTTCAAAAATCATGTGTGTGGGAACTGCAAACCTCTTCCATATATTGATCACACCAATTGCCACAATGATTTGTGCAATTTCATGATCGGTAAAAATTCCTTTTGCCCGCTGGTATGTTTCTTCTGTCAATCCCTTATCGGCAATGCGTGTCATCTCCTCGGTCATTTGCAAGGCGATTCTCTCTTCTTCGGTGAACAACGGCGATTCTTAATTCTTTCTTTCATTGTGATAATTTTTAAAATGAAAAACCGGATGATTATAACAAAATAGAGTATAAAAAGTTGTTCAAATAACAGATACACAGTTATAAATAATTACTTTTCAACTCCGGACAAATGAACATTCTTCATGCAAAATACGTTTTACTTCACAAAACCATTCGAACAACCAAAACCGAAAACCAAGTATTAAAATTACATTCAATGAACATCAGAAATCTCTGTACCCTTTTCTTTTCAATTGTTGTGTTAACTCAGGCCGGATGCGATGCAGACAACCGAAATGAAAACGAAAACAGGGAAATCGCCGTCGTTACGGAAGATTCCACCCTCCATATTCCGGTAGAAAAGAAAAAACTGACCCAAGAGGACATTACTTTGAAAAAAGATTTGCAGTACACACAGTACACACTGGATGACGAGTACCCTTATCAGGACACCATCCGCCGTTTTCAGTGGGAGAAGATAAAAAGAGAAATAGCCCGTGTGGAGAATGCGGTTGCCGGGGGAGGTTTCTGGGGTGTGTTAAGCAACTACAAAAACAAGAACGGTGAAGCGCCCACCATAAAGGATTTCGTAAGAAACGACTATGGACGCGTTTCGGATCAACATGGGGTAGAACGTTATCAATCGGTACCTCTTTATGGAATGGATGAAGACACCACGCTGGTGCGGTATGGCCGCGATGGATGGCTGGTAAAAATCAATGGCAGCGACACTACCGACTTCCTTTCCGTGACGGGAGTATCGATGGAAGGAACTTTTTTATTACCCCGGCGATATCTTATCTCATGGGGCAACAGCATACTGCTTGACAAGGTGGTGGCGGTGGATGTTACCAATCAGAACATCGCTGTCCTTGAAAAAAATGGTGAAGCCTGGCATATATTAAGTATGAATCCGGCAACCTCGGGTATCCATAAGCCACCCCATGCCCATGAGACACCGACCGGAATTTTTGCCATCCAGGAGAAGAAGGAAAAGATGCTCTATGTGAAAGACGGCACCAGCGAAATAGCGGGTTATGCCCCCTATGCCTCCCGTTTTACCAACGGAGCTTATATCCATGGGGTACCGGTTCAGTATCCCCGAAAAAACATCATTGAATACAGCCCTTCGCTGGGTACCACTCCCCGCTCTCATATGTGCGTCAGAAATGCTTCGTCACACGCGAAATTTGTATATGAGTGGGCCACTGTCCGGCAATCGGTCGTTATTGTAATTGATTAACAGTCATATTCAGAAAAAATAGTATATTTGGCGGTGCAATTTCTGAATATGACTATGCGTATCATCCTGTTATCTACAATATTTTTTGTTTTCTCCGCCCTCTCTTTTCCAATAGGAACGAGGGAAAGCAAAAAGGAGATTTCCAAAATAGACTTCTCTTCGTCCGGTTGCGAGTTTCTCTATGAACAGATGAAACTGGAGGGAGTGATACATTTTGATGCTTTTAAGGCAGCATATACCGGTTACAAAAAGTTAAACAAACAGAATAATTCTTTGCTGACGTTGATAGACTTCAATCTTCCTTCCTCCGAGAAGAGGATGTATGTGTTGGATATGACAAAGAAAGAGGTGCTTTTTGTATCCTATGTTTCACATGGTCGAAACAGCGGGGAAAATTATGCCACTTCCTTCTCCAACCGGAATGGCTCCCACCAAAGCTCACTGGGTTTTTACCGCACTGCCGGCACCTATCAGGGAGGCAACGGCTATTCGTTGCTGCTGGACGGACTGGAAGAAGGAATAAACGATCAAGCACGGGCACGGACTATTGTAATCCACGGGGCCGATTACTGCAGCGAAGCGGTCATCCGCTCCAGTGGGCGGCTGGGGCGCAGCTTCGGTTGCCCGGCACTACCCAGAGAACTGGCAAAACCCATTATCAACACCATCAAAGGAGGTTCGCTGCTCTTTATTTATGCCGACCAGGCCGATTACCTGGCGATGAGTGAGGTGTTATGATGTATTCAATAACGGCGGATATCACTTCAGATATTTTTGACTTCCAATATCTCCCGGATGTCGGTGGTATATTTTTTGGAGAGATGCTGCTGATGCATCTTAAACCGACGGACATCCTGGGAGGCGAGGCGGACTCCGGATGAAGAAGGATCACGGTTAATGGCATCAATGGTATCCATCAGCTTCTTATGGCGGGGATCGGAATTCATTTCGTCGAAAAGAAATGGTTGAAGCTGATCCTCATCGGTAAAATCATACAGGGTAACCCCGGCACGTTTATAACGAAGGCGGGGTTCATAAATCCTTTTCAGTCCCGCCACGGCGAAATCCACAATCTCCAGCGTGGAGGAGGTAGGGAAAGGAAACCTCACTTCCGTGCTGCGTGAGAGGGCTTCTTCCCCGTCTTTAAAATAATTGGTCTGTAAAAACACCGACAGGCGACTGCACATCGACTGTTGTTTCCGTATTTTCGCGGCAGCCATTACCGTAAACGTAACAACCCTCTCTTTAATCTCATCCCACGTTTCGTACTCTTTCTCAAATGTGCGGGTCACAGAGAAACTCTGGCTTTTTTCCCAGTCGATAAAGTCAACGCAGGGCATGCCGTTAAGTTCCTTCTGCAGGTTCACACCGGTGATGGTCATATTTTTGCGTACCCACGACTCCGGCAGGGTGGCAAACCCGAGGGCCCTGGTCACCCCCGCCGCCTGCAGTTTCGCGGCATTGCGGCGTCCTACTCCCCAGATATCCTCCACAGGAAGCCAGCGAAGCGCTTTCTGTCTTTTCTCCTCGGTGTCGATGATGTGGCAGCCATCGGTTTGGAAGGAATACTTCTTTGCGATACGATTGGCCACCTTGGCAAGCGCCTTGGTAGAAGCAATACCCACGCTGATGGGTATACCCGTCCATCGGCCCACCTGCTCCTTCATACGTAAACCGTATGCCCTCAGGTCCTGTATTCCCGAGAGATCGAGAAAACATTCATCCACCGAATACACTTCCTGACGGGGCGTATAGTTCGCAAGGATGCTCATCACCCGGCGGCTCATGTCGCCATAGAGTGAAAAGTTCGCCGAGCAGACTGCCACCTTGTGCCTCTGGAACAAGGCTTCAGCCTTGAAAGCAGGGATACCCATTTCAATGCCCGCCTTCTTGGCTTCATTGCTGCGCGCAATCACGCACCCGTCGTTATTGGAAAGAACGACCACGGGACGATCCTGCAGCGAGGGATTGAACACCCTTTCGCAGGAAACATAAAAGTTATTGCAGTCAATCAGCGCTATCATCAATGTTTACGGATAGAGTAAGTAACAATTCCCCATACAATCAGCGTATTCTCCCACGTGATCACAATGGGCTCGAAGGCAGGGTTGGAAGGGAGCAGTGTACATACGCCGTTCTCCACGCTGATCCTTTTTACGGTGAACTCACCGTCCATATAACATAAGGCAATACGGCCGTGCGACCACTCTTCGGCCCGGTCCACCACCAACAGGTCGCCATCGTTGAAATCGCTCTGCATGGAAGTACCGCGTACCCGCGCATAGAAGGTGGCTTCGGGATGCCGGATAAACAGCTTATTTATGTCGATGCGCTCGCTCACGAAGTCATCCACATTAGAGAAGGGACCTGCAGCTACACCGCCGGCCAGGAGGACCTTCATCTCTGAAAGTTCCGGCTTGTAAATTTCCAGCCGGGCAGATTTGAACACTTTTTTCATCCGGCAAATTTAGTGAAAAAATTGTCTTTACACGATACGTTCTACCATGGAGCTTTGCATCTCCACCATGGCGCAACCGAGCTGATTGATGCGAATGGCAACACCCGATTTACCATCCGCGATGATCAGCTCTCCCTCGAGACCGGCAAGTGATCCCTTGATTACGCGTACCTTCTCACCCGGGCGCAGCGGCTGACTCTCGAAGCGGACGGGCGTGTCGGAAAAATCGATCATGAAACGGAACTGTTCCATCTGTGCAACAGGGATGACGGTAGGAGTGTGCTCGCCACGGAGCACCATGTAACGTATCACCGACGGGAGAGTGATGACACTGCGCTGCTCATCGCTATTCACATATACGAAGATCATCATGGGTATAAGCACCCGTTCCACCTTCTTTTTACGGTCGCTCCATAGGCGTATCTCCTCCTGTACCGGCAGGAAACATTCAATATTCATTTCCCGAAGCCGGTCACGCACCTTCTTCTCGTGGTGCATCTTCACATAGGCTGCCAGCCACCGGCGGTCGCTTGTCGCTTTTTCTTCGTCGTCCCTCATTTTATTTTAAATTTATAACGACTTTTCTTCAATCAATTAGGAAAAACAGTTGTTCAGTATCACGTAACCACGGTTACGACAATCAGGATTCGTTCACATGACAGTTCCCCAATTCACTTTTCTATCATCCCGATATCGCGTAGCCAGGAGAGTACCCTGAAGGGCCACTCGTTCACCGTATGACCGGTGTTGCGCAGCCCGTAACCATGACCGCCGGAGGGATAAATATGCAGCGCGGCAGGCACTCCCGCCTCTTTTAGTGCATAATAATAGAAGATACTGCTGTCAATATAATTCTTATCATCCTGCGTCTGAATCAGAATGGTGGGCGGTGTGTCCCGACCTACCTTGAGTTCAGGTGCAATGGAGAAGTTTTCACCGGCAAGGTATGCCGGGTAAACGAGGATGGTAAAGTCGGGACGCAGGCTCACCTCGTCGTAAGAATCGACTTTCGGATAGGTACGCTCACCGTAGTTTGTACTGGCCACAGCCGACAAGTGCGCTCCGGCCGAAAAGCCCATCACGCCAATCCTGCGGGCATCAATTTGCCACTCAGCCGCATGAGCACGGGTATAGGCAATGGCGCGCTGGAGGTCCTGCAGCGGCGCGGCATGCTTCTCCAACCCCTCGCGGCGCGGCACGCGATATTTCACCAACACACAGTTGATGCCAAAGCTGTTGAAACGTTTACAAATCTCCGAACCTTCGAGGTTGTATGCCAGAATGTTGTATCCTCCTCCGGGATTCACGATGATGGTAGTACCCTTGTTGTTACCGGCGGGAGCCGGGTAGAAGGTGAGCGTAGGCTCATCTACATGTCCAATACGAAGTACGGGGCATCCGGCCACTTTGTTACCACTCAGGTCATCTACCTGTTTCATCTTCCCCGTTTCACCCGGTGTACCGCCGGGAAATAAAAGCACCGGCTTTTCCTGTGATTGAACACCCATCGTTGTAAGAACAAAAAAAAGCAGAAAAACAATATTTCGCATAACTGATAAATTTAAGCCCGAAGATTGCGTGATTACTGATTACAAATATAATACTTTTAACCATTTATTCAGATCATATCCTTCTTTTTCACCGCTTCCTCCGGATACCTTCCGGGATCCTGTCTTGTGATTATCCATACCATCACCTAATATACTCATATTATAGGTCTAATATTACTTTACAATGCTTCATTTTGTCAAATACTCCGTATCTTTGCAGTATAAATTACAATTGCAGCAAATGGAGCAAAAACAATATCTGCTCGGCATGACGCTCGCCGAAATTACCGAAAGCGTCACAGTACTGAACCTTCCCAAATTTACCGCCAGACAGATTGCCGACTGGGTGTATGTGAAACGGGTAAAAAGTATCGACGAGATGACCAATATCTCACTCAAGAACAGGGAGATTTTATCGGAAAAATTCGAAGTAGGACGATCGGAACCATTGGATATCCAAACGTCGGTAGACGGCACCCGCAAGATGCTCTTTCAGACAACAAGCGGTAAATTCATCGAAACAGTCACCATCCCTGAAGAAGAGCGACTTACCATCTGCGTTTCCTCTCAGGTAGGCTGCCGCATGAACTGCGACTTTTGCATGACCGGCAAGCAGGGGTTCCACGACAACCTCACCGCCACGGAAATACTGAACCAGGTATACTCGGTACCCGACTCGGAACAGATCACCAACCTTGTTTTCATGGGTATGGGAGAACCGCTCGACAACTACAAACAGGTAAAGAAGGCATCAGAACTGCTTATGGCCGACTATGGACCGGGCTGGAGCCCCAAACGAATCACCCTCTCCTCCATCGGGCTCACCTCCAACCTGAAACGATTCCTCGATGAAAGCAAATGTCACCTGGCCATCAGCCTGCACAATCCCATACCGGAACAACGGCTTGCCATCATGCCCATTGAGAAGTCGGCACCTGTCACATCGGTCATCGGGATGCTGCGCGATTACGACTGGAGCCACCAGCGGCGACTCTCTTTTGAATATATCATGTTCGACGGGGTAAACGACTCGCTGCTCTACGCGCGTGAATTGACCAAACTGCTGGCAGGACTCGACTGTCGTATCAACCTCATCCGCTTCCACGTGATCCCGATGAGCAGCCTGCGCCCCTCCACCCACGAAAATATGGTCAGGTTTCGTGATTTCCTTACCGCCAAAGGATTTATCAGTACCATCCGGGCTTCGAGGGGAGAAGACATCTTCGCTGCCTGCGGCATGCTCTCTACGGCGAAGGTGGGAGAAAAAAGCTGAGCTTAGATTTCATTTCCACGCAAATAGTTGTATATTTGTTTTATGAAAGCAACATGCTCCATCGTGAAATGAGTGATAATCCAAAAAAATATCCATATGAAACGATTTACAGGTTTACTTGCCCTTGCGGCAACCATTGCCCTCTTCACGTCGTGCAACGGTGAAGGGTTTCTCTCCGCATCAGGATCGAACAATGAAATGATGGTTTTAATGGATGATACTGCCTGGGAAAGTGCTGCGGGCAAAGCTCTGTTCGACGTACTCAACTCCAATGTAAAAGCATTGCCTCAGCCTGAACCAAACTTTACCATCCTTCAAATTGAACCGGAGAACTTCACCAGCACCTTCAAGATGGCGCGAAATATCATTATACCCGACATCTCCAATATTTACAGCGCTCCCAAGCTCACGGCGGAAATCGACAAGTATGCCGTGGGACAGGTGATCATGAATATCAACGCCCCCGACAGCGCCAGCTTTGCTCAGTTTGTGACGGAAAACAAGGATAACATCGTGGATTATTTCGTAACCAAAGAGCTGGAACGTAATGGAAAATGGCTGAAAAGGGAAATTCCCTCACCCCTTTCCCGTGCACAGCAAGTGTTCGGGATCAATATCCATGTACCTAAGGGACTGACCAATGTCACCGAGCACGAAAACTTTTACTGGGCTACGAACAATGCGGGGAGAGGACGCCAGGACATCGTTATCTACCAGTTCCCCTACACTACGGAGAAAGTATTCGAAAAAGATTCACTCATCAGTATTCGCAACAAGGTGCTCGGAAAATATATCAAGGGCTCCTTCGATTCGGAAATGACCACTGCCACACGCATTTACTCGCCCGACTACCGGACAAAGGTAATGGACGGAACCTTCCGTGCCGAACTGCGCGGATTGTGGGAAATGTCGACCGACATGATGGGAGGGCCTTTCGTGATGCACTCTTTCGTGAACGACAACACCGGCATGGTCGTCGTGGTGGAGGTGTACGTCTACGCACCGGAAATGAACAAGCGCAACCTGATGCGCAACCTGGAGGCCACCCTCTACACCATCAGCATTCCCAAGCCTGAAGAGGCAGTCATTGAAGGGTAACACAGAAGAAACTTATAGAAAAGAGAATCAAAAAAGATATACATGTCATCATTACTCAAAGTGGGTATCACGCACGGCGATGTCAATGGAATCGGATATGAAGTGCTGCTGAAAGCATTTTCCGACGACCGCTTGCTCGAGCTCTTCCGCCCCGTCATATACGGATCATCCAAATCGGCTTCTTATTATCGCAAAATGCTGGAGGGTGATCCGGTGAACTTCCATATTATTTCCAAAGCAGATGAATCGCAGGATGGAAAAATAAATCTCGTGAACTGCGTCAGGGAAGAGATCAGGATTGAACCGGGCACCGCGAGTGCCGAAGCGGGCGAATCGGCTTATACTGCGCTGGACCAGGCTGCCGGTGACCTGGCAAACGGGAAGATCGACCTGCTGGTGACATTGCCTATCAACAAGGAGAGTATCCAGCAGGAGAAATTTCAATTTCCGGGGCATACCGAATTTCTGCAGGACCGGTTCGCAAAAGACAACGAGAAAGCGCTAATGATCCTTGCCACGGAGGTACTGCGTGTGGCACTGGTCACCACGCATGTACCCATTGCAGAAGTGCCTTCTAAAATTTCCAAGGAACTGATCCTGGAGAAACTGTATACGCTCGACCACTCTTTGAGGCGCGACTTCCTTCTGGAGAACCCGCGCATCGCCGTATTGGGACTAAACCCGCATGCCGGAGAGAACGGACTGCTGGGCAGGGAGGAGATCGATATTATCGCTCCTGCCGTACGGGAAGCGCAGGACAAATGGATCCTCTGTGCCGGACCTTTTCCTGCGGACGGCTTCTTTGGATCGGGACGTTTTAAAGAGTTTGATGCCATCCTCGCCATGTATCACGACCAGGGACTCATACCGTTCAAGACCCTTGCCATGGATGCCGGTGTCAACTTCACCGCCGGACTGCCCATCGTACGCACCTCTCCCGACCACGGCACGGCCTACAATATCGCCGGCAAGAACCTGGCCTCCGACGAGTCGTTCCGCCAGGCCATTTACATGGGTATCGACATCCTCAAGAACCGCTTGTTCTACGATGAGGCGCGCAAAAATCCGCTGAAAAAGATGTTCTTCGACCGCGGCAAGGATGACGAGAAACTCGACCTGACAAAGGAAGAAACAGAATAGTTACAAAAATAGGATTAATAAATAATCGACTCTCTATTAATGAAGTATACCACCATCCCCTGATAAGTATACCCGGAAGCCGCCTTATCGCGAGAGCATTATCTTGTGCTTTTATTTCCATGCGTACGATGCGTATATCGCTCCGATAATTGCCAGCAGATGTACATATCCTCATGTATTCAGGTGTAAACCATGGAGGACATTCCGAGGATATCCTCCTCCGGATAAATTATTATACCGACAAAGCTACTTCTTTTTTTATATTTCAAATTCCGCCCGTCTTGAATGTATCGGAACGCTATATACACATCCGCGAGTAGGCCGTTGAAATAATTGAACGCAATATCGACCCAATACAAGCCAAAGCATCTGACAGCTTTGTAAATAATCAGTCGGCTTAAAGCCGACTGATTATTTTTCATGAAACCACTGACTATAAGCCATTTTATATTTTTGTTTGAAAATTTAACTATAACAATTAGTTTGCAAACGAAAAAGAATAGTTAACTTTGCGGCATGAATTAACGGACATAAAATAACAGAATACACACATCGGACTATTTTCTATTTGTCAGCTCAACAGTCTGAAGTCCGACATCTAAACATCTCAAAAGAATGAAAGATTTATCACCCAAAGAAGAGGAAGTAATGCGCTATTTCTGGGAAAACGAGGCATTGTTCGTAAAACAACTCGTGGAAATGTATCCCGAGCCGAAGCCGCATTTCAACACGCTTTCCACCTACGTACGTTCGTTGGAAGAGAAAGGATTTGTGTCACACGAATCATTTGGCACAACGTACCGCTACTTTGCCATCATTAGCGAAGAGGAATACCGCAACCGGACACTCAGAAATGTAGTAAGAAAATATTTTGACAATTCATACCTTAGCGTGGTATCGTCGCTCATCAAAGACGAAAATATTTCTGTGGAAGAGGTGCGTAAGTTACTGGACGAAGTGGAAAA
>DGZP01000032.1:0-4882 GCA_002398565.1 Proteiniphilum sp. UBA4977
CCGATACTCCATTCCACGGGGTGTAGGCGGTAACATCCGTTGGTTATGTGGGTAGTGCCAATATTTTTGTTTGCCGGAAGCAGGTTATTCATGCGTTGAGGCAGAAGTGCTCCCAGAGGTATTTGGAAAGGTAACGAAGAAAAATCGACATAGTTGTTCCCTCGTGAACTGGGATGGAGATCTATATGATAGTATCCAATACCCACACTGTCGAAAAATGCTTCGGAACGTTTCCCTTTGATATTGCCAGCAACCAATCGTCTGTTTTCTGCCCCCACGTGTTCTTCCAGAACGGTGAATTCCGCACGTATTCGTCTCGATTCCCGGATATAAGGATACTTAGCCATGCCATCTTCTGTGCCCATAATATCTCTTCGTAGTCTCAGACCGCGCCATCCGTTACCTCCATCGGGCCTAGGTGCCTCGGTTTGTAACCAGTAGAATAGAGAATGGCTAAGTTGCTTGGCTCTTTCTATATTTCGTTGAAATTCTTTTTCCGGTACATCAATCAGGTTTCCCGGGAAAAAATCATTCTGGGGCCAGTTTACGATCGTGATATCTCCATCATATGTACCTTCAACAAAGTTGTGTCGGTTGATGATGCGTCTGTAGTTCCAAAGATTGAGTACACCATCCAAGTTTTTTCCACTAGGATCGAATCCCAGTTTCTTAGGTTCTAGTGTTCTCGGATCTGAGTAGGACAAATCGAGTAGTCTACCTGACCAGGGAGGAGTCATTTCCGGGACATATTTTCTCCAGAAGTCATACTCCTTGGGGGGATCCTGCACATTATCTCTTCCTGGCTGATAATCCATCGCAAAACAGATCGTAAATGCCTGGTTGTTCATTGGATCTGCTTTTTCGGGTGCATGCAGTTCTTTGGTGTCATGTTTCGATTCTGTACCTGTAATGTATTCCGTACCTGTCAGTGGAAGCAGGTCTCCACATTCCGTTGCATCAACGAAAGAATCACCCGTTAATAGAGCCCAGTCTCCCGTTTGTATGTTCTCAACCTCAACATTCATTATCCGGTCTCCATTGACTTCGCTGCTCCTTACTTTATGGTTCAGGAGAATTCTCAATTTTCCGCTACTGAGGAACGGTGAAAGCATATCAGTCAAGACTGATACGGCAACTCTTGGTTCATGACAGATCCTGGATACGCTTCCGTCACCAGGATTGAGATTTACCCGGTTGCGGGCCGTTTCCGTGAGGGGATAATTATTCCGGTAATAGTCGCGGACCCTGTTCCGGTATTCCCTGTACGACTGTGGAGCGCCATGAGTCTCAATCCATTGATGTTCATCGGGGGGAACTCCCTGCTGGGACACCTGCCCGCCAATCCAGTCGGTTTCTTCGGTCATGATTACACTTAGTCCATTCCGACAACTGGCAAGCGCAGTTGCACAGCCTCCCATTCCTCCTCCTAGAATAATAACATCTGCATTTAATTCACGTGATAGCGTTTGTTTCTTTCTTTCAGGATATTTCTTTATCGGGTGCAAGGTAGTGCAACCATTTGTAGCTGCACTACCACCCAGCAATGCTGCATAGGTCAAAAAAATTCTTCTATTCATAGGTTAAATATTTCTTATTCTTTATTTTTTGTAATAAGCTGGATTAATCTTTGGTGCAGCTCAACATCGGCAGGCTCTTTTGAGTGAGAAAGCCGGTAAAAGGCATCGCCTCCCTGATAGTAAGCAACTTTTAAGGAGTCGAAAACACCGTTCCGTTCAAAGACATCCAGATAATCATGCAGGCGATACCCCCAATTCTTATTGTTTTTCAGTGCTCTTTCATCAAACTCGATCTCCAGATTCATCTGGAATTTCCGGGCTCTGTTGCACGTTTCCTGTAATCTTTCGTATGGTACGCTCTCATTGAAGAAATAGTTGGGTTGGTAGTATACTGCATTGAATCCCAATTTTTCCCATTCTGAATATCCGTCGGAGTTGAAGTAGGGAATCCAATAAAAATCATATTTCTTGCTGTAAATATAACTTGCCACATCCATAGCAAGGTCTCTGCTGTTTGTCGCTTCTTCTGCCAACCAGTAGAATCCAACGAGTTCCACATTTTCGAAGTTTGCATTTTGAAAAAACTCCTCGGCATAGTTGATATACCATTTACATGCGTCCAGCCTATCCTTTTTATTTGAAAAGCGGAGAGGACGTCCATCTAACATACCCCAGTCAACTTGTCCGGGGATGGGTTCCGGAAGGCTTAAAACAATTTTTCTTTTTGTAAAACTCTTGTTACCGTTGCTGTCTTTTCGAATATTTCCTATCTGTTCATTCAGGGCATGAATGGCATTACCCTCACTGAAGTAATTGTGAAGAAGATTTTCCCATTCGGCTTTTCTTGCAGGCAGCTTTTCATAACCGGAAGCAAAGCCCCGTCCTTGCCCGTCTTTGATTTCTAGGAATAAGAAACCGTCGAATAACCAGTCAGTCTCTCCGTTTACATCGGCGGAGACATAGGGTGCAAAATGCTTTGAGTCCCACCGGATACTACGGTGTGCACCACCGTCGTAAATCAGAACAAGATGTCTTGGAATTTGGTTAAAATGTTTTGACGCAAAAGGAGAATGTTCCTCTTTAAAGATCAGTTCTTCTTCGTGATTGATAGTGCTACTGCTGGAACATACTGCCAGAGTTGACAAAATCATGATCAACAGTATTGTAGTAGCAGATATTGCCTTGAGTTTTTTCATCTTTTAATTAATAAAACATGATTTTTTATTGTATTGTTGTACTGAAATATTGGTGTCCTCTGATCTGTTATTATCGGGTTATTGAATGTGGGCCAAATCTTTTTTTATTTTCCTGCGTCAATGTTTTCCATTATTTTCCAACATTGATATAACCCTCTTGGTACATGGAAACATCCTTTCCATTTTCCACCCTTCAACTCGAGAAGTACTTCTCCTTGCCTATTAAGGTATCCCCACCATTCCGGGTACTGTGGATCTTTAAAATGCTTCCAAGTATACTCGTGAACTTTTTCAAACCAGTCGAGACAGTCTTGGGATCCTGTCAATTGATATCCCTTCAGCAGAGAGATTAGTGTCTCCATGTGTACCCACCACAACTTTTGATCCCACTCGAGTTGTTGGGGAGGAAATCCTTTCCTGTCCATAAAATAGAAAATACCCTCGTGTTCTTTGTCCCAGCCATACTCGAGTGTTTTGAGAGTTGTTTCCACGGCTTTTATAATCAGTTCCGGCCTGTTTGTCCGTTTACCCAGGTCCATAATAAACCACATTGCCTCTATGGCGTGTCCCGGATTCATGAGCCTGCCATCGAAGGAGTCTGAGAGCGACCCGTCTTCATTTACGTTTTCCACGATCAGCCCTCCCAGTTCGGGGCGTAAAAAAACATCCATTACTTCGTGTATGCACTCTTTTATAGTTGTTTCCATGAATTCATTGTCGAGCAGGTGTTCTATCTCGAGTGATAAATTGCAGAGTATCATGGGCAGGGAGAAGGATTTCAGATTCCTCGTTCCCGGGAATGCTTTATTCCACTTTCCTTTTGGATTGATCCTCTTTTTAAGGATAATATCGAATGTTTTCTTAGCAATATCTGCATATTCTTTGTTTCCGGTGGCTTTGCTCAATTGTCCGAAAGCCATGGTTGCGAAAGTGTAGGAGAAGATGTTATAAGGTTCAATGATTGGTTTTCCTTCCCGGGTCAGGGAAAAATACCAATTTAGATTACCGTCATGCCCGAATTTTTTCAGAAATTCTCCGCCTTGAATGGCACACTCAAGCCACTCTTTGCGTTTCTCCACATTGTTGTACAGCATGGAGAACATCCATACCTGGCGTGCCTGTAGCCAGATGAATTTATCGGTGTCAAATACATTTCCTTGTCGGTCGAGACAGGTGAAGTATCCGCCAAACTCGTTGTCTTGAGAATGAAGAAGCCAGAAAGGAATTATGTTGTTCAATAATTCGTCCTTATATTGAAGAGAAACATTTCTAAATTTAATCATCTTGTTTTATAATCATAATATTATTTGAAGGGAGTTATTTTAAATTTAGCATTTCCTTCTGTAAGTTAGTATAGTGTTTATTAATATGTGAATTTTTTGTTAAATCCCATACGGACGTATTCAATTCCCTTAAGGAAAGGATAGTGGTTATCCACCCTTGTGTCCACCCTGATTCAATGACCCATGCGCCCCAGCCGGCATCCGCGTTTGAGCCCCAGTGTTCAAATTTTTCATAATCAAAGGCACGCATCCATCCACCGTTAATTTCAGGATGTTTGTCCGATTTAACCTGTATTCTGCATAAAAATTTGGCTAATAAATCAACAGACTCCTTTATTTTAGGGTCTTTCAGAATATAGGAGGCTTCATGCAACCCTAGAAATGCAAAATTCGTAGTATATAAAAGATCCGAGACAGGATCGCCGTTCTTTGCGATCAGAGATGCTTCATTTGTCCCGTAAGCTTCATTTGAACGGGGAGGCGGATATCTTCCCATATCAATCCTGCCCAATTCTTCTCTTATGGCTCCGCTCTTATCCTGAAGCTTTAGAATGTCGTTTACCACCGTGCGTAACATTGTTCTGTTTTCCGGGGTGTCTTTGACTTGTACCAGCCACGATAAAGGCAGTAACATCCTGGCTTTTTCCTGGGCCAGTCCGTTTGTCCATTTTAATTTGTCTGGATAGTTCTCCATCAGGGTCCCGATTCCCTTTTCGGCCCGCTCGAGAAACATATTGTCACCCGTCTGATTGTAAGCCCATAGAAAACAGGCCCATAGATACGATTCAAAGTGAGGGCTCAAATTGATAATGTCACGTCGAAAATAGTAATCCCATCCGTTTTTATCAAAATCTTGAAGATCAATTCTATCACCCCTAAATCCACT
>DGZP01000032.1:5173-13587 GCA_002398565.1 Proteiniphilum sp. UBA4977
ATAATGAAGCGGGCATTATCATCTCCATAGCTGGCTTTGTACCAATTGGGGTTGCTGACTCCCCACGGGATCAATCCATAGGCCCCGTGCAGGGGATCTCCGTATTCATTTTTTGAGGCAATTGAATGGAAGAGATAAAAGTCAATAAGATTTTGAGCGATCCTGTATGATTCTTTATCATGCAATACTGCTCCTGATGTGGCAAAAGCCATCGCCGTTTCACTTACGCAATCTCCCCTCACAATGATTCCGATCGGTTGGCTCCCTTTTTCATCTATTTCAGAGAAAATACACTCAAGGCTTCCTTTGCTCCCATCTCCAAGCGGAATGGCTTTATTCCATTTTATTCGTTCCGTTCCGGTATTGATCAACTGTTGCAGAGAGTCAACAAATGAGTCGGCAACCAGCATTTTTGCGTTTCTATACCAGTTAATGCCCTTGCTGATACTCTTTCTCTGAAAATTGTCAGGGAGCTTTTCATTCTTCTCATATGTCACAGATATTTCCGGTTCCCATTTCAGGCTACTTATCTTATTACCGGCGCCCAGATCCTCCAGGATTCTTTTCCAAAAAATGCCCCATTCTTTTTGAGGAGCATACCTGCCTGAAACGAAATTACTGAAGCCGGTTGTGGCAACTATAATATTACTATTCTTCAACTTAAACAACAGGGGGACTGTTTTTTCAGGTAATCCATAAATCGCTGTGTCAAAACCGGCAACTTGTGCGGCAACTACGTAGGGATTATCTATTTCTGTTTGAATATCAATATAATGCAACCCATTGCTTGCCAGGATTGATAAACTGTCAATACCACTGAAAGAATTTGTGGTAATTACAACTCTTTCTTTTTTTGTCTTTTGTATTTTCTTAAAATGAACTTGTGGAATACAGGAAGGATACTCAATAAAAGCGTTGATGTTTTTCTTTTCTATTTTCCGATAAAGTTCTTCGTTGATTTTTATTTGTTCGGTTGGGTAATTATCTGCCAAAATCAAAAGTATATCTCCTTCCCGGGTATTTTTCAATGCTTCTTCCGGGCTTGCATATCTGGAATAGGGAAGGTTGTTGTTTTTAATGATTGTGTACAGATCGTTTGTTTTATCGCAACTTAAAATAATTTTACTCTGCCTCCCATAGATAGCTAATCCTGGGGATAAAAGAAAAACAACAAATAATAAAAATATTTTTTTCAGTATCATTTTCTGTTAGTTAATAAATATCTACTTTTCAGGTCAATAATCCGGTTTTTAGTTTATATAGTTTCCCTTTATATCTACTTCTTTCACAAACGGATTTAAAATTTGGTCAATTAGTACGGCTGCTTCGACGCGGGTAAGTTGGTCTTGTACATTGAAATCCGGGAAACCGAATGTGTAATATATTTCTTTGGCTCTTATTGTTAACTCTTTTTTTAATGGAATTTTCTCTATTTGTTCTATTTCGCTTATCAGCATAAGTAAATCATTCAGTTTGATGGGAGTATTGGTGTCGGGAATCTCAACAGGATATATCTCTTCTAAACCGCTGAGTTCAGACCATAAGAGCGTATCATTTATTCTAAACCAGGTCTGGTTGGACCAGCCTACATTTTTTCCGGTACCTTTTAAAATTCCGGTAACGCCGATTCGTTGTAGTGGAAGAAAAAAAGGACTTTCTTTTTCTACGTCAAGGTAGGGTAAAAGGTAGTTGCCCTGCGATAAAAGAGTTTGCTGCACCTCACGTACAGAGACATCTTCTATATCCGTTCTGTTTTTTACAGCCAATGCTGCCAATATTCCGGCTGCCTGCCCAATTTGCATAACCACCGGTTGAAGGCGGGTTGTGCCATTTACTACGTTGGAAACGGAAATTGATTTTTCGGCTACAATCAGTCCTTTAATGTTCTGGGGAATCATTACTCCTAATGGCAATCCGTATGAGGGTATTGGGTGAAAGTACAAATGCGGTAATGTCTCCCGTTGGGGATACCTGCCGTGATGATGATCTACCGGATAATCCCCTACAGCAACACAGGTCCTATAAAGTTTTTCGGATTGTGTGTAAGGCTCCAAAATATAGTTGAGTGTGAAACGTACCAAACCGTGGATGCGTAAAGATTCGCGATGATAGGGAATTAATGGCAACTTATCTTCCGTAGGGAACTCATCGTCTGCAAGCCCAAGTGTGTTCATTCCCAATTCTTTCTGGATGAAGTAGATAAAACAAAGTGTGTGGTTCTTGGCTTTTTTCAAGGCTTCTTCACGCTTTATTTCGTCTTTGCCGATTAAGTTTAAGTAATAATCATTGCCTTCTATGGGCCAGTTGATCATGTATTTATTATTCGGTAGTTTGCCATATGTGATCATTTTGTCTTTCTCCCATAATGTGTTTAACGGATTGGGATTTTTACAAAGCGGGTTTTGGCATGAGCAGACGAATGCATGTGGGTTGTAGTCCACAGGTTGCGGAATAGTTACATCTTTGCCGTAATCTTTCAGTATAGCTACGTAAGTTAGATCCTGAATTACATCATTGGCTTTCTCGGGTGCCACATCTTCCCTGGTATCTTTCCGGCTTTCCATCCCTACATCATATCTTACCCCACATTGAAGTGCAACATCTCCCAGTTCAGTAGCGTCTATTATGATCCTGGGATGAAGGATGAGTGTTTTTCCGGGTGTTTGAATGATAACAGTCCACTTACCGTTTCCTTTTTTTATGGATTTTAGTTTACTTTTAAAGTGAACTGTCAAGTTTTTCTCTTGTGCCGTGATATGCTGCAGAATCTTGTTGCCGACTGATGGCTCAAATTGAACATGACTCACCCATCCTGTTTTTAATGCCTCTGCATTACCATAATAGCTCGTCAGGGATTCTTTGAACTCTCCCCAGAAGCCGCTCGGCATATTATAGTTCCCATCGATAGCACTTACCCCTGCGCTTGTAAGCATTCCTCCTAGCCAGTTTGATTCTTCGATAATCATGGTCCGTGCTCCCATACGTGCCGAAGATATTCCGGCACTTACGCCGCTTGTTCCCCCTCCGACAATAAGCACCTCCGGAGACCGGGCGTAATTACAGCCTGCGGTTGTAAAAGCTAAAATAAGGAGGAAAAGAAGGTTTTTAAATGCCATTGGTGCTCTTAACATAAATCTTTTTTATTATCCTTTCAAAATTAGCAGAACTACTTTATGTGATTTGTTCTGAAGTAGATAGGTCTCAGAATGTTCATATTTTAAATAATTTAAAATCAGTAGCTTTTCTCCTGCAGAAGTATGAATACTAAGAGGGTGGATCACATGGTGACACACCCTCTTATCCTCTTGTGTTAATATCCAGGATTTTGTTCTAAAGCAGGATCTCTGTCGATCTCAGTCTGAGGAATCGGGAAGAGATAGAAGCGGTCATCCCAGAAACGATTCCGATCCCTCACTTTCAATTTATCTTTATAAGCACCATAGTCAGCGATGTCATTCAAGTCGTGCCTGCTGCTTTTTCTGAAGTTTGGTACCATATCGGATGTTACATCCTGGTATCCTCCCGATATAATATAACCGTCTCCATCTTTTTCCGTTGCAAGGGGGTAGCCGTAGCTGGGACCTTCATTTTCCAGGTCGCCAATACCCCATCTTCGCATATCCACAAAATGCAATCCTTCCAGGATCAGTTCAATCTTACGCTCCCTACGTACAAGCTGTCTCATTTTATTCTGATCACCAATTTTATCAGCGGATACATTTGGCATGTGCGACCGATTACGAACTAGGTTAATTGCATTATAAACTGAATTATCGAGTTCGTTCAGTTCAATTTTTGCTTCAGCATAGGTGAGGAGAATCTCTGCATATCTCATTACCGGAACATTGCATGTCTGAGTGTTGATGGCTTCAACCTTCTCATTGCTGAACTTCTTCCACATATATCCTAAGCCGGCATTAGCAAAGCTAGTCCATGCAGCTCCACTGTTAATATCAGCATTGGTTTTCTCTTCCCATACTCCGGTGCTGAAGTTATAAAATTTTGTAGTAGGGTTGTAGACATCGGCAATGAACATTATTCTACCTGCATCAGTCCCTTTGGTGTTACCTATAACTGTATCGCCGTGCATCCAAAGAGTAGAGGAGAAACGAGGATCCCGGTTCTTTGAAGGGTTTTTTGGATCATAGAGGGGTGATTCATCAATCCTTTTTCCATCAACACACTCATACGTATCTGCCAACATCTGCGAAGGATGCCTTCCCGTTTGTCCGTAATTTCTGGAAACCTGGCCGAACCCAATCATATGAAATTTTTTGTTACCCTGATTGGAATACATCAGTTCAAACAAGGTCTCGTTCCGTACATCTGCTTTTTCTTGTCCTGTCAGGTTAAAGAGATCGTCATAGTTTACTGCCAACCCTCTCTGTCCTATTACCTCATTAGCAGCATTGGCCGAGATTCTGAAATAATCAACCGATTTACCGCCATAATTGAGGCTTCCTCCCAGCAGTGCAGCACGCGCTTTAAGTCCGTAAGCAACAGCTTTGTCGACACGTCCCCGCTCAGCTGCGATCCATGGCAAATCATTGACAGCAAGATCCATTTCGGACAGAATAAAATCGAGAATAATTTTTTTGTCTTCTGCGGGACTGTTATACTGTTCAACCGTTACTGGTTCGGTGAAAAAAGGTACATTGCCATATGTGGCAATGAGGTTGTAATAGGCAAATGCCCGCAAAACCCTTGCTTCAGCCAAATACTGTTTCGATTTTCCCTGCAATAAATCCAGGTAAGGTTCAGAGCCTTTTAAAACAGAGTTTGCGCGTGCAATAATCGCATAAAGATTGCTCCACCAACTCAATACGCTTCCATTGTCAGGATTCAGGGCTCCGCCTGCGCCAATCGTATTATTTTCAGCGCGTTCCATGGCCATGCCTGTCCAGTGGTCAAGCATAATGTTGAATGGAAGGTTGTAGGCAAGGGTAAAGGTTATGGCATTGTATATACCCGACACGCCGTCTTTAACAGCCGGTTCCGACTTGTAAAATCCGGCGGATGAATAATTATTAGGTTCCCTATCCAAGAAATCTTCACATGATGTGATCAGAAAAAATGTAAAGATGAGGACGAAGATTTTTCCAATTATTTTTTTCATTTTTGTATTCTTTTAAAAATTAATATCCACACCAACAGTCATGGTCCTCATAAGAGGATAAAAACTACCTCCGGAGACTGAGTTCTCAGGATCGTATCCTTCATAGGCGTTAGAGAAGGTCAGCAGATTCTGGCCGCTTACGAAGAAGCGAACTTTGTTCATACTCCACTTATTAGAGATTTGTTTCGGAAGGGTATATCCCAGTACCACATTTTTTAGTCGCAGATATGCCCCGCTCTTTACCCAAAAATCGGAAATAATATTGTTCGGGTTATTTCCTGATCCGTCAATTAGTAAAATAGGGAATTTGGCATCTCTGTTATCTTCACTCCAGTAATCAAGTTGATTTTTAAACATTGAACGTCCTACATAAAACGGGCGTACACCATAACCTGAGTAGAAAAGATCCCTTTTCCCCACACCCTGGAAGAAAATATTGATATCAAGCCCTTTCCAGTCTGCCCCGATGTTTAAGCTGTATTCATACCTGGGTGCAGGATTTCCTATAATGGTGCGGTCTAGGTCGTTAATTACCCCGTCGGGCACTCCTTCCGGGCCGTTCAGATCTTTGTACCGAATATATCCCGGTCTGATGTTCTTCTTTTCCCCATATACAGCAGCATTGTCTATTTCTTCCTGCGTCTGGAAATATCCATCAGATTCGAATCCATACCACGATCCCAAAGGATCTCCTTCTCTGGTTATTTGAGTTCCGATATATTCTTTGCCATAAAGGTTTGTGATGGTGTTTTTAACATCTGACAGGTTGGCCGTAATGTTGTAATTTAGATTTCCGATTTTATCTCTCCACGTTACATTCAAATCCCAACCGTTGTTTCTCATTGATCCTGCGTTTTCCCAAGGAGAAGAGAGTCCCACAAATACCGGGATCGGAAATTGTTGTAACATATCGTTGATGTTTCTTACATAGTAATCGAAGGTGGTGGTAAGCTTAGACGAAAAGAAGCCCAGGTCAACACCTATATTCATTTGAGTTGACTTTTCCCATGAGATCTTTTCGTTGGCTACCTGTGTTTGTGTAGCACCCGAGCCCAGTTCTTTGTTGAACCAATAGCCATATCCCGGGGAGATAGTGGCTGCGTATGGGAAGTAGCTGTATATATCCTGATTTCCTAATGTGCCGTAAGAAGCCCTTAGTTTGAAGTTGTCTATTGTTTCTTTCAGCTGATCAAAGAAACCCTCTTCCGAGATTCTCCACCCAACGGATGCAGAAGGGAAGAACCCCCACCTGTAACCTTTCATGAAACGTGATGATGCATCGAATCGCCCGTTCAACTCCAAAAGGTAACGCTCTTGGTAGTTATAATTGATACGTCCAAAGTAGGATAACATTGCCCAGTCCCAATGGCTGCCGCTGTTCGTTGCTGTAGCATTGTCCCCGTGATTTAGGTCTTCGAAGCCATCAAACTCGTATTTTTTCCTTGTGGCAGAAAACGATCTGCTCGATATTTCTTCAGATTGTACACCTGCCAGAATGTTGAACGAATGACTTTTGATCTGTTTTGCGTAAGAACCCTGAAGATTGAACTGGTTGGTGATTGTCTGGCTCCAACCTTCGTATTTAGTGGTTCCATCGGGAGGATAAGTAGTTTTATACATACCTCCTTCATAGGTATCGTATGGTTTCAGGAAATAGTCCGACTTTCCTTCAATTTTTCGGCTGCTATAGCTGGTAAGAAGATCCAACCCTTCCAGGGGAGTTATCTGGACAAAACCTTTCAATCCCAACTCAGGGGTTACAGATGTATTTATACCCGATACCTTTGCTGATGCAATGGGGTTGTCACCATTCTGGCCGTAACCCCATGTTCCGTCGTTATTGATGCCGGAGAATACCGGTACAAAAGTGGTGGCTTTATTGATAATACTTTCCGGGGAATCATATGCCGGCTGGACCGTTTTGGACTGACGTATATTTACGTCTACGCCGCTTTTGAGCCAAGAGGTAATCTGGACATCCGTATTGAGACGCATGGTCATTCTTCGGTAATTGTTGTTGGCAATGTTTCCATCCTGATAAAAGTTACCGAGGTTCGCAAATACCCTAATCTTTTCAGATCCTCCACTGATGCTGAGAGAATTATTGTGTGTGAGCGCATTCTGTTCGATGATTTCTTTTTTCCAGTCGGTATCGTATCGGTTGATGTTATCGGGTCCTAATGTTTCATATTCCTTTATGAGCTCTTCCGGATATTGAGGATCGATATTGGCATTTGCTCTTGCCACATTGATGGCTCTCATGTATTCCACCGCCGATAATGGTTCGGGAATGGCAGTAGGAGTGTTTATGCCTGCGTACCCACTGTATGAGATGTTCAACTTGTTCTCTTTTGCCCTTTTCGTAGTAATCAGGATAACCCCGTTCGATGCCCGTGATCCGTAAATGGAGGCAGAAGCAGCATCCTTTAACACAGAGATGGACTCAATGCTGTTCATGTCGATAAAGTTTAATCCATAGGCATCAGCAATAACCCCATCTATTAATATAAGCGGGTTGGAGGATGAGTTTAGCGAACCTGTACCCCTTATTTTTATCCCTGCTCCGTCGTAGCCGGGGCGGCCGGAAGTGGTTACTACTGATACTCCTGGAATCATTCCCTGCAAAGCAATTGAAGTGTTGGATACATTTCTTTTTACCAGATCATCACTGCTTACGTTTTGTACGGAACCTGTCAGGTTAATCTTTTTTTGAGTTCCGTAGCCCACTACTACAACTTCTTCCAGAAGTTCTGTGTCTTCCTCCAGTGTTATGTTTAGATAACTTCTTTTAAGTAAGGGAACTTCCTGGGTTTTGAAGCCTACATAGGAAAATTCCAAAATGACCTCAGGATCGTTTACTGTCAGTCTGAACTCTCCATTCACATCGGTAACAGTACCCTGATCTGTTTTTTTAATGATGACATTGACACCGATGAGGGCTTCACCTTTTGTGTCCACTACCTTACCCGCTATACTTTGCTGAGCGTTTGCAAGCACTGGAGTAAAGAAAAATAGGATAATGAACAAACCCTTTGTAGTTTTGTTCATTAGCGAAAATAATACTTGATTGTTTTTCATTTGTCTTCTACTTATTAATAATTGTAATAATGTCACTGAACAGTTTTTATTGCGCCTGTACGTGTGTTCTGCTTACAACTCCTGGAATAATTATGTGCAACCTGCATGTTTATAATATTTCTTCGGCAATTTCATTAAAATAGTCAATGGACTGCCTGATTTCCGGCAGGTTGTTTTCCCAGTTCGCTTCATACTCGATGGTGAAATACCCGCTGAAGTC
>DGZP01000016.1 GCA_002398565.1 Proteiniphilum sp. UBA4977
TTCGAAAATCGACAGAGAAGTATGATATATCCAATGGCTATATCTCTCAAGTCGTTAATTATATCGAAGACAATTTCAACACCGACATCAATATTGAGGAACTCACAGAACTGGTTCCGCTATCCCGGCGTAACCTGGAAGTGAAATTCAAAGAAGAGATGGGTACCACTATCTATCAATTTATCCTGAGTTGCAGGATTGACTATTTTGCTCATTTATTGCTAACAACTGACAGGACTCTATACGATATGGCCCTTGAAGCCGGTTTCAATGACTGCAAAAATATATCGCGCATTTTTAAAAAGCATAGAGGCTGCACTCCTGTAGAATTTCAAAAAAAATACAGCAATAACTTTCCACCATAACGTTTTTTGAGATTACTATTTCGTTATTAACGTATTTCCCATACCTGATAAAACATAATTTTGTGTACTACAAAAATGTGGGACAAACTATTTACTTGTATTAAATCAATAAAAGATGAGTACAAAACCAGGGGTTAAACATGTTCAGAACAAAAACGCCACGATCAAATCAATGATTATTCTGGTGTTGCTGTTTTTTATTTTCGGATTGGTATCGTGGGTAAACACTATTTTAGTCCCTTATTTCCAACTGACCCTTCAACTGACTAATTTTCAATCCTCGTTTGTTACATTTGCTTTTTACATTGCTTATTTAGTGATGGCTATCCCTTCATCTTTCTTGCTGAATAAGATGGGATATAAGAGGGGGATGATGTATGGCCTGTGGTGTATGGCAATCGGGGCGCTGCTCTTTGTCCCTGCTGCCTATTGGCGTGTTTATCAGGTGTTTCTACTGGGACTGTTTTTGCTGGGTGTAGGACTTGCCATTTTACAATCGGCCGCTAACCCTTATGTAACCATTGTAGGGCCAATCGAGAGCGCTGCCAAACGGATGAGTATAGTTGGGACGGGCAATAAACTGGCCGGTGTTATAGCTAATCTTATTTTTGCCGGAGTTGTTATCCGTGAATCCGACAAGGTATTGATGCGGGAGATTGAATCCGGCCTATATACCGGCACGTCGTTAGATGCTGCTTTGGATAATCTGATCAAAGGCGTTATGTTCCCATATCTGATTTTAGCTGTAGCGCTCTTCGTTTTTGGAATTATTGTTCGTTATTCGGCTTTACCGGAATTAGATCCCTCGGTAGTGAACAAATGTTCTGCCGAAGATGAAAGCTCCGGTAAATCCATTTTTCAATATCCTGCATTGATATTGGGGGTGGTTGCCATGTTTTTCCATATAGGAACACAGATGATTGCTCTTGCTACCAGCATCCAATATGCAGGTACTATGGGTGAAAGCCTGGCCGGGCCGGCTAAAAATATCCCTTCATACACCATGCTGTTGACTTTTCTGGGATATTTTATCGGAATCATATTGATCCCCAAATACTTGAAGCAACGTAATGCGCTTTTAATCTGCGCTTCACTCAATTTAGTTCTTTCTATTTTAATAATTAGTACATCAGGAACGGTTAATTTCTTCGGAATTACGTCCGATATTTCTATCTGGTACCTTGTAATGATGGGACTTCCCAATGCATTACTTTACGCCGGGATTTGGCCTCTTGCCATCAACGGATTAGGCAAGCACACGAATCTTGGCGCTGCTTTTCTGGTGATGGCGCTTTGCGGGAGTGCATTTATGCCTATGATTTATCATTCGCTTGTGGAGCTTAATTCGTCTCTCTCGCCTTTTGAAGCAATGAAACAGGCCTATTGGATTCTTATCCCCTGTTTTGCCTATATTGTATGGTATGCGGCCAGAGGATACCGGATCAAATTCTGGAGAAGAACAAAGAACTAATGTGGTAATTGATTGATATTATGGATAATAGAATCATCATAAAAAACGGCAAGGTCATTTTTCCCGATACGATAGAGGAGAACCTGACCGTTGTATGTGGAAATGGGAAAATAACCGATATTCTTCATAATGAAGAATTCACTCCCGGCAATAGCGATATTGTGATAGACGCGACAAACAAGTATGTTGCTCCCGGCTTTATTGATATCCACACACACGGCGGTGGCGGGCATGACTTTATGGACGGGACCGTTGAGGCATATCTCGGAGCGGCGGAAACTCATGCCCGGTATGGAACCACGGCGTTGTTGCCTACAACGTTGACAAGCACGTTCGACGAGCTGATTAACACGTTTGACGTATATAAAGAAGCCGTAAAACAGAACACAAAAGGAGCTAAATTTCTCGGGCTACATCTGGAAGGACCCTATTTTGCCTATAATCAGCGGGGCGCTCAGGATCCCCAATATCTTAAAAACCCCGAACCGGAAGAATACAATAAGATCTTAGCGGCGTCGGACGATATTGTACGCTGGAGCCTGGCGCCGGAGCTGCCCGGTGCGCTCGACTTCGGAAAGGTGCTGACTTCAAAAAGCATCCTCACCTCCGTAGCACATAGCGATGCCATTTATGAGGAGGTACTGAAAGCCTTCAACGCAGGGTTTACACACGTAACCCACCTTTATTCGGCTATGTCCACCGTTACCCGCAGGAATGCATTCCGCTACGCGGGCGTTTTGGAAGCTGCATACCTGATCGATGACATGACAGTGGAGATCATTGCCGATGGAGTGCATTTACCTAAATCCCTTCTCCGGTTCGTATATAAATTCAAAGGGCCTGACAAAACTGCGCTTTGTACCGATTCAATGCGGGGGGCAGGTATGCCCGACGGGGAATCTATTTTAGGCAGCCTGGAAAAAGGACAAAGGGTAATCATCGAAGATGGCGTGGCAAAACTACCGGATCGGACAGCTTTTGCCGGAAGCGTTGCCACCACCGACCGTTTGGTCAGGACCATGGTAAACATTGCTGATGTGCCTTTGGTGGAGGCGGTAAGAATGATGACCTTAACTCCGGCCCGCATCATGCGGATAGATCAGCAGAAAGGATCTGTCCAAAAAGGTAAAGATGCTGATCTGGTTATTTTTGATAATAATATTAATGTTTCATACACAATCTTGGAAGGAAATGTCATATACGGAAACTAACACGAATGTAATCACATTCACCAAAGGAATGTTGGAAGTGAAAATCTTTCATACCCGGGAGGAGATGGGTATGGAAGCGGCAGCTAATGTATCGGATACTATACGGCAACTGTTCAATGAAAAAGAGGAAATCAATATGATCTTTGCCGCCGCACCCTCACAAAGCGATTTTATGAAGGAGCTGATTGCCGATAAACGAATCCGGTGGGAGAAGATCAATGCCTTTCACATGGATGAGTACATTGGGTTGGAAGAGAATGCCCCTCAGGGATTCGGTAATTTCCTGAGAGAACGCATTTTTGATAAAGTTCCCTTTAAAAGTGTCCATTATATAAACGGGATAAACGGTGGAGCGGAAGATCCTTCTGCCGAGTGCGAAAGGTATGCCGGCTTATTGGATCAATACCCTGTTGATATTGTTTGTCTTGGGATCGGAGAGAACGGCCATATCGCATTCAATGACCCGCCAGTAGCCGATTTCAAAGATCCTGAATTAGTGAAAGTGGTAAAACTGGATATGGCTTGCAGGCAACAACAAGTCAATGAAAACCTTTTCACCGGAATAGACTTGGTACCTACCCATGCGATCACCGTGACTATTCCGGCACTGTTAAGGGCAAAATATATGTTCTGCATGGTACCGGCCAAAAATAAAGCTGAAGCCGTGTATCACGCTCTGAATAACGATATCAGCGAGGAATGCCCGGCTACGATCTTACGAACGAAAAAAGGCGCTGTATTGTATCTGGACAAAGAAAGTGCGTCATTACTGAATTAAAACAAAATCATTATGAGACTAAAAGTTATTTTGTCAGCTATTTTGTCCGGACTTTTATGGATAGCCCAGGCACAACAAATAAAAATTGGCATCATCGGCCTCGATACCTCTCACTCTATTGCCTTTACCAAATTTTTGAATGGAGAAGATAAAAAAGAAGAATTCAAAGATTTTAAAATTGTCGCAGCCTATCCCTACGGATCGAAAACCATTAAATCGAGTTACGACCGCATACCTGATTATATAAAACAGGTTAAAGGATTGGGAGTGGAGATTGTTCCCTCCATAGCAGAATTGCTCAAAAAAGTAGATTGTGTAATGTTGGAAACAAACGATGGGAACCTGCATCTGGAACAGGCGTACGAAGTGTTCAAGGCAGGTAAGATCATGTTTATAGATAAACCGCTTGGCGCCACTTTGGCACAATCCATAGCGATCTGTCAATTAGCCAGGGAATATAATATTCCCATTTTCTCTTCATCCGCGCTACGGTTTGTTCCGCAAAATCAAAAATTACGCAACGGAGAGTATGGTAAAGTTTTAGGAGCGGATTGTTACTCTCCGGCAACACGTGAAATATCGCATCCCGATTTTGGGTGGTATGGCATCCATGGCGTGGAAACCCTGTTCACTATTATGGGAACGGGGTGTGTATCCGTGAATCGAATGTCGGCTGAAGGAACTGACGTAGTCGCCGGCTTATGGAGCGATGGCAGGATAGGCACGTTCAGAGGCCTTCGTGCGGGAAAGGGTATCTACGGAGGAACAGCCTTTACGGATAAAGGCGCGGAACCTGTCGGTCCCTATGAGGGATATGAAGTACTACTGACGGAGATATTGAAATTTTTCAGAACTCGCGTTGCTCCGATTTCAGCAGAAGAAACGCTCGAAATATTCACCTTTATGGAGGCTTCGAACGAAAGCAAGCGTAATGATGGAAAAATCATCCTGATGGAGGATGTCTATCGTAAAGGCTTAAAAGAAGCTAAAGAATTACTGCTGGAATTAAAAATAAAATGAAAAAGGGTTGGTCTATAATTGCAGTCGGACTGATATTACTTTCTTGTATGCAAAAGAACAATAGCCCCCGGGGCAACCAAACGATATTTATCGGCAAAGAGGGTGAAATAAAACTGATCGTCCTTGCCCCGGGGCATTTTCATGCCAACCTGCTTCAAAAAAGCGCCATGCCACAGGTAAACGATTCGGTATTTATATATGCACCCGCCGAAGATACCGGATTAAAACAGTATCTTTCGGCCATTGAGTCGTTCAACCAAAGAGATAAAGATCCTACAAGTTGGCAAACAATTGTCTATACCGGCGACGATTTTCTAAATAAGATGGTAACCGACAAAAAAGGGAATGTAGTCGTACTTGCCGGTAACAATAAAGAGAAAACCGAATATATTCTCAGTGCGGTAGATGCCGGATTAAACGTTTTGTCGGATAAGCCGATGGCGATTAACCGGGAAGATTTTCTTTTGTTGGAAGAAGCGTATGCCAATGCTGAGGCACAAAACGTGTTGTTATATGATATGATGACCGAACGTTACGATATGCTAAATATCATCGAGAAAGAGTTGATAAACGATCCCGATTTTTTCGGTGAGCTGAAAACGGGAACACCGGAAGATCCCGCCGTGTATATGGAGAGCGTGCATCACTTCTATAAAGAAGTGTCCGGCACCCCGTTGATCCGTCCGGCATGGTATTACGACGTGGAGCAACAGGGCGAAGGGATTGCCGATGTAACCACGCACCTGATCGATTTGTTGTTCTGGAAATGTTTTCCCGGACAGTCTATCAATTACACCCGGGATATCGGGAATATCTCTTCCTCTCATTGGGCAACAGAGATCACATTACCGCAGTTTACAAAATCGACCGGTGAAACCGCCTTCCCCGATTACCTGCAAAAATACCTCAACAATTCCATACTGAAGGTGTATGCCAACGGCACTCTCCACTTCGATGTAAAACACCGGAATGTGGGCTTAAAAGTTATTTGGAATTACCAGGCGCCTGAAGGTAGCGGAGATACCTTCATGTCGGTTGTAAAAGGAACAAAAACTACGCTGAAAACAATACAGAACAAAGAGCAGAATTTTGTGAAACAACTGTATGTGCAAAAAACCGACGGGATGGATGAAAATGAATTTTCCGATAACCTCCAAAAGGCGATCGAGAAAATCCGGACAACCTATCCTTTCGTATCTGCTTCTCCTACAACCGTAAAAGGGGAGTATATCATCAATATTCCTTCCGAAAACAGGGAGGGACACGAATCACATTTCAAATATGTTGCCGAAAGTTTTTTCAGCTTCTTAGTAAATCGCGATATGCCTGACTGGGAAAAAATCAATACCTTAGCAAAATATTACATCACAACAAAAGCTGTAGAAATTGCAAAAGATAGGGATTGACATCGGCGGGACTTATTACGAATCATCAAAGATGTTCCATGGTTCATTGCAGAACATCATGGGAACACGGTTCGATATACTTATCATCGGCCAAAACAAATTGAAATCGCAGGAAGTTTGGAAAGATGTCGTTTTCGAACTTCGGCGGCTCGACCGGATCTTTAATCGCTTTAGCAGTACAAGCGAAACTTCAAAAATCAATCGCGAAGCTATTCTTGAACCTGTGCATGTAAGCCAGGAGATGTGGACGATCCTGAAAAGTTGCCGGCAATACAATATCCGCACATTGGGATTGTTTGATATCACATTGGATGATTTTTCAAAAGTGTTGCTGGATGAAAGAGAGCACACTGTCATTTTTTTGAAAAAAGATATATCATTAGATTTTGGAGGCTATGCCAAAGGATATGCACTGGTGAAAATTAAGGATTTAATTCATCAAGCCGGAGTAAAACACTGTTTTGTAGATTTCGGGAACAGTTCTATTCTGGGAATGGGGCACCATCCTTACGGAGATGCATGGAAGGTGAGCATTGAAAACCCATATAACCATGATGAAGTTTTAGGTGAGATTTCTTTAAAGGACGAGGCATTGTCGGTATCGGGAAATACACCGACCTACACAGGCCATATAGTACGGCCTATGTCGCGAGAAGCAATAAAAGGAAATAAGGTCGTCTCGATCACCTCAAAAGATCCATTGGATGCTGAAGTGCTAAGCACAGTTTTCATGATCGCCGATGATACGGAAAAGAAACGAATTACAGAAGGTTTTAAAGTACAAAATACAGTAGAATATTAGTCTAACTTTAGTGAAGTAACATTATGTCAAACAAAAAGCCTAAACAAGTGGATACGAGCCTGCGACAATTTATCAAAGACTTAGGTTACGTTTCGGGAGGAGCCGCGCTTTTAGCTACGACCCCCTGGTTGCAGTCGTTTACCCCGGATAAAGCCAAAGAAATAAAAAAAGAGAAAGCCAGGATAGGATTTATCGGAACGGGTTCCAGAGGAACGTATAATATACACGCAGTATTGTCTCTGCAACATGCCGAAATTGTGGCTCTGTGTGATATATATCCCCCGAACCTGAAAGAGGCTTCCGGTCTTTGTCCCAACGCGAAGACATATACCGACTATCGAAAGATGCTGGAATCTGCTGACATCGACGGAGTTATTATATCTACCCCGCTTTATCTGCATGCTCCTATGACATTGGATGCCCTGGATGCGGGAAAGCACGTGTATTGCGAAAAGGCAATGGCTTTAACCATGGAGGAATGCAAAGCAATTTACGATACATATCGGAAAACGGATAAAGTTCTCTATTTCTGCATGCAGCGTATGTACGACAAGAAGTATATAAAGGGGATACAAATGATCCATTCCGGCTTAATCGGAGAAATTGTGGGAGAACGCTGTCATTGGTTCAGGAACCATGACTGGAGGCGCCCCGTACCTTCTCCGGAACTGGAGCGTCAGATCAACTGGCGTTTGTATCGGGATTATTCAGCCGGGTTAATGACTGAATTGGCATCCCATCAATTGGAAGTCTGCTGCTGGGCTATGCAGATGGTGCCTGAATCAGTGATAGGAACAGGAGACATCGTATATTGGAAAGACGGAAGAGAGGTATATGATAGTGTAAATCTGGTGTATCACTACTCCAATGGGGTCAAAATCAATTATGAATCGCTTATTTCCAATAAATTCAACGGGATGGAAGATCAAATACTGGGCAATAAAGGAACCATGAACCTGGCCACCGGTATTTATTATCTGGAAGATGAAGCCGGCGGGAAAAAATCCGGGATTGAACAATTGATTGGGCAGATAGGAAATAAATTATATGCCTCCGTACCTGCTGCCGGCCCGAGCTGGCGCCCGGAAACGAAAGAGAAATATATCCCTCACAACATTCTTGAAGGTGAATTTCATGTGAATGATGGTCTATCCATGATTGGCGCATTAAAAGATGGTTCCGATGAAATTTTGTCCGCATTTTGTCAGGCTTGCATTACCGGTGAAAAAGGGAAAAATATAGTGGAAGAGGCCTATCTTGCCACCATGCTTTGTCATTTGGGAAATCAGGCGATGGCGGAGCAAAAGAAAATTACTTTTCCCGAAGAATACAAAATTCCTTATATGAAATTCTCTTAGAAAAGATTCATCAATAAAAAGAAAATATTCAGATGAAAGACTTAATTATAACATCCAGGCAATTAAAAAAAGAAATATATATTCTTTCCGCTTGCTTTGCCGCGGCATTTTTAACGAACATCGTTTCAATCATCCTCTTCAAAACACCCTGGTACGAAGTGTTTACCCAACTGGGATATGTCATTTTTATTGCTCTATTTTTCTATCTACTGGTTATTCTGGTTAGAGTTATTGTTTATATGATCAGAAAGTTGATAAAACAGAATACTCATGGTAACTAAAAAAACTATCCTGATCTTCCTTGTGTTTTACATCTTCGCAACTTCTATCTATGCGAAGCAAATAAAACTATTGGCGATAGGGAATAGCTTCTCGGATGATGCTATTGAGCATTACCTCCCGGGACTGGTAGAAGCAAACGGCGATACCATTATAATCGGAAACATGTATATTGCTGGATGTTCTTTAGAAAAACACTATAACAATACAGTGAATAACTCACCGGATTACTCTTATCGAAAAATTGTTGACGGGATTAAAACCATAACGCCCAATTACAGGCTGATCGATGCCGTTAGCGACGAAAAATGGGATTACATCTCTTTTCAACAGGTGAGTTCCCTTTCCGGCCTGTACGAATCTTTTTTTCCCTACCTTGACCGCTTGATGGATTTTGCAAGGGAACATTCAACTAATCCTGTCATGAAAATCGTGTTGCACGCCACTTGGGCTTATGCACAAAACTCCACGCATGCCGGTTTTGCCAATTATGAAAATAACCAGATAACGATGTTCAATGCTATTATTGATGCATACAATCGGGCAGCGCAAAAAACAGGCATTGATATTATTATCCCGGCCGGGACAGCCATACAAAACGGAAGAACAAGCAGTTTGGGAGATACATTTTGCAGGGATGGCTATCATTTAGATCTTAATTACGGGAGATACACCGCATCTTGCGTATGGTATGAGAAGTTATTTCAAAAATCTGTGGTTGGAAATAATTATGCCCCTCATTCGATTACGCCTTTTCAGATAAAAGTAGCTCAACTTGCCGCACATCGTGCGGTCGAAGAGCCCGGTAAAGTCACTCCCATTGAGGTGAATGAAAATTCATGGCTTACGATTGCTATGGTTGAAACATAACAACAAATGTGGTACCCGACCACGATGAATGGCTGGCTCGAACAGATTGATGTTTCTATTGCATCACAAATTCTCTCATAACTACAAGGTTTACATTTAAAAGCATTTTTTGTTTATTTACGTTTTTTGAATATATTATTTCGCAATAAACTCCTTGATTCTTTTTTTCATTTATTCCTTTGTATCAAGAAATAAACACGAGTATTTCGATATTATATCATTTCATTTTGATCATTGAGTGGATTAGTATTTTGTAGTTCCCTAATCATTATATACATATGTTATGGATAATATTTTGCCATTTAGAGACAATTTTTTTCCAGTTGTTTCAACATGTATTCCAAATAATAAATGTTATTTTTAGGAATAAGTCAAAGAAGACAATTATTAAAGGATAATGTAAATTTTTAATAAAATAAATCAATATAAACAGAGCTTCTGTAAATTATAACCCGTTATTTAATTTAACAAATAAAAATGAGATGAAATGAAAAGCAGAATTAAATTTATTATTTTATGTTGCATCTTCATCATTTTTTCTTTATCCTCATTTGCGCAACAACAAATACAAGTAAAAGGAAAAGTTATTGAAGATGAGACAAATAGTCCCTTGCCTGGTGTAAGTGTAATTGTAGATAAATCTACCAGAGGTGTCACAACTGACATAGATGGGAGTTTTGAGATCAAAGTATTACCTACTGATAATTTGATTTTCTCTTTTCTTGGAATGGAATCACAAACAATTAAGGTAAACGGTAGGACATACTTAGAAATAGCCATGAAGCCGCAGCCAAGCGAATTGGATGAAGTAACTGTTGTGGCTTTTGCCAAACAGAAGAAGGAAAGCGTAATAGGCTCTATATCGACGGTTAAAACATCCGAACTTAAAGTTCCAAGCAGTAACTTAACCACGGCTTTTGCCGGAAGAGTTGCCGGCCTTATTTCTTACCAACTTAGTGGAGAGCCTGGCAAGGACAATGCAAGTTTTTTTGTCCGCGGTGTCACTACATTTGGGGCGGAAGCAAAGAAAGACCCGTTAATTTTAATTGATGGGGTAGAACTTACTACTGACGATCTAGCTCGCCTAAATACCGATGATATCGCCACATTCTCAATAATGAAAGATGCGACAGCCACTGCACTCTACGGTGCGAGGGGAGCAAACGGAGTAATTCTAGTTACAACGAAAGAGGGGCGAGAGGGGAAAGCTAAACTTAATATTCGTGTCGAAAATTCAATTTCATCACCAACGAACCGTGTGAAGCTAACCGATCCAATCACATACATGAGAATGCAAAATGAAGCGATAAAAACGCGCGATCCATCTGCAGTATCTTTATATAGTGAAGAAAAAATACGTATGACTGAACGGGGATTATATCCTGATCTTTATCCATCTACCGACTGGTATGATATATTGTTCAATGATGTGACAATGAATCAACGTGCCAATTTAAGTATAAGTGGAGGGGGTAATATAGCTCGTTACTATGTTGCCGCAGCATTAACAAAAGATAATGGCAATTTAAAACCGGACTCAAAGAATCAGTTTAATTCGAATATTGACTTATTAAAGTATAATATTCGTGCGAATGTAAATATCAATGTAACGAAAACTACGGAGATGATCATAAAAATGAATTCTTCTTTTGATGAATATACTGGACCTCTGGACGGAGGTGCAGATCTATACCGCAAAATAATGAGATCAAATCCGGTATTGTTTAAACCATATTATGAGCCTGACGAGGCGAATATCTTTACGAAGCACATTCTATTTGGAAATTATGGAAACGGAGGATACCTAAATCCTTATGCAGAAGCGATGAAAGGGTATAAAGATTATAGTAAAAACACGTTAATCACGCAATTTGAAATTAAACAAGACCTCTCCATGATTACTAAAGGGCTCACTGCAAGAGCAATGGTAAACATGAATAGAAATTCAGATTACACCGTAACTCGTCAGTATTCTCCATTTTTTTACAAAATCAAGGATGGGAGTTATGACAAATGGACTCAAAAATATGAATTGGACGTCCTGAACCAAGCCTCTGGAACTGAATGGTTGGACTTTAAGGAAGGCGACCGTTATATAAAATCCACTTTTTATTTGGAAGCTATGACTGAATATAATCGGAAGTTTCAAGAAAAGCACGATGTCAACGCTTTATTGGTATATCAAATGCGGGAAGAAAAAGAAGGAACTGCACCAGATCTACAATCATCACTTCCCTATAGGAATTTAGGGTTATCAGGACGTTTGGCCTATAATTATGATACGCGATATTTCGGCGAATTTAATTTTGGATACAATGGGTCGGAACGCTTTTCTACCGAACATCGTTTTGGCTTCTTTCCGTCTATTGGCACAGCATGGATGGTATCAAACGAAGATTTTTTTGCATCATTGAAGGAATATGTTCCTGTATTTAAATTAAAAGCGACCTACGGATTAGTAGGAAATGATGCAATAGGAAGTGCCAGCGACCGTTTCTACTATTTATCTAAAGTGAATATAGGTGGTAGCAGCTTCGTTAATTGGGGAACCAACCTAGACTATAATCCCGGTATAGTTACTATTTCAAGATATGCGAATGATGATATCGGTTGGGAAAAATCTTATAAAACTAATTTAGGATTTGAAATTCTCCTGAAGAATGGTTTTTCGGCAAACGCTGATTTTTTTAATGAAAAACGGGAAGGTATCTTATTATCCCGGACTATTCCTAAGACAACAGGTATAGGTGTGCCTGTAAAAGCGAATCTTGGAAAAGCAAAAGGAAGTGGGATCGATGTTGAATTTAATTATGAAAAGAATTTTAACAAATATTTTTGGTTGATCGGGCGCGGAACTTTTACATACGCCACCAGTAAAGTATTAGAGTGGGAAGAACCGGAATATTCAGATGCTCCATGGCGTTCCAGAGTAGGATATTCCATCAATCAAACTTGGGGATACATCGCTGAGCGTTTATTCTTAGACGAAGAAGAAGTTAAAAATTCCCCGACGCAATTTGGAGACTATAAGGCGGGTGATATTAAGTATAGGGATATTAACGGCGATGGAAGAATCTCAGAATTAGATATGGTACCAATTGGGTATCCTACAGTACCAGAAATCAATTATGGTTTTGGTCTTTCAATGGGATATAAAGGCTTGGATTTTTCATTCTTTTTCCAAGGCTCTGGCAGACAATCTTTTTGGATGAATACAAATAAAGATAATTCGAATAACATTATCCCATTTTTAAATGGGAATAATGTATTAAGAGCATTTTCAGATAGTTATTGGTCTGAATCTAACCCGGATATTTATGCTGTATGGCCGCGATTAGCTAATCAAGCAATCGACAACAATAACAAACCAAGTACTTGGTTTATGCAAGATGCATCGTTCTTGCGTTTAAAGAGTGCCGAGTTGGGTTATACCTTTCCTAAAAGAGTAATGGACACACTGCATGTAGGAAATCTTCGTCTCTATTTAAGTGGTACAAACTTATTATGTTTCAGTAATTTCAAATTTTGGGATCCTGAAATGGGTGGAAACGGATTGGGATATCCGCTCCAAAGGGTAATAAATATTGGTCTAAATGTTGGATTTTAAATCTTATGAATATGAAGTACATTTATAATTACATAATAATATTAGTTCTTGCACTTACAGTAAGTGCATGCAATTATCTAGATGTTGTTCCTGACGATATAGCGACAATAGATCACGCTTTCTCAAATCGTTATAATGCAGAAAAGTATTTATCAACAATCTATCAGCAAGGGCCAAGATATGGCGATGCCACGTCCAATCCGGCTTTCATGGGTACTGGCGAATTTATTGTTAACGACCAAATTCGGCCCGATTGGATGGGGATGCAAGTGGCTTTAGGCTACTCTACCCCTACCGATCCGTATGCAAATTATTGGTCGGGAGGTGCAGCCTATACCCCTAGCTTATATAAAAATATAAACGATTGCAACACTTTCTTGAAAAATATTGAAAGCGTACCGGATTTAGATTCTCAGGAAAAAGCACGTTGGAGCGCTGAAGTAAAACTACATAAAGCGATGGATATATTCTTCCTGATGGAGATGTATGGTCCGGTTGTGTTATTAAAAGAAAATCCACCAGTTGGAGCATCTGGAGAAACAATTCGCGCGTATCGGGAAAAAATTGATGATTGCTTTGAATACATTCTTCAACTCACTGAAGAAGCATTGGGCGATTCGGAAGATAACAAACCCCTCCCCGATGTCATAACAACAACATCGACAGAATTGGGGAGATACACGCATCCCATCGCATCGATGTTTAAGGCGAGGGTATTAACAGCCTGGGCCAGTCCCCTCTATAATGGGAATACAGACTTCAATAATTTTTTAAACCATGAGGGTAAACCGTTCTTTAATCAGACACCTGATCCTTCTCGATGGGAAAAAGCAGCGGCAGCCTGTAAAAAAGCAATAGAGGCATGTGAAACGGCCGGAATTCGTTTATATCAACAATCCGATTACAAAACGCCTGTAGGACTTCCAGAACAGGTTAATCTGCTAAATACGTTACGATCGGTTTATACTGAACGCTGGAATGTGGAATTAATATGGGGATGTAGTTCAACGACAATATATCAGGGTTGCGCAATGCCTCGATATGCTGCCTCTTCCAGCCAGGCAACCAGAGGAATCTATTGCGTCCCCTTGGATATAGTAGATGAGTTTTATTCCAAAAACGGAGTGCCAATTAATGAAGATAAAATATATGATTATCAGGGACGTTTTAGCATTCGTAAAGGGGATAGTCAACATAAATATTATATTGATCAAACCGAACAAACCGTTTCGATGAATTTCGACAGAGAACCCCGGTTTTATTCTTGGCTGACTTTTGACAGGGCGGTTTGGTACGGGAATACACCGCAAACAAATTTTACTGTAAAGATGCGCTGGGGCGAACCTGCATCAAGTTCTCTTCAACCTAGGGATCTTCATGTAACAGGGTACTGGCCAAAGAAGTATGTCAATTTTGAATCCCAATTTAGAAATGCAGATACTTGGTATGAATATAAATACCCGGTTCCAATGATGCGTCTGGCTGATCTTTATCTCTTGTATGCAGAAACATTGAATGAAGTGAAATCTTCCCCCGATCAAGAAATTTATCAATACGTGGATATGGTTCGTAGGCGTGCCGGATTGGAGGGTGTCTTGGATAGCTGGAGGAAGTACTCTAATGAGCCTGACAAACCACTGACCAAAGCAGGTATGAGAGAAATTATACACCGCGAACGTAAAATTGAGTTATTTGCCGAAAGTTCATATTTTTGGGATTGTCGTCGTTGGAAAACAGCCGTGAAAAATTTAAATAATCGTAAGATAGAAGGGTTTAATACCAGTGCTACTGATATCAGGGAATATTATACAGTAGTTCCTTATTACACGCAATCTTTCACAGTAAATAATTATCTTCTGCCCATACCTGATTCTGATATTATCAATAATCCGAATTTGATACAAAATCCAGGTTGGTAATAAACAATTAATGGAAATGATAAATATGAAAAAAGTTTTTTATATCACTATCTTGTTATCGGTTGTCTTCTCCTGCAGTGAGAAAAATTTGGAACCGATAAATGAAAAAACCGGTAAGCCGGACAAGGTGACTGTCATGGAAACGACACCCATAGCAGGGGGGGTACGAATTACCTATGAAATTCCTAATTCAAATGATATATTAGGGGTTAAAGCAATTTACACTTTACAGAGTGGAAAACAAAGAGAAGTAGTTTCTTCTTATTATAAAACATCCTTGGAAATAAAAGGATATACCGATGAAAAGGTACATTCGGCAACATTGTATACGTTCAATCGCGCCCTTGAATTTTCAGATCCAGTTGAAGTAAGTTTCACTCCCCTAAAATCAGCCATCCAAAAAGTTGTAGAATCATTCGAATTCTTAAGCGATTTTGGAGGAGTAGGGTTTAGGTGGAAAAATGAAGACAAAGAGATCTTGAATTTCGAGTTTCTAGGAGAAAACGACAAAGGCGAGTTACAGACAGTAGAGATAATTTCGTCTCAATTAGCCGACGGGAGTGGCGCTCTTCGCGGATACGATACAAATCCATATCGTTTTGGGGCCATTGTCAGCGACAGATACGAGAATTACTCTGATACGCTATACCCAAAAGAAGGTGTAATTACTCCACTTTTTGAAGAACAGTTAGATCGTTCTAAAATTGAAATACTAAATAACAACACCTTACCGCAAGGCGCTGCTCTTATTTACCCTTATGAAAATGACGTAAGATGGGATTACCCGGGGTGGGCGTCAGGTAATAGCGCTTACAGCATGTTTGACGGGAGCCGAGACACCTGGAGCCATACATACATAGCAACGGTTCCCGGAGCAGCGTTTACAATTGACTTGCATTGTCTGATGAAGTTAAGTCGCATTCATACGTTCCAACGAGATTATAATTACGCTCCACGTGTTTATAATCAGGGAAATATTGAATTATTTGAAGTATGGGGTGCGCAAGATCAACCGATTATGAATGGAAAATGGGAAGAGGCCGGATGGATAAAAATTGGAGATTTTAAAACCATAAAGCCTTCCGGTTCACCATTAGGCACTGTAACAGATGAAGACTTTACGGTAGCCGCTAAAGGACATGATTTTACAATTGACATAACTTCACCCGCAGTGCGTTATATACGGGTAAAAGTTAACAGGACATTTGGAAATGTTTCGAACTGCTATTTTGCAGAAGTAAGTTTTTTCGGTGAAATTATAGATTAACAATACAAAAGATGAAAAAGATAAACAGCAATCTATACATTATTATATTGTCTTTTTTTGCATTTTTCTCATGTGAAGATATGATGGATTATCATAAAGACTATACAAAAGGAGGAGAAATTGTATATGCACCGAAAGTAGATTCGGTTATTTTCTCATCTGGAAAACGTAGAATTCAATTTCAATATTGGTTGTACGATTCGCCTAGTGTACGATCAATTAATGTATATTGGAATAATGGAAAAGATTCATTGGAAATTCCAATTGAAAGAGCAACAATAAAAGAGAGTCACATTTTATGTGATTCGGGAAAAGTAATGATTGATAATTTACAGGAAGGGTCTTATTCTTTCCACGTGAAGACAATAGATTCATCCGATAATTATTCTCTGAAAGTCGAAGGTTTTGCAAATTCATATGGCGCTAATTTTGAAAATGGGCTCTCAAATCGCAGGGTAAAATCAGTTTCACAATACGCCATAAACGAGAACGCAACCATCGATTGGTATGCAGCATCAGAAGAGATGATCGGGGTAGAAGTTAAATACACGAAGAAGGATAATCAAGAAGCAATTGTATCGCTATCGGCATCTTCCACGTCCATGGCTTGTCCAGATGCAAAAACAGATTCACCTTTCGAATACCGTACATTTTTCTTACCTGAACCAACCGCGATAGATACTTTCGCTACAGATTGGTCGTTCAATAAAACAAAATTTCCTTTCGACAGAAGTAACTGGGAAGTCATAGGGGTTTCCGATGAACAAGTTTCGGATGGAGGCGGTGTTAAAACAATTATTGATGGGATCATTCATGCACAAGGAATACCATCTAATTTTTGGCATTCTCGATGGTCTCCAGTCGCACCTCTTCCTCACTGGGCAGTAATAGACATGAAGTCACCGAAAAAAATTGCGATGATTGAAACCTTTCGCCGTTGGAGTAACAACTCGACACGTTCAGTGGAATATTACGTTGGAAATGAATATATCCCCGGAGACATGAATGTTGATTTTAATAAATGGACAAAAATAACCGAAGGAATTTTTGACTCGAATGCATCAAACAATAGATTGGTCTTGGAGGTTTCTGATGGATTGAATGTTGCCGGACGCTATCTGCTTATCTATTTAAGAGATTCGAATAATGCGCAGAACACACAAATTTCAGAGATATTTGTGTGCGGGCGAAGTAATGAATGATTTGATATTCATTGGTGGTGACACAATTGATCTATCAATAAATCCCTATAGAAATCAAGTGAACATGTTATCCAAATCTATATTTTAGATTCGGATAACATGTTACCAAAATTATCCGCGAAATTAAATATAGACAAGATGACTCTAAAAAAATTTATCTTCCTTTCAATCTTTATTATTAATATTCAACTTATATTTTGTATTGATAAAAATACCTATTACGCGAGATTCGATGATGATACTTTATTTATTGGAAATAATTTGATCGAGCGAAAATTCCTCTGGAATAATGGGAATCTTAAAACTATCTCTATCAAAGATAAAAAAAATTGCCATAGCTGGATCAATCAAAAACTATCTCCCGACTTTTTTATTCCCCAGCAAAATCAAGACGCAAAAAATGACAAATGGTTTGCTGAAGAGATAGAAACCGCTATTTTGCCCAGACATTTGGCTATAACTGTTGAATATACGCTTGATCACTTGCAGATTCGAAAGGTATACCGAATTTATTCTGATTGTCCCGTCATCGCTTGTGATATTTATTTAAGGGGAGAGGCAAAAGGAAAATGGGTCATTAAACAGAAAGATCCGGCGGAGTTGGATTATGTCGAATCCAGAAATATTCTCTCTCAATACAACGAAATTCCGATAATAGATCAAATTTCGTTAGAAGGAAAACATTGGTCTTTGAACACTGTTGAATTTCTGGACAGGTCTGATTTCAATAACACAATGGTTAAACCCTATTCGGGTACATCCTATACCGAAAATACTTACCGGGGAAATCTACTTTTTTGTGAAAATATGGAATCTGACGATGGTCTCTTCTTCTTGAAAGAGGCTCCGTGTTCTGGTGTACAACTGGCCTATCCGGGAGCTGATTTTGTTACCAACTTCGGACATATAAGGATGATTGGACTCGGCGTTACGCCTGAAGATTTGAATGTGGATGAATGGACAAAGGCCTACAGTGCTGTTGTCGGGGTTTATTCCGGCGGAGAAATCCAACGTTTGACTGCATTGCAAAAGTATCAGAAAAATTTTCGCAAGCTCCTTCCTGAAAGGGATGAAATGATAGTGATGAATACTTGGGGGGACAGAGGAAGCATCAGCAGATTGACAGAAAATTTTTGCAAAAAGCAAATTGAAGCGTGTGCCCGGCTGGGTATAACCCATTTTCAATTGGATTATGGCTGGCAGGAAGGGAGCGATGAAGGGACCTATCAGCACGTTTATAAAAAGAATCCTGATTTCTGGACTCCCAACAAGCAGTTGTTTCCTAACGGACTATCCCCCGTCATTGAGAAAGGGAAAGAACTTGGCGTGGATGTCTGCCTCTATTTAAACCCGTCGCTTTCCAATGATAATGAAGATTGGGAAAAAGACGCCGATGCCATTATCAAAATGTATCGGGATTACGGGGTAAGAATGTTTAAAATTGATGGTCAGAAGATGCCCAACAAGTTGGCAGAAAGAAGAACCCGCATGATGTACGATAAAGTGATGCGTGAAACTGACGAAAATGTCTTCTTTAACATAGATATTACAGCCGGAGTCAGGGGCGGTTATTTTATGTTTACGGAATATGGAAACTTGTTCTTAGAAAACAGATACACTGAGTGGGGTAATTACTATCCATATAAAACCCTTAGAAATCTCTGGATGTTGTCAAGGTACATACCTGCAGAAAAATTACTTATTGAGTTTCCCAACAAGTGGAAAAATAAAGACAAATACCCTGAAAACGATCCGTTTGCCCCGATAAATTATTCATTCGAATACCTGTTTGCCACAACCATGGCCGCACAACCTCTCGTCTGGATGGATGTGGCGGATCTTCCTGCAGGAGCATTTACAAATCAACAGCTGATAAAAAAATACCGGACCATTCAACACGATTTTCACCAAGGTGTGATTTTACCGATCGGGGATGAACCTTCCGGAAAATCTTGGACAGGTTTTCAATCTATACGGGACGATCAGGGATATTTGCTGATTTTCAGGGAAATGTCACCGAACGCTAGTGCGAAGATTAAGACATGGCTTCCTGCAGGCCGGGTCGTTAATTTGACGCCTATAGCCGGAGATGGAGACCGAATAAAACAGCAGGTATCCGATACGGGATCCGTTACACTACATCTTCCTAAAATGAACAGTTTTGCATTGTATAAATACTCCACTTATTAATTTAGAAGGCTTGTTATTAATGAAATATATTGTTTTTATCAGTTTTTTCCTCAGTTCTTTTATAATGGTATCTGTTGGACAGAACAGCGAGCTTATCCATATAGAAACGGAACGCCTCAGTCTGATATTTACGTCTCAGCTGGGTGAAAAAGCTATTTTCCAGTATTTTGGAGATAAGCTGTCGACAACTCCCTTGCAGATCTCCAAAGAGAGATTTAAAATGAACCAGGATATAAAGGAGAGTACAGCTCCGGAGATCTTTCCGGCGTACGGGAGGAGATTATATATGGAGCCTGCGATCCGTCTGGTTCATCAGGATGGGGTATTGACCACGGATCTCGTCTATGATTCTCACCATACAAAAGATATCGATGATAATGTGACTGAAACCGTTATTCGGCTAAAGGACAAAATCTATCCTGTCTGGGTTGATCTTCAGTTTAAGGCATACCGGAAGGAGAATGTGATTAGTCAGAGCGTTTGTGTAAGTCATAATGAGAGTAAGCCGGTAATGATAGAGGAATTGGCTTCTTCATATTTACCGCTGACAGCGCAGTCCTATTACTTAACTCATTTTTCCGGTACTTGGGCAAACGAGATGCAACTGATTGAAGAAAAGCTGACGCCCGGAATAAAAAAAGTTGAGTCGAAGAAAGGTGTCCGTACCACTCAGTCGGAAAGCCCATCCTTTTTGTTATCATTAAATAATCCTGTGCAAGAAAACAGTGGCGAAATATACGCCGGATCGCTGGCATGGTCGGGCAATTACAAACTTTCGTTTGAATTTGATGAATTCGGCAGGCTCCATGTCCTATCAGGTATGAATCCTTTTGCGTCATCCTATAAACTCAAAGCCGGGGAATCTTTTCAAACTCCGGAGAATATAATGACTTACAGTTCATCCGGAATGGGAGAGATATCCCGCAATTATCACAACTGGAGTCGTAAATATGCGCTGGCTCACGGTGGTCAGTTACGTCCAGTGGTTCTTAACAGCTGGGAAGGCGCCTATTTTTCGTTCAACGAGCAGACCATTATGGAAATGATTGATCATGCGGCAGAATTTGGCGTGGAAATGTTTGTAATGGATGATGGTTGGTTTGGCAATAAATATCCCCGTAACAATGATCGTGAGGGATTGGGAGATTGGCAGGTCAACAGAAAAAAAATACCGGGAGGAATTGATTTTCTTGCCCGATATGCTGTAAACAAAGGCCTCCGATTTGGAATATGGATAGAACCTGAGATGGTCAATCCTAAAAGCGAACTGGCCGAAAAGCATCCTGAATGGATCGTGAAAAGCGGGGACAGGGAAATGCTGACTATTCGTAATCAATGGTTATTGGATCTCAGTAACCCGAAAGTGCAGGATTTTGTAGTGAAAACATTCAATGATGTTTTATCGTTGTCGGAACATATCAGTTATATTAAATGGGATGCCAACAGACATGTCGACAATGTCGGTTCCGATTACCTGGGAGCTGAAGAGCAAACCCATTTCTGGATAGAATATACGAGAGGGTTGTATAAAGTCTATGAACGGATTAGGGAATCACACCCGGATGTGATGATTCAACTTTGCTCATCTGGAGGAGGACGTTTGGATTTCGGCGCGTTGCGGTTTCATGATGAATTTTGGGCAAGTGATAATACCAATCCGTTGAATCGCCTTTTTATTCAGTACAGTACTAGTCTCTTCTTTCCTGCAATGGCAACGGCGTCGCATGTTTCAACGAGCCCTAATCATCAAACGGGGATGGTAACACCTTTGAAATTCAGATTCGATGTCGCGATGTCACAACGCTTGGGACTAGAATTACAGTTGAAGGATATAGCCGGTGACGATAAAGTTTTTGTAACGGAAGCTATCCGTACATACAAGAAAATTAGACCGATCGTTCAGTTTGGAGATTTGTATCGGTTACTTTCCCCCAATAATGAAGGCGGATGGTCGGCATCGCTCTACGTTGACAGGAAACAGTCCCACGCCGTTTTATTCGCGTACAGCCTGGAGTTCCACAGTAGGACAGAATACTTTGAATGTAAATTAAAGGGGTTAGATCCGAATAAAAGGTACAGACTGGAAGAATTGAATACTAGAAACAATCGTAAGAGTTTCTGGGCGGATGGAAAAACATTTACCGGAGAAGAGTTGATGAAAATTGGGATAAATCTTCAAATTGAAGCCATATTTGATAGTTCAGTCATATTGCTTAGTGAAATATAAATAATACAAGATTTATGAGTACTCGTCGTGATTTTATTAAAAAGACCGTGTTGAGCGGGGTTGCGCTAGGAGCTTTGGGATTACCCGGTTATGCAGGGAATTCATCAGAAACAGCGAAGAAAGGATTGAAAATACCCAGACGAAAAGGTAAATCGGTGATGGGCTTGCGTTGTGAACCTCTCCCTGTGGTGAGAATTGCCGTGATTGGCTTAGGAAGGGGTAATAGTGCGGTTTACCGTCTGGCCAGAATTAAGGGCACACAGATTGTCGCTATCGATGATTTAGTACCTGAAAGAATTGCATCGGCGCAAGAAAATCTTAGGGATGCCGGACGTCCGGAGGCAATTGTCTATTCCAAAGAGGAAGACTGGAAGAAAATATGTGAGCGTGATGATATTGATTTAATTTACAATGCAACGCCTTGGAATCTGCATGTTCCAATCGCCTTGTACGCGATGAAACATGGGAAACATGTTACCATCGAAGTTCCCGCGGCAATGACGATAGACGACTGTTGGGCACTGGTAGATATGGCTGAACAGGCGCAACGCCATTGCATGATGCTGGAAAATTGTTGTTACGACTTTTTTGAATTGACTACGTTGAACATGGCCCGTAAAGGTCTATTCGGAGAAGTATTTCACGGTGAATGCGCTTATATCCATGATTTGAGATGCCAGTTGGACAGAAGCGACAGCTACCATAATACCTGGAGAGTGGATCATTACACCAGGCATACGGGGAATCCCTATCCCACTCATGGACTGGGACCGATTGCACAAATGATGGGTATTAACAGAGGCGATCGCTTTGATTATCTTACGTCAATGTCTTCAAATCATCACGGATTGACGCTCTATGCGGAAAACAAATACGGTAAAGATTCTTCGGAAGCGAAAACTGTCTATAAGTTGGGCGACATGAACTGTACAACTGTCAAAACAGTCAATGGAAATACAATCCTAATCGAACATAACGTGACGAGTCCGGCTCCGTATGACCGTCTTCATAAACTTTATGGGACAAAAGGATATGCGGTAAAATATCCGGAACAAAAGATAGCCCTGGAGCCCGACCCGCATGAATTTTTAAGTGATGAGGATTTTAATGCTATCATGAAAAAGTATGAACATCCATTATCGAGGTATATAGGTGAACAGGCCAAAAAGGTCGGAGGGCACGGAGGAATGGATTATATTATGGATTGGAGACTGATTTATTGTTTGAGAAATGGCTTACCCTTGGATCAGGATGTCTATGATGCGGCAGCATGGTCCTCCATTGTGGAGTTAAGTGAAAGATCGGTTCTAGACAGAAGTAATTCGGTAGAAGTTCCGGATTTTACGAGAGGAGAATGGAAGGATGCAAAGCCATGGCCTATTATAGATATGGATAGGGTTTTATAGGTGACTGATGGTTTCGGATAATAGAAAAGAGAAAAAATAAATATTGTCGTATGAAAGAGAACAGGAGAGACTTTTTAAAGCAAATTGCAATCGGAGGCATCGGTTTGACGGTCGCCCCCGGCCTTAAGGCCAACGAAATGGTTTCGAACGAAATTAAAACTATTTCCGGTTACAAGACAAAAAGCAATCAATATAATAATATGTGCGGCTACCGGGCTCCAATACTTAAAACTGTTCGCACCGGCTTTGTAGGAGTCGGTAACAGAGGATATTCCAATCTTAATCAGATGACGTTTTTGGACGGGGTGGAGATAAAAGCTATTTGTGATATTGCTCAGTTTCGTATTGATGAGGCACAGCAGTTATTGCAAAAGAGAGGATTACCTACAGCCGGGGTTTATACCGGAAGCAATGATGCCTGGCGGGGTTTATGTGAGAATCCCGATATAGATCTGATCAGTATTGCGGTGCCGAGAGGTCCGCTTCACGCCAGAATATCCGTTTATGCGATGGAATGCGGAAAGCATGTGGCTGTTGAGGTACCGGCCGTCGCAACGGTGGATGAAGCGTGGAATATCGTGGAAACATCAGAAAACACGATGAAACATTGTTATATGATGGAGAATTGCTGTTACGATTTCTTCGAATTATTGACATTGAATATGGCACGTCAGGGCTTTTTCGGCGATATCATACACGGCGATGCTGCTTATCTGC
>DGZP01000007.1 GCA_002398565.1 Proteiniphilum sp. UBA4977
CACCCCGTGGAATGGAGTATCGGTGAAGCAGTAGGACAGTTGATTGCTTTCGCAAAAAAGACGAAAGTGCCTTTCAGGGCAGTAAGAGAACGGCGTGAACTTTTGTCGGATTTTCAGCAAATGTTACATATGCAAGGTATAGAAACAGAATGGCATTAATGATGGATAATAAGTTATCAAGAAGATCTTTTTTAAGAACATTAGGAATAACTACATTGGGGTTAGGGTTTGCTCCACAAATAACTGCAAAACTCAACAAGATAAAAGATGTTAAACTAATTGAAGGGTCTTGGTTTGAGTTCCAACACCACAATGTAGCGGAAGGAAAATATTGGAACTCAACACTGGCCGATTTTACAGCCAATCAATGGAATTCTAAAATCAAGGAGATGGCACAGTCCGGGATTCGCTACCTGGTTCTGCTGAACACAGCTATCCATAACAGAACCTATTACCCGTCGGCACTGCTTCCCAAACACCAGATGGGATGCAATGACCCGCTGGAGGTAGTGTTGACGGCAGCAGACAAATATGGAATTAACTTCTTCATCAGTAACGGATTCTACGGTGAGTGGACCCGACCGGCTTTTCTGATGAGCGATAAGTCTGTCGAGGTGATGCGGCTCAGGGCAATGAATGAGATTGCTGAAAAATATGCTCATCACAAAAGCTTCTACGGCTGGTATTATCCGAATGAAACCGGCATCAGCGGGCATTATGATGATATATTTATCAATTATGTAAATACATCATCCATGGAAGCATCCAGGCTAACTCCACAAGCCAAAACCCTGATAGCACCATATGGCACAAGGAATGTTGTCGAAGATGAAAAATATGTACGTCAGTTGGAAAAAATCAACGTAGACTTTATCGCTTATCAGGATGAGATCGGCGTTCAGAAAACAGCTGTCGAGGAGAGTGCTTCCTTTTTTGAACGACTTTACAATCTGCATAAAAAAGCAGCCAAATCCCGCTTATGGGCAGATGTAGAAGTTTTTGATTTTGAAGATGCAGTATATAAGAGCGCATTGCTTCCCGCACCATGGGAACGGGTAGTAGAACAACTCAAGGCTGTCTCCCCATTCGTGGAAAAGATCCTGATTTATCAATACATAGGAATGATAAATAAACCCGGCACCTATACCTTTGCCGGCCATCCCGATTCGATCCTCCTCTATGAGGGATTGAAAAGAAACGGATATCTACAATGAATTCGACATAAAGCTCCTTCATCTGACAAAATTAAAAATGGACAGATAAAAAATATAAGTTTGTTCATCAACCTATATCCTGGATGTGGTCGCATAGCAAAAACATGTGCTAACAGTAGTATACAATGAACCCCATCAATTCCTGTCTATAGGAAAACGCCAAAAACTTATACACGGAAAGAACCGCTCTCGGCCTAACTGAAAGACAAGAAATTATCGTTGACTCCATTCTAAAGCTCAAAGAGAGTAATTAATCTTCTATAAGATCAACTTTTTAGCTTTATCGTTAAAACAAACCTATTTATTATATTATTTTAATTACAATCGTTTTTTTAATTAAAAAATTTATTTTAATTTCGTATATTAATTATGAGTTATTTATCGGGTGATTTTCAAAACAGACAACTATTTAATGGACTTAAAAATGATTGACTTCACAAATCTATCTCTACAATACAAGAACGAATTACTGAATAATGTAATTCCTTTTTGGATCGACCAATCTCAGGATAAAGCGTATGGTGGATATTTCACTTGCCTCGATCGTCAAGGCAACGTTTTTGATACCGACAAATTCATTTGGCTCCAAGGCAGACAGGTATGGATGTTCTCCATGTTGTACAACAACGTTGAACAGCGGAGTGAATGGCTAGAGTGCGCGATCCAGGGAGGAGAATTTTTGAAAAAACATGGCCATGACGGGGATCTCAATTGGTATTTCTCACTCACCCGTGAAGGGGAACCCATCATCGAGCCCTATAACATTTTCTCGTATACTTTTGCCACTATGGCGTTCGGCCAACTAAGCAAAGCTACGGGCAACCAGGAATATGCCGATATCGCAAAAAAAACTTTCGACATCATACTCTCTAAAAGAGACAATCCCAAAGGCAAATGGAACAAAGCATACCCTGGAACAAGAAACCTGAAATCGTTTGCGTTACCGATGATTCTCTGCAACCTCTCACTGGAAATTGAACACCTGCTCGACAGGGAATTTCTCGAAAAAACAATGGAGGAGTGTATCCATGAGGTAATGGAGGTATTTTTACGCCCCGAACTGGGAGGGTTGATCGTAGAGAACGTCAACGAGGATGGATCACTTTCCGATACTTTCGACGGGCGACTAATGAATCCCGGACATGCCATCGAGGCTATGTGGTTCATTATGGACCTGGGTAAAAGGCTGAACAGGCCTGAACTGATTGAAAAAGCAGTCGCTACCACCCTGAAGACTATCGAATATGGATGGGACAAGGAGTATGGCGGTATCTTCTACTTTATGGATAGGAAAGGATGCCCCCCTCAACAGTTGGAATGGGATCAAAAGCTTTGGTGGGTTCACATCGAGACCCTTATCTCACTACTTAAAGGGTACCAGCTCACCGGATCAACCGAGTGCCTGAACTGGTTCACCAAAATTCACGAATATACCTGGAACCACTTTAAAGATACTGAATATCCGGAATGGTGGGGCTATCTCAACAGACAAGGCGAAGTATTGTTAGACCTCAAAGGAGGAAAATGGAAAGGATGTTTCCACGTTCCCAGAGGACTGTATCAATGCTGGAGAATACTGGAAAGCCTGGAAGCGCAACAAACGGTAACAGCAGTTAATTCTTCACAATATATCGGATAGCCAGTAATAAAGAATCATTTAAAAAGAAAAAAATGAATCGTAGAAATTTTTTAACCTACGCAGCCATCCTGGGGGGCAGTGCTACAGCACAAGGATGTACTGCTTGGCAAGCAATCGGGACCCAACCGGGCCGGAGAAACAATGCTCTGTCGCGCGAATTACATGCAGATGTAATTGTGCTGGGAGGCGGTGTAGGTGGTTGTGCAACAGCTATGGCCTGCTGTCGTAATGGCTTAAGTGTCATTATGACCGAAGAAACCGATTGGATTGGTGGTCAGCTATCACAACAGGGGGTACCTCCGGACGAACATCAGTGGATTGAGACCCACGGCGCGCCGCTATCCTATCGCGAATTCAGAAACAGGGTACGCGACTACTACCGTCAAAACTATCCGCTTACGGAAGCTGCCCGCAACAGGGGCAACCTCAATCCGGGTGACGGCAGTGTCTCAAGAATCTGTCATGAACCCGGGGTAGCCGTTTCGGTATTGACCGACATGCTTGCTCCCTACCTCAGCTCCGGGAAACTGAGAATCCTCTTAAACTGTAAGCCCAAAAGCAGTGATGTTGCAGGCGACAAAGTATTGCATGTTGAAGCCATTAACACAGTTTCTGGCGATAGCATAATTCTAACCGGAGACACCTTTGTGGATGCAACCGAATGTGGAGATCTGCTTCCACTGACTGGAACAGAATATGTTACTGGGACAGAGTCTAAGAACGAAACCAAGGAACTACATGCTCCAGAGAAAGCAGATCCCAAAAACAACCAGGCCTTCACTGTCTGCTTCGCGATGGATTATCAACCCGGAAAAGACAACGTACAAGATCCTCCAAAAAAGTATAAATTCTGGAGAAACTATATTCCCCAGATGACCCCTGCCTGGTCAGGCAAGCTTCTTGATCTCACCTACTCTGACCCCAGAACACTGAGACCCAAACGTCTCGGATTTGACCCCACAGGCAAAGAGCTGGGTGGTGTACTCAACCTCTGGAACTACAGGCGAATCATCAATAAAGATAACTTTATTCCGGGCTCATACGATGGTGACATCACTATTGTGAACTGGCCGCAAAACGACTTTTTTCCGGGCAATATGATCGATGTTCCAGAACAGGAATTCCAAAAGAATGTGGAGCGTGCTAAACAACTGAGTCACTCACTCTTCTACTGGTTGCAAACCGAAGCTCCCCGTGAAGATGGCGGTATGGGCTGGCGAGGATTGAGATTACGCGGCGACATTATGGGCACAGAAGACGGTATGGCCAAATATCCCTATATCCGTGAGTCGAGACGTATCCGAGCAGAATTTACGGTATTGGAGGAACATGTAGGTGCAGAAAACAGGAGATTGGTAGCCGGAGACGTTGAAGGTAAACGCGCAGCCAAGTTTCATGATAGCGTAGGCATTGGGTATTATCACATCGACCTGCATCCCAGTTCCAACGGGATCAACTACGTTGACTTCCCGTCGTTGCCTTTCGAAATTCCGTTGGGAGCACTCCTGCCACAACGCATGAGCAACCTGCTCCCCGCCAACAAAAATATCGGTACTACCCACATCACCAACGGATGTTATCGTCTCCATCCTGTCGAATGGAGTATCGGCGAATCTGTAGGTCAACTGATTGCGTTTGCAAAGAAAACAAACATACCCTTCAGGGCCGTCAGGGAACATAAAAATCGATTGGCTGATTTTCAACAGATGTTGAACAAACAGGGCATAGAGACACAATGGCCTTAATCGGCCTAAAAGCTGACAGAATCGCCTAACTCATCCTAAAAAGAGCGTGAAAGAGTTCTCTTTCTGGATAAAATTTAAAGCAACAAAGTGGCAGCACCATGGAGTGTTGAAAGTATTGAATGAAAAGGACGGCAAAATTTTCATTTTTGAAAAATCAGTATTATTTTTAATAAACAATTGATTGTTGAGCAAACAACTACCCTACAAGTCATCCATCAACAACAAAAAATAAAAAAACAGCAGATGAAAACGGCAAGCTTCTTTATAGCCTCCTTCCTCTTTTTTCTTGTATCAAATATCCAAGCACAAACAGTTTATTATGATGCAGATCAGTTTCAACTTATCGGTAAGGTAACGGAACAGACTGAAACACGTTATGAACGACTCCCCGCCTATTTAAAAGAGACCTGCCGCCCGCCGGTATGGCATTTGGGGAAAAATAGTTCAGGGTTGGCAATACGCTTCAGAACCAACAGCTCTTCTATCTCGGCGAAATGGGAACTGTTGCAGGACAACCGTATGAACCACATGACGGATACGGGTATCAAGGGGGTCGATCTCTATGCGTGGGAAAAAGATCATTGGCAACCTATGAAGGCAGGCCTTCCAACAGGGAAGACTAACGAACAGACCATTATTTCGAACATGACGCCACAGGAACGGGAATATATACTGTTTCTTCCTCTTTATGATGGAGTTATTTCTCTTTCAATAGGTATAGATTCCACCGCCTTCATTAAAAATCCAGCACTGCCCTACCCCGACACAACGCATCCCATTCTAGTTTACGGAACTAGCATTACACAAGGTGGATGTGCTACGCGGCCGGGGATGTCCTACACCAATATCCTCTCCCGCAAATTGAACAGAGAGGTGATTAACTTGGGTTTTAGCGGAAATGGGCAACTCGATTATGAGATTGCTGAACTGATGGCCACCCGTAACGATGCTTCTATGTTTATACTCGATTTCATTCCTAATGTGAACGCCACACAACTGACCGAAAGAACAAACACCTTTTTCAGCATCATACGCAAGGCCAATCCCAAGACTCCTGTTCTTTTCGTTGAAACCGTCATTTTCCCTCATTCGTTTTACGATAAAAAGACCTACGAAACAATCACAGAAAAGAACAAACTGTTAAAAGAAGAGTACGAAAAGATTAAACGCTGTGGAGATAAAAATATATATTACCTTACATGCGACAACCTGATAGGTAATGATGGTGAATCCACCGTTGACGGAATCCACCTTACCGATATTGGCTTCCTCAGAATTTCAGAAGCGCTTTTCAAAAAAATTAAACACATAGAATAAACTAACAATAAAAATAGAGAATAATGCTAAAAAACAGAAGAGATTTTATTAAAAAAGTGGCTCTGGCCGGTGCATCAGTTGCTGCCATCCCTGCCCTGCAGGGCTGCAACAAAGGCAACAAAGAAATTGCAGCTCTCAATGGCGTATCAAATCTGAAAGACAATAAGTTGAAAAGCAAACTGATTGTTCCGCAGAACAACGGAATCAAGATTAGCGGTACATTTTTAGATGAAATTTCTCATGATATTCCCCACCAAAATTGGGGTGAAGCAGA
>DGZP01000102.1 GCA_002398565.1 Proteiniphilum sp. UBA4977
GATGACTCTTTCCCTTATTCGGGCGTCTCTAACTGGAGGCCACCGTTGAAGTGGACATTGACCACAAACGATAAATATTACGGCACGCATGTTCGCTCCGCCTACGTAATCAAAAGCGGTAGCGGAAATCAGATTGCTACATGGAAGATTCCTGTTCAGGATGCAGGACAGTATGATCTTTACTACTGGGTATATAAACCCGATGAGCTGCGAAGGGGACGGGGAAGGCGCGGTCGCGGCCCTACCGGCGGAGATGCAGAATATCACTTTAAAATTCACTATGACGATGACGTTGAGGATGGATACATCAATCTGCAACGTTCGGAAGAGGGTTGGAGTTTATTGGGAACTTATTTCTTTAATAGCGATACGGTAGCAGTCGTTTTAAGCAACGACTCCAAATTACGGACCGTAACGGCAGATGCAGTTAAGATTGTTAGAAGGAAATAACCATCGGACCAGACCTCTTTTTATCTAAAAATCAGTTTCAATCAGATACACTTGAACAGAAAAAGAAATAATTATGGACATGAACCGGTTAAGGATACAACTATTTTGCTTGCTGTTACTTTGGGCGGGAGGATTATCGCTTTCATATACGCATGCACAAGCACCCATGACCATTGAACAGGCATTGGATATCGCGGAGGAGAACAATCCTGATCTGAAAGCAGCAAAACTCAACCTCGAACGATATCAGCACAACCTTGTTGCACAACGGGCTTCGTTGAAGTCCCGCTTTTCACTTGATCTGAATCCGGTCAATTACAGCAAATCCAGAAGATTCGATAACCGGCTTTCCCAGTGGTATACCAACGAAACACTGAATACGAGCGGGACATTCATGGTGTCCCAGCCGATCCTGATGACCGACGGTGAGATCTCACTGATCAATACATTCGGATGGCAGGATAATAAGTCGACAGTGGAGGGGAGGGATAATCGGAACAGGGCATTTAGCAACGACCTCTATTTGCGACTGAATCAGCCGATATTTACCTACAACCGCCGAAAAATGGAGCTACAACAGATCGAATTTGATTATGAAAATGCGGGTATCCGGTACGCGTTGCAGCGATTAAACACGGAACGGAGTATTACCAATCAATTTTATGCCGTCTACATGGCTCAAAACAACCTCTCCATCAGCAAAGAAGAGTTGGAAAATACAAAGCAGAGTTTTGATATCATTCAAAATAAGGTGGAAGCTGATCTGTCTGCAAGAGAAGAACTCTATCAGGCAGAACTGAACCTTGCCAATGCACAGTCTGCGGTAGAAGAAAGAATTGTCTCACTGGAAAACGCAAAAGATCAGCTGAAACAAACATTGGGAATGGCTTTGGATGATGATGTCGAAGTGACCGTCGAAATCGATGTGAGCCCGGTGGCGATTGACCTGGTTCAGGCGGTGCAGAGCGGACTGAACTCGAGAATGGAAATCAGGCAGCGTGAGATTGATATTGAACTGGCTGAACTTCAAATGATCCGAACTAAAAGCCTCAACGAATTCAGGGGCGACATCTCCTTATCGGTAGGGATCATTGGTGACCATGAAAAGTTTGGCAGCATGTATGATAATCCTACCCAAAATCCTCGTGTGGCGATAAGTTTTGCTGTTCCAATATTTGACTGGGGCGAAAAAAAGGCCAGGGTCAAGGCGCAAAAAGTGGCGCAAACAATAGCCAAGCTTGAGCAAGAAAATTTGCAAATCGATATTGAACTGGACGTGAGGCAAACCTGGAGAAGACTGGAGAACCTGCGTACACAGATTGATATTGCTGAAAAAAGTGTCCGAAACGCCCAACTTACCTATGACATTAACTTGACCCGGTATAGGGAGGGTGACCTTACGGGGATGGAAATCAATCAGTTCCAAACCCAGTTGTCGAACAGGAAAATTGCTTACGCGCAAGCACTCATCAATTATAAAATTGAACTGCTTAACCTGAAAATATTGACTTTATATGACTTTGAAAATGAACAACCCATTGTACCGGTTAGGGAATGGACAGGTACTAAATATTAAATTTACGGATACAAATAATAAATATCACCGAATGAACTACAGAATCATATTGCTTACGGTAATTGTTGCATTGTTGACAGCATGCGGAAATCAGCCCCAAAGCAGTCAAAGCGAGATTGAAACACCTGTCTCTGTGCAGGAACTGAAAAAAAGTTCGATCAGTAAATTGATTAACACAACTGGAACGGCACTGGCAACCTATAGCGTTGATCTGAATGCTGAGATGAGTGGTTTTTACAACCTGCAGGCCAATCCATCCACCGGCAAACCCTACAAGTTAGGTGAAGTCGTAAAGAAAGGACAACTGATCATTCGCCTGGAAGATAAAGAGTATGAAAATGGGATAGCGCTGGAGTCCAGAAAACTCAGCCTTGAAATAGCGGAGCAGGAGCAAAGCAAGCAGAAAGCTCTCTATGAAAAAGGAGGGGTCACTTTAAGTGAAATGCGCAATACCGAAGTGCGTGTCACAAACGCCCGTTACGACCTCGAAAATGCGATCCTCAATCTTGAAAAAATGAGCGTGAGGGCACCCTTTGAAGGTGTCATTGTCTCGTTGCCGCACTATACCCCGCAGAGCAGGGTGTCGCAAGGCAGTCAGATGGTCGGACTGATGGCCTATTCACGCATGTATATGGACATTAATCTTCCGGAAAGCGCAATAGAATACGTACAATCCAATCAACCGGTTTATATTACGCATTACACATTACTTCAGGATACGCTTAGTGGTGTCATCAGTGAACTGTCGCCGGCCATCAGCACGGAAACACGTACTTTCAGGGGAAAGATATTGATCGACAACAAACAGCTGAAATTGCGTCCCGGTATGTTTGTGAAAGCCGATATTGTAGTGGACAAGGCAGATAGTGCTATTGTTATTCCGAAAGAGGTGGTCATTTCACGGAGGAACCGGAAATATGTCTATATTGTGGAAAGGAATACGGCGATTCTGCGTGATATTCAAACGGGGCTCGAAGATGAGGATAATATTGAGGTTGTACAGGGATTGAATGAGAATGACAACCTGATTATCCGGGGATACGAGACGTTGCGTGAAAATAGTCGCGTAAAAGTATTGAAATAGTATAATGCAAAGAGAATAGCCATACTTTTAACATGATATCGTAAATGAGGAATATACTCCGATTCGCATTGAAAAATCCCGTTACCATCAGTATGATCGTGTTTGCGATCTTGCTGCTGGGGAAGATTTCGTACGACAGGCTCAGCGTAGATTTATTGCCCAATATGAACACGCCGCGCCTCTTCGTCGAACTGGAAGCCGGGGAGCGTCCACCGGAAGAGATCGAAAAAATGTTTGTCGAAAGCATAGAATCGATGGCTATCCGGCAGAGTGATGTGATACAGGTCTCTTCGGTGATCAGGGCTGGGTCTGCTCAGGTAACGGTAGAGTACCTGCAAAACAAAGATATGGATGAAGCTTTCCTGGATCTTCAGAAAGCGATAACCCCCTTTTCCCAGAATTCAGGTATTGAGTCCATCAACATCACCCAGCATGATCCGAACACGGCACCGGTCATGTTGATCGCGATGTCGCACCAGTCGATAACCGACATGGCGGAGTTGCGAAAAATGGCGGATAGCTATATCCGGAACGAACTTATACGCCTGGAAGGAATAGCTGAAGTATCCCTGTCGGGTGAGGAGTTGGCGGTGCTGACCATAGAAACGGATCCCTATATATTGAATGCTTTCGGTATTACCATGGAGGAGATCGCTTCGAAAATCGAAGCAAATAATCAAAGCATATCGGGTGGCCGGGTGAGTGAGCTGGGGTTGCAATACTTGGTCAAAAGTTCCTCGTTGTTTAATTCCGAGGCAGATTTCGAGAACCTGATCGTCAGCTACAAGCCTACAGAGGCAACCTCGGGTAGATCCGGAACGCAGAATTCAGGGACTAATGTTGAAAGCGCCCCCCTGTTTTTACGTGAAGTAGCCACAGTGAGGTTTGAAAACGCACGTCCCGACAATATCGTGCGTATAAATGGGGAGCGTTGCATCGGCCTCTCGGTTTATAAAGAAACGCAATTCAATACAGTAAAGGCTGTAAACCTGATCAGTAGCCAATTATCAGTGATCGAACAAGCGTTGCCAGGGTATAGGTTTCAGGTGATCAGCAATCAGGGAACCTTCATAAAACAGGCAATTGGAGAGGTGATAAACAGCGCTTTATTGGGTATGCTGCTCGCCGTGTTGGTCTTGTTTTACTTTCTACGAAGGATAGGTACGACCCTTATTGTGAGCGTTTCTATTCCAATTTCCATTATTGCCACCTTTACCATGATGTACTTCAATGGACTCACGCTTAATGTAATGACGCTAAGTGGGCTTGCTTTAGGGGCAGGTATGCTGATAGATAATGTGATTGTGGTGATAGAGAGTATATTCCGAAACCGGGAGCAGGGTCTGGAGCGCAGAGAAGCCATAATCAACGGGACTACCGAAGTTTCCGGGGCAGTCATTGCCTCCACCGTAACAACCATCGTCGTGTTTATCCCGATCGTTTATCTGCATGGCGCTTCGGGGGAGCTGTTCAAAGACCTGGCGTGGACTGTGACGTTCGCTTTGCTGTCGTCGCTGTTTGTGTCCTTGATGGTGATTCCCATGCTGTATGACAGGCTTACGGGACGGAAAAAGGTTAAAGCAGAGTCGGAGGCGGTACAATTCAAAGGGTACGGCAACCGTCTTCGTACAATGCTTGCTCATCGCTGGTGGGTGATTGCGGTTTCAGCAGCGATACTGTTCGTTTCCATACTCCTGATACCCTTTGTCGGTACCGAGTTTTTACCGCGTACGGAAGGGAAAGATTTCACCATATCGGTCAAACTGCCGGAGGGCACCCGACTGGAACGTACAGATGCCGTGGTTAATAACCTGGAACACCTGCTGAATCAGATCTGTAGAGATAGCTTGACGGTGGTCTATAGCCATATAGGTAAAGGTTCCTCGGACAATGAAATATTTGAGGGAGAGCATACAGCCAAGATGAAAGTTATCTTATCCGGGCAAAGCAAAGTTTCTCCGGCAGATCTGATTGCACGTTTCTCCGAAGCGACCCAAGATATGGATGGATTGGAGCTTGCGTTCAAGCAGGATGACAATTCGCTGGGTGAGTTCCTGGGAAGCGAGGAGGCTCCTATTGTTGTGGAGGTGAGAGGCGAAGATCTTGAAGAGATTACTTCCTTAACGGACGATGTGTTGTCACGCATGGCCTCCGTAGAGGGAATTTATAATGTAAAATCGTCGATGGCCGATGGAGCACCTGAACTTAATGTCAATATCAACCGTACCATCGCCGGAATCCATAACATATCGGTGGCTACCGTGATTCAGCAGATTGGGCAACAACTGCAGGGACACAATGTGGGAAAAATGGATTACAGGGGAGAGATGCGCGATATCGTGATCAAGGTGCCGGATATGACTAGCAGGGAGCTGGGAGAGTTGGTGATCAAAAGCGGAAGCCAGGAGTTTCGGCTGAACGAGATTGCAACCGTCACCCATTCCCAGGCTCCAAAAGAGATCTATCGTCGGAACCAAACCCGCCTTAACAAAATTGTTTCCAATATGGAAGCAGGTCGTTCCCTCGACAAGGTTGCCCGTGAGATCCGTGCAACAGTGGCGGATATCGAACTTTCCCCCGGCTATTCCGTCTCGGTGACAGGAGAAGAGGAGAAACGTGCAGAATCGATGGAGAGTCTCCTGTTTGCGCTGTTGCTTTCCGTGGTGCTGGTTTATATGGTTTTGGCTTCTCAATATGAATCGTTGTTGCATCCCTTCACCATATTGTTAACCACGCCGTTTGGACTGGTGGGAGCCGTCATGTTTTTCCTGATTACCCGAACCCCATTGAATATCATGGGTGCGATGGGTATAATCATGCTGGCGGGGATAGCCATCAACAATTCGATCCTCCTGGTAGGACGTATCAACCAGCTGAAGAGAACGATGACACTGACAGACGCAATCGTTCAGGCAGGGCAACAGCGTATACGACCCATCATCATGACCAGTCTCACGACAATATTGGTGTTGTTACCCATGACATTCAATTTCGGAGAAGGTGTGGTGATGCGTTCCTCCATGGCTGTGGCTGTCATCGGCGGATTGGTTACCTCTACGTTGATGAGTCTGGTGTTGATTCCTTGTGTCTATTACCTGTTTGAGCAGATGAAGCGAAAGGTAACAATGGGGGAAGATCAGGTTCCTGTGCAGGATATGAAAGAGAGCAAGAAAGGTTTACCGTTTGATAAATAAAGCATGGATTTCCTTTTAAACAGAAGAGTAACAATCAGTATGTTGTTTATTGCATCTACCCTGTTGGGGTATGTGTCCTATAAACAATTACCGGTTGAATTGCTTCCCAATGCAGAGTTACCCGTGCTATATGTTTCAGTGAACGCACAGCAGGATATGGATCCTGCTTTTGTGGAGTCGGAGGTGATCATTCCGCTTGAAGGAGCTATCAGCTCCGTGGGCGGGGTCGACAAGATAGAATCGGAGATCAGCAGCCGGCAATCGTCCATTCGTGTCGATTTCAAGAACAATGTGAATTTTAAAACCACATCGTTGAAACTGGAAGAGAAGATGAAAGAGGTATCCTCATCGCTTCCGGATGGTTTTAACGTTCGTGTACAAAAGATGGATGTCTCCAGGGTGAGCAATGCATTTATCTCACTTCAGGTACGTGGCTCCGGCGGGGTCGACCGTGTACGCAATATTGTGGAAGAGGAGATTCTGCCTGAATTGGAAAATATTGACGGAGTTGCTGCTGTTCGGATTTATGGTGGTCGCGAGCGTGCAATAGAGATACAACTGAATAAGGATGCCAGTAAAGCATTAAATATCACTCCTTCCAGGTTAAGCAGCCTGCTGAACAGCAATGCACGTGAGAAAGTGTTTGTCGGCACCGTGAAAGAAACGGACAGCCAGTACTTTGTGCATGTGCACTCTACCTACACCAAGGTGTCGGATCTGGAAAACATTGTGGTAGCTCCTGGCCCTGTCTTGCTGAAAGACATTGCGACTATCTTTTTCGATTTGAAAGAGGAAACCTCATACAGCCGGGTAAATGGAAAAGAAGCCATATCGGTATCCCTTGTTAACGACGCGCAAGCCAACCTGATAGATCTGTCGCACCGTACGTTGGAGACTGTTGAAAAGCTCAATGGACAGTTGACATTCCAGGACGCGGAGATTGTGGTCGACTCCAATACGGCCGAAACTATGGAGAATAACATCAATCAGATCATCAACCTGGCATTAACGGGTGGATTACTTGCGATCCTTGTGCTTTGGTTTTTCCTGAAAAATGTGCGGTTGGTCTTTTTCATTGCCCTCTCAATCCCAATTTCTGTCTTCACGGCATTTAGCTTCTTCTACTACGCGGGTATTTCAATCAATAGCCTGACGCTCGTAGGAATGGCTTTGGCCGTAGGTATGCTGCTGGATAACAGTGTTGTGGTACTGGAAAATATCTACCGTCTGTCGGGATCCGGGCTCACTGCCGACGAATCGGTCAGCCGGGGGACTAAAGAGGTATGGCGTTCCATCGTTGCGGCAACGCTTACTACGGTCATTATCTTCCTGCCTTTCATCTTCTCCGATAACTTTCTGCTCAAGCTGATGGGGAGCCATATAGGCGTTTCGATTATCTCTACCCTGTTGGTTTCACTGGCCGTAGCATTGTTTTTCGTCCCGATGGCGGCCTATTTGATTTTACGCAGTAAAAAAAGTAAAACTGTATTTTATGAAAAAGTTACTTTGCTGCAACGACCGATACAGGTGTACCTTGTACTGTTGAAGAGCTGTCTGCGAAATCCGGGCAGGACAATTTTTGGCTCTCTCATCCTGCTTTTTGCTGTCCTGATCTTATCGCTTTCCACAGCTGTGAGGCAAAACAGGGAGGTGGATTCGGACAGGTTCAACATCTACGTGACGATGCCGGCGGGAAGCACATTGGAGAGTACGGATAATGTGGTCAGAGTGATGGAAGAGCGGTTGGAAGACATCCCTGAAAAGAAAGACCTGGTTAGCCGGATTAATGAAGAAGAGGCCATGCTGACGCTTATTTTACAGGAGAACTTTCAAAAGATAGGGAAGCGTAAGATTTCGGAAATCAAAGCGGATGTGCAGTCCAGAATCCCTAATGTAGGGGGTGCAGAGATCATAGTGGCCGATGCTACGGGAGGTGGACAAAGCAATGCCGGCGGATTAGGCGGTATGGTCGGCTTTATGAGTCTGCTAGGGATTGGCGACAATCAGGAACGGATTGTTGTCAAAGGATCAGATTACGAGATGATGCAGTTGGTTGCTGAAGATATTCGGTATCAATTGGAGCAACAGGAATTCATACAAAACACTCGCGTCTCTTTTATGCGTCGACAACCGGAGATCATGCTTGACTTCGATCAGGTTTTACTTACCTCTTACGGTATTACACGTGCAAACATCCTTACGGGCTTATCGGAGTTGAACAGTGAGTTTTCATCAGGAACAGCATTTAAGGTGGGCGACGAATCATACGATATCGTCATTCGCGACAAAACAGCAGAAGAAGAGGAGGAGCAGCAAAGACAAAAAACCATCGATGATCTGGAAGCGGTGCAGATCATGAACAGCAGCGGGGGCTTGCACAACCTGAAGGATATTGCATCGGTAAACAAAGGTTACGGCCGTTCCCGCATCATACGTGTCAATCAGGATAAACAACTGGATGTTCGTTACGGCTTTCTGAGGAGCATCGAACAATCCAAAACATTGCTGGAGGGGTATCGTAACGATATCGATCAGCTGATTGCCAACTATAACCTGCCCGCCGGTGTAGCTATCGAGGTAATCCACGAAGAGGATCAGTTCGCCGAATTCAAGTTCCTTATCTTCGCCGCCTTCCTGTTGATATTTATGATCCTGGCAATGGTGTTTGAGTCGGTCACCACACCCCTGGTCATCCTTTTTTCCATTCCCCTAGCGGCAATTGGTTCGCTGATCGCACTGTTTCTGACGGGAAACAGTCTCTTGAACGCAAATACGTTAATGGGATTTCTTATCTTGTTGGGTGTGGTGGTGAATAACGGCATTATCCTGATCGATTACACTAAGTTGCTGCGTAAACGCGGATACAGGCGTGAAAGGGCATTGATGACAGCGGGTATCTCCCGTATCAGGCCCATTCTGATCACCGCCATCACGACCATTATCGCTATGATGCCGCTCGCAATGGGTGATACAGAATATGCTGGAGCTATAGGCGCACCGTTTGCTATCACCGTGATCGGAGGCCTTGCATTTTCGACCTTGTTGACGCTGGTTATTATTCCAACTGTCTATATGGGTCTGGAGAATGCCTTGCAATGGTACCGGTCGCTGCCGGTAAAAACAAAAATTATCCATCTCTTGCTGTTTGTAATCGGTGTGTCTGCTATCTATCTCTATGGAGAAGGAATATTGTACCAGATACTCTACGTAACGGTGCTTGCTGTTTTAATCCCCGGAATTGCCTTTTTTATGCAGACCAGTCTGCGACGCGCAAAAGGGGATGTGGTGGACCCGGATCAGGAGATCCATATTGTTGTGCGCAGCCTAGTGAAGATTTACGATCGTTCCGGTCGTTTTATGCGTGAATGGAACAGCGGGTTGGAGGTGCGGAGGCGGTTGGGCCTTAGCGGAGAATACCATTCGCTGAAAGATTTTATTCCTGTCGTCTGGCAATTTATCCTTTGGGGATATGGTATCTATTTTACCTACTTTTATATAGAAAGCAAAACGTGGGGACTCCTCTTCTCCTTTGTGATCTATGCCGCGACACTTTACTTGTGGCGCAAGATCCGGAACTACCTGTTTTGCCGGTTTGAAGGGAACGGGTGGGTGAGATACCTGAACCGTGTCATATTCTGGAGTATTCCCCCCCTGATCTTGTGGGGCCTTTACAGGAAGCTGGATAATCTCCCGATGGTATTGATCATGGGTGTTTTATGGGGATTGGGTATCGCCATATACGTTTCGTCACAATATCTCTATGGCCGGAACATAAATATTGAAAGAATTTCCGGCCGGTTTGCCGGATTGAAACGCTCCTATTTCCGTATGGTCATCTCCATCCCGCTTATCGGCAGACGTCGCCAGCCGTTTAAAGCATTGCGCAGTGTGTCGTTTGAAATCAAGACCGGCATGTTCGGCCTGCTTGGACCCAACGGTGCTGGTAAATCTACACTGATGCGTATCATCACAGGGATTTTGGAACAAAGCTACGGTAGTATCTGGATCAACGGTCTCGATACCCGTCTTTACCGGGAAGAGTTACAGGGCCTGATCGGCTTTCTTCCTCAGGAGTTCGGGATGTATGAAAATATGACTGCCTGGGAATTCCTCGACTATCAGGCTATCCTGAAAGGACTAACCGGCAGCAATGTGCGTGAAGAGCGCATCGGGTACGTATTGAAATCGGTGCATATGTACGAACGCAAAGATGATAAGATCGGATCTTTTTCAGGCGGAATGAAACAACGCATAGGGATTGCATTGATACTCCTGAACCTTCCGCGTATTCTTGTTGTGGATGAACCTACTGCCGGACTCGATCCCCGTGAGCGAATCCGGTTCCGGAACCTGCTGGTAGAGTTGAGTAAGGATCGCATTGTCATTTTTTCCACCCACATCATTGAGGATATTTCCAGCTCTTGTAATCAGGTAGTGGTAGTGGACAAAGGAGAGTTGAAGTATTTCGGGGTACCGGAGAAGATGGTGGATATGGCTGTGGGCAAAGTATGGCAGTTCCTGATCGATAAGGAGTCGTTTGAGGAAAAATTGGATAAATCACGGGTGGTGAATAATATACAGAGTGGAGACCGGATACAGGTCCGGTACATTTCGATGGAAGAACCTTGTCCCGGTGCAACTCAGGTGGAAGCCAACCTGGAAGATGCTTACTTGTGTTTGTTGAAAAATATCTGACGCTATGAGCTTGAAAAAGTATATTGACTTGACAATCCGTATGGTACGGTACAATTTAAAGATTATTTTTGCTGGAAAATTTTTCTGGTTTCTGCTGGCCGCTTTTGCTTTTTTTGCTTTTTTTATGTTTCAGCAAGCATGGAACAGGGTCGAAATCAATGAGGGTTCAATCTATAATTTGTTGTTGTTTCCCTGTCTGTTGCTTATTTTCTATCCGATAGTGTTCGGTATTCAAAACGATGAAGACAACCGAATATTGGAAATCATTTTTGGCATACCCAATTACCGCTTTAAAGTATGGGGTGTGCGCATGCTGATGATTTACGTGGCCAATTATTTTATCCTGGTTCTTTTTGCTTATGTAGCCCGTGTACTGCTTTATCCGGTCAACACAGTAGAAATGGCTTTTCAATTGCTATTCCCAATGCTTTTTTTTGGTAACCTGGCATTTATGTTTTCAACTACTACCCGTAGCGGTAACGGTACAGCAGTCATCATGATTATTTTCGGCCTTGTTTTTTTTATTTTCATGAATGCCAATAAACAGATTACTCACACCTATTGGAACATCTTCCTGAATCCTTTTTCCATTCCTAACGATATCCATCCCATGATCTGGCAGAATACCATCCTCAAAAGCAGGCTATTCCTCCTGATCGGCGCAGTTATATGGCTGATGATCGGCTTCCTTAACCTTCAGGGACGCGAGAAATTTGTGTAGTAAACAGGGTCTGGATCGATGCTGTTGCGTTGTTACAGAATTAGGAGTTTACGATAAAACAACCATTTTTTCTTCGCAATTAGTGATTTTCTCCAACCTTTCATCACCGACGATATAGGTATTTTCTATTCCCACAGCGCCGATGCCAGGAAGTACAAACTTAGGTTCTACGGCAATTGTCATACCTGCTTCCAGGATTTCCTTCGAGCGGGGCGCAAGAACGGGCGGTTCATTAATCTCCAACCCTACTCCGTGCCCTACAAATTTGGCCTGTTGTGCTGTTCCCATGAAATAACCGGAAAGGCCGCTTTCCCTTACCATCATTTCTGCCAGAGAATAAATATTGGCACAAGGTGTTCCCGATTGGCTTGTTGCGGAAATGGCATTGCAAATATTGATGGAAACCTGATGAGCTTTGTGGGCAATATCGGGTACAGTACCAATAGCGAATGTCCGGGTCATATCACTCATCCACGGGCGGTAATTGCCCGCCATATCTACCATCAACGTAGTTCCGGGAATAAGTTTCGTACCGTTAGCTCCAATTGGCAACAAGGGGGATAATCCCTGGCCGCCAAGTGCGAAATCAAACGGGGAAGCGGATTGAGCATTGTCACCGGTAAGAATGCTGCCCATAAAGATATCCATGTTCTCTCCGAAAGTTCTAAAAATACCTGACGAACCGGCTAAACGCATTTCTCTTTCCAGCTCGATCTGAAATTCGATATCCGTCATCCCTTTGCTATAAATATGCGGGATTTGTTTGTAAACCAAAGCATGAATATCGGCGCACTCGCG
>DGZP01000061.1:0-13992 GCA_002398565.1 Proteiniphilum sp. UBA4977
AAGTTACTGGACGAAGTGGAAAAGTTGAATGATAAGTGAGGAATATAAAATTACTACCATGTTTCAATAAGATTGAGGTAGGTTGAAAAGGATTGATGGAGATTGATAGAGAACTGTTTGTTTTTCAATCTTATTCAATCTGTTATGAATCTGAATTTCTGATAAAAGACAAATACAAACCTTTGACGAATGGAACAATTTCTCTTTTACCTTCTCCGCGCATCCATCCTGATGACGCTGTTTTACGGCTTTTACAGGTTCTTTTTCGGTAAAAACACGTTTCACCATTTCAACCGGTTTTTGCTGATTTTCATTGTGATGATGGTTACCGTGCTTCCGTTGTTCCGTTTTAACCTTCTACCAGAGAGGAAATCAGAACCGGTGGCTAGCGAAAATTTTCCGATGGATTTTTCCAACATTCCCATTGTAGAAATATCCGAATTGCCCGCTCAACCCGTACAAATACCCTGGATAGAAATACTTTCGGTGGTTTTTGCCGTTGGTTTTCTGCTTTCGGTAGTACGTTACCTTATTGGACTGAGCCAGTTGATAAGTATCATTCGGAAATCGGAAAAGCAAACGCTTTCCGATAATAATATGGTTCTCTGCATTACCGATAAAGATATTTCGCCGTTCAGCTGGATGAAATACATTGTTCTTTCGTGCAAAGACGTTTCGGCGGATAACCGGGCAATCATCAACCACGAACGGGCACACATTCACTTGCAGCATTCGTTCGACATGATATTTTTCGACCTGTTCACCTGCATTTTCTGGTTCAACCCGTTTTCGTGGCTGCTGCGGTACGAAATTCAATCGGTTCACGAGTATCAGGCCGATGAGCAGGTTCTGAATAACGGTATTGATGTAAAACAATATCAACTTTTATTAATCCGCAAAAGCGTGGGCGAGCATAAGTTTGCACTGGCAAACAATTTCCGTCAGCGCGATTTACACAAAAGAATTACTATGATGAAAAACAAATCAGACAAACGACAGAAATGGAACTACACGGCAGCGCTTCCCGTATTGTTCCTGGCTATGGTAACACTCTCAGTTCCACAATTGAATGCGGAAATTCCCGAAAAAGTGACTAACAAACCTGTTGAAAACAACAAAGACGTTCTACCTGCATTGGAGGGGAAAAATGACAATAATGAAAAAATTTCAGAACGATCCAAAATCACCATTTGCGGCTTTGTTAAAGGAAAAGATAGTTTTATTCCCGGAGTAACAATTGTAATTAAAGGTTCCACTGTTGGCACAATTACCGACCCCGAAGGAAAATTTGTAATCAAGACAGACAAAGGTGATGTGCTGAAATTTGTGATGGTGGGTTACAAGACTTTTGAATACAGAGTGGAAAAAACACAAGATAATTTGGTGGTTGTTCTACAGCCGGATGATGTGGTGGCTACTAGAGTAGGGAAAATGAAGAATTTTAAAATTGAAGCAAAGGATGAACAGCAACCCAAAATTGCAGTTTATGGACTCAAAGCATTAACTGGAAATCCGTTGTTTATTTTGGACGGGAAACCTATTGAACCAATGAATGATATTGATCCTGATAACATTGAATCCATATCTGTGCTTAAAAATGACTCGGCTACAGCCATTTATGGTGAAAGAGGAAAAGATGGCGTGATTTTGATTACAACTAAAAAACCTGAAAACTTTACGATCGATTTTAAAGAGTCAACAACTAAAGTGCAGGAAAATGTAAAGAGCTTGAACGAAATGTTGGAAAAAGATAAGCCACTTATTGTAATTGATGGTGAAAAAAAATCCAAAGATTATGATTTGAAATCAATAAATCCCAATGACATTGAATCCTTTACAATTCTGAAAGATAAATCCGCTGTGGAACTTTATGGGGAAGATGGGAGAAATGGAGTGATAATTGTCACGAAAAAGTCCAAGCTCTTAGAATATAAATCAGATGTTCTTGAATTGAAAAATAATGGTGATTTTTCCCTAAGCGGAGATAAGGTAGAAATGAACGCAGGTGAAAATCAAACAATTACTGTCTCGGCAAAACCTGTTAAAAGTATAGTAAAAAAATCAGATAAATCGTCGTTAATCATCCGAAATGAAGATGGTAGTCAGCCCTTGGTTGTGGTTGATGGTGTAAAGAAAGGAAAGCTAAAAGAATTTAACCCTGGACAATTTGCTGTATTTCGCGCATACGCAGGAAATACAGCAAAAGAAAAATACGGAGAAGAGGGTGCAAATGGAGTGGTTGAGATTGATACGAAAAAATAAAATTCGCAGCTTATTATAATAAGCCCTATTACAATGAAGCACCCCTGTATACTCTGGCTCGGCTTGGAGGTCACACTTTGGGAAGATACAGGTTTTTAATCTGTTGTTGCCGGCAGCATCACCACTGTTTTTTCGTTTTCCTGGGCAAGCAAGTCCCTCACAAAAGTTTGAATATTTTCCGGTTTGATGGCATTGAGCGCATCAAGGTAATGCGTGTGACGATCCCAGTCGTAGAAATATTTATCGATCAGCTGGTTTAACCAGTACTTATTCTCCCTGATATTTTCATTGTATGCCTTAAGCATGTATTCCTTCACTTTGGAAAAATCTTCAGCACGGGGTCCATTCTCAGCCATCGCCCTCAGCTCTCCTTTCACCAGGCTATTCAGTGTCAGCGCTTTATCCGGATCGGTATCGAAATTTATCTGCAGAATCGTTTGCCCTTCGGGATAGCGGGCTATGGATCCGTCGACGGAAACCCCGTAGGTACCCCCTTCTTCTTCCCGTATTTTCTCTGTATACACGATATCCATAATCTGCCGGAGCATGCTTATGATGATATTGTTTTTACGGGTAAACTCACTTTGACCGCTGAAAATATTGAAAACCGATGCTTTGGAATTTTCCATCTCACGCTGGAAAATCGTTTCACTGGTACCTTTGGCTATATCCATCGGCAACTCCTCATACCTGTTCCGGGCATATTTTCCCGGTATGGAACCCAGGTATTGCAATATGAACGGCTTGACGGCCTCCTCATCAATGTTGCCCACAAAGGCAAAAACAAAACTGCCCGGGTTGGAAAAACTTTGCCTGAACATCTCCATGATACGCCCGTAATTGATTTTATCCATATCCTCTGCCTTCAGCCGGTCGAAAAGGGGATTATCGTGATAGAGTTTTCTTGTGATCGTATCCTGAAACGCGACCGACGGCTCGGCTTCCGCATTTTTCAATTGTATCTCGGCCCGTTGCAGGAAAGATTCGAAAGCATCCTGGTCGGTTCGAGGAGAAGTAAAATAGAGATAAACCAGTTGAAGCAATGTTTCGAAATCCCTCTGCGAAGAGGTTCCGTTGAATCCCTGCTTCATGATTCCGAGCAGGGGGGAGATAGAGATGTTTTTACCCGCCAGCACCTTGGGCAGTTCCGTAAGGCTGAAATCTCCCACACCCCCCAACGGGGCTACCTGTCCGGCCATTTTGCTATTGACCGGATCTTGCAAGGCATAAGAGGAGGTACCTCCATGACTCGAGGCCGCCATCAGTATCTGATCGTCTTTAAAATCCGTTTTTTTGAGGATCACGGTCACACCATTTGATAATCTCCAAACCGTAGCGTCAAAGTCTTCATCCTTCCGTGCTTCGACAAGGGTACCCGCCACAGGAGGTGTGTCAATCAGCGGCCTGTTAAATGTCTCTTCTGCATACGGCTCTACTTCATCGTTTCTGGTAGTAAGAAGTATCTGCAACAACTCTTCATTGTCCGGATAGAGGAGGTCTTCTTTTTCCGGACCGGTAATTGCCAATACAATATTTTTGTCCCCGATGAGTTGTTGTATTGCCTGATTGACCACCTCTACCGGAATCTGGGGAGCAACCGATTGTAAGAGCCGGTATTCGTATTCAATACCAGGAACAGGTTCTCCATCGGTGAAGTGGCGTACATATTTCTGGGAATAATAACTGTTTTTCTGCTTGTCGCGATTGTTATATGCGTTTTCGGCACCATTCAATATGTTGGTCCGTGCGCGATCGTATTCCGATGCCGTGAAGCCGTGCTGCTTAACCCTTTCGGTCTCCGTAGCGATGGCACGTAGCGCGTTTTTTATTTTATCTTCTGCCGATCCGGCTACCACCGTCCATGCATCTTTTGTTTTGGCAATAAAATAATTGTCATCATAAGCAAAAGCCGAGGTAAAAGGAGCATCCGGCTTCTGGCTGATGTCTCTGAAACGTTCATTCATCATCATGGAAGCCACGGTGGTAATGTAGTTTTGTATGTATCCCGCTTGTGTATTCCTTATTTCAAAAGGGAGAGGATCGTGTTTGTAATACAAAAGAATGCTTGTGCTCTGTGCTTCCTTGTCGGTTGCCAGTACCGCGACAGGTTCTTCGTTGTCAGGAACGGGATAATATGTACGTTGGGCTCTCTCCTCGTCTAAAGGAATACTTTCGAAAAGATCTTTGATCTTTTTCTCAGTGGCCTCCACATCTACATCACCCACAATGATAATACCCTGTAAGTCGGGACGGTACCACTTACGGTAATAGGCTCTGATCTCTTCCGGCTTAAAATTGTTGATCACGTCGATGCTGCCGATAGGCATCCTCTCAGCGTATTTGCTACCTCTGAACAGTTCCGGGAGCAGCTTCTCCGTCAGCCGTTGCTGTGCCCCGCCCCGGGTACGCCATTCCTCACGAATCACACCCCGCTCCTTTTCCAATTCATCCGCTTCAAGCAAAATACCGCAAGACCAGTCATGCAATACCAGCAGGCATGAATCCAGAAGATTTTGATTTGTCGTGGGCACATTACTCAAATAATAGACAGTTTCATCGAACGAGGTGTAGGCATTGATGTTTGTCCCGAATTTGACACCGTTATTTTCCAGGTAATCCAGCATCGTCTTACCGGGAAAGTTCCTTGTGCCGTTAAAAGCCATATGCTCCAGAAAGTGAGCGAGGCCGGCCTGGGCATCTTCTTCCTGCATAGACCCCACTTTTTGGGCTATATAAAAATCCGCTCTTTTTTCGGGCGTTTTATTATGGTGAATGTAATAGGTCAGTCCATTTTTCAGTTTGCCGGTTTTTAGGGCCGGATCGGCCGGCAACACCGGATTTTGTTGTGCCATCATGCCACAACCTGCTACAAAGAATATAAGTAAGAATATTTTTTTCATCAATTCATTTTTTTTTCCAGGATGTCCAATATTTGCTCGTTACGGATGATCATCATCCCGTGCCGGTCATCCGTGATGCCGGGCGACAAGGTATAAGTATAGCGGGGAACACCGTTCTCCAGGGTGGTGGGCAGGTAGAGGAAGTAGATATTCCCGCACCGCTCTTTCAATATATCTGCCGATTCAATGATATGGGTTGAGATGATGAATATGCTGTTTTTGTTCATCGCAAACGCTTCGGTGACGGCAATGGTCGCATCATATGCATCCTTCACGTTGGTACCCCTGAATAATTCATCAAAGATGACAACCATGTTCCGGGCATGGTTGATGCTGTTTGCGATCTTCTTTAGTCGCAGTACTTCCGCGTAGAAATGGCTGTATCCCTGGTTCAGGTTATCGGGTAGATTGATGGTTGTATACATGCCGCTACGCACCGAGAAGGTCATCTCACGGGCAGGCACGGGAAATCCGAGGTGTGCCAGATAAACGGCAATGCCGAAAGATTTCATGAAGGTAGATTTCCCCGCCATGTTGGCTCCGGTAAGAAAGATTACATTGCTTTGAGGCGTCACCTCTATCGTGTTCGCTACGGGATCGGCCAACAAAGGATGAAACAACCGGTCTATCTTTAAAATATTGCAGTCGGAAGGCTGCACATCGGCAAACGAGAACTCTTTTTCACGCGCCACATGGGCCAGCGAGATATAGATATCCAACTGATAGATGAAAGAGAGTATCTTATGCATCTCTTTGTTGCTTGCATAACGCAGTTCATTGTCATATCTGCCCGCTTTCTCAAGCGAGAGTTTTTTTGTTTCCCGTTCCTCCTTTACAAACCGGAGTCTCTCGTCTGAAATAATATTTTTCACCTCTTCCATTTCCGGCATCTCCGGGAGTATACGTTCATCGTCTTCAATATCCTCGAAAAAATCGTGAAGCGTGTTGATGATATAGATAAGCCCTAAAATGCTTTTATGGATCATCTGGAATTCCGTATCCGTCTTCATCAATCGCTGGAAGCGTTTTCTTAGCTTGTCGTCATGCGCGTCGATCCGGGTACGCGTATCCGTATTGTGCAAATAGTAGGCTACCGCATCGAAGACAGCCCCCTCGAAGGGGAATTCCGTTCTTTTGTGATAAAAATACTGAATGATATCCTGCCTTTTTTTGATACTTTCAAAGTTATCAAGCGGGTATCGGAACATCTCTTCAAGTAAAATAGCCCCACCCCGCGTACTGGTATGATTATAGATGCTGAAAACCGAATTCTTCCCCTGCTTGCCGAAGATATTCAGGTCATCCATTGTCTGCTTGTCAATTATAAAACTCATCGTCTCCTGATTGTATTATCCCCTGTTTATCGCCAGGGCCGGTTTATTCATTGTTCTCTTCACGATTTTTCACGCCCTTGTACGCCGGAAACTATTCCATGCTGGCTTTATTCATTATTGTCTCCACAATCCGTTCGTTGCGAATGATCATCATACCGTGCCGGTCGCCCGATATTCCCTGCTCTATCTTGTAGGTATATACCGGCCTGTTATGATCCAATTTCGTAGGCAAATAGAGAAATTGCATGTTGCTATTGTCCCGGAGCATCTCACCGGCTTCCACGATATGGGTTGAGATGATGAACTGGCAGTTATCCCATCTGCCGAATGCCCGCGTGACAGCCACCGTGGCGTCAAAGGCATCTTTCACGTTGGTCCCCTTGAACAATTCATCAAATATAACCAACATGTCTTTCGAACTCCCCACCTCCCGGGCTGCCTGTTTTACCCGCAGCACCTCGGCATAAAAATGGCTATAACCCAGCGAGAGATTATCCGGCAGATTGATGGAAGTGTACATCCCTTCCAGCACCGAGAAGGTCATTTGCGCGGCAGGCACGGGAAATCCCATATGAGCCAGGTAAACGGCAATGCCGTATGATTTCATAAAAGTGGATTTTCCTGCCATGTTGGCCCCGGTCAGAAAAATCACGTTCTTGTCACGTTCAATGGATACCGAATTGGTAACCGGGGATGTCAGGCTCGGGTGAAACAACCCTTCTATCCGGGTTGAATGATGCTCCCTGGTCAATGCGGCCGCATAACTTAGTTTCTTTTCCCGGGCAACATCCGACACCGAAATATAGACATCAATCTCGCTCAACACTTGTATCAAGCGGTTGAGCTGCCTTCTGTAGGTATACCTGAACAGGCTGTCGTAATAAAGTGTGTGGAAAAACGAAAAGTGCGATCGCATCGGTTTTTTCAACCGTTCCGACAACTTTTTATCGAACAGGCCCTTTATATCCTCTATCTGTTCCCTGTAAGGAGAGTCTGGTTTATCGATCTTCTTCACAAACTCCTCTACGATACCCAGCATTTCTATCAGTGATGAAATTCCCTTGCAAACGGTTTCATAACCATGGTCTCCTATGGCTAAAAAGGCTATTTTTTTGGAGATGGTGCCGGCGATGGTACCCAACCTGCTACTCGAGGAACTCTCCAGGTAGGAGAGTACATGGCCGTATAATGCAGGAGGTACGGGAAATTGGGTATGAAGCTGCTGAAAATATTGAATGATGCGGCTCCTCTTGTTTATTTCATCGGGATCGGTGAGGGGCAGCAGAAACATGCTCTCCAGCAAAAGCTCCCCCTTGCGCGTACATGTCCGGTTAAACAGGTTGATAATGGAATTTTTCTTGAACTTGCCAAGTAAATTCAAATCCTCCTGTGTCTGTTTATCGATTGTAAAACTCATTTTATCCGTTGTTTGAGATGATGCGGCCCGGATGCCGGTCAATGGTTTTTCCGCCTTACAATAAGCATCAGCCCCATGAGTGCGAGCACCGAGGGGATCACAAATCCGAAGGTGGTTTTTATTCTCTTCCTGTCTGCATTTTGCACGTGCCTGAGCGCATTGTCAGGGTTCGCTTCGCGGCTTGTATCAATGGGAAACTCCCCCTGCGTAAACCAGCGGAACGATTCGGTGATGAGCGCGTAATTATTCGTCTCCACTCCCACCCGCTGCACGGCAAATTCACCGTTACTGATACCATCGGCGCTACCCATCACAATGATGCGTTGAACACGTTCGTTGATTGTACGCTCCAAAGAGAGCACGAGCGGCAGGGAAGCCTGCAGCTCCTCTCCCGCATCGGGATTAAACCGGGGGACCTCGTCGTTGAAATTCTTTGTCTCCAGTTCATTCCAACAGCGCGTGGAGTCAGTGACAACGCTCTCGGTCACGATAACCGGCTTCACAGTAAAGCCTTTACCGGCCCGAAAGGTGAGGCCCGATACGCCTGGAAAGGTTATTTTCGTATTCGTTCGCGACATCTCCGCATAGGTCTTTGCAAGTTCAGCCCCCTCACTTGAAATATTCCCGAAAATGAGGTCGGGAGCAAAGTTGGCACTTTCCTGCACCAACGTGCCCGCGACAAATTCCACTCCCAATGGCTCCACAAGGGGTTGCAGAAGATGTGTCCTGCCAGGCTTTGACGCGATCAGCAGATTTCGTCCCGAAAGGATGTACCTGTTGATCTCTTCTATTTCGGGGTCGGTATAGGCAGTTTTGGGGTCGGCAATCACCAGGATATCTATGTCGTCGGGTATCTTCCGGCCCTTCACTAAAGTGACAGATTCGGTATCGAATCCCTGGCTTATCAAGGCATATCGGAAGGTACGGCTTTTGGCAAAAGAGTGGTAGTCGGCGTCGCCCCTCCCCTCAATACTGCGCTCCTGGTGGTCTGTCAGGAATCCCACCTTGGGCGGTTTCATGATCAGCCTTTTCATGGCAGCGGTTATTTCCGACTCGGAGGGTTTCTTCATCATATCGTCAAAGTTGCGAAGATGGGCAGTACGCCCGTCGGCAGTTTCTATGATACGGGTAAAGCGATACTGCTCTTCGGCAAGCCCTTCTATCTCCTTGACTTTATCCTCTGTAAGAAAACGTTTGAAATTCAGTTTATAGACATTTGCCAGTTTTTCGGCCCGCTCTTTCATGGTAAGTTTGGCATGTTGGGGATTTGTATTCTCAAAGCCGGGAGAAGGGTGGTAATAATATTCATATCCCATTTTCATGTCGGGTTTAAACCGCATGTAAGGACGGTAATCTTCCATGTCCTGATTGTAATACTGTGGCAGAACAGAAGTATAATCGTTGGCAAACAGGTTGGCATAGGTCGTAATGGACATCTTCCCCTTCAATTGAGCGAGCACTTCCTTACTGGGCGCAGTAAGGGTTTGGGTTTTCATGCGGGTAGAGTCGTAATAGGCCATGAGAGACGGTCTGGAGCTCAGGTATCCCATGAACACGGCGATCAATAGTACCGCCACATAACTCCCCATCCTGCCTGCCAGTGAAGACTGGCTTCGTTTGTTTTTCAGTTGAAGCACTGCCAGGGAGAGGAACATCGCACTGATAATGAAAAAATAAAGAAGATCCTCTGAACTGATCAGCCCCCGTATGAACTCCGATGCCCTACCGGTGATGGACAACCAATAGGTGATGTCCCTGACCAGGGGAATTGTCTGTCCCACTCTCCCTACATAGGTCAATGCAGCCAGTGTAGCGAACGTACCGATGGCAGCCACCGTTTGGTAGGTGGTAAGCCCCGACATGAACAGGCCAATAGCAGCATACGCACAAGCCAGTAAATACAGGCCCAATATTCCAGTCAAAACCAGCGGGAAGTCCATGTCTACGATGGTAAAGTAACCAAAAATCGCATACAGGAAGAGCGGCAGCATCAAAAGCAGGTTATATATCGTCAGCGACAAATACTTTCCCGTAATCACCTGGAAATTGTTTATGGGAGAGGAGAATAGCAGTTTTATCGAGCCCGAGCTTGTTTCCCTGCTCATGATGCCCATGGTAAGCAGGGGGATATAGAGGTAGAGGTATTGCTGCACGCGCGTAAAAAAACCAAAAAAAGTATTCGAGTAGATATTATGAGTGAGATCTCCCCCCGAGGTATGCCCCAACGCGAAGTAACTGATCGTTCCATTGAAGATATCTGCAAACTGCAGGCCCGTCTGGACGGTGAATACCACAAGCATCAACCAGGCCACCGGAGAGAAGAACAAGATCTTTAATTCGTTTTTGGCTATTTCAAAAATTACTTTCATTCGACTCAATTTATTTTGATTTTCGTCTTATCAATATCACTATTCCCAATACCAGGAATATCATGGGATACATCCCTACATAAGCGATCCGTATCAAGGGAATCCGCTCCACGTTGAGATGATACTCATTGTCGGCAGAAGGTTTGCGCGGGGTCGACACCGGATATGCTTCATCCGACAATTGGCGGAACAGTTCCATGGTCAGTTCAAAGTTCCGGGAAGACATTCCTCCCCGACTTCTTATCAATTCACTATTACTACAGAAGTCGCCGTCGCCCGAGACCACAATCCGTTGCTTCCTGTCCCCCACGGTTCTTGTCAGTTGCAACATGGTAACATGGGGTTTCATCTCCTCGCCCTTTTCAGGATTCAGTACTGCTTTTTCTGCTGCAAAATCTATGGTCTCCGTTTCCAGCCAACTCTTTGTGCTATCGGAAGTGAGGATAGGCAGCACGTTGAAGCCACGATCTGTTTCGTATTCCAGTCCCACCGCCCCGAGCATGGTGATCTGCGCACGCGGGTGCGCGAATCCGCGATATACCCTCGACGAATCGGCAGCAGCCTTCGTCACCCGGTTGTATATCAGGTTCTGTGCACCCTCTTCCATGTTGTTTGCCAGCACACCCTCCATGAACCGGACACCCAGCATTTCCGTGACCGGATTCATCTGGGCCTGTCGCCCCACATCTCCGGCGATCAGGACATTACCCCCGTTATCAATATATCTTTTTATGGCGGCAAGCTCATTTTCACGCAAGGGCTCCCGCACATCCGCGATCACCAGGATATCTATCTCACCGGGAATCTCCCTCTTGTCAGACAGTGAGACTGTTTGGGAATCAAATCCATTGTTGACAAGAGAGTACCTGAAGGTGATGTCACTCACATAGAGGGAATAGTCGCGGTCACCTGTTTTCATGATATCCCGCTCGCCATGTCCGGTCAGGAAACCCACCATGGAAGGAGGATGAACCAACCGCTTGAAGGCGGCAGATATCTGACCCTCGTTGGGAAAAGCAAGCTGATCATCGTATATTCTCAAAAAAGTAGATCTCCCGTCTGCCGTCTCTATTTTTCGGACAAACCGATATTTCTCTTTCGAGAGATCGATCTCCGCCTTCATCTCCTCCGGCGAGAGAAACATCCCTGCATCTACCTCATATGTCTCCGCGAGCTTGGCCACGATCTCCTCATCCCTCATCCCGGGGAAACGGGCTTCAAAAGCTACTTTATCGGGATTGGTGTAATAATACACATATTTCATTTTCAAGTCGGGCCGGAATCGCGTGTACTGCCTGAACCGACGGGTATCATTATTGATCTCCCGGGGAGTACCGTAACGGAAAAACTCATCCATCAGATTTACATAGGTAGTGATCTTCGGCTTTTTACCCACCTCTTTCATGATCTCTTGGCTGTTCTTCGACAACGTATTCCGTTTGGTCGCAGAAGCATCATAGTAAGCCATGAAACGCGGCATCGACGAGACGTACCCTATGCCCACAGCCACTGTGCACAACCCCGCATACCGCATGAACCGGCGCGAGCGGGAGAAACTGTTCCGGTAGTGCGTCATCCTGAATATGGTAAACAACAGGAAGAGCACGGGAATGACGACAAAATAGATCACATCTTCGCTGCATGCCAGCCCGTTTATAAACTGGTCGCTCCTGCCATTGATCGATAGCCAGTAAGTAGTATCCCGGAACCATGCATACTCCTGTCCGATGTTGCCCACAAAATTGAGGATGGCCAGTAAGGCCATGGTGGCTACCGCCGCTACCGGCTGGTAGGAGGTGAGCGACGACATGTACAATCCGATTGCCGCGTAGGTGGCCGCCAGCAGATACAGGCCCAACATTCCTATCAGCACCTGCGGGTAGTCAAAATTATTGATTGTCAAAGATCCTAAAGCCACAAACGCGAACAAGGAGCCGATCAAGACAAGAATATAGACCAACATTGCCAGGTATTTCCCCAACACGATCTGCGTGTTATCGATGGGTGAGGAGTATAACAACTTGATGGATCCCTCGCCTACCTCCCTGCTCATCAATCCCATGGTGAGCAACGGTATGTACAAGAATAGATATTGCTGCACCTTGGGGAATAACCCGTATGTGCTGTCATTAAAGAAGATAAAAGACAAAAAACTGATATTCCTACCGGTAGCAGCCACTGTGGTGGCTATATTTTCCACGATATCGCCAAAAAAGAGACCGCTTTGCACGATAAAGATAATGAGCATCAACCAGGCGATGGGTGAATAGAACATGATCTTCAGCTCGTTTTTGGCGATGGTAACTATAATTTTCATACACGTTTCATTCAGGCAAGTTATAATCTTTGTGCAGGGGTTATGGCTTTCTTGCCTTGTTCGACAATTCGGCAAATATCTCGTCCATGGATGTTTTTTCGAGTGTTATCTCGGTCAATGCCCAATTCCTGGCCACGCTCTCCTTCACCACACGCGCTGTCACATCGGGATCTCCATCGAAAAAGAATCTGTATCTCGACGCAAAATCCGAAATACTCTCCACCTTCAATATCCCCGGGATGGCCTCCAGGTCGTCGATCAAAGGAGGATGGAGAAAGGAGGCCGTGAAGGTATTCGGTTGAAGGTAATTGTCAAAGTCGTTGATGGTTCCTGAGAAAATCAGGCTCCCGTTTTCAATCATCACGATCTGGTCGCAGATAGCCTGCACCTCCGACAGGATATGTGTCGACAGAAGCACTGCATGATCTTTCGCAATTTCAGCGATCAGATGACGAACTTCCAGAATCTGGTTCGGGTCCAGCCCGTTGGTGGGTTCATCGAGGACAATAAACTTGGGATGATGGATGATGGCCTGTGCAATGCCCAATCGCTGCTGGTATCCTCCCGAAAGGTTGCGGATGAGGCGACGGCTGAAATGCGAAATGCCGCATTTTTCCTTCACCTCTTCTACCGCGTTTTTAATTTCACGGTTGTCCATCAATCTCAGCTTCGCGCTGTAGGTAAGATACTCGTCTACATTGAGGTCGCCGTACAAGGGCGGTTTCTGGGGCAAAAAGCCCATATTTTTCCGGGCTTCCACAGGGTTCTCCTTCGTGTTGATGCCATCAATAAAGACATCCCCCTGCGTTTGGTTCAAGACACCGCAGATGATGTTCATCGTGGTAGATTTTCCCGCGCCGTTTGAACCCAGCAGGCCGAGTATACCCTTCTGCGCCACCTCGAAATGAATGTCTTTTATCGCCCATTGCATGCTATAGCGATGAGACAGGTTTTCAACTTTTACAATTGCTTTTTCCATAATAATATATACCTAATGACAGAGAGGCCAATCAACAAACATACATGACACACAACAAAGTACAAGGAGATAATTTTACCGGTTACCCCCTTGTATTTTACCGGTTTGATACACACTTAATAGCCAATGGTTATCACATCCAACACTTTCCCGAATCCGTCGTATGCCAGTGCCTTTGAAGGGTCCAACGTACCAATACCCGTTTGAGTGATTGGGATTACATATACTTTTCCTTCCGAGTCGCTTTTCTGTGTGGAAACGATGACGGCCTTATTATGCCAGGGTAAAGTTTTTCTATAGGGAGGCTCAGATCCGGAAGGCAAAATTATAGACATATCGTTAGTCACATCTCCTTGTTGATAAAGTTTGGCTTTCGTGATCATCTCACCACCTGCCGCAGTGTATTTAGGCGTT
>DGZP01000061.1:14284-15575 GCA_002398565.1 Proteiniphilum sp. UBA4977
GCATTATCTAATAATCCTTTTCCGGATGCCGGGATGGCGTACCGATTTCCGGCAGTAGCCGGTACCTCCGGCGATGTTTCCGTATATTCGGTATAATCCTCATTCCAATACCCTTGTTGCTCACGGAACTGGTTCAATGTGTAGATCGTGTATGCGCCGGTGGCATCGTCTTTTAACAGGAAGGTGGCAACTCCGCCATCAGCTGATATTCCCGCGGCAACGGCCGACTTATTGGGCAACACATTCGGATCGAAAATATTATTTTTCGCATAAAAATGGAGCTTGGCTGTTCCAAAACTAGGCCTACCGGTATAGGATACAAATTGCTCCTTTTCTTTGTCGTACCAAACGAGATAATTATATAAAACCGAACGTGAAGAATTGGCGGCAATGACATCATTGTGCGGTTTGTATCCTGCTGATGTGGCATCGTGCCATCCAAAAGAATTGGCGGAAACACGGCTGAGGTTATAAAATCCGCGGCTCGTATGTGCAAAGAAAAATTGGTCTGCAGTGAAAAACGATTTGAATTGCAACCCTGCGGGCTTGTAGGTGATAATTGATTCATTGTCGGTACTTCCGTTTATGGAAAAATCTTCACAGTCGAACCGTACCGCCTCGTCTCCTTCGTGGGTGATGACCCAAACCTGGTTCAGTCGGCTATTCTTTTCCGGGTAGCCGAATACTTCATATGTCAGAGAAGACAACAAGCCATTATAAGGATTTCCGTTCGCGTTTTCCAATATCTGGCGGTAAATGACCTCCTCCTTGTCGTAGTCAAGCGCGAATGTCTTGTTCTTTATGAACGTGAAATCCGATGTTTGCCCGTCTTTGGAGTCGGATATCAGCAGTCCGTCAATGAATGAACTCTGCACATACACCTTCCATGTATGGAAATACTGCAAGTTGTTGTTTTGGGTATCAGTCACGGTCAATTTCAAGAAATAGTTACTCACATCGATGGGACGCGCAATGATTTCGTGAAATTCTTTATCCCTGCTCAACACTTCATACTGAGAGGAACCCACAGTTTCATTCAGCGCCCACTCATAAGCCAATCGGCCTTCACTCTCCTGGCCGCTCTCAAGCCCAATATCCGGGACCAGATGCAACACCTCCTGATAGCCTACATACTGATTCTCGGAGATACCGCCGGTGTCTATGATCACGTCATCGATCAGATTCACGGCCAATGTACTTTTATCGTCATAGCAGGACAACAAACAGATTGTTGTGCATAATGCCAAAACTATATATTGTATGTTTATTTTTTTCATATGACTAAAATATT
>DGZP01000061.1:15805-30201 GCA_002398565.1 Proteiniphilum sp. UBA4977
GAACTCGCTTTAGTCATGATCTTGTGTGATAATGATTATCATGCTCGTTTCATACGATTATTATTTTTTAATAACTCCTTGCCTCTATAGGTTGACCTACAAATGCTCCGGCATCATGCACCAAAGGGGCATCCGGATGTGCCGCATTATAGGCGGCAATATAATCCGCCAATCTCAGGGCGTACGATTTGTATGAATTGTCGGAATAAATCATGCTGTATCGGGGTAAATACTTATAGGATCCCATAGAGGGCGGATTATACTTGCTCCCACGTGCGTTGATATCATCCCAGTCATTCCATTCCAACGCCGCCACAATCGTTTTCAATGCGCGGGGACTGTAATGGGAAAGGCTTGTGGAAACAAAGTTTGCGGTACCTTTGATCATCATATTATAGGTCCTGATATGGTGTGAAATGGTCGGTGCCGGTATCATGTTGTTCCATAACAGATAGGCATTCACGTAATTGGGGGGCCCCACGGCAAACTCGTCCGAGGCGTTGAGGAACAAATAGACCTCATACGACGCATCATCCAGTTCTTCCGCGTTGTATAACCTGAAACGTATATAACCTGTCATTGAATCGGCTGGGATCACGGCGTCCAGCACCTCATAAGAACCCGTGGGGGCCGTAGATTTTTCCTGATCGATCGTATAAGAAACCTTGCGGTCGTGGCCGGCTGCATTACCGATAAGCATCACCGGAAGATCGTAAATAGTATCGGAAGCAAAAGGGTTTTCAATAAACGAAAGCGTCCCCACGAAATGTCTACTTCCACCGTCGTAGCCGGCTGCTTCACCCGCGTAAAGTTCTTTCGAAGGGAAGCGTACGGCATCATGGCCTTCCTTGTAATAACCAATCTCCTCATTTTCGCAAGCGGCAAGCAAACAAACCAGTATCACCGGCAAACTGAGCTTTATTATTCTTGTTATCATATACTATTCTTTTTTATTAAGATTGATAGATACAATCCCACAACACAAGCATGATAATTGCACCCATACCATAATTAGCTTTCTCTTTTATTGAACACGTCCCGCCTGAAATTCGAAAGCAGGATAAGGCAACACATACTGTTCATCGGTCATTTCCCCTTCATAATGAGGAATCCGCTTTTCTCCCGTACGTTTGTAATAATAGAACATTACTCCTTCCGACAAGAACTCCTTTCGGTATTCCTTTTTTATCTCCTCCATGATCTCTTCTGCCGACAATCCTGTCAATTCATCGTAAATTCCGCGACTCATACGGATGGTGTTCAATAACTCCATGGCTTTTTCAAGATCCCGGGCAGTACCTGTGGTATAACACTCTGCCGCGATATAGTAAATTTCAGGAATACGGATCATTGAGACTTTATTTTTATAGAGATCATTCGTTAAAAAATCCTGATATACTTTCAACGGCACATAGCCCAAATCGGAGCTGAGGGTGCTCTGCACCAGAAGTTGGGAAAAGCGGACATCGGATGAGTTGCTTTCGTATAGAGCATTTGTATCTTCCGGCCTCAGGAACATGGCAGCATAATCCGTATCCACATAAGAGGGACGGATGTACGATCCTATTTTTTTGGAAAGCGTCGGCACATTCAGGCCAAACAAATTTTCAACAGCCAGTGTCGAAGTCGACCGACTTATGGCATCCGGGTGAAGCATATACAGGTACGTATATATATCATCTCTCTTGACACCTCCGCTTTCAATCATTTTTATGATCTCTTCCGCAGCAGCCAATGCCTTGGCTTTGCTGTCGTTGCTGCCTTCCCACAGCCACACACGGGCTTGTAATCCCCTTACCGCATAATAATTCAGGTGGAGCGTTCTGTTTCTGAAAAAGCCATCGATATCAACCTCGGCATAATAGGAAGCATCATGTTTCCCCGTAATGGGATCATACTCTTTCAGCAATGCAGAAGCCTCTTCCAGGTCGGCCAGTATAAGTTCCATGGTCTCCTTTCCGGTAAGTTGTCCGGTAATCTCCTTTGACAATGTTTTCACATACGGGATCGTATTCTTGGCGTTGAGTTCCGACGCTCTTTCCGCCCAATTTCCGTACCCGTACAATCTCAGTATGTCGAAATGCAGATAAGCCCGGATAGCAAGAAGTTCCCCTTTGATGATATGGTAATTGATCTCATCCAGCAAAGAAGGATCTTTTTCTATATACGAAAGGGCATTGTTTGCATTCACGATCACATTATACGCCTTGCCCCAGATGCCTTCAAACGTGGCAACCCCATTGGCATGTTTGTAACTGTAATCCTTAGCAAGGTAATCAATAGGGGCCGAAGGAGAGCTTACCGCTTGAAATTGTTGCCCCATCCTTTCTATCAGATGCCACGACAAACTTTTTCCGTACAGGTTGTCATCGGTCATTCCGATATAGCAGCCGATGAGGGTTTGCTGAAATCCGACCACCGACTTGTAATGGTCTTCCTCCCGTATTTCAGAGGGTGCGGTCACATTGAACCAGTCATTACAAGCACCGAATGTAGCTATTGTAATTGCCAACAGGGCTTTTGTTATTTTTTTCATATGATTAAAACTTTTATTTTCAAATGTATCATATGGAACTCGCTTTTAATCATTTACTTGGGTGGAGTAATGTACATGCTCGTTTCATACTCACTTTGCTTTGTTAAAAGGTTCCGGTTAATTGTACCGATAGTGTTCTCGCGAAAGGATAAGTCAATCCCCTTTCTACTTTGATGGAGGAAAATGTCGCCACATTATTCATGTATACAGACAACCTCAAACGCTTCATGTGAAGTTTTTCATACGTAGATGCCGGGAACTCATAATAAGCGCTGATGGAAGATAGATGCAGTTCGTTGCGGTCCTGCACAAAACGCGTGGTAAGAAGAGTCGTCTCTTTTGCATTGAATTTTTTAAACCGGGTAACCTGTCCCGGTTTCTGCCAACGACCCAACAACACACGGCGATCCACGTTGTACCCGATATCCGCATTCTCTACCCGGTCTACCAATGTATAATTGTACATTTGGCTGCCTCCCAGGAAGGTCAGGGTGGTACTCACACCAATGCCATTGTATTCAGCGGTGAATCCGGCATTGCCCCGGTATTTCGGATGACTGTTGCCGGCAGCGACAAGGTCGGCGGCATCATATCTGTACGTATAACTCCCGTCTTTCTTGATATAGACTTCCCTCCCCGTGTTAGGATCTATGCCTGCCGAAGGAACGGCCCAAATGGTATTCATGGAGTATCCATCTTCATATATCAGTACGGGGGCAGAGTTGCCGACGTCTTCGGCCAAAGATTTCATCCGTTCGTTATGTTCCCTCATGCTTTCCGAGAGGCTTATAATTTCATTCTTATCATGCACGAACGATCCGAAAACATTCACAAACCCCCGGTTTCCTCTCCATACCGCATAATTTGCCTTTGCTTCTATTCCACGATTTTGCACAAGTCCCAAGTTGTCTTTTACCATGGCAAAACCGGTGGACGTGGGAATGGTGACATTCGTCAGCATATTTTCGGTATTCGAAACATAATAATCCAATGACAGGCTTAACCCTGCCATGCGCACATCCACCCCCATGTTGCGATCTTTCTTTTGCTCCCATTTCAGCTTGGGATTGGGCATGTTGTTGATATAAGCGCCAGGAAACAATCCATATACCACCCCCGTGTAATACTTGTAGGTTCCGATGGCTTCATTGGTATTAAAATTCTGATTTCCTGTCATACCGATACTTGCGCGCAGTTTTAGCAGATCTATGAACTGGAGATTTTTCACAAAACTTTCGTTATGCATATTCCATCCCAAACCGAAAGACCAGTTGTTCGCCCATCGGTTATTGGCACCGTACAGGGAAGAAGCGCTTTCCTGGATTGTGGCATCCGCAAAATAGCGGCTGTCATAATCATATTGTCCCACAAGAAGAAAAGTGGCCTGCCGGTTGATACTCGACTCACCTACCGGAGTTACCCCTTCGGCGTACTGACGGGCAAAGGTGATGTCTGCTACCTGATTATTCATAAATCCTTCCGCCACATGCAGATATGCTCTGTACTGGGACTCCGAGACCGAAGCTCCCGCATTGGTGAAAAGCGAATGTTTACCGAAGGTCTTGTTATAGTTGATGTTCAAGTCGCCCGAAACAGAATTGCTTTTTCCATTTTCCATGAGATACCTTCCCCGTCGAAGTAATCTCTCGTCCTCCGACGACGAAGTAGTAGATACTGAAGCGAATAAAGAATGTAGTACCGGAAAAAAAGAATCACTGTCATTTCTTTTTCCGGACACTCCGACACGAAGAGTAGCTTTCCAGTCGGGAGTGATCCTCCATTCCGAGTAAAAGTTGTTAATAAATTGCAGGTACGAGGAGGTGAAGCTGGTGCCAATGGTTGCATCGTACATCGGATTGGGAATTTTTTCTTCAATATCTGCCCAACGCAGCACATTGCCTTGTGCATCCGTTGCTTTCAGGTAGGGATTCATTCTTGCGTATGTACTGAAATTGCCATAAGGAGAATCTTCACCTTTATTTGAGATAATGGAAAGAATGTTCTTGAACAAAAAATTATTTGTACGATAGGAAACATTCGCCGAGCCCGAGATATTACGACGCTGTGAACCTTTCATCACGCCATTTACCTGATTGGAAGTAACATCCAAAATGGCACGAAGGCTGCGTGAATCACCCAGCTCCACGCTCACGTTGTGTTTCTGCCCCACGCCGGCACGTAACGGCTTTGAAAGCCAATAGGTATTCAGCCCTTCCAGGGCTTGTTTTTTACGGGAATTGTACAAACGCATGTATTCCACCTGGGTCTCGGGATCGTTTGAGTAATACACGCCTTCGGCCATTTCAACCTCCAGTTTTTCCAACGCGTTGGTCAGGTCGTAACTGGTTAAATCGGGAAGTTCAAATGAAGCACTTCCGTTATAGGATACGCGCTGCTCATTTCCGGACAATCGCTTGGTTTCGATCACGATCACCCCGTTGGCGGCTTTGGATCCGTACAACGCCTTTGCTGAAGCATCTTTGAGGATAGTTACGCTCTCCACCCGGTTCATGTCCATATCCACCATATATTCTATGGAGCTTTCAAAGCCATCCAGGATGATGAGCGGTTGGTTGGGCTGGTTCTGGTAATTGCTTTTCAACGTGGAAGTTTCCGTCAGGGGAAAGCTGGAGGTTCCACGCATGGAAAGAGTAGGCAGGGAATTGGGGTCAGATCCCATCGTGAAGTTATCCGGCACATACAGTGTAGGATCCAAAGCTTTAAGGCTTTCAATCAGGTTCTGATTACCAACCCGCATCAAATCCTTACTGCTGATGGTCGTGGACGCACCCGAAAAACTTTCCGCTTTACGGTCGAAAATCCCGGTGACGACCACCTCTTCCAGTTGGCCATCGGGAAATAACTGCACATTTTTCACCAACGTTCCTTCCTTTTCTCCTATGAGAATCTCCACCGTTTTCATCCCTACGAAGGAAAACTGCAGCAACACAGGTTCAGCAGGTGGAGTAATCAATAGTGAATATTCACCCTCCATATTCGTAGTTGTGATCCGTTGCAGGGATAGTACATAGACATTCACTCCCGGCAGAGGAAGTCCATTTTCATCCGTCACTTTCCCGGTGACGGTTATTCCCTTCTTCTTTTCCTCCTGTGGGGAGTTGTTGACATTTGTTGTGGAGATCAGGATCTGTTTGTCCACAATCCGGTAGGTGAGACCGCTCGAATCCAACAGCCGGTTCATCACCGCTTGAATGGATGCGGAACTGATTGATAGCGTAACCCTCTTGGTCAATAACGGCCTTAACGCATCATCATAAAAGAAAATATATTTACTCTGTTTCTCGATGGCATCAAAACCTGATCTGATCGATTGATTTTCCAATTTTAACGATATGACCGACTCTTGAGCATTAGAAAAGAATACAAAAAACGAGCATGGAAAGACAATAAAAAGTATTGCCACAAATTTCCGGACATGCGTGTAGTTTTTTACAGAATTCTTCATACTTTTATAATTCTATTCATTTATTACTTTGAGATAAATAATGGAATGTCGGATAATGGCCTAAACATTATCCGGCTATTTTATATAGCATGTGTTTACATAAGCGCGTCCTTTCTCTATTTTATGGCATTATACCTGAATATAATTTCATCCTCGTTTTCTGAATAGGCCACTGGAGAGACCTTTGTAATATTGTCAAGCACCATTTTCCACTCGTCGAACAGATATAATTTGCCCGAACATCGAATAGACTCAATATCGTCTCCATACGCCAGATTGATATCATAATACCTTGACAGGCGGGTAAGAATGTTTTTTAACGGCTCACTTTCAAATCTAAGTATCCCATCTTTCCACGAAGTAAAATTGTACACGTCTACATGGGTGACTCCCGACTGCATCTTGTCAATAATCTGCAACTGTTGATTCTGCGCCACGACGTTTCTTTGTTTTTTCGCTTCCGAAACAACGGAGACCATCCCTTCCGCAACCGTTACATGCTGGACGGGATCTTCGGGATAGGCGGAAATGTTGAATTTAGTACCCAATACGGCCACTTCAAAATCAGGCGTCGAAATTAAGAAAGGTCTCTGAGTATCTTTTTCCACTTCAATATAAATCTCTCCTTCAATTTTTATTTTTCGTTCATCTCTATTCTCAAAAACAGACGGAAATTCAACTGTCGTACCCGAATTTACCCATATCTTACTTCCATCGGCCAACAGTAACGAAGAACGTTTACCTTTAGGAACAATCAGCCGGTTCAAAGCAATGTGGGTCTCATCGCTTTCATGCTTCTCCAGCATCTCTCCCAATTCGTTTTGGACAACAATATTTCCCGTAGTATCATACTTGATCTGAATATCTTCTTTGAAAGAAACCTTTCCACCTGCCGAAAAAATCAGTTGAACCTCTTTCTCGGAAATATCCGCAAAATTTTTTTTGTCCGACTCACTGTTTATCACACCGGTATTTTTGTAAGTCAGAAGAAAAAACAAAAAAAATACAACAACCGTACTTAGACTATATACAGTAATTTTCTTTCGCTTTTTATGTATATAAACCCTTGATGTCAATTTTTTTACGGCACTCTCCTTATCCTGCGGTGAAAATGAAACTTCATTGCCTTCCACTAACATCTCTACAATCTTTACTGCCAGTAAAACTTCTTCTGATTTTTCAGGATGTTGTGCCAAAAAGGAGGTCCAGAACAAACAGGTTTCCTCTGTTTGAAACCATCTCCATTCCAGGAAAAAGGGATCAGTAGAGAAGTCAGCAGCAGTATAGGTTAAATAATGACTGAATTTCATTTCCTTATCTTACTAATAGCTTTGTATACAACATTTCGTACTGAAGCAGAAGTCATTGCAAGCAGCTCTCCTATTTCATCGTAACTCATTTCATGAATAAATCTCAAATAGATGATTTCCCGCTGTTTATCCGAAAGAACCTGCAGTAGCTTATTTATTTTCTCTTTTATCCTGACTTGTTCCTCTGCTTCAATTAATAGATGAAGTGAGTCTGCTTTTACTGAAAGTTTAAATTCGGGAATATCTGTTATGACGAACTTTGAGGTTGATTTATTAATATTCAGCAGCTGATTTTTAAGTGCCCGAAAGAGATAAAACTTCAGCTCGCTAACATTCTTTAACATTTTAGGCGAAAGACATAGTTTATAGAATACATCATGTATTGCATCTTCCAGTACCTCTTTCTGATATCCCATTTTCAAGCCATATGACAGTAGATCATTCGCATACTCGTCATAAATGAATTGAATGAGATTTTTATCACTTAGACGAAGATTCTCTACTGATTTTTTTTCCTGGCCATACAATTTGCATTTCAAAAAAAGGTCGGCTGGATATCCCATCGCCGTATATGTTAAAGAATATTTATCCATAAAAATAACTTTTACAATCTATATAGACAATCTCATCACTAATTTTGTCATCATATTTTTCAAAAAAAACACAAAATGAAAGAAAAAAAATATTTTTTCAACTAAAATAATACCTCAACATCAAAAAAAACAAGCAAATAAATATAATTAAGAGAAATGAATGTTTTCAGTCGTCAAGCAAATTTATAATTTTCCAGGTTCAGATAGTTCAAATGATTTATCCCAAAGATAGAAAATAACTGAAAAATAAATAAAGAGACACAGGTTTTAACCTTTGCCTCTTTTATTCTTTACCAAAAAGTCGGAGCACATACCTTCCTCTTTGGAGCAACCGGATTAATATCAGTTATTTTCCGGACGCAGCTTGCGTACCACGGCACCTGCCTGCCACATCTCGCTTTCACGAAGGGCTTTCAACTCCTCCTCCAGCTTCTCGCGATAGTCAGGCTGTGAGTTGCTGTCGATGGAGCGCTGCGCTTCATTGCCGGCGGCCACCTCTTTATACAGTTTTTCAAATACCGGTTTGGTAGCATCGTGAAACGGTCCCATCCAGTCGAGGGCACCACGCTGGGCAGTAGTGGAGCAGTTGGCATACATCCAGTCCATCCCCTTTTCCGCAAAGAGTGGCATCAGAGACTGGGTAAGTTCTTCCACCGTTTCATTAAAAGCCTCTGATGGCGTATGTCCGTTTGCGCGGAGCACCTCATACTGTGCCAGCAACAATCCCTGAATGGCGCCCATCAGTGTGCCACGCTCGCCGGTAAGGTCGGAGAATACTTCACGTTTGAAATCGGTCTCAAACAGATAGCCCGACCCCACACCGATACCCAGTGCCACTACACGTTCGAAAGCCTTTCCTGTGGCATCCTGAAAGATGGCATAGGATGAATTGAGGCCACGCCCTTCGAGAAACATCTTCCGCAGTGAGGTACCCGAACCTTTTGGAGCAACAAGAATCACATCCACATCGGCGGGAGGCACAATACCCGTACGCTCTTTATAAGTAATCCCGAAACCATGAGAGAAGTAAAGGGCCTTGCCTGCCGTGAGGTAAGGTTTGATACGGGGCCATACTTCAATCTGCGCCGCATCGGAGAGCAGGTACTGGATGATGGTTGCCCGCTTGCATGCTTCCTCAATCTCAAACAATGTTTCACCGGGCACCCACCCGTCGGCCACCGCCTTATCCCAGGTCTTGCCACCCTTACGCTGTCCTACAATCACGTTGAAGCCATTGTCACGCAGGTTAAGCGATTGTCCGGGTCCCTGCACCCCATAACCCAATACGGCTATTGTTTCATTCTTTAACACCTCCAGAGCCTTGCTCAACGGAAACTCGTCGCGGGTAACTACGTTCTCTTCTACCCCGCCAAAATTCATTTTTGCCATTTTTTTTAATTTTATCCTCTCTTCCACCGATAAAGGCGCAAGATACGGTCGTATTACTATTTTTATATTGATATCAATCTTTCTTATCGTCCCATCTTTTATTCTCCTGTTCGCGTTTGGCCAGCATGTCGCTTAGTCGCTCCACTTTCGACTTAGTGATGGCAATCCTGCCGGAGCGGACAAACTGCAGTACGCCGATACTCTCAGCCAGTTCGTCGAAGAGGCCCTGTGTTTCGGAATAGTGTCCAGCCTTCAGAAATACTACACAATCTGTAGAGACCTCCAGAATGCGGACGTTATATTTCCTTACCAGATATTCAATGGAACCATGTGCCAGCACTTTATCCGTGGAAAGTTTATACAGCGCCAGTTCCTGATGTACCAGATCTTCGTCGGTATTGTAGTACGCCTTCAGGATATCCACCCTCTTGTCGATGAGACGGACAAGCTTCTTCATCACCTCCTCATCGTCGGAAAAAGTGGTGATGGTAAACTTGTGAATACCTTTGATGGCCGATGGCGAAACCGACAACGTCTCAATATTTAACTGCCGGCGCGTGAAGATGGTCGTAATCTGATTGAGCACACCCACCGTATTCTCCGAGAAAATGGTGATGGTGTATAAAGTTTTGTTCTCCTCCATTTTTGTCGATTTAATATGTGTAAATCACTACAATTTATTCCCGTTACCGAGTAAGATATTCGTCACGCTTCCTCCCGAAGGAATCATGGGATATACCATTCCTTTAGTCTCCACCACCACTTCCAGCAGATAGGCACCCTTGTGTGCCAGCATCTCCGCGATGGCCTCATCCAGTTCGCTACGTTGGGTTACCTTGCGTCCTTTTATATTGTAAGCATCTGCTATCTTGATGAAATCCGGGTTTTTCAGGTGTGTCTCCGAGTAGCGTTCATCGAAAAAGAGTTCCTGCCACTGGCGTACCATACCTAGATAATTGTTATTCAGCAAGATGATCTTCACATCAATATCATATTCCATGATGGTGCCAAACTCCTGCATGGTCATCTGCAGACCGCCGTCGCCCACGAAGATACAGACCGTTCTCTCCGGTGCACCATACTTGGCGCCAATACCGGCAGGAAGGCCAAAGCCCATTGTTCCCAGGCCGCCGGAGGTTACCATGCTGCGGGACTCTGTAAACTTGAAATAGCGTGTACTCATCATCTGATGCTGTCCCACGTCGGTCACACAGACCGCCTTGTTGTGTGTGGCTTCCGTTACCTTATGTACCACCTCGCCCATCTTTATTTCTCCGCCGTTCTCCGGATATAATTCTTTCCGGATGATGCAGTCATATTCTTTCTCCGTGTAAGGGCGAAATTCATCCAGCCAGGCTGCATGCGATTGTTTCTCAAGTAAAGCCGTGACCATCGGCAGTGTTTTTTTTGCATTCCCTGATACTTTCACCGTCGTCTTCACATTTTTGTTAATTTCAGCCGGATCAATATCAAAGTGGATCACCTTCGCCTGTTTGGCGTAGGTCTTCAGGTCGCCCGTCACACGGTCGTCGAAACGCATGCCAATGGCTATCAACACATCGCATTCATTGGTCTTCATGTTTGGCGCTACATTCCCATGCATGCCCAGCATCCCGAAGTTGAGCGGATGATCGGTAGGCATGGCCGACAATCCGAGGATGGTGGAGCCAAAGGGAATACCCCCCTTCTCCAGGAAAGCACGCAACTCCTCTTCAGCCTTTCCGAGGATCACCCCCTGTCCCACCAGGGCAAGGGGTTTTTTGGCGTTGTTGATGAGGTCGGCCGCCATCCTGATCTGGTCGTCCTCAATCTCCGGCTCGGGCAGGTAGCTGCGGAGAAAGCTGGTCTTCTGATAAGAGTAGGCACATTTATTCACCTGCGTATCCTTGGCAATGTCAAGCACCACCGGCCCGGGGCGGCCGCTTGAAGCAATGTAAAATGCCTTGGAAACAGCCCAGGCAATATCTTCCACACGACGGATCTGATATACCCATTTGGTGATGGGCTGCGTGACACCGATCACATCTGCTTCCTGAAAAGCATCGGAACCCAGCAGGCTCGAAACAACCTGTCCCGAGATCACCACCATGGGTGTGCTGTCCATCATCGCATCGGTAATGCCGGTGATGGTGTTGGTGGCACCCGGTCCTGAAGTAACCAGAGCCACGCCCACCTTCTGCGACACACGTGCATAGCCCTGCGCAGCATGCACAGCACCTTGTTCGTGGCGTACAAGAATATGTTTTATCTCGTGTTTGTGATCATACAGCGCATCGAATACCGGCATGATGGCACCGCCCGGATAACCGAACATAGTATCCACACCTTCTGCAATCAGCGATCGGATCAATATCTCACTGCCTGAAATAACTTCTGTTTCCTGCTCCCCCATATTGGTTGCGGAAATGGTTCCCGGAGTCTGATTATTTTTGTTCATCATAATTGCTCACTAAAGTTAGACGATTGAAAAAAATTTGTCTACTGTTTAAGCAGTGTACCAAAACAGTGAATGAAAATAGAGTAATATTATATAATTCGTATCGCTCCCTTGTCGGCCGAGCTTACAAAGTGCGCATAGAGCTTCAACGCTTTTGATATTTTTCTGTCACGTACCGGCTGGAAGGCATTCTCCCCTTTATCTTCTTCCTGCTTTCTTCTTTTTTGAAGTTCCGCATCGCTGATCTTCAGGTTGATGCTGCGGCCTGGAATGTCAATATCGATGATGTCGCCATCGCGTACCAGGCCGATGTTTCCTCCGGCAGCCGCCTCGGGAGAGATGTGTCCAATGGAGAGTCCCGAGGTACCGCCCGAAAAGCGTCCGTCGGTGATCAGGGCACATGCCGCCCCGAGGTGTTTCGCCTTGATGTAGGAGGTGGGATACAGCATCTCCTGCATGCCGGGTCCCCCCTTGGGGCCTTCATACACGATCACCACCACATCGCCGGCCACCACCTTGCCGTTCAGGATGCCTGCGCAGGCATCGTCCTGCGATTGGAACACTTTTGCTTTGCCGCTGAACTTCCAGATGCTTTCGTCCACGCCGGCCGTCTTTACCACACAGCCGTTGAGGGCGATGTTTCCTTTCAGGATAGCCAGTCCGCCGTCTTTCGTGTAAGCATGTTCCACGTCACGGATACAGCCATTCTCACGGTCGGCATCCAGCGTTTTGAACCGCGCATCTTGCGATCCCATCACCAGGTTATGGCGGTTCCCGGGTGCAGAGGAGTAGATATTTTTTGCCTCTGCGGAAGGTTCACCTTTGGTGATGTCATATTTCTCTATCGCTTCCGCCAGGGTAAGTCCGTCTGCGCGGCCTGCGGAAGTGTCTACCAGCCCTGCCCGGGCCAGTTCTCCCAGGATACCCATGATACCGCCTGCACGGTTTACGTCCTGGATATGATATTTCTTTGAGTTTGGTGCCACCTTGCAGATGCAGGGTACCCTCCTTGACAATTCATCGATGTCCTCCAGCTTGAAGTCGATCTCTCCCTCCCTGGCAATGGCCAATGTGTGAAGGATGGTATTTGTGGATCCGCCCATGGCGATATCGAGTGTCATGGCGTTCAGGAAAGCCTGTCGTGTGGCTATGTTGCGTGGAAGCACCGACTCATCGCCATCGAAATAGTAGCGCTCCGCATTTTTTACGATCTGCCTTGCCGCCTTTACAAACAGTTCTTTGCGATTGACATGGGTGGCCAGGATGGTTCCGTTGCCGGGCAAGGCAAGTCCTATTGCCTCATTCAGACAGTTCATCGAGTTGGCAGTGAACATGCCGGAGCAGGAGCCACAAGTGGGACAGGCCGAGATCTCCAGTTGGGCCACACGTTCGTCTGATACATTTTCATCGGCCGACTCAATCATGGCATCAATCAGGTCGATCTGCTCCTCACCTATCTTTCCGGCCTCCATGGGTCCGCCAGAGACAAAAATGGCAGGAATATTCAGTCGCATGGCCGCCATCAGCATTCCCGGCGTGATCTTGTCGCAATTGCTGATGCAGACGAGCGCATCGGCCTTGTGTGCATTGACCATATATTCTATGGAGTCGGCAATCATATCACGCGAAGGCAGCGAATACAACATTCCATCGTGCCCCATCGCAATGCCGTCGTCCACGGCAATGGTGTTGAACTCCGCGGCAAAGCATCCCAGCTTCTCCACCTCCTTTTTTACAAGTTGTCCGATGTCATGCAGATGCACATGACCCGGCACAAACTGCGTGAATGAGTTGGCAATGGCAATGATGGGTTTGCCCATCTGCTCACGGGTCATCCCGTTGGCATGCCACAAAGCCCGTGCACCGGCCATCAGTCGACCCTGTGTACTTGTTGCACTACGCAGGTTCTCTTTCTTCTGTTCCCGCATCGCTTCGGAGTTATTTTGATTATTCATCCTGACAGCTATTTACTGATATATTCCGTAATCCAGCTTCCCACCTCGCTCGTACGATAACTTCTGCCGCCACTGGCAATATCTTCCGTGACGATACCCGCTTCAAGGCTCTCGTTCACCGCCTGGCGGATCAGGGCCCCCTCTTCGTGCAGATTGAATCCATATTCGAACATCAGTGCGGCGGAGAGGATCATGGCCACGGGGTTGGCAATATCTTTTCCTGCAGCCTGGGGATAGGATCCGTGTATCGGCTCAAACAGCGACGTATGCAGGCCCATGGAGGCCGAAGGAAGCAATCCCAGTGAGCCGGTGATCACCGATGCCTCGTCGGTGAGGATATCACCGAACAGATTCTCGGTCACCAGTACATCGAAGCTTCTGGGCCACTGTATGATACGCATGGCAGCGTTATCCACGAAAAGGTAGTCGGTTTCTATGTCGGGATACCGGGGTGCGATCTCCTGGGCCACCTGGCGCCAGAGACGAGAGGTCGCCAATACGTTGGCCTTGTCGACCACCGTCAGTTTTTTGCGTCGCTGGCCGGCGAACCTGTAGGCCAGATGAAGCACCCGCTCCACCTCCTCACGGGTATAAATACAGGTGTCGTAAGCCGTGTCGCCATCCTCACTCCTGCCTTGCGGACGCCCGAAATAAAGCCCTCCCGTAAGCTCCCGGATACACACGAAGTCGGCTCCCTCTACCAGGTCGGC
>DGZP01000061.1:30378-49851 GCA_002398565.1 Proteiniphilum sp. UBA4977
GCTCCCTCTACCAGGTCGGCACGCAGAGGCGACTTGTGGATGAGCGAGGGAAAGGTCATCACAGGACGAATGTTTCCATACAGTCCCAGCTGTTTGCGCATGCGCAGCAATCCCTGCTCGGGACGCACCTTTGCATTAGGGTCATTGTCATATTTGGGATCGCCGATGGCGCCAAACAACACTGCGTCGCTCTGCATGCACAGTTCATGCGTCTCAGCCGGATAGGGATCGCCCGTGGCATCGATGGCTGCTGCACCGGTAACACCTTCTTTGTATGAAAATTCGTGACCAAACCTCCTGCAAACGGCCTGCGTCACCTGCAAAGCCTGCTTCATAATTTCCGGGCCGATTCCGTCTCCCGCCAGTACTGCAATATTTAACTTCATCTGTAAATTTTTTCTGTATTCTATGTTCTAAATTCAAAATTCTCATATCAGCCTTCCTCACCAATCTTTCATATCCAAAGCTGCGAGCTAAAAGCTTTTTTCTTGACCGCTTTCCCTGAAAATATTCCACTGTCCAAGCTGGAAACTGATTGCTGACCGCTAACGGCTTTTTCCAAAACGATGTCCCTCACAACATCTCACTTCCTCAGCTGACGTTGATTTCTACGGCAACGGCAAATAACTCATATTGGGAATATTTCCTTTCTCCAGCATATTCAGCATCTTCATGGTCGCCTTGATGGCTGCCACTGTCTGGTCGATATCAAGTGCCCGTGTCTTGAACACTTTCCCCTCGAACTTCCATGTGATGATGGTCTGCACGTAGGCATTGGTTTTTCCGCCCGGCGGAATCACCACCTCATAGTCGATCAGCTCCGGCACCGGTTTGTTGAGGCTCCTGTAAATCTTGTACATCGCCTTCGAGAAGGCGTGATACTGTCCTTCACCGGCTGCCGTTTCCTGGTAAACTTCTCCTTTTATCGATAATTTTACCGTTGCTGTCGGACGTAATCCGTGACTGACGGTAAGGGAATAGTTCAACATCTCTATATCCTTGTTTTCGATGCCATTTTTCAACACATCCGACACGATGTACGGTAGTTCGTCGAGGTTCACGATCTCCTTCTTGTCGCCCAGTTCAATGATGCGGGCAGTAACCTTGCGGGTGGATTCTTCATCCAGCTCTATGCCCAGTGCTTCCAGATTTTTTACAATGTTGGAGCGGCCTGCGTTCTTTCCGAGTGCATATGCACGGAAGCGGCCGAAGCGCTCGGGCATCAGGTTGTTGAAATAGAGATTTTTCTTTTTATCGCCATCGGCATGAATACCGGCTACCTGGGTAAATACATTGTCGCCGATAATCGGTTTATTATTCGGGATACGCACACCGGAATAACTCTCTACAACCTTGCTTACATTATAAAGTTTGCTCTCGTCCACGTGGGTCTGCAGACCCATATGGTCATGTATGAGTGCAATTACGCTTGTCAGCGGAGCGTTGCCGGCACGTTCGCCCAGTCCGTTCACAGTCACGTGTACGCCCTTCACCCCGGCCTTGATGGCTTCAAAGACGTTGGCTACGGCCAGGTCGTAATCATTGTGGGCATGAAAATCGAAATGCAGCGAAGGATAACGTGCGATCATCTCTCCACAGAACTGTCTTGTTTCATCGGGATTCAGCACACCCAGCGTATCTGGAAGCATAAACCGCTTCACAGGCTCCTCTTTCAGTCCGTCCATCATGTGAAACACATAATCTTTCGAGTCTCGCATGCCGTTGGACCAGTCCTCCAGATAGAGGTTCACCGACAATCCCATGGCACGTGCAGAGGCAATACATTTTTTTATATCCTCCAGATGTTCGTCGGCCGATTTGCGCAGCTGATAGGTACAATGCTTCAGCGACCCCTTGCTAAGCAGGTTCACCACTTTACATCCCGTTTTGGCGATCCATTCGAGGGAGGTCGTTCCATCCACAAACCCCAGTACCTCCAGCCGGTCGATATAGCCATGCGTCTCTGCCCATTGGACAATCTTCTGTACCGACTGGTATTCGCCTTCCGACACACGGGCCGAGGCGATCTCCACCCTGTCCACCTTCAGTTCCTCCAGCAGCAGACGTACCACGCTCACTTTCTCCTGGGCAGCAAAAGATACACCCGAAGTCTGTTCACCATCGCGCAGCGTGGTATCCATGATCTCTATTTTTCTATCTTCTCCCAAAATGATTCTCAATTAATATGGTTTTTGCTCACTGCATTCACGTTATTCGCACCGTGTGCGTTATTTTCTCACTGCGTTCACGTTATTAAGGAATCGGCATTGAATAATAATAAAATCAGTAGGCATATGCCCGTTGCTGTTCGAATGCTTCAATTTTATCCCTGTTCGACAACAGAAAGTCTATATCATCCAGTCCTTCGAGGAGACAGGCTTTCTTATAGGCATTTATCTCGAACGATTCGCTCTTGCCCGTTTCGTTGTTTACGATGGTCTGTCGCTCCAGGTTTACCGTGACCGTTGCCTGCCTATTTTTTTCGGATGATGCGAACAGTTCGCTCAGGAACGCATCGCTCACCACCACCGGCAGGATGCCATTATTGAGGGCATTGTTGCGGAAGATGTCGGCAAAGAAGCTCGACACCACCACTTTAAAACCATAACCGCCGATTGCCCATGCAGCGTGTTCGCGGCTGCTGCCGCTGCCGAAGTTCTTTCCTGCCACCAGTACCTGACCGCTATAAGCCGGATTATTCAGTACAAAATCCGCTTTTGGGTTACCCTCCTTGTCGTAACGCCAGTCGGAAAAAAGGTTGTCCCCAAACCCTTCCCGTGTGGTCGCTTTCAGAAAGCGGGCCGGGATGATCTGGTCGGTATCCACATTCTCTATCGGAAGCGGAACATATGTTGATGTGATTGTCTGAAACTTTTCCATATTATTATATCTCTTTTTCTGATTACTGATTACTACATACTGAAAATCAAACTATTACCAATCCAATCTTTTCCTAAAAAGATGATTGCTGAAGATTGAAGACTCACGGCTGGGTTATCTTACCATTTACCGCAGCCGCAGCCGCTACAAGCGGGCCTGCCAGGATTGTGCGTGCACCCGGTCCCTGACGCCCTTCAAAGTTCCGGTTCGAAGTAGAGACCGCATATTTTCCTGCAGGAACCTTGTCGTCGTTCATTGCCAGGCAGGCAGAACAACCCGGCTGGCGCAGGACGAATCCGGCTTCTTCCAGTATCTTGTCCAATCCCTCTTCCTCAATCTGCTTGCGCACCTTCCAGCTACCAGGCACCAGCCAGGCAGTCACGTTGTCGGCCTTCTTCTTTCCCTTCACATATTCCGTAAAAAGACGGAAATCCTCAATACGGCCATTGGTACAGCTTCCCAGAAAAACGTAATCGATTTGTTTTCCTTCAAGTTTCTCACCCGGTGCAAAGCCCATATAATTTAGTGACTTTTCGAACGATATCTTACCCGCTTCATCTATATCTTCCAGTTGCGGGATGGTGCCGTCTATCGGCATACCCATACCGGGATTGGTGCCGTAGGTAATCATCGGCTTGATCTGCGACACATCAAAGGTCACCTCCTTGTCGAAGACAGCCCCATCGTCGGTCTTCAATGTCTTCCAATAAGCCAGAGCCTTGTCCCACTGCTCCCCTTTGGGTGCAAACTCGCGTCCCTCGATATAACTGAATGTAGTTTCATCTGGTGCAACCAGTCCGCCGCGGGCGCCCATCTCGATACTCAGGTTGCAGAGCGTCATTCGCTGCTCCATGGTGAGATTACGCACCGCTTCTCCGGCATACTCCACAAAATAGCCGGTGGCGCCGCCGGTGGTCAGTTTCGAGATCATGTACAACGCCATATCCTTGGCGCTCACATGCTCGTTCAGCCTCCCTTCAAAGTTGATACGCATGGTCCTTGGTCTTGTCTGCAGGATGCATTGCGATGCAAGCACCATCTCCACCTCGCTGGTACCAATGCCAAAGGCAATGGCGCCAAACGCACCATGGGTAGAGGTATGGCTGTCGCCGCAGACGATAGTCATACCCGGCTGGGTATAACCATTCTCCGGCCCTATCACATGAACGATCCCATTCTTCGGGTTATTCAACCCGTAATAAGTAAGTCCAAACTCCTCCGCATTTTTCGCCAGTGTATCCACCTGAAAGCGGGATACCTGATCGCGAATGGGTTTATCCTGCCCCATGGTAGGAATGTTATGATCCGCCGTGAGCGTGGTCCGTTCGGGGCGGAATACTTTCAGCCCCCGGGCACGTAGTCCGGCAAAGGCCTGCGGACTGGTCACCTCGTGACACAAATGACGGTCTATATATAACTGGGTGGGACCGTCCTGCACGGTGGTAACCACATGGGCGTCCCAGATTTTATCGAAAAGCGTCTTCATATTTTTTTATTGACTATTTATTTCTATATATTTTTAATCTCATATTTTTCTGGTTGCTTTCCTGCAGCCGCTGCCTTCAACAATCTTTCACCTCCGAAGCTGGCCACTGACCGCTATTTATTCCACAAACTTATTTACTGCATCAATGAAAGCCTCCACCGAAGCTGCCACAATATCGGTATTCGCAGAGAAACCGTAATACAACATATCGTTGTGTTCCACCTGCATATGTACTTTCCCTATGTCGTCGCTGCCATGGTCAATGGCCTGGATCAGGAATTCCTGTATCCTCACCTTTCGGCGGATAATATTTTTTACTGCCCTGATGGCGGCATCCACGGGGCCGTTCCCTGTAGCAGTCGCTTCGAAATGTTCCCCCGCGATGTTCAGGCCAATGCTGGCTACGTCGCGCACACCAATGCCGCACACCACCTGCAGGTAATCCACCTTGATCCGGTGGAGGCGTGCTTCCTTGCCCACGAGCATCAGAATATCGTCGTCATTCACATTTTTCTTCTTGTCGGCCAACTCCAGAAACTGCTGATACACCTTGTCCAGTTCTTCCGCTTCCAGCTTCACACCCAGCAGTGAGAGGCGGTTCTTCAGTGCCGCGCGACCGCTGCGGGCTGTCAGAACGATCGCATTGTCGTCAATGCCCACATCTTTCGGATCTATGATCTCGTAGGTTTCCACATTTTTGAGCACACCATCCTGGTGAATGCCGGAGGAGTGGGCAAATGCGTTACGCCCTACGATTGCCTTGTTAGGCTGCACCGGCATGTTCATCAGGCTTGACACCATACGGCTGGTCTGGTAGATATGCTGCGTATTGATATTGGTATCGAAGCCCCGGTCCTTATGGCTCTTGAGCGCCATCACCACCTCCTCAAGGGAAGTGTTGCCGGCACGTTCACCAATGCCATTGATGGTCACCTCCACCTGACGGGCGCCGTTGATGACACCTGCAATGGTATTGGCCGTGGCCATGCCCAGATCCTGGTGGCAATGTGTGGAGAGGATTGCATTCTTCATATCCACGTTGTCGACCAGGAACTTTATTTTTGCTCCAAAATCATCGGGAAAGCAGTAACCCGTGGTGTCGGGGATGTTGACCACCGTAGCGCCGGCATTGACCACAGCCTGCACTACACGGGCAAGGTATTCGTTGTCGGTGCGCCCCGCATCTTCGGCATAAAATTCCACATCGTCCACAAAACGGCGCGCATATTTCACTGCCTTCACCGCCCGCTCAATGATCTCTTCGCGGTTGGAGTTGAACTTATGCCTGATGTGGAAATCCGATGTCCCTATACCGGTATGAATGCGTTTACGCCTGGCATGCTTCAGCGCTTCGGCAGCTACTTCAATATCCTTCTCCACTGCACGTGTCAGCGCGCAGATGGTAGGCCATGTTACGGCTTTGGAAATTTCCACAACCGAATTGAAATCGCCCGGACTCGATATGGGGAAACCGGCCTCAATCACATCCACTCCCAGTAGTTCCAGCGCCTGGGCAATCTGAATCTTCTCAATCGTATTCAGCTGGCAGCCGGGCACCTGCTCGCCATCTCTCAAAGTGGTATCAAAAACATAAATCCGCTCCATGATCAACCTAAATTATCTTCGTTTCAACATAAAAGAAAAAAACCCTCCTCACGTGGGTGAGAAAGGTTATCTATATTTTTTACATCAGTCTATAACGGATATGCCAGTCTCACCCTCTGAAGTTCTCCAGAAGTAGAATAGAAATGACTAGAATATCCTTTTGATGATGCATGACAATCAATAAAAATTTGTTTAATGTGTGCAAAGTAATAGCAAAATATTTTACCGGCAAAATATTTTCAGGAAAATCTTCAAAAAAATTTCATTTTACTTCATTTTTCGACAAAATATCGCCAATTCGAAATTATTTGACAACCCGTTGCTTTCATCTGTCACGATAAATCCCTCCCGCAGGGATTTACGAGTCCCAACAAATATGATCAACAAACATAGCATAAAATTGTTCGGGAGGTATTATTTTTGCGATATGTTTCTGTACAGCGACAAATTAACAGAGAGAATGAATAAGGCAGGGCAGGATGGAAAACCTTTCCTGTTTGGCATCGATTTTGAAATGGAAGAAAGTTTTTTTCTGGCCAATCCGATGGAACAACAGGAAATTCTTTTCAACTTCCGGGGCAGGGGCAATGCATCCTGCTCGCCTCACAAGGTAGCTCCATATCACTTTGAATCCTTCCCTGAAGCTTACACCACCTATCGGTCACGTTTCGACACCGTAATGGATGGATTGAAGCGGGGCGATTCCTATCTTGCCAATCTCACCATCAGGACGCCCGTCAGCACATCTCTCTCAATGCGCGAGATCTTTCTGCTTGCACGCACACCCTACAAGCTCTTCCTCCCCCGCAGGTTTGTTTGTTTTTCTCCCGAATGTTTCGTTCGGATGGAAAAAGGAAAAATTCTCACCTTCCCCATGAAGGGCACCATTGATGCCCTCCTGCCCGACGCGGCACAGGTTATTTTACGCAATAGAAAGGAAACCGCAGAACACAACACCATTGTAGATCTGATGCGCAACGATCTGAGCCGTATTGCCACGTGGGTAAAGGTAAACCGCTTCCGCTATACCGAGGAGCTGCTCACCCACAATGGTCCTATATTGCAGGTAAGTTCGGAGATAGAAGGCCTCTTGCCGGAAGATTACAGGAAGCAGCTCGGTACTCTTTTTTTCGAACTGCTTCCCGCGGGTTCCGTTTCCGGAGCTCCCAAGGCAGCCACGCTCGCGCTCATCGAAAAGGCCGAGAAGGAACCACGCGGCTATTATACAGGTGTAGCCGGTTATTTCGACGGTATCAATCTCGATGTATGTGTACTGATAAGGTACATTGAGCAACAGGGCATGCATCAATATTTCCGCAGTGGCGGGGGTATTACTGCGCAGAGCGACTGTCGCAAAGAATACAATGAGGCGCTACAAAAAGTCTATTTACCTTTTTAATCAGATCAAAATATGTTTCTGGAAACCATTTGTATAGATCGGGGCAGAGTGCTGAACGCAGCGGCACATATCGACCGGATGCAACGTACTGCAATTCATTTCGGATTTCAGATCTCCACACTGCCGGCCCTGGCCAGCATGCTTCCTCCAACGCTGCGCTATATAAAAGTGAAATGCCGCATCCTTTACAGGGAGTCCGTGCAGGACATCACCTTCGAAAAATACCAGCCCAAAAGGATACAGTCGCTAAAGCTGGTGGAGGCCACGCCCCGCTATGGCTATAAATATGCCGATAGAGAAGAACTCACCCGGCTGTTGACACGGAAAGGAGAAGCCGACGAGATCCTTGTCACCTGCAAAGGCCTCATCACGGATACCACCTTCAGCAACGTGGTCTTCCGCCAGGGAGAGCACTATTTCACCCCGGATAGCTGGCTGCTCAACGGCACCAAACGGCAAAAACTGCTCCGGGAAGGCAGGATCATCGAAAAAAGAATCACCCGTGAGACGTTACATGAATACGATTCGGTTTCCCTGATCAACGCCATGCTCGACATCGAAGACACGATACCTGTTCCCGTCAGCTCCATTTTTCACTAAAAAACGGCCCTCCCTACAGGGAGAACCGTTAAAATATTCTTGCCAAACGCTGTCTTCAACAACCTTCAACTACCGAAGCTGCCACCTATTTACCCGAAATCATCGAACATGATCATTTCCGGCGGCACGCCCAGGCTGTCGAGCATACGCTGTGCCGCATTGGCCATTGGGCCGGGGCCGCACATGTAGTATTCAATATCCTCGGGTGCCTCATGATCTTTCAGATAGGTATCATAAATCACCTGATGCACAAAACCCGGTGTATATTTCACGCCGGCGGCATCGGCAGCCGGATCGGGACGGTCGAGCGCCAGACGGAAGGTAAAATTGGGGAACTCCCGTTCCAGTTCATAGAAATCTTCCAGATAGAAAGCCTCCACCAATGCTCTTGCACCGTAAAAGTAGGTCATCTTCCGGTCGGTGGTCTTCAGTGTCTTGGTCATATGCATGATTTGTGAGCGCAGCGGTGCCATCCCGGCGCCTCCCCCTATCCAGAGCATCTCACGCTTGCTGTCGAGTACGGGATGGAAATCGCCGTAAGGACCTGACATCATTACCTTATCGCCGGGCTTCAGATTGAAGATATATGAAGAGACAATACCCGGATTCACATTCATCCATCCTCCCCTGGCCTTGTCAAACGGCGGTGTGGCCACACGCACGTTCAGGGTGATAATATTTCCTTCCGCGGGATAGTTGGCCATGGAGTAGGCACGCACGGTATCTTCCTCGTTCTTGCATACCAGGTCCCACATTTTAAATTTATCCCACTCCGACCTATAGGGTTCATCGATAATAAAATCTGAATAACGAATGGCATCAAACCGGGGCACCCTGATCTGACTATATGATCCGGGTTTAAAATCGATCTTTTCCCCTTCCGGAAGTTTTACCACAAACTCCTTGATAAAGGAAGCCACATTGCGGTTCGATATCACTTCACATTCCCACTCCTTGATGCCGAACACCTCGTCAGGAACAATGATGGTCATATTCTCCTTCACCTTCACCTGACAACTTAAACGCCAGTTGTTCAACTGTTCCTTCCGGCTGAAATGGCCCTTCTCGGTCGGTAATATCTCACCTCCACCTTCCACAACGCGGCAACGGCACTGGGCACAGGTTCCCCCGCCACCGCAGGCGGACGAAAGGTAGATGTCCTTAGACTGAAGCGTGTTCAGCAAGGTACTTCCCATGGGTACGCTCAGTTCTTTTTCATTGTTCACGGTGATTTTTACATTGCCAGACGGCATCAGCTTGGCCTTGGCGATAAGAATAATGACAACCAGGATAAGGATGATCAGCAGGAATACAATGACACTTGCCCATATTGTTAGTCCGGCCGCGCTCAATAATACACTCATACTTATGTATTTAATTTATTTGTATACGTTGTTAATGTCTGTGTGGGATTAAATATTGATTCCTGAAAAGCTCATAAATCCAATGGCCATCAAGGCTGTAATGATAAAGGTTATCCCTAACCCTTTCAAAGGTTTTGGCACATGGGAATATTCCAGTTTCTCCCGGATGGCAGCCATCCCCACGATGGCCAGCAACCAACCGATTCCCGATCCAAAGCTATATGCCGTGGCCAGACCGATATTGGCAAACTCACGCTGCTGCATAAACAGGGATCCTCCCAGAATGGCACAGTTCACGGCGATCAGCGGAAGGAAAATACCCAGCGATGCGTAGAGAGCCGGGCTGAACCGCTCAATCACCATCTCTACGAGCTGCACAAATGAAGCGATGACGGCAATAAAGATCAGCAGGCTGAAAACGCTCAGGTCCACCGTGGCATACTCTTCACCCAGCCACGCCAATGCACCCGCTTTGAGTACATAGTTTTCGAGTAAATAATTGATCGGCAGTGTAAGCATCAGCACGAAGGTAACGGCAATACCAAGGCCCAATGCTGTTTTCACGTTTTTTGATACAGCCAGGAAGGAACACATTCCCAGAAAGTATGCGAAGATCATGTTATCGACGAAAATCGATCGTACAATCAGACTAATTGCATCCATATATCTTTATAATTTTTTCGATTATTAATTGGTTTCTTCCTGCAACTCTTTGTTTTTCGCCCGGTGGATCCAGATAATGCATGCCACCAGCAGAATGGCCATAGGAGCGAGCATCATAAGTCCGTTATCTTCGTATCCCGCATCATAGAGAGCCTGTGGAATTACCTTATGTCCCATGAGCGATCCAGATCCCAGGAGCTCACGGAAGAATCCTACCACCACGAGAATCCAGCCATAACCCAACCCGTTGCCTATCCCGTCGAGGAAGGAGGGCCAGGGACCATTGCCCAGGGCAAATGCCTCGAGACGGCCCATCAGAATACAATTGGTGACAATCAGTCCCACGAATACCGAGAGCTGCTTGTTTACATCATATGCATATGCTTTCAGCACCTCACTCACAATGGTTACCAGCGCTGCAGCAACTACAAGCTGCACAATAATCCGGATACGGTTAGGAATGGTTTTGCGTAACAGCGAGATGATCACATTGGCAAAAGCCACCACAATGGTCACCGAGATGGCCATCACCAGTGATGGTTCGAGTTTAGAGGTCACCGCCAGTGCAGAACAGATGCCCAGCACCTGTACAATGATGGGGTTATTTTTGTTCAGCGGGCCCAACAACACCGCTTTTGTTTTACTTGATAAAGCCATTTTCTTACTGTTTTATATTGTCTGTCCCTATTGGGCAGCCTGTAAGTTCATCAAAAAACTCTTATATTCACCCACACTCTGCAGCAGCATCTTGTCCACGCCCTGACTGGTGATGGTTCCCCCCGAGATGCCATCCACATAATCGCGGTTGGTAACCGATTTACCCGGTTTTACCACGGCAATGGAACGGAAGTCACCCTCTTTAAAGAGTTCCTTGCCGGTAAACTGGTTCCGGAAGGCGGGTTCCACAATCTCTGCGCCCAATCCCGGTGTTTCACCAGCATGGCCAAACTCCGACCCGTAGATGGTACTACCATCGGCCTCCACGGCCAGGTAGCCCCAGATAGGTCCCCAAAGTCCCGCACCGCGCATGGGAAGGATGTATATCTCTGTACCTTCCACTTCTGCTTCATATATCGGCAAACCTTTCGCACCGTCACTACCCAGCTCCGTGGAGAAGGCAGGATCGTTCGGGGTAATCCCCTCGGTACCCTCCACCTTATTTCCCTGCTTGTCCAAAAGATAGGCATTCTTCACCAATACGTTGTACTGTTCTTCCGCTTCGGCCGCATCCGCATTGATATTGAGCGAACGCAATATTTGTTGCATCTTGTCGATATTCACATTGGTCGTTTGTTTCTCATTAAGCACCTGATGGGTAAATGCCAGCCCCAGTGCCACGAGAATCACCATTACCGAAGCATATATAATCGTGTATCCACTATTTTCTCTGTTCATAGCTATCCTCCTTTATTGTTGTCCTTTTTTCGCTACGGCTGCCCTTTTCATTCGTCGCTTGATGTTGCCATCAATCACATAGAAGTCAATGAGCGGTGCAAACGCATTCATAAACAGGATGGCAAGCATCATCCCTTCGGGATAGCCCGGATTGAACACCCGGATGGTAATTGCCAGCAACCCTATCAGGAAGCCATAAATCCATTTTCCTTTCTCCGTGCGGGCCGATGTCACAGGGTCGGTAGCCATAAAGACGGCACCGAATGCAAATCCTCCCAACAGAAAATGATACTGCATTGGCATCTCCATGATGGCATTTTGTGCAAACAGGTTCACCAACACCACAGCCACGGCTCCTCCAAGAAATACCGAGAGGATGGTTTTCCAGCTTCCCACACCGGTAGCGATCAGCAAGACTGCACCCAGCAGGATGGCAAAGGTAGACACCTCACCGATGGAGCCGGGAATAAATCCGAAGAACATGTCGCTGATACGCAGTGGCTCGCCGGTGATACCGAGGAAGGTAAACTCCCCAAAGCTGCCCGCTCCCGTAGTCGCTAACTGTCCCAGCGGCGTGGCGCCCGAGTAGGCGTCTATCACGGTCCCCTTGCCCATACCGAAGGTGTCGGCAGTACGTACCCATACCTGGTCGCCCGACATCTTCGAAGGATAGGAGAAAAACAGGAAGGCACGTGTAATCAACGCCACATTAAAAATATTATATCCTGTACCACCAAATACCTCTTTGGCAAAAATCACGGCGAAGGCAGTGGCCACGGCAATCATCCACAAGGGGGTGTCCACCGGAACAATCATCGGTATAAGAATTCCTGTCACCAGAAACCCTTCGGCTACCTCTTCCTTTCTCACCTGGGCAATGGCAAACTCAATACCCAGTCCCACCACGTAAGACACCACGATGTGAGGCAATACTGCCAGGAAACCATAAATGAACTTCGTGACGATGGAAGCTTCCAGCCCTAAGGCCATATAATGGTGCAGCCCCACACTGTACATCCCCATCAGCAGGGCAGGTATCAGTGCAACGATGACGATGGTCATTGTGCGTTTCGAGTCACGGGCATCGTGAATATGCACTCCCGATCTCGATGTATTGTTGGGCACGAAAAGGAAAGTCTCAATTGCATCGAAGGTAGAATGCAGCCAATGCAGTTTACCGCCCTCCTCGAAATTCGGTTTTATCTTATCAAGATATTTTCTTAACGCTTTCAAAGTGCTATGTTTTAGTTGTTATTATTTGATTAATACCGTTTCCGGATTTATTCCATCTCCTTGCGAAGCAGGTCGAGCCCGACACGTACAATACGTTGCAACTCAAGCTTGGAAGTATCCACAAACTCGCAGAGCGCGAAATCCTCGGGTGCCACCTCGTAAATACCCAGCTGTTCCATCCTGTCAATGTTGAACGCGATGATGGCCTTGATAAGCTGCTCGGGATAAATATCCATGGGAAACACCTTGTCGTATTCGTTGGAAACGATGATGGCTCTCGGGCCACCCATCAGACGGGCATCAAGACGGAATTTCTTATGAAAGGACAGATAAGTGGCGCCGGCGCTGTAGCGTTTCGGTGAGAACGATGCCCAACCGAAAGCTTCGTGTATGTCATCCCCTTCGGGAATCACCGTCACCTGTGAATCGTAAGCGCGCAACTCGCCATTTTCGTCTATCTTGCGTCCTGTCAGCGGGTTGCCGCTGATATAACGCAATGAAACGCCTTCAGTCACGTTCTGCGCGAAGATATGTTTCAACTCCGTACCAATCACCATATTGTAATAGCCCGTCTCCTTCACTTCCGAGCCGGTAAGTGCCACCGTGCGGGTCAGGTCTGTGATTCCCTTGTTAAAGAGACGGCCAATGATGGCTACATCGGGAGCATTGAGCGTCCACACCGTTTCTCCCCGGTTCACTGGTTTAATGTGGTTGATTTGCACTCCCACATTTCCGGCAGGGTGCGGTCCGTTAAATTCGGTGATGACCACGTTCTTTGCTTCGCGCAAACCTTTAAGTGTGGTTTTGGTGCTGACAGACAGATACACCTTTCCTGTGGTGAGTTTTGCCAGAGCATCGAGTCCTGTCTGCAAATCTGCCTCCCTGTCATTCAACAAAAAGTCGGTTGAAGGAGCCAGCGGCGCCGTATCAAAACCGGTCACGAAAATATCTCGTGGCACTTTCACGGGTGATGCAACCACGTCGTAAGGACGTTGCTTGATCAGGAACCAGATCCCTGCATCCAGAATCGACTTTTTCACCTCCTCCCCGGAGAGTGAGGCCACCTGTTTTACTCCGAAATCTTCATACTGACCAGCGTGGTCGGCCTTGACAACAATGCGGAGAATACGCCTTTTCTCTCCCCTGTCAATGGCAGTTATTATGCCGCTTACGGGCGAAGCAAAAAACATCTCGGGATGATTCTTCTCATAAAACAGCGGTGTTCCGGCCTTCACGGCATCATCTACCCTGACGGCTAACTTGGGAGTAATCCCATGAAAATCTTCGGGACAGATACGCACAAATTCACTCTTCACCGTGCCTCTGATCACCTCTTCTGCGGCACCAAGTAACGGAATTTGCAAGCCTTTCTTAATATTTATTCGATTAGCCATATAGTTATAATAAATTACCTTGCTTGTAATCTTTTTCTGAAACCTTTATAAATAAAAGATTTATTGTAATGCTGTGATGTGCATAGGATATGTTATTCCCATTAGGAACGCAAAGATACATCATTTGCCTCCAATAAAAACAATTATTTCATGAAAAATAAAGAAAAAAATCCGTAATGAAGAACGGTTTAACTATTCCGTTCTTATTTTATTTTTCCGTGACTCCTGCTGTCTCCGGGTCAATCATGATGCGGCCACAATACTCACAAACAATGATTTTCTTACCAAGCTTTATGTCCATCTGTTTCTGGGGCGGAATCTTGTTGAAACATCCCCCACAGGCGCCACGCTGAATAGGCACAACACCCAGGCCGTTGCGTGCATTTTTGCGGATGCGTTTGAAGGCGGCCAGCAAACGCGGTTCAATGGTAGTCTCCGTCTTTTTTGCTTTCTCACGCAATTTTTCTTCCTGGGCCTTTGTCTCCGAGACAATGTCATCCAGTTCCTGCTTTTTCTGTTCCAGGTCGGCTGTTTTATCTTTCAGCATTTCACCGGCTGCATCAATTTGTTCCCTGATGGTAGCGGCCGTCTGTCCGAATTCGCGGATATGCTTCTCGGAAAGTTCTATTTCCAGCGTTTCAAACTCAATCTCCTTCGAGAGATGGTCATACTCCTTGCTGTTGCGCACATTGTCGAGCTGTTTGGTATACTTCTCAATTTTGGCTTTGCTGGTTTCAATCTTTCCTTTCTGGAGCTTGCTGTCCTCATCCAATTGCTTTAATTCCAGTTCAAAGTTGTTGATGCGCGTTCCCAGTCCGGCAATCTCATCGTCGAGGTCGGACACCTCCAGGGGTAATTCTCCGCGCAATGTTTTAATACGGTCAATCTCGGAGAGATACGACTGCAATTTATAGAGCGATTTCAGTTTATCCTCTACGGATACTTCTTTTTCACCAGGTTTCTTCTTTGTTGCCATAATGGTTTTGTTTTATTTAATAATATTTTCTTCCAATCAATGCATCCGGCGTCATGAATTTATATATGCAATCAACATCGCCATGCTAACAAAAAATGCAGTAATCAAACGACCGTATCATCGTTTCATTACCACATTTCTCTGCAACTGCGGGAACAAGTCGGACCGCTTTCCTTTACAGATATTTCACGGGATTCGAGTCGAACGCCGATTTATGCAATGCAAAGGTAGGAAATTTTTTCGAAAGAAGATCGAAAAAGATCTCTTTTGTGGAGATTTCCGATTCGTAATGACCTACCACTGCGAGCAGTATGCGTCCTTCCACATCATAAAAATCATTGTACTTTGCCTCTCCCGTCACAAAGGCATCGGCACCGTAGGTCACGGCCCGTGGAATAAGAAAAGCACCCGCACCACCGCATAACGCCACATCACGAATCTCCTTTCCCTGAATTTTGGAATGACGGATGGTGGGCAGGTTGAAAATATCCTTTAAAAGATAAAGAAACTCCTGCTCAGGCATGGGCTCAGGCAGCACCCCCACCACTCCGCTACCGTTCTGTGGCCATTCATTGGCAATCGGGTACAGGTCATACACCGGCTCTTCATACGGATGTACAGCCAGCAGGGCTCTCAGCACCTCTTCCCGTTTCATCACCGGAATCACTGTCTCGATGCGCACTTCCGGCTCAAAATGCAACGCGTCTATTTCTCCCACATGCGGACTTGCCCCCTCACGTGCGCGGAAGGTACCCTCCCCCATCAGGTTGTAGCTGCAGCTGTCGTAGTTGCCTATGTGCCCCGCGCCAGCATTGAAAAGGGCATTGCGCACACTCTCGGCATACTGCACCGGGACCGTGGTCACAAACTTCAGCAGTGCGCCGCTTCGGGGCTGCAGGATCTTCACCTGTTGCAACTCGAGCATCTCTGCCAGCTTGTAGTTAACACCTCCCAATGCATTATCGAGATTGGTATGGGCCGCATAAATTACGATGTCGTGCCTGATGGCCATCATGATACAACGTTCCACATAAGTTTTCCCTGTGAGCGACTTAAAAGGACGGAAGGCAATGGGATGATGGGAGATGATGAGGTTACAACCCAGAGCAATGGCTTCCTCCACCACATTTTCGGTTACGTCTATGGCCAGCAGGACACCAGTGGCCTCTTTTCCCTGATCACCCACCTGCAGTCCGCTATTGTCAAAATCGTCCTGTAACGGCAGTGGGGCAAGCTGCTCAATGGCTTGAAGTATTTCTTTGATGCGCATGGTGGTACTGTTTACTTGCAATAGAAATAAGCTACCTTATCGGAAATATTTTCCGCATAGTATCGGCAAAGATGGCACCCATACGGCGTTGGATATATTTATCCTTTCCGTTTTCGGGATGCCAGCCAAAGGTTTCCCCGGCAATCTCCTGCTTGTCTCCCGTGAACAGGCGGCTCACCTGTTCTCCCGTGACGGGATGAACTGCATTTTTGGAAAACCCGATGTACTTGTCGAACTCCACCACAGGGAATCCCCATTTCTCTGCCAACTTGCGCACCGAGGTATTGTAGGTTACCCGTCCGTCGTGCCAGTCGGTACACAACACTACTACTGCCGGCTTACCCGCCCGTGTGTTGAAGTAGACTGAGGTGGAATCAAATTTCAGGTTATAGCACTCCGTAAGGTAGCGCTTTATCACGTAGTCAAATGCTGCGGCATAGTTGCTGCGGTCGAAGGGTACCTGATAGTCGGTATATTTTGGTTTCAGCTGCCCCTCGTCAAACACATCCCTGTCATGCACCTGCATGATCACCAGGGCATCAATATCTTCCAGTTCTTTCCGGCTGTATAGCTTTTCTTCCGCCATCCGGTTGGCAGTATTGGCGATCGCCTCTCCACCGATGGCACGGTTGATGGGTGTTGCCCCGGCAAGTTCACACCCTGCCTCAAACCATCCGTTGTTGGGTGAGGCAAATGAGGCACCGGTAAGCAGAAAGGTATAATTATTTTTATTGTTCTCCTGTGCTATCAGCGCGGCCGAGAAAATCATCAGCACCATCCATAGTGTGTTCAGTCGTTTCATTGTATATGTATTTCTGTAATTACTGGTTCCAATGCAAATGTACATAAAAGCTTAAAGCTTTCAAATACTATACGTTCTAAACTATTTTTCTTAATTCAATTTTTCAAGTGACCATAACGGTTTAGAGAATAGGCGATAAAAACTAAAAAACATTAAATCATTTTGCTGCCATCGAATTTAAAATTATTTTTGTTTTTTTAATACGAGTCCACAGTACGAAGGATACGAACAATAGTTCACAGTGTAAAACAATAAATTTAACAAGTCATGAAGTCAAAGATTATTTTATTGGCAGCAGTAATTTCCTTTTCCTCTTTATCATTTGGGCAAATTTATAAAGGCAATTGGATTGTTTCGGGGAATTCAACACTTCAAGTTTCTTCATCAAAAATTGAAGGTGCAAATTCATCGTCTACAACAGTTGTCTTCAGCCCTTCTATTGGATATTTTGTAGCAGATGGATTGTCTGTAGGAATATCTGGAAGTGTATTAAACTCTGAAGGTTCCACGGTATACGCTATTATGCCATCGGCTTCCTACTATTTTCAAACCCAGGGTAATATAAAACCCTTTGTAGAGATTGGCGTCGGATATGGCGGGATTAGTAACGATGGAGAATCCGCAGGCGGTTTAGCTCTCGGGGCAGGAACGGGAATCATGTATCTCATCAATCAAAACATCGGATTAAACCTTGGGCTACAGTACCTTAGAGGGGATTATGATGGCATAGTGAATAACACATTCGGCGGGGCCATCGGGTTTTCTATCTTCTTCTAAAAAAATTTCTTGAATTTATTTCAGGGAGGTTTGTTACGACCTCCCTTTTTTAGTAACCTGCGTTACAATAAAAACAAAACGAATTTCCAGGTACAACTTCAGTCCGTATCTTTCAATATAAGCCGCAGCGAGTTGTTTTTGGTAAAGTAGTTCCAGGCCCAGTTGATAAAGATCACCAGCTTGTTGCGCACACTCAGGATAAGCATCAGGTGGAGGAACATCCATACAAACCAGGCAAAACGGCCCTTGAATTTCACAAACGGCAGGTCCACTACCGCCTTGTTGCGCCCCACAGTAGCCATGGTACCCAGATTGTGGTACTCATACTCTTTCAGATCACTGCGGCCGGCTTCAATCCGATGCAGGTTGCGTGCCAGGTTCTTCCCCTGCCCGATGGCCACATTAGCCAGCTGGGGATGCCCCTTGGGATATTTTCCGGTCTCCATGTAGGCCACATCGCCAATGGCAAACACACCGGCAAGACCCTCCACCCGGTTGTAACGATCCACCCTGATCCGCCCATTCCGCAGGAGCGATGCCTCGGGAAGGCCGCCAATGGCATTACCCTGCACGCCGGCCGACCAGATCACGCTCTTGCTGCGGATGGTTTCTCCGTTATTCAGGGTAAGTACCTCCCCGTCGTAATGTTGTACCAGCGTGTTGGTCTTCACGATCACATCCATGGAACGAAGATATGCCTCTGAATATTTTTGAGCGAAGGGACTCATAGACGCCAGCGTATGCGGTCCACCCTCCAGCAGGTAAACATTTACCTTAGAATAGTCGATGTTGGGATAATCTTTGGGCAACACCTCCTGTTTCATCTCGGCGAAGGCCCCCGCCAGCTCCACGCCGGTGGCACCGCCACCCACAATCACAATGTTATTCAATGCACCCTTATCTTCCGTATAGAGTATCTTCTCAAAGTTCATCAGGGTGGAATTTCGCACATTCATCGCCTGGTAGGTCGATTTCAGCCCCATGGCCCTCTCTTCGATTTCCTTGTTGCCGTAGAAGTTTGTCCGTGTGCCGGTGGCAATCACGAGGTAGTCGTATGCAAAGGGGCCAATACTGGTTTCCACCACTTTTTCCATGCTGTTCACCGATAGCACGTGTGCCAGCCGGATACGCACATCCCTTCTGTTTTGAAATATCTTACGTATTGGAAACGAGATGGTGGCCGGCTCAATCTGGGATGCCGCCACCTGATAAAACAACGGAGGAAACTGATGGTGATTGATCTTGTCGATCACCATGATGTCGAACTGCCCCTTTTTCAAATGATTCACCAGTTGCAGGCCCCCAAACCCACAACCAATAACCACAATCTTTTTTTTCATAACCTTCAGCTTTATGGAATAGATTAAACAATGCGGGAAGTGAAAAGTTGAAAAAAAGACAAAAAAAAGCGCTACGAATCACTCGCGGCGCTTTCTTAATGTTTAACATTTTAAAAATCACAGCTTCACTGCAAATACACCATCGACAGAGGTGTTAGGTCTCCGTCGTAACGACGATGTACCCACAGTGTTTATTGTGAAAGAAGTTTATGCCTTCTCTTCCGGTGCGGCATCGGCTTCCGGAGCGGCAGACTCTTCTTTGTTCTCAACAGTCTCCTCCTGAACGCTC
>DGZP01000104.1 GCA_002398565.1 Proteiniphilum sp. UBA4977
AGGCTGATAAAACATGGGAGGAATTATTATCGCATATCAAGGTTACAGGAGGAACAACACGTGAAAAAGGAATTTTTTATTCTACCCTATACCGTTCATTCCTATGGCCTGCACTACGTAGTGATGTTAACGGTGACTTCACCGACGAACGGGGAAACGTGGTAAATGAAGGGTTCCGCTATTATACCAATCCCTCGTTTTGGGACGACTACCGGAACAAGCTTGTGCTGCTGGGAATGATCTCTCCGGATGTCACGACGGACATCATCAAATCAATCACCGATAAGGGTGAGAAAAGAGGAGGCTATATGCCCACCTTCTTCCATGGCGACCATGCTTCGGTGTTTGTAGCCGGAAGCTGGTTACGCGGTATTACAGGGTTTGATCTGGAGCGTGCTTATAAATTGCTGCTCAAAAATGCAACCGTTCCCGGTCAGGGTGGAAGGCCCTATCTCGATGAATATCTGAAGCGGGGATGGATTGCAGAAAAAGATACTACCCACGTCCCCACCTGGGACGAGTACAAGGCGGCCGTCACCAAAACAGTGGAATATGCCTACGACGACTATGCGACAGCATTGATTGCCAAGGAGCTTGGGGATCAGGAGAATCACGACCTGCTGATGCGTCACTCCGGAAATTACAAAAACCTGTTCGACCCTTCTACCGGCTTCTTTCGCGGAAAGATTGAAACAGGAAGCTGGATAGCCGATTTCGATCCCTACTACCCCTATTTCGCCTATATGTACCGGGAAGCCAACGCCTGGAACTCACTCTTCTTTGCTCCCCACGATCCGGAAGGAATGATTGCTCTCTATCCTGATCACAAGGCGGTGGAGCAGAAGCTCGACTCACTCTTCACCGAACCATGGCGGGGTTATGAGGCACACAACATGACCGGCTTTATCGGTAACTACTGCCATGGCAACCAGCCCTCCCACTCGATTCCATACACCTACTACTTCATCGGGAAACAGGAGAAGGCGCAATGCGTACTGGACAGCATCATGGACCGATTCTATGATATGGGAGAGGAGAAGCTGGCTTACGCCGGCATGGACGATGCGGGAGAGATGTCAGCCTGGTACGTCCTCAATGCGATCGGATTATATACCTACTCACCTGCCGATCCGGAATACATCGTGTCGGTGCCGCTTTTCGACAAGGTGACATTCACCCTGGGTGACAATACCACTTTCACCATCCTGAAAGAAGGAAATGGAAAGAAGATCAGACAAATCAGATATGATGGTGATGTAATAAACGGGTGGTTTGTCACGCATGATCAACTCAAAAAAGGCCGGGAATTGGTGATCACAACCGCCGAATAGGATTTTCTCAGCTGATCCGGCTCCAGTCGTACCGGTTACCGCCAAGGCGGCTGAGCTGCTGCTTCAGCACCTGGTGCTCCGGCTGCTCCAGCGCCGGATCTTTTTCAATCACCCGCTCCGCAATCTCGCGGGCGCCATAGACCGTCACATGGCCAGTGTGCGGGGAATGGGTGGGGCGGTCATCACAAGCATGTGGGGCGGATGGCTGCTTTTCTCCCACAGCCTGGCGCGCTGCACCACGCCAAATCGGTGCTGCTCATCGATCACCACGAAGCCCAGGTTGCGAAACCGCACCACATCCTCGATCAGGGTATGGGTTCCAATCAGGATATTTACTTTCCCGGAAAGCAGCCCTGCGTGGATCTCCTCCCGCTCTTTCTTTCTCGTGGAACAGGTCAGTAACGATACACCTACGTCCACTCCGAAGAACAATTGGGTAAAAGATTCAAAAATAAAGGACATAAAAACAAAACCGATGCTTTCTATCCTGCAAAGCGGGTACTTATCTCTTCCGACTTTTTTCAGAGCCTCGATCACTCTGCCATTCTTTCTGGTTATGCCGAGATAATAAAGCACGCGCTCATACACTCGACCGTGGATTGGGAAAAATTGCTCTCTTTCCCATTAGACGAGATCAACTATCCCCAAGATGGTGTTTCACTCCGTAGGGATTGAGCGGGCGATCGTGGATAAGAATCCCTATGAAAAGAATATCCGCAAAGCACTCAACTTGGGTCACACCACAACCCACGCTTTTGAAAGTTTCGCTATAAGCCGAGGTACACCAGTGCTACACGGCTACACGGCATTGTTTCTATCCTCAAGAAACGATTCAACGCAGCATAAATGTTAAATTTTACTTTTAGATAATACTTTTTCATAACTTTAGTGTCTTGTGGTATAGGTGGATTGTGAGCCCACTCTGATGTCAATGGGGATTTCAGAGTGGACTCAATTGTAAAGTTTATAGCTTAATCGGATGAAAAACAAGGATAGCAGATTGATAAAAAAATTAAAGACTGGTAATGAAAAAGCCTTTGAAAGAATTTTCTATCTCTATAGCGATAGACTGTTCCTTTGGGCCTATAAAATAACGGGCGACCATTTGGCCTCGGCTGATATCGTACAAGACTTTTTTGTCCGCTGTTGGGAAAAACGCGATATTTCATCATTTACTCTTTCTTTCAAAGCTTATGCGTATAAATCTATTTACAACGCATCATTAAATTACATCAGATATCATAAACGTTTCGTGCCTGGGTATGAAATCACAATCGACTTGATTGACGAAAACGTAAACGATGAAGACCTGGAAGAATTGAAACGCTTGCTCACAAAAACCGTTGATGAATTACCTGATAGGTGCAAGAAAATATTCGTTATGACCACTCTCGAGAAGAAAAAATACACCGAAGTTGCCGATCTTCTTGGCATATCTGTCAACACTGTTAAAGTACAGGTATCCAAAGCTTATCGGATATTAAGAGAAAAAATCGGATAAATTAAATCTCCACAGAGTAATACTTTTTATAAACTGCTGTGTCCTATTGTAAACAAGCCTCTAAAATATGTTACGAAAACAAAAAAATAATATCGATAAATGGAAATTGTTATTGAAGGTGTTGAGTGATGAGCTACCTGAGGATGACAACCAATTTCAACGCTGGCTAAATGAAAATTCAGCGAATAAATCGCTCTATAAATCACTAAAAGAAGGCCAAGGCGACGATGCGCTATTTGACAAAGAGCAGGTGTTTAAAAATATCTCAAACAAACTCTCGTTGAATACCACGAGAAAAACCGGTTGGCATCGAACGAAGTGGTTCAAGTACGCGACTTCTGCCGTCGCGATCGTTGCACTGTTTATAATTGCTATTTATCACGTTACTCGTGAACCCCATATTCCTGAAGCGGTAGAGAAAAACATTTTTGACCCGGGCTCCAAAAAGGCATATCTGCTTTCTATGAAAGGCGAAATGATTGATCTGTCTGAATCTTTTGAAGTGAAAAAAGAGGACGGAACCATCATTTCAAATAAAAGCGAGGGTATGATAAGTTTTGAAAAGACAGCATCTGTTAATAGAAAAATAGAACAACAAACCATCTACGTCCCCAAATCGGGTGAATATGAACTGGTACTTGCCGATGGATCCAGAGTCTTTCTTAATTCGGAATCACAATTGACATTCCCCTCTTATTTTGAAGGAGATACTCGACGTGTGGAGTTGATCGGAGAAGCCTATTTCGAAGTAAAAAAAGAGGATAAACCGTTCGTTATTCTCACGCCGGAACTTACCGTTGAAGTATTGGGCACTTCATTTAATATCAATGCATACGAAACGAATCCCTACGTGAATACTACTTTGGTGGAAGGAAATGTTCGAGTTCATCTCGCTGAAAGTCAAAAAGTGTTTCAATTAAAACCGGAACAAAATTTACGATTGAATAAATTATCGGATGAAGTGTCCGTCCAGCAGGTCAATACCGATATATATACTGCTTGGGTTAAAGGTGAGTTTATGTTTCGAAATCAGCCTCTACCCGAGATATTTGCTCAACTGGAGCGCTGGTACGATTTCAAAATCGTTTATGAGAATCAGGATATCAAAAAAATGCGCTTTACCGGAAGTGCCCAGAAAGCAAAGCCACTAAATTATTTACTGGATCTAATAACTGCTGTTACAGACATTCAATATCGAAACGAGAGAGATAAAATAATTCTATATAAATAATTATGTAGAAGGCCGCCCGATTTTAGGCCTTTCGGGCAGCCTCAATGCATTAAAAAAATTATATGTCAACAATTCATTTAAAGCACTCAAATGTATGAAAAAAAAGAGACTTAAACAAAAATTCCCCATAAGGGAATTGAAAAAACTATTCTGTATCATGAAACTGGTTTTTTTCTTTTTGCTATTGAGTACCAATTTAATATGGGCGGTACAGACCTATGCCCAGATTACATCGTTGAATTTGGATCTTAATAACGTGGCACTTGAAGAAGTTTTCAATGCCATTCGTAAACAAAGCGAATTTGAATTCTTCTATAACAATGATCAGATAAACACTACAGTGAAAGTAAGTGTCAAAGCAAAAGAAGCTGATATTGAAGAGGTACTAGAACAAGTGTTACCGGCTATTTACGAGTACAAGATCAAAGACCGATACATCCTGATCAATAAACGGAAGGAAGTTACCCCAGGGTTATCTCCCCAGCCTCAACAGATAAAAAAGACAATCATAGGAGTAATTACCGATCAAAAGGGCGAATCAATTATTGGAGCGAATATTGTCGAAGTAGGTACAACTAACGGTACCGTTACAGATATAAACGGGAATTTCGCATTAAGAGTAGAACCGGATGCCACAATCCATATTTCATATATCGGATACCTGTCACAAGACATTTATACATCAGGAAGAAACACTTTTAAGATTGTTTTGGAAGAAGATACAAAAGCGCTGGAAGAGGTGGTCGTGGTAGGGTATGGTACACAAAATAAAGTAACCATCACCGGATCAATTTCCACAATTTCCACAGCAGAACTAACACAGAGTCCTGTATCTAATATAAGCAATGCGCTGGCTGGTCGTTTACCCGGCCTTTTATCGGTTCAACGAAGCGGGCAACCCGGAGCAGACCAATCGACCATCAGAATCAGAGGTGTTAGCAGTTTTTCCGGCACACAAGATCCTCTCGTTATAGTAGATGGCATTGAAGGTGTAAATTACAACGTGATTGATCCGAATGAGATTGAAAGTGTCTCCATCTTGAAAGATGCCTCTGCAACGGCAGTTTATGGTGTGAGAGGGGCTAACGGTGTCATGATCATTACTACAAAGAGGGGGCAATCAGGCGCTCCTAAAGTCAGTTACTCATATGAGTATGCAGTGCAAGAGTTTAGTGATGTAAGACATAGCATGAACGCGGTGGATTATGCGACACATTACAACCTTGCCCAATCATACGATGGCTACATTACAGGCGCTTATAATCCCCATTTTTCTAATGAAGCTATTGAAAAATTCAGAACTCACGAGGATCCCGTTTTTTATCCCGATGTAGACTGGTTCGCGTATATGTTTGACAAAACCAGCGGCCAACAACGGCATAATTTTAACATCAACGGCGGTACCGATAAAATCAAGTATTTTGTTTCTTTGGGTTATTTCACGCAGGAAGGACTAATTAAACATACACAAACGATTACTGATTATGATGCGGGAATCAAGTTTGAAAGATACAATATTCGCTCTAACTTCGATTTTAACATCACAAATCGACTCTCGTTGAATGCCGACATTTCTACTCAGATTGAGGACAGGTCGGGCACCAATACTCCCGTCACAAGATTATTTGAACAAGTTTGGAGATCTAACCCGATGGATGCCCCTAAACTCAAAGATACAGGTGGAAGATATGTGGTATTGGATACTAAAATGGATCCCGGCAACCCCATAGACTATTTGATAAGTTACGGTTATAAAAGAGACTACAGCAATTATTTGAACGCATCAATACGGTTAAACTATAAATTAGATCAAATTACCAAAGGGTTATCAATACGGGGTCTAATTTCATATAATAATTATTATCAACAAGCCCAATATTATTCAAAAAACAAAGAATCCTATTCGGCGATAAGATTGAATGACGGGACAATTAATTACATTCCGATAACAGAACCATCTCCTTATGGATTCAGTGAATCGATGGGCAAAAACAGAAAAATTTATTTTGAAACAGCTCTTGATTACAATCGTAAATTTGGACTTCATAATGTAGCCGGGCTACTACTTTATAATCAAAGCAAATATCATTCACCTAACCTTGCCTATCTCATTCCCAACGGGTACCAAGGTTTGGTAGGCAGGATAACCTATGACTATGCAAACCGTTACATGTTGGATGTCAATTTCGGGTATAATGGAACTGAAAATTTTGCAGAGGGTAAACGATTTGGATTCTTTCCTGCAATTTCGTTAGGATGGGCAGCCTCAGAAGAATCATTCTTCCCTGAAAACGATTTCCTGACATTCTTAAAGCTGAGGGCTTCCTACGGAGAAGTGGGTAACGACAGAGTTGGCGGAGCCAGATTTTTGTACAGGCCTTCTTCCTGGATATATGTAAATAACGATTACAGGTTTGGAATAGGAGCAGATGTTCAGGGACATAGAGGAGCTAAGGAGGCAGCACTCGGTAATCCGGACCTGACATGGGAACGCGCAAAGAAAACAAATATTGGTGCTGATGCTGCCTTCTTACAGGACAGGTTAAAAGTAACAATTGATTATTTCACAGAAAAAAGAGACAATATACTCACCACGTTTAATACGATTCCATTCGTTGTAGGGGCACAACTTCCTCCTTATAATTTCGGTAAAATGAACAATGAAGGATGGGATGGAGAAATCTCCTATAATAACAAGGTTAACCTGTTTAATTATTGGATAAAAGGAAATCTCACCTATGCCCGCAATACAATTATTGAAATGGATGAAATAACAAGACTTTATCCATATCTTATGCGAACAGGCCAATCATATGGGCAAATGTACGGACTTAGAGATGATGGTCTATATAATTCCTGGGAAGAAATTAACAGGGTAAACAGGCCACTATACCAGATGCAAAATGACAAAATTCAGCCGGGTGATATTAAATACTATGATATAAACGGCGATGGAGTAATTGATGGTGACGATCAAATACCGATTGGCTATTCAAATTTTCCTGAAGTGATATTTGGTACTTCCATTGGAGGAAATTTCAAGGGATTCGATTTTTCAATCTTATTCCAAGGAGCCTCAAATGTAAGTCATAGATACCATAGACGAGAAATCAGAGGGTTCGAGGAAGGTTCCAATGCTCCAGATTACATGATTGCAAGCTGGACACATGAACGGTATCAGCAAGGTTTACCAATCAATTTCCCCAGGTATAATTTGGGAATAACTTACGCGAATGCAAATCATCAAAGCTCCACGTTTAACACAGTAGATGCCTCGTATGTACGATTAAAAAATATCGAGTTTGGTTATACCTTATCGGGAAAAATTTTAAAAAATATAGGCTTGAATTCGATACGGATTTATATTAACGGGGATAACCTTCATACCTGGGATTCATTGTTACCGGGAACAGATCCTGAATCAACCGGTGCCGGTTTAAGTGAAAATGACAGGCCTTATCCTGTCACCCGAAGGCTGAATTTTGGTTTAAACGTTAAATTTTAAAACTATTGAAAATGAAAAAGATATTTTTACTATTAATTGGCTTTACTATATTATCGGGTGTTTTGACCTCTTGTGAGGATATTTTCGGAGATTTTCTTGATAAAGCACCCGGAATAGATGTGACAATAGATACCATATTCAGCTCTCCCAGTCAGGTTGAAACTGCTATCGTCCATTTATATAATTATGATGCAGGAGGATTCTCCATATTTCCAGTGTCCGGGGGCGCTATGCAATGGGAGTATAATACAGCCTACTCGGATGAAGGTCAGTCGGGGCAAACCTGGACTTTCTCTAATACCTATAATTCCGGTGCACTGACTGCAGCTGGTATGTTTCCAATTGATAGAGCATTTAACTCCCGCTGGGTAGGTATCCGCCATGCCAATATACTCCTTCAGCAAGTTGATGATGTTCCGGGAATGACAAGCCAACAGATCAATGAGGCAAAAGGGCAGGCTAGATTTATACGTGCACTGCGCTACTTTGAAATGTTTAAGCGTTACGGCTCTGTTCCTATTGTTGAAACTCCCTTTGAATTAAGTGATGATTTTTTTGTTGGGAGAAATAAGTTAGAAGAAGTTGTAGATTTTATAGTGGCGGACTGTGACGCGGCAGCATCACTATTGCCTGAAAAACAACCGGTTGATATGTTCGGAAGAGCCTCGAAAGGCGCGGCATTAATGCTGAAAGCGAGAACATTGCTTTATGCAGCCAGTCCGCTCTTCAACACCGGAACTCCTTATCTGGATATGGAAAATAAAGAACATAACAATTATATCTGTTTAGGAAATTATGATGTGAATAGATGGCAGGCTGCAGCTGATGCAGCCAAGGCATGTATCGATTGGGCTCAATCGAACGGCTATCATCTGATCACTGATAAAGGAGTGGATGAGAACTACAGATACATGCATGAGAATGACGGGAATGCAGAGATCATATTAGCATCTCGCGTCTATGGACCCGGGGCAGCCTGGACCTGGCCATGGATTGGCTTTATCATCTGGTCTCATTCACACGGTTCAAGTATGACTTACAATTTTTTACAGTTATATGAAAAACAGGACGGAACACAGCAAGATTGGAATCCTATCGGGGGTGACGACCTGACTGAAAAACTTTCGGAGCTTGACAGGCGATTTCATCAATCTACGGCTCCGGTTGGATCATATTGGAATGCCGATATTCCGATGGTAAATTCATTTGTCGGTGGAGATCTCAATGCAGGTTGTTTTGGTGGTACATGGATTACAAAATTCTGTCCGCAAGGGATGAGAAAAAGTGGGGGTAGTTACGTACCCAACGATGTGATTTTTCGGCTTGCGGAAGCATACCTCAATTATGCGGAAGCATTGAACGAAGCACAAGGCCCGGTAAATGAGGCATATAATTATGTCAACATGATCCGATCCCGGTCAGGTCAACCTGATTTACCCCCTGATCTCACTCAAGACCAGTTTAGGAAACGTGTTAGAAATGAACGTGCTATTGAACTTTTCGGAGAATTCCATCGTCAGTGGGATCTCAATAGGTGGCTTATAGCCGAAGAAGTTTTCAACAAAGATTTCCAGGGGTTCAAAGCTTATAGAAACCCGGCTCCGCCCAATTTCAGATATGAAGTGTATAATATTGGAACCAGAATTTTTCCACGCAGACAATATCTTTTACCATTTCTCCGCGATGAGGTTTTGAAAAAAGACTATTTAGTTCAAAATCCGGGATGGGATTGAGAGTATTATTTAACAGAAAAACAAGTTAAAAAAGGGCGCATTGTAATCTTAATTTAAATAGAATATGACTTTAAAATATATTATTCAACGACTGAATATATTTTCTATTTCAGTTATCATTTTTACTTTTCTCTCCGTTGAACCTGCATTTACCCAAGCAGGAGATACCATAAAGTATAATCAGGAAAAAGAAAATATTGCGTATGGGATACAACCAGACTGGATGGTGACAGGTGCAATATCAAAGATTTCAGGCAATGAACTCAAGTCATCATTCGTGACTAATTTCGCAGGTACTTTACCGGGAAATTTACCCGGGTTGACGGCAATTCCTGGCAACAATGAACCCGGTTATGAAACATTCAATATGGTCAGCCGGGGAATCAATACATTTGGGATAGGTGAAACCGACATGTTGATCCTGGTAGATGGATTCGTGGATGTCAATTTTCAAAGCCTGACACCTGATGAAATTGAATCTGTTGTGTTGCTTAAAGATGCGGCTGCTACCGCTATGTATGGGAGCAGAGCTGCAAACGGGGTATTGTTGATAACGACAAAAAGAGGGAAAGAGGGGCCTTTATCTATAAACTTCAGCATGCAACTTGGTTTGCAAAAGCCCACCAATCTGCCAAAGTTCCTAGGAGCATACGATTACGCTAAGCTTTATAACGAAGCCAGAACAAATAATGGAATGGCAGAACTCTATACTGAAGCTGATTTGAATTCGTATCAGAAAGGGGATGATCCTTATCATCATCCCGATGTAAACTGGTATAAGGAGTTACTGAGAAACTCATCTCCCTTATCGAATTATAATCTTAATTTTTCGGGTTCATTTTCCGGAGTCCGCTATTTCGTGTCGTTAAATCATTTGAGAAATGATCTTTTGTATAAAAAGACCGGTGATTTGTCTGAATTCAGTGTCAATTCAAATTATTCACGTACCAATTTTCG
>DGZP01000031.1:0-5798 GCA_002398565.1 Proteiniphilum sp. UBA4977
TCGCTCTGCTTCGATTACCTGGATGCGCCCGTTGCTGTGCTTGGGTCACGCAACTGGATCACGCCGGCTCACGAACTTGAAGGCGCGTTTTTCCCGCAGCCAGGCTGGTTCATCGACATGATCCACGAACGCATACAGCCCCTGAAAGGGTATATGCCTGGTGAAAATTTCACTGATGCCGAAATGATTAGGAGAGCAAAAAAAGGAATTTGATCATGGATTTACCAAAAGTAAATGCCCATCTGCATACCCCATTCTCTTTCAGTGCATTCCGTGATATAGACGATGCGCTGGACAGGGCCGTTGCAGAGAAAGTGAAAGTCGTTGGGATCAACGATTTTTATACTGCCGAAGGTTACGAAGAGTGGGCGGATGGTTGTCGTAAGCGCGGACTTTTTCCGCTTTTCGGCATCGAGTTTATCAGTTTGAATGAAGAGGATCAGAAAGCAGGCTTACGGGTGAATGATCCCGGAAATCCCGGGCGGACTTATATCAGCGGGAAAGGCCTGTTGCAGCCCTTTAAACTGGACGAACCTTATGCTTCTGAATTGACAAATGTGCGTAACGAAGCCAACAAGCAGGTGGAAGCCATGTGTGAAAAATTGAACGGAATCCTTACCGGTAAAAATGCGAGCTTTATACTTGATATTGATTGGATTAAAGAAAATCTAACCAAGGGTTCTGTTCGGGAACGTCATTTGGCGAAGGCCTTGCGTTTGAAAGTTTATGAAAATTGTGACGATAACCCAACGTGTATAAAGAATTTGCTGAGAGAGATTTTCGGTGGAAAAGAACTGAAATCGGACACTGATAATCTTGCAGGTGTCGAGAACGAAATTCGCGCTAATCTTTTGAAATCTGGCGGCTTGGCTTTTGTTCCCGAGACTGCAGAGGCTTTTCTTCCGATGCAGACGGTTTGCAAAATTATTCTGGCAGCTGGGGGATTACCTACATATCCTTTTTTAGCGGATGATGCTCAGGGAAATTATACAGATTTTGAGCGCGACTTGGAACATGTAGCAGAACAACTGACCGAGCGTGGGTTTCATTCCGTGGAATTTATTACCACCCGAAACGATATGAACTTGCTGGAGAACTATGCTTCGTACCTTCACGACCAGGGTTTTATCGTAACCCTGGGCAGTGAACACAATTCTCCGTCAATGGAACCCATTGAACTTTTTGCCCGCAACCAGACTCCATTATCGGATAAATTGATACGGATAAACTACGAAGGGGCGTGTGTTATTGCAGCTCATCAGCATTTGGTTACCCAGGGGCTGAGTGGTTATGTGGATGAACAGGGAAACGCTGACCGCTCGAAAAGAGGTGAATTCGTGAAATTGGGAGATGAGTTAATAAGAAACAGAGTCGGAAAACAATAAAGATGAAAGAAATTCAGGATTTAATATCTATTTCGCAGTTCTATGGCAAAGATAGCCGTTTTGTGATCGCCGGAGGTGGAAATACCTCGTACAAGAACGAAGAGAAGATTTGGGTAAAAGCTAGCGGCTCATCACTCGCAACCATTACCGAAGATGGTTTTGCCATACTGGATCGCTCGTTGCTTAATCCAATGTCCGGAAAGCACTACAGCGAAAATGCCGCCGAACGTGAAGAGCAAGTGAAAAATGATCTTGCCTTGGCTACTATCTCTAGAGGTAAACGGCCGTCGGTAGAGACCTCTATGCACAACGTGATTAATTATGCATTTGTTGTTCATTTGCATCCAACGATTGTAAATGGATTAATGTGTGCTGTAAATGCTGTCACAACGTTGAAAAATCTTTTTGGTGAGAAAGTGTTGTACGTGGAATATACTGATCCGGGGTATGTTCTGTTCAAAAAAGTAGACGAGAAAATAAAGGAGTATCGCCGCAAATTCAGCGAAGAACCGCAGGTGATCTGGTTGCAAAACCACGGGATTTTTGTGGCTGCAGATAGTGTTGAGGAGATAAAATCTATCTATGATTCAATTATAGACACACTTGAAAGAGCTGTGAGCATCCCCTTGCCCGAGGGCGAAACGGAGGTATGCCGCTGTATCAGTGAAGTGGTCCCCGCCATTCGGATGTTGGTCTCGAAAGATAGCCTCAAAACCTTAAAAGTTCGCAAGAACGGATTGATAGAATATTTTTGCGACTATCCCGAAAAACAGGTTGACGTCGCGAAGCCTTTTACGCCCGATGCGATTGTTTACTGTAAGTCGAACTACTTGTTTTTTAACGATGAAACACCTGAACAGATTCTTGCAAATGCGAAAGAATCGATTTCCGGTTTTGTAAATAAATATGGTTATCTGCCAAAAGTTCTCTTAATAAGAGGTGTAGGACTTGTATCGATAGGAGACAACGCCAGACAATGCGATACCATTCTCGACGTATTTGAGGATGCCATGAAGGTTGCTTTTCTTTCTCAATCGTTTGGCGGCGCTCATCCGATGACGCAGGCTCAAATCGACTTTATCGATAATTGGGAAGTGGAAAATTACCGCCGCAGTGTGGCTGCTGGAAATGCGTCGGGAAGAGCAGAAAATAGAACCATTATTGTAACCGGAGCTGCACAAGGTTTTGGCGAAGGAATAGCCGAGTGTTTGCTGCGGGAAGGTGCCAATATTGTTGTGGCTGATTTGAACGAAGAAGCAGGAAGGAAGACCGTCAGTAAATTTAATGGCCTGACGAAAAGTAACCGGGCTATTTTCGTAAGAACAAACGTTTCTGAAATTTCAAGCCTTGAAAACTTAGTTCAGGAAACGGTCTTTCATTTTGGTGGAATTGACTGTTTTATTAGCAACGCCGGTGTGTTGAGAGCCGGTGGACTAGAAGATATGACACCCGAAAACTTCGACTTTGTCACAAAGATCAACTATAATGCCTATTTCTATTGTACAAAAGTAGTGAGTAAAGTTATGAAGCTGCAAACGAAATATGCATTGGACGGTTATTTTGCCGATATCATTCAAATAAATTCAAAATCGGGGCTTCGCGGAAGCAAGGCCAACTTTGCATATGCTGGTGGAAAGTTCGGAGGAATTGGGCTAACGCAATCCTTTGCATTGGAGCTGGCTCCGTTCCGGATAAAGGTTAACTCGGTCTGTCCCGGCAATTACTACGAAGGCCCGCTTTGGAGTGATCCCGACAACGGGTTGTTTGTACAATACCTGAATGCAGGAAAAGTTCCCAATGCCAGAACTATTGACGATGTAAAAACGTTTTACCTTTCTCAGGTGCCGATGCGAAAAGGTTGTACACCCGGAGATGTTACCAAAGGTGTGTTGTACCTGATGGAGCAATGCGGCGAGACCGGACAGGCTCTCCCTATTACCGGAGGGCAGGTGATGTTGAATTAATAAAATAACAAATATATGAAAACAAGAGCAGTCCGTTTGTACGGCAAAAAAGATCTCAGGCTGGAAGAGTTTGAATTGCCGGCCATTAAGGAGGACGAAATACTTGCAAAAGTAGTCTCCGATTCGTTGTGTATGTCGTCTTACAAGGCATCTTCACAAGGTGCGGAACACAAAAGGATCCCAGATAATGTAGCGGAAAATCCCATCATCATCGGTCATGAATTTGCCGGTGAATTGCTTGAAGTTGGCAGCAAGTGGGCGCATAAGTTCAAAGCAGGGGATAAATTCTCCATTCAACCTGCCTTGTATTACGAAAACGGACCTGTTGGCATTTTGAGTGCTCCCGGTTACAGTTATCCGTATATCGGAGGCGATGCAACCTACGTCGTTATTCCGAATGAAGTGATGGAGAAAGATTGCCTGCTGGCTTATCACGGAGAAGGGTATTATCCTGCTTCACTGGCAGAACCGCTTTCGTGTGTTATTGGAGCCATGCACGCCAATTACCATACTTCCCCGGGCAGTTACCGCCATAAAATGGAAATAGTTAGCGGCGGAAAGATGGCTATTCTTGCAGGAGTAGGGCCAATGGGACTGGCCGCAATCAATTTTGTGCTCCGTCGAGAAGAAGTAAAACCGTCCTTATTGGTGGTTACCGATATCGACCAGTCACGACTCGATCGCGCCGCATCCATTTATACCGTTGAGTTTGCCGCTTCGCGCGGAATTGATTTAAAGTACATCAATACGGGAAAAATGGAGAATCCCGTGGAGGAACTGAAAGCAATTAGTGGCGGCACAGGTTTCGATGATGTTTTTGTGTTTGCCCCCGTAAAGCCTGTTGTAGAGCAAGGCGATGCAATTCTCGGTTTTGACGGGTGCCTGAACTTTTTTGCCGGACCGGACAACCCTAACTTCAGTGCCATGTTGAATTTCTATAATGTTCATTACGCCTATACTCACATTGTCGGCACCAGCGGTGGAAATAACGATGATATGGTAGAAGCATTGGACATTATGAGTAAAGGGTTGGATCCGGCCGGACTGGTTACCCATATAGGCGGGTTGAATGCTGTTGCGGAGGCAACCAATAACCTGCCCAATATACCGGGGGGTAAAAAGTTGATTTATACGCATATAGAAATGCCCCTAACCCCCATTTCCGATTTTGCAAAATTGGGAGAAACCGACGGTTTCTTTAAAAAATTGGCTGAGGTTTGTGACCGCCACAATGGGTTGTGGAGTGTCGAGGCGGAGACATATCTCTTGTCCAACCATCCCACAATGCGTAACGTGTAACCCTAAACTTTCATCATATGAAACAATTAGACATTTATTTAATGCATCCGGTGGAACAGATCAACATCATCATCGGAAGAATTTACCGAAGCGGAATGACCACCACTTCCGGTGGAAATATTTCCATCCGGGATGATAACGGAGATATCTGGATTACACCGTCTGGTGTGGATAAAGGAAACTTGACGACAAAAGACATTATGTGTGTAAAAAAAGATGGAACTGTTGTTGGACTGCACAAACCATCTTCAGAATATCCTTTTCATAGGGCTATTTACGAATCCCGTCCGGATATAAAGGCAATTATTCATGCTCATCCGCCGGCATTGGTTGCTTTCAGCATTGCAGGTACTGTGCCCGATACCAAGATTGTCCCACAGGCTCATAATGTCTGTGGAGATATCGGATTTGCACCGTATGGCACACCCGGAAGTGAAGATCTCGGTAAAAAAATTGCCGGTGTGTTTAAAGATAAACGTTTCCGGGCGGTAATTATGGAGAATCATGGAGTTGTATTGGGCGGAACCGATATGATGGATGCTTATCAACGATTTGAAACCCTGGAGTTTTGCTGCCGTACCATTGTGAACGCGGGAAAACTCGGCGACGTAAAATATCTCTCCGATGATCAGGTGGCAAGCTATGTGAACCACATCCCAAAGAATATATCGCATTTTATGGATGTAGAATATCCGTCTGATGAACGTGCTCTGCGTACCGAAATGGTCAATATTATCCGCCGGTCATGCGATCAGGGCTTGATGATATCTACATATGGAACAGTGAGTGTTCGGTGGCGTAACGATGACTTTTTAATAACACCGCGTGATGTTGCCCGTTGGGATATTTTGCCGAGCGATATTGTACAAATCAAAAACGGAATGGCTGAAGCAGGAAAAACACCCAGCCGTTCAGTAGCGCTCCACCAACGAATTTATCAGCTTAATCCGCACATTAATTCCATTATCTGTACTCAGCCCATTAACCTGATGGCGCATGCTGTGAGCGGGAGCAAGTTTGATGTACGTACTATCCCCGAAAGTTGGATCTTCCTGCAGGATGTGCCTTCCATTCCATTCGGATTGATTTATAACGAGATTGACGGTGTGGCAAAAATGTTTCGTGAAAACAGGGTGATTTTGGTGGAGAA
>DGZP01000031.1:6083-9514 GCA_002398565.1 Proteiniphilum sp. UBA4977
GCCAATTCTCTCGTGATGGCTTCCGATATTGGACCGTTGAAACCTATTGGAGATAAGGAGATTGATGACCTTCGTGTCGCCTTTAACGTTGGATAAGTTCAATTCGAATACGAAACTTATTTTTTCTCCTTCAACCGCACCGGCTTTTAACCTGGCTGCGGAAGAATATTTTTTTTCTGCGCGGGGAGAGTATGTCTTTCTGTATATAAACCATGCAAGCGTCATCGTTGGCTACAATCAGGCGGTGGTGAACGAGGTGGATATGGATTTTTGTATTGAGAAAGATATTCGTATTATCCGGCGCTTATCGGGTGGAGGGGCTGTTTATCACGATTCAGGAAACCTGAACTACGCCTTTATATCGGAAAAGAAGGAGATGCCACTCAGCGCCGATTTCCTTTTGCCTGTGATACACGTGCTTCAGCAGCTGAATATCCCGGTCGAAACAGGAAAGAGAAAAGACTTATGGTTACCCGGTGGATATAAAATTTCGGGTACCGCGTCACATGTATCAAAAGGCCGTGAATTGCATCACGGAACGTTGCTTTACGAAAGCAATCTAGAACACTTGAGGCGTTCGTTGAATCCTGAAAAAAGAAACCTAATAGCCAAGGCAACGGCTTCAGTACCCAGCCCGGTGAAAAACATAAGTTCTTTTTTGAAAGAAGAAAAAAAGAAACTCTTTTCTTTTCGGGAATTTGTAGAGCGGTTTGTAGATGAATCGATGAAATATTTTAACATTGCCGCACTAACCACATTCTCTCCGGATGATGTGCAAGCTATCGAAGCCTTGCAACGGGAGAAATATTCGCAACGCTCGTGGAATTATAAGATGTGACTCATTGGTTTTTCCCGCGATTTATGTCGCGTATTTCTTATTTATCGAGTGGGACCGGAATCCTTAACACTTTCCAGTTATTTGTTATATCCAACAACTGTTCAGGAATTTCAAACTCATTTCCTTGAATGATTCCTTCAATCTCTCCCTTTTCGTTCTTCCATAATGCAAGATCAATACGCTGTTTCAGATCGATGATAAAGTCCCCGGTTTTAAAATATTTCAGTCCGCCTGCTGCCAATGTCTCTACCCGTCCGTTTTTATCGAGGCGGATAGCAGCTATTCCGACTGCGTCAAAAGTTACGGTGTGTTTTCCAATTTTTTTACTGGAACGGATTACCTCGCCTGCGGGATTATCTTTTTTCGCAACTTGGATCAACGTTCCGTCAATTAAACGTGCGATACCTTGGACAGGCGGGGCATTAGAAATATGCCCAAATTCCATTATTGTGCGAGTTGCTGGAGTCTGAAGATTAATCTTCTGTTCTCTCAATTGTTTTTTTATTGCCGAACAAATCATTTCTGTGGATTTACCGACAATCATTTGTTTCGGTAAAGCAGTATTGCCGTCAAAGCAATTGCCGTCAAAATCCATCGTCCAGTCTCCAATACGAAAGAGTATACTATGTCCCTGAGAAGCCGAGTTGAAAAAGTTTGCAGTAGAGATTTTTTCAAATTCGGGATTGTAAAGTATAACTGCCGTATATCGCTGAGCTCCGTATCTTATCCATCCTTTTTCGTCAATGTACAAACTTTCGCCCTCTATCTCACTTGAGGGAATCAAATCCGTGGGAATACCCATTTGCCATAGTTTGTTTACCAATTCCATTCCTACGTCTTCGAATGCTGGAATCGTTCTGTTCATCGTAGCAGCATGGCCGAATATGACAGCAACCGGACAATCCAAGGGGCTTTTACTTATAAAATTTAACAACCGGACTTTGCTTCCTGCCTGTGTTAGGTTATCAGCAAAAAGTTGTGTGTGTTTATCTAGACGCTTTATTTCACTAGGGTACAGAGGATGGTAATTGATTCTGCCGCCAGCAAGCGCAGAACTCCAGATCTCATCGACATAGTTGATTTGATCAGTCGAATAATACTGATTATACCAGAACGGACTGTTCCATTTCTTTGAAAGAGCAGTACGTACACCAAATGGAGTTATTTCGTCTGTTTGTGCCCAGTCTCGTCTCGCCACCCACCAGAATAAACCGTTTTTCTTGCTTTCCATGCGATTAGGATATGGGTACCAAGTGGGGTGGGTAACCACAGCGGCATTAACTCCAAAAACATCTTTTACTGTTTGATAAAAATCATCTTCTAAAATTTTATTTTGTTGCCAATTTAACTCCATGTAATGATTAATTGCCAGATTTCTTTCCTGTTCTTTCCCTTGTATACCCGCATACATTAACAAACAGTCCTTTAATAATTCTCTTCCTCCGGTTTTTTCAGCATACGCAGCTGCATAATGTTGAGAATACCAGAAATGTTTTCCCGAAGTCATTCTGTCAGCGGGAAAACTGGGGGGAAACCCCCACTCGTCCCGCATAGCACCTGCCAAGGGTATATCCGAGTAGGATCGAACGATGGTGCGTGTAAACTCCATCAAATGCGGAGCAAAAACATCCGGGACGAGATGTGTATATGTGACCATCACGCAAGCATGTTCTGGTTTGTATCCGTTGCTTTCGGGAAGACGGACCACCACCGAGTCACTCGAAGAGAAAACCACCTCGCACTCATCCGTTATCTCTTTCAAGCTTCCCGGATCTATTCCCTCCGCTGTTTTGTGGTAAGTATATACATGTCTTAATGATCCTCTCAGCGAGATATAAGGCGTGCGGTTACCCGTCATATGGTCGTTGAGGTTAATTCCTCGTACGACAGCATCGACAGGGGTGTGGTTGGAAAGAGGTACTTCCTCAAGCCATAATGACTCTTGAAGCTCGTCCGGATATAATGCCTCGAATTTACGAACAGCGATTCTAGGATCAAGTTCTAATGCGATTTTTACTCCTTTTTCATTTGCATAGTCAACAGCCTTCTTTACTTGGTTGTGTACATCTATATCGGTTATATCTCTTCCGCGAACCCTAAAACCAATCGTTAACAAATTGTACAAAGAGTGTTTGCTCGCCTCGTCGATAAACTCTTCATAACCGCCTGGCTGAAATTGTTCTTCTCCCCAAAACCACGCACCAATTATGGGAGGAATGTCGTAAGAGATATATCCATGGTCTTGAACAGGAAATAATGACTCGAAATTTTGTTTGGTTTCGTGATTTTGGGCACCTGCCGGGAAAATTGCACTGAAATAGGCAATAAATAAATGGAAAATATTTTTTAAAAAAAGTCTTTTCATGTAGAACCTTTTTGAATTTAAACAGTTCGTTTTTTTCTAAATTATTTCATCACTCTTATCTGTTGGAGTCTGAAATCAGAGCATTCGTCTGGGATATCAAAATTTATTGCATGAGGAAGTGGCATCAGAAGCTATTACCTTCACCGTACCGATTCCGGGAGAGGTTACGTCCTTGCCAGGACGCTCTTTCCCGGAACCGCTTAACTACTTTTTCTGTCAACTCATAAT
>DGZP01000087.1:0-45446 GCA_002398565.1 Proteiniphilum sp. UBA4977
GAAAATAAATATTTTAGTCATATAAAATGATCATCTTAAATTTAACAATTCAGTGTATTGAAAACATTTCTTTTATTCTTTCAATTTATTACTTTTGTAAAACCTGTTCGTAAAAATATTCAATTACCGACAGGAAGCAGTGGAACCCCATAACAATTCACAAAACACCCTGTATGACGAACGACTACAAACTGGAGATCTGTGCCAACTCTGTGGTTAGCTGTCTGGAAGCACAAAAAGGAGGCGCCTGGCGGGTGGAACTCTGTGCCGCCATTCCCGAGGGGGGAACTACCCCATCCTACGGCGACATAACACTGGCACGTGAACTGTTGCAGATAAAACTACACGTGATCATCCGTCCGAGGGGGGGTGATTTTCTTTATTCCGCTCTGGAGCAGCGGATTATGTTGAAGGATATTGAAAACGCACGACGACTGGGAGTCGACGGTGTCGTGATAGGCTGTCTCACCCCTGAAGGGGAAGTGGATATGACGCGTAACCGTGAATTGCTGGAGGCTGCAGAAGGAATGAGTGTAACCTTTCACCGTGCGTTCGACATGTGCCGCGACCCGTTTGAAAGCCTGGAGCGGATCATTGAACTGGGGTGCGAAAGGATACTTACCTCGGGGCAACAACCCAGAGCAGAACAAGGCATTAACCTTTTGAATAAATTGGTGGAGAAAGCTGGCGATCGAATTATCATCATGCCGGGCAGCGGTGTGAATGCCGGCAATATTGCCAAGCTGGCAAGAGAGACCAATGCCAGGGAATTTCATCTTTCTGCCCGTGAATCGGTAGGAAGCGGCATGACCTATCGCAATCCCAATCTGAAAATGGGGGGCGAGGCAATTCTGATAGACGAGTATAAACGGGAGATTACCAGTTCCAATAAGGTGGCGGAGACGCTGATTGCATGGAAAAATAACACTGAATAAACGATTCATATAAATTTACAGACATGAAGAAAATCAATACACTACAACTAGTGATTGCGTTTACATTTTTTCTCGTTTCCTGTAATAAGAGAGGAAGTGGGATGGCAGAAGCCGATTATGACGTGATACCTCTGCCCAATCATATCAGTGTCACCAAAGAAACAGCCTTTATGCTCTCGGAATCGACCAAAATTGTCTTTCCCGCAGAAAATAAAAAGATGCAACGCAACGCTGAATTCCTGGCAGAATATCTGAAACAGTCGTCCGGAATACAAACGGACGTGACAACTATGGCTCCCGGACGGGATGCCATTACTCTGTCAGCAGAACTTCAGCACGACAACCCGGAGGCTTACCACATTGAAATCAACGAGCGGGAGATACGCATAGAGGGCGCTTCGGAAGCAGCCGTCTTCTATGGCATACAAACGCTGTACAAATCGGTTCCTGTAGGAAACCACGCACAGGTATCCTTCTCATCGGCCACCATAGACGACGCACCCCGGTTTGCCTATCGTGGCATGATGCTTGATGTAGCACGCCATTTTCGGTCGGTCGATTTTGTCAAAAAATACATCGACCTGCTGGCATTACACAACATCAACCGCTTCCACTGGCACCTTACCGACGACCAAGGATGGCGTATCGAATCAGACTCCTATCCCAAGCTTGTGGAAATGGGTTCTACACGCAAAGAAACAGTGATTGGACGTAATACGGGCGAGTACGACGGTATACCCCACAGTGGCTTCTATACCAAAGAAGAGCTCAAAGAGGTGGTAAAATACGCCGAAGAGCGTTATATCACTATCATTCCCGAAGTGGACTTACCAGGCCATATGCTGGCAGCACTGGCTGCATACCCCGAACTGGGATGTACCGGTGGCCCCTATGAAGTGGCGCGTGAGTGGGGTGTGTTCGACGATGTGCTCTGCCCCGGAAAGGAAAAGACTTTTACTTTCCTGGAGGCAGTGCTGACCGAGGTGATGGAGATATTTCCTTCTAAGTACATCCATATTGGTGGCGACGAAGCTCCCAAGACACGCTGGAAGGAGTGTCCGGACTGTCAGGCGCGCAGCAAAGAACTGGGGCTCAAGAATCAAAAGGGGCACATGGCAGAACATTATCTGCAGAGCTATGTAACTGCACGTATTGAGAAGTTTCTGAACGACCGGGGCCGCAGCATCATTGGCTGGGACGAAATACTGGAGGGTGAACTGGCTCCCCACGCTACAGTAATGTCGTGGCGCGGCATGGAAGGGGGCATAAAGGCAGCACAGATGGGGCACGACGTGATTATGACACCCACCACCTACTGTTACTTTGACTATTACCAAACGCAGTATACTGACGAAGAGCCGCTCGCCATCGGTGGTTTTCTTCCCCTGGAGCAGGTCTATAGCTTTGAGCCGGCACCCGACCAGCTTACAGAAGAACAAGAAACCCATATCCTGGGCGCACAGGCCAACTTATGGACAGAATATATCAAGGAGCCGGAGCATGTGGAATATATGACTCTGCCGCGACTGGCAGCCATGAGTGAGGTACAATGGATACAACCCGGGAAGAAAAACTATGACCATTTTTTGAAGCGATTGCCACAACTACTTGCACTCTACGACAAGCTGGGTTACAACTACGCCACCCATGTGTTCGATATGAAAGCAACACTCAAGGCCAACTTCGAGACAAACGCGCTGGATGTAATCTTCAGCACCATTGATGACGCACCGGTTTATTATACACTCGACGGCAGTGAACCCGATGAGTCGTCGGCGCGCTATGAAAATAAACTCTCTATCAGGGAAGCCGCCGAGCTGAAGGCGGTAGCCATACGCAATGGGAAAAAGAGCAAGGTTTTCAACGAAAAGATATCGATTAGCAAGTCATCCTATATGCCCACCGAGTTGTTCACCACACCGGCGCCCGGTTATATCTACGAGGGTGCATCCATGCTAGTGGATGGTCTCAACGGTAACAGCACCAACTACCGTACGGGGCGCTGGATAGGTTTCCAGGAAGACAACATGGTGGCAGTGATCGACCTGCTGCAGCCTACGGAGATCAGCAAGGCAGAGATTCATAATGTGGTGGTGACGGGCGACTGGATCTTCGATGCATCGGAGATCACCATCGAATCTTCTGCAGACAATCAAACATTTACCCCGGTAATCAGCATGCCCGTTGTCGATGAGAAGAATGAGCACCGGTCAGACATCTCCACGCATCTGCTTACGTTTGATCCCGTTACGGCACGCTACTTCAGGGTAACAGTGAAACCTTCGGTAATACCGGAATGGCACCCGGGAAAAGGGAATCGTGCCTTTATCTTTGTCGATGAGATCCGCCTGGATTGACAGCCTATAAAGTGAGAAGCGTACTCCTGTGAAAAGTTGTACTGCTTTTGCGACAAAACAAACAGGGACTGTCTCTCTAGTAAGGCAATCCCTGTCTGTTTAGATTGGGATGATTACTAATTCAGGCCAGGGTCATTGAAGGTGTCGCCCTGGCTGATATCACCCGTTTGCATTCCTTTTCGGAACCAGTGAGTACGCTGGGCAGCGGTACCATGCGTAAAGGAATCAGGTACGCTGTAGCCCATCGATCGCTTCTGAATGGTATCGTCACCCACGGCGGTAGTTGCACTGATGGCCGACTCCAGATCACCCGGTTCAAGTAGGATCATGTTCATCTTTTGGGCATGGTGGACCCAGACGCCTGCCAGAAAATCGGCCTGCAGCTCGAGCTTCACATTCAGCCTGTTTTGTTCGGTTTCACTGATGCGCCCCCGGTACCGGTTCACATGGTCAATAATTCCAAGCAGCTTCTGTACATGATGTCCCACTTCATGGGCCGTCACATAAGCCATGGCAAGATCGCCTTTGGCGCCAAAATCAGACTTCAACTGATGAAAAAAGTTCAGGTCGATATACATCTTCTGGTCTGCAGGGCAATAAAACGGCCCCACGGCAGCAGTGGCACCACCACATTCCGATACTGTCTCGTCGGTAAAGGTTACCAGCGTAGGATTCACATAGCTCTGCTGCAGCTGCGTCCTGAATATTTCGCTCCACACGTCGTTGGCACTGTTGAATACACCCAGGGTGAATACCTTGAGTTCTTCGTTTTCGTTGGCCCGGGAGGGGTCTGTCACTTCTGTCGACTGCCCAGGCACCACGCTGTTCACCATATCCACTGCCTGAAAGGGATTTTGTCCCAGCAACAGTGCAATAATGACAATTACAATGGCTCCCACACCGCCCAGGGCGGCATTCTTTCTGCCTCTTCCCCTACCCCTGCGGTCCTCGAAATTGGCCTCACTGTCGTTTCTATTGATCCACTTCATGTGATTGGAGATTTATTTTCACTCTCATAAGGCCGTAGCTGTGCCCGTTTCACGTATAAGACCTTACAGTTTTCTGATTTTCACATTGCGGAACCAGACCGTATAACCATGATCCTGCAAGCCGATGTATCCGTCGTGTGCGATTCCATCGGTAAAGCCGGGAAAGTTTTTAAACTTACTCTTCTGGACCAGTTCGTCCCATTCTTTGGTCCAGAGTGTATACTCTACCACTTTTTTCCCATTCTGAATATGCGTTACTTTTCCATCCTTTATCCTCACCACAATGTTGTTCCATTGTCCCGCCGGATGAACGGTGGCGGGATCGGCAGCAATCATATCATAGAGCGATCCGGCCTTGTGACTGTCAATTTTATTGTCGCTGGCCCGCTCATTGTCAAGTACCTGAATCTCGGGGGCGGCATAATAAATGGGTTTACCAGGTATTTCATGCACATAGTAGAAAATGCCCGAGTTGGCCTGATCACCTGCCTTCCAGTCCAATGACAGTTCAAAATCGGTAAACACTTTCCCGGCAAAAATAATATCTCCGTTACCACCACGTCCCGGCTTCGACGGATCTGCCGGCACCACCTTCATGGCTCCTTCTTCGATCTGCCAGTTTTTTGGCATTTCTGTTCCGTTATATTGTCTCCATCCGGAGAAATCTTTTCCGTTGAACAAAAGTACCCATCCAGCTTTCTTTTCTTTTTTCGTTAATCTGTTCGTTCCCTGTGCCTGTGTGTTAACAGAAAATGCGATCAACAACATCAGTGTACCAAAATAAAGCAATTTTCTTTTCATTTTTTATTTTTATTAGATTGTGAAAGTTCTTATTTTTCTGTTTTTTTTAGCCATTCATCCACAAGAGTGGCATCATATCCCAATTCTCCCGCTTTTTTAAAATCGGCCCGGGCGGCAATTTTGTCGAATTGTTCATAGCGCACCCTGCCGCGCAAAAAGAAGAAATAGGGATTACCTCCCTGGGTATCTTCCACTGCACGCAAATCGGCCGAGGCCCTGAATATCTGGTCCGTATTCACATAACACTCAGCACGGTTCATGTAAAAACTGGGATCTGAAGGCTGCTCAGACTGTATCAGGGTAGTATATATTTTTTCTGCTGCCTGCCAGTTATCATCCAGCTTATAAATCAGCGCCTTACTCAACTGTGTATAGAGATTGCGGGAATCGATCTGCTCCGACTTTTTAAAATCGTTTTCAGCCTTTGTTCTGTCATGCTGTTCAAGATACAGCAGGCCGCGGCGGTAGTATGCTTCCACATCATCCGGATAACGACGGATAAGGGTATCATAATCTTCCATGGCCTCACTGAATCTCTCCATGTCACACAGCAGGGAAGCCCTGTTATGGAGTACCAGCTCCGGCATGGGATTGTTGGACAAAGATGCCGTGAAGGATACGTAGGCATCGTCGAACATGCCAAGCTGACGCTGTAGTATCCCCAGGTTTAGCAACAGCACAGGGTTATTTTCATTTGCAGGCTCCATCGACATCGCCTTTTGCAGCAACACTGCGGCACTGTCTAACCGGTCAGCCTCAATATATGCCGCAGATTGTTCCACCAACTCTTCGTAACTTTGACCTAACAGCCGTGAAACAGGGAACAGCAATATAAGAAAAAATGACAAAAAAAATAACCTCATACTCAGTTTATGATGTGCAGATGTAGACAGCAAATTTAATCAAAAATATTTATCTTTGCCGCCAGATTCCCAAAAAATAGAAATTAACATGTTATTCCCAATTTCCGGCTTACCGGCCGGTTCACTGACAGATTCCCTGATAAGCCGTCTTTCGGCAGATTCACAAAAAAGCTCTACTGCCGAACTGATCAAAAAAGGCCGTTTCGATGAGTTGCTCGATCAGTTTGTCACAGGCAGTATCGACTTCCTCGGTAAGTTGATGATCGCGCTGCTCATCTTCTATGTGGGAAAATGGATTATCAGACGGATTGCAGGATTTTTCGGAAAGGTGTTCAACAAACGTATTGAAGATCGTGCACTGCGAAGTTTTCTTATAAACATTGTGAACATCACCCTTTTCTCTGTACTCATAATACTGATCATCAATATTGTAGGGACAAAGACTGTTTCCATTGCTGCGTTGATCGGTTCTGTGGGACTGGCGGTGGGACTGGCTGTGAAAGACAACCTGGCCAACTTTGCCGGAGGTGTGATGCTACTCTTCAATAAGCCCTTCAGGGGAGGAGATTACATTGAGGCACAAGGTGCGGCCGGTACGGTACAGTCGGTTGGTATCCTCTACACTACCCTCACCACATTCGACAACAAGACCATTCACATTCCAAATGGGCCCCTCTCCACCGGCAACATCGTAAATTACAGCACCCAGGCAACACGTCGCGTGGATCTGACCGTAAATGTGGATTATGGATCGGACGTGGAGCTGGTGAAACGTCTGTTGCTCGATATTGCGGAGAAGCATCCCCAGGTGTTGCATGATCCTGCCCCTTTTTCACGGATGGTGAAGATGAACGATAGCTCCATCGATTTTGTACTGAGGGTATGGACGCTCGCCGCTGATTTCTGGCCGGTCACTTACGACCTGAACGAACAAGCATACGAGGCGCTGATTATACACGGCCTGAATATACCATTCCCGCAGATGACCATACATCTGGCAGAAAATCAGAATTCGGAATTAAAATGAAAATGGATGTTTTTGAAATCCTGCTGTGCCATCATCAGAATGTAGTTTGATTCGGCCAGAAAGACATCCCTGCCCTCCTTGTCGTGGGCCATATACTGAAACTTGCGCTTTTTGAAGTCGGCCAGCTGCACCGCATCGCCGCTCTCAATCCAGCACGCTTTATAGAGGTTAATCGGTTCCCAGCGGCACTGTGCACCATACTCATGCAATAGACGGTACTGGATGACCTCAAACTGGAGCTGCCCTACTGTGCCAATGATTCTTCTCCCGTTAAACTGATTCACAAAGAGTTGCGCTACCCCTTCATCCATCAGTTGTTCTACGCCCCTTTGCAACTGCTTAGACTTCATGGGATCGGCATTCTCAATATATTTAAACATCTCGGGCGAGAAACTGGGCAGCCCCTTGAAGTGAAGCAGTTCGCCCGAGGTGAGGGTGTCACCTATCTTGAAATTGCCATTGTCGGGCAACCCCACGATGTCACCCGCATAGGCTTCGTCGAGAATCTCCTTCTTCTGAGCCATAAAGGCGGTGGGTGAAGAGAACTTCATCATCCGGTTGAAACGCACATGCCTGTAGTTCACATTGCGTTCAAACTTACCGGAACACACTTTCACAAATGCAATACAGGAACGGTGATTGGGATCCATGTTGGCATGGATCTTGAATACGAAGCCACTGAATGCCTCCTCGTATGGATCCACAGTTCGCTCTTCGGCCCGTACCTGACGAGGCGACGGTGCAATCTCGACGAAGCAGTCGAGGAGCTCCTTCACGCCGAAGTTATTCAGTGCTGACCCAAAGAAGACCGGTGCTAGCTCTCCGGCAAGGTATGCTTCCTGCTCAAAGTCCGGATAGACTTCAGTAATCAACTCTACATCATCGCGCAGTTTTTTCGCTAACTTGTCGCCGATATGTTTTTCCAGACCGGACGACTGCAAGTCGAGATGTACCGACTTCGTGACAACCTGCTTGCTGGGTTGATATAGGTCGAGGCTCTCCTGATATAGGTTGTAGACTCCGCGAAAACGTTCTCCCATATCAACAGGCCAGCTTAGTGGTCTCACTGAAATCTGGAGTTCTTCTTCCAGCTCGTCGAGGATGTCGAAAGGATCCTTTCCTTCGCGATCCATCTTGTTTACGAAGATCATGACCGGCGTCTTTCGCATGCGGCAGACTTCCATCAGCCTGCGTGTCTGGGTCTCCACTCCCTTTGCCACATCAACCACCACAATCACGCTATCCACGGCTGTAAGCGTACGGAACGTGTCTTCGGCAAAATCCTGGTGCCCGGGGGTATCGAGAATATTGATTTTATGATTATTATATTCGAAACCCATCACCGAGGTGGCAACTGATATACCGCGCTGCTTCTCTATCTCCATCCAGTCGGAGGTAGCCGTTTTCTTTATCTTGTTCGACTTGACGGCACCCGCTACGTGGATAGCACCGCCAAAGAGCAGTAATTTCTCAGTCAATGTGGTTTTTCCCGCGTCGGGGTGGCTGATGACAGCGAAGGTACGCCGTCGTTGAATCTCTTCTTTGATCGTCATTATTTAATTAGCATTCAGCTTTGTTGATAAAACTTTATTGATACAGCGGCTCAGGGCTTCCTCCCACCTGGGTATTTCCACATTAAAGGCGGATGCTATTTTGGACAAGTCCATCACGCTATATGCCGGGCGGCAGGCATCCGAGGGATACTCGTGCGATTGTATGGGGATGAGTTCACAGGTGGTGATGCCCGCAAGCCTTTTTATTGCTTCGGCAAACCGGAACCAGGTGGTTTCTCCTTTGTTTGAAAAGTGATAGATACCTGTTTTCCATTCCTGCTCTTCGGCGAATTGCAAGATGTGGATCACCATCTCCGCCAGGTCGGCTGCGTACGTCGGACCGCCCCACTGGTCGTCCACGATGGTCAGTCGTTCTCTTTCCTGCATAAGCCGCATCATGGTCTTTACAAAGTTTGTGCCATATTCTGAGTACAACCAGGAGGTACGCAGGATGACCCAGTCACCTCCCCCAGCCTGTAATGCTTCCTCACCGGCCAGTTTTGTACGGCCATAGACCGACAGTGGTTTTACGGAAGCCGTCTCTTTGTAAGGAACAACCGATAAACCATCGAATACGAAATCGGTAGAAATATGAATCACTTTCACGCCCCTTTTCACGGCCACCTGCGCAATGTTAGCTACTGCGGTGACATTGATGGCGGTTGCCTTCTCCATATCTTTCTCCGCTCTGTCTACCGCGGTGTAGGCCGCGCAGTTAATCAGATATTGAATCCGGTGTTCGTCCACAAAGGTATCAATCTGACGAATGTCAGTGATATCCAGCACGTCGGCATCGGTAAAAAAGAAGCAAAAGGGAAGGTTCATTCGGGATGCTATTGCTTTAATCTCGCTACCCAGCTGTCCGTTTGCACCGGTAACCAGTACATTCTTCTGCACCAGCCCGTAAAAATACTGCTGTTTGGGTGTCTCCTTCTCGGTACCGCCCAGGGTCTTGCTTAATCCTGTAAATATGGGCATAGTGTTTGATTATACTTCAGAATCTTCTTCGTCGATGGTTTTATATTTTAGAGACAACCGCCGTAACAGTGCGGTGATCTGGGTGACGGCAGCCTGCGTTTCAGCAGATATTTCCCGTTGCTGCAACTTCAGGAACATATATCCGTAAAGTGCCGTGAAGCAGGTCTCCAGTTCCGGCGCCTGCTTGTCGGCTCCCCTTGCCCGCAATGACACAATGTGTGGCAGGGTATTATAGTAGAGAGCAATATATTCCGACTCTTTGGGATCCTTCAGCAACCGCAGGTGCAGGTCGGTAAGCTCAAGAACAATGTTCTGGTTGATCTGAAGGTGTCCCTCATTCCGAAGTCCTTCCGACTTCATCATCATGATAAGGCCCTCATACCAGTCTCGTGCCGCAGCACGTTCCTCCGCTGTCTGATAAGCAGAATTGATGACTGATTGCTGTACCTTATCTATATCCAGTTCACAGGCTCTCAAAAGGTCCTCTGTCTGCCACATGTAGAGCAGATATTCTGCAATGTTGTCTCGTTTTGTTGGAATGTTCATAGGGATGCCGGCTATTCGGGATGATCGCTCACCAGAAACTTTTCACTAAATTTGCCACAAAAATACAACTTTATGCGCAAGTTTCAACAAAACGACACCTCATTTCACATCATTGAGTCGGGTTATTTCCTGGGCGACGGCGGTGTGATGTTTGGTCCGGTACCAAAAAAATACTGGTCGGCGAAGTATAAGGTAGATGAAAAAAACATGTGCGTGATGTCACTCCGCTGCCTCTTCATTGTCAGTGGCGACCGCCGGATACTGGTCGATAACGGACTTGGGAACAAGCATGCATCGAAGTTGAAATTCTTTCAGCCTTTCGAACAGAGAGATGTCAGAGAGGAAATACGGAAGATTGGCTATGAACCGGAAGAAGTGACTGATGTGATTCTCACCCACCTTCATTTCGATCATTGCGGAGGGAGTACCGTCCTTAACGAGGTTCGGAAAACTGTTCCCACTTATCCAAACGCCACCTACCACCTGAGTCTGAAACAGTGGCAGAACTACCGGAGCCCTTCGCTCTTCGAGCAGGGATCATTCTATCCAGAAAATATTGAACCAGTCTACGACGCGGGGCAGCTACAGTTTGTGCTGGACGATTTGCAACTGAATGAGCAGGTACGGCTTGAGCTTTACGATGGTCACACACCCGGCCAGATTGTGGTGCTGTTCAATGCCGAAGCAGGAAACTACGCCTTTCCGGGTGATGTGGTTCCCACCTCACTCAACCTGGCTCTCAACTGGCTCTCTGCATACGACAACAGTGCGGCAGTGGCCATGGAGGAGAAAAAACGATTTATGGAGAAAGCCAAAGCAGATAAGCGCACGCTGATCTTTTATCACGACGCATACACACCTTCGGCCCGGTTATGACTTTTTTCCAATGCTGCCGCAGTTAGGTTCCACTGGTTGAAGAGGTCCCTTTCGATTCAGCCTTGCGGTATCCATGCCACCTTTTCATTTATCATTATCACATCATGCATGAGCTGGTTACACGGGGATATATCGTCGTCTCTGGCTGATACCGGGTTAGTACAGGATATGGAAAAGCTGCCGATGAAATCCGCAGGGCCGCCTACGGTTTTTGAGAAAATTAATTAACTTTGCACTTTTCAACACTTTGACAGAAATTATTTACCAATTGATATTTGTCATCAAATTATTACACTCATGAAGCGAGTTTTATTTATTACATTTGCATTTATGGCTATACTGGCATGCAACAATTCGCAAAAATCCGGCACGACATCCGACGAAAAAGGATCGGTTTTTTTTACCGAATTCGACACCCCTTACGGCACACCCCCGTTCGACCAGATTGAGTTTGCCGATTACAGACCGGCTTTTCTGGCAGGGATGAAGGGACAAACCGCCGAGATCGCAGCAATTGCCAACAACACGGAGGCCCCCACCTTCGAAAACACGATTGTAGCCCTGGACAATAGCGGGAGATTGTTATCGCGCGTATCGCGTGTATTCTACGGACTGAAAAGCTCCGAGACAAACGATTCCATTCAGGCGCTGGCCGAAGAGCTGTCTCCTCTCCTGTCGGAGCACAGCGACAACATCTACCTGAACGAAATGTTGTTCAAACGTATTAAAACGGTGCACGACGACACCACGGGATTAAACCTGACTGCAGAGGAATATCGACTGCTGGACGATTATTACAAAAGTTTTGTACGCTCCGGTATCATGCTGGAAGAATCAGACAAGGAGCGGCTTCGGGAGATCAACAAAGAACTGTCCGCCCTCACTCTCAGGTTTGGAAGCAACCTGTTGAAAGAAACAAACGGATATAAACTTGTGATCGACAAGGAGGCCGATCTTGCGGGTCTCCCGGAAGGGGTCATCACTGCCGCTGCCGATGCCGCCAAAGCTGCCGGTGAAGAAGGTAAATGGGTCTTTGGCCTGCAAAAACCCAGCTGGCTGCCCTTCTTGCAGTACTCCGAAAAACGCGATCTGCGTGAAAAGCTGTACAAGGCCATGTACATGCGCGGCGACAACGACAATGAGAACGACAACAAACAGATCATCAACGATATTGTAAACCTGCGCATAGAAAAGGCACAGATGCTGGGTTTTGATACCCACGCCGATTTCATCCTTGCAGAGAACATGGCCAAGACTCCGGCAAATGTATACAAACTGCTGAATGAAGTGTGGGAGTATGCCCTGGCACAGTCTAAAAAGGAAGCAACTGAGTTGCAGGCACTCATTGATGCGGAAGGAGGAGGCTTTAAACTGGCTTCGTGGGACTGGTGGTATTATGCCGAGAAACTACGCCAGCAAAAGTATGCCCTCAATGAAGAAGAGCTGAAGCCCTACTTTAAGATGGAAAACGTACGGGAAGGAGTTTTCACTGTAGCCAACAAACTATACGGACTGAACTTCAAAAAACTGGACAATATTGCCGTATACAACCCGGAGGTGGAAGTGTACGAAGTGACCGATGCCGACGGTTCTCACCTTTCCGTTTTTTATACAGATTATTTTCCCCGTTCCGGCAAAAATGCAGGTGCATGGATGAGTAGCTTCCGCGGTCAGCAAGTACTCGACGGCATAAATATCCGTCCCTTGATTTATAACGTAGGCAACTTCACCCGTCCCACCGAGACAACGCCCTCGCTGCTGACTCTGGACGAAGTAGAGACGCTTTTTCACGAGTTCGGACATGCCCTGCACGGCATGCTGTCGGATGTAACCTATGCCGGCCTTTCCGGGACCAACGTATCGCGTGACTTTGTGGAACTTCCTTCACAGATCATGGAACACTGGGCTTTTCATCCCGATGTACTAAAACTATATGCCAGACATTATCAGACTGGCGAAGTAATTCCCGACGGACTGATTGCAAAAATTGATGCCGCCTCCAAATTCAATATGGGCTTTACTACCGCCGAGTTTGTAGCTGCCGCCCTGCTCGATATGGATTATCATACGCAGCGGGAGATAAAAAAGATTGATGTACGCGAATTTGAAAAACAATCGATGGCTAAAATCGGCCTGATTGACGAAATCATTCCTCGCTACCGCAGTACCTACTTCTCACACATCTTCAGTGGCGGATATTCTGCCGGGTACTATGCTTATCTCTGGGCCGAAGTGCTGGATGCCGATGCCTTCCAGGCATTTGTGGAGAAGGGTATTTTCGACAAGGAAACAGCCCGGTTGTTCCGTGACAACGTCCTTTCGAAAGGCAATACCGAAGATCCCATGGTACTGTACAAGAAATTCAGGGGTGCCGAGCCCAATCCGGTATACCTGCTGAAAAACAGGGGTTTCATAAAGTAAACAGTACTGTATAACATCATCACCAGGTTCATCCTGCATGGCTAATAATTGATTATTACAGAAACTCCTAATCCACTTTGATATCGCCGGATTCATTTACAGAAAATAAATCCGGCGATATTGTTCTTAAAAAGATAAAAAAAACGTATATTTGCACGCTCAAAACCAGGGGGCATTGCATGTGCCTTAAATTTTATATGTTCGTATCAGTTAGCAACCTGAGAAATAGTAATTGTAAACAAAAGTAATATTGAAATGCAAAACAAAGGATTTATTAAAGTTTTCAGTATTATCCTGACAGCCATCTGTCTCTTCTATTTGTCTTTCACCATAGTGGGAAGGCAATATAACAAGAAAGCGGATCAATACGCCAATGGAAACTTAGCCCTGAAGAATCATTATTTTGATTCGTTATCCACGGAGAAAGTGTATCTGAACTATACACTGAAACAAATTCGTGAAAAAGAGATCGGTCTGGGTCTCGACCTGAAGGGGGGGATGAATGTCGTACTTGAAATAGATGCATCACAGGTACTTGCCTCACTGGCCAACACCGATGACCCCCTGTTTAACCAGGCGCTGAAAGAGACCATCGTACAGAACCGTCGTGGCAGCTCAGCCGACTTCATCTCGCTATTCCAGCAAAACTACGAACGAATCAGCCCCGACGGAAAGCTGGCAAACATTTACAGCATCACCATGGGCGACAGGGTAAGTCCTACTGCAACCAACAACGAAGTGATTGCTGTATTGCGCAAGGAGCTGAAGAGCGTGGCCGATAATTCGTTTAACGTACTTGCCACACGTATAGACCGCTTCGGAGTTGTAGCACCCAATATTCAACGCCTGGACCGTGCTGAACGTATTCTGGTGGAACTTCCCGGAATCACCGAACCAGAGCGTGTACGCAACCTGTTGCAGGGAAGTGCCAATCTGGAGTTCTGGAAGACCTACAACGTGAACGAGCTGGGAATGTATTTCAACGAGATGAATGCCAGATCGGGCGAGTATGCCTTGGCAAAAAGAACGGAGATTGCCGACACGTCCGCGGTTGAAGCATCCCTGCAGGACTCTCTCTCGGCCACTTTGCCAGCACTGACCGACTCCACGGAAGCGTTGTTGCCGGGCGAAGAAACTGAAACCGTTGTCACAAAAAGCTTTGTAGAATATTTCAACGAGCCTTATTTTGCCATGAGCGGCGCTTCTGGACCTATTGTAGGTAGCGTATCAAAGCTCGATACTGCCGCTGTGAACTTTCTTCTCCAGCGTTATAAAGATATTTTCCCTGCAGACGTAAGATTTAAATGGGGATTCAAACCAATTGATCAGCGGGAGACCTACTTCCAGCTATTTGCATTGAAGGGTGACGGCAGCAAACGCGGGCCGGCACTGGGTGGCGATGTGATCACCAATGCACGTGCCGACCAGGGTCAGCAAGGCTCCGCCTGGGAAGTAACCATGTCGATGAACTCATCGGGAGCCAGTCGCTGGGCCACCATCACTGGTGCGGAGATTGGAAAATCAATTGCCATTGTACTGGACAATTACGTATATTCTGCACCCACGGTAAATGGACGCATCGACGGCGGACGTTCCTCCATCACCGGCAACTTCACGCCACAGGAGGCACAGGACCTGGAGAACGTGCTCAAGTCCGGTAAAATGCAGGCCGGCGTGCGTATCGTGCAGGAAGATGTGGTGGGTCCCTCCCTGGGACAGGAAGCAATCCAGGACGGTCTTATTTCGTTCATCATTGCTCTGGTCGTACTTTTTGTCTTCACCTGCATGTTATATGGTTTTACACCGGGCATGGTTATCAATGCGGCATTGCTTCTGAACTTCTTCTTTACTCTGGGAGCTCTTGCAGCATTCCAGGCCGTGCTCACCCTCCCGGGTATTGCCGGTATGATCCTCTCGCTCGCCATGGCTGTGGATGCGAACGTGCTCATCAATGAGCGTATCAAGGAAGAGCTCGCGGCAGGCAAGACCTTGCGCAGAGCACTCGAAGACGGATACAAAAATGCCTTCTCGGCTATTTTCGACTCCAACCTGACCACAATCATCACCGGCGTCATCCTGGCCATCTTCGGGGCAGGCGCCATCAGAGGATTCGCAATTACCCTGATTATCGGTATCGCAGCGTCATTCCTTACGGCCGTATTCCTGACACGACTTGTGTACGAAAATCTTTTTGCCAAGGACAAATGGCAGAATCTCACCTTCAATACGGCTTTCTCAAAAGCAATCTTCAAGGAGTATAACTACAACTTTATCCATAATAGCAAAAGAATACTGCTGATTATCGGCGTTTTCGTTGTTGTCAGCATTGTTTCGCTGTTTACCCTGAAGATGAACGTGGGTATCGACTTCACCGGCGGCCGCAACTATATCGTCCGATTCGATCAGCCGGTTAAAACGGGAGAAGTACAGAATGCACTTGTACCCATCTTCGGCGAATCTGTACGTGTCATCACCATTGGAACAAGCAATCAGGTACGTATCTCCACGAACTATATGATTGAAACGGAAGGCGAAAATGTGGAACAGGAACTGCGTGATCTGCTGGGTCAGGGACTGGAAGAATTCATCACACCCGGAAAAACGATAGAAGATCACATCCAGAGTTCACAGAAAGTAGGTCCGAGCATCGCCGAGGACATGATCCGGAATGCATTCCTGGCACTGACAATTGCACTGATCTGTATGGGTCTTTACATCCTGTTCCGGTTCAACAACTTTGCATTCTCGGTAGGCACCGTGGCTGCACTTGCCATAGATACCTTCGCCGTAATCGGTCTTTATTCGTTGCTATGGAAGATAGTGCCCTTCTCCATGGAGATCGACCAGACCTTCGTAGCGGCCATCCTGACCATCGTGGGGTACTCCATCAATGACAAGGTGGTGGTGTTCGACCGTGTGCGTGAATACACGCAACTCTATCCGAAACGCGGCCTGCTGGCACTGTTCAACGATTCCATGAATGCTACCCTTGCCCGTACTATTAACACCGGGTTGAGTACCATCCTCGTGATCATTTGTATCCTTTTCTTCGGAGGTGATGCAGTACGCAGCTTCGTGTTTGCCATGCTTATCGGAGTTGTTGTGGGAACTGTAACCAGCTTGTTCGTGGCAGCTCCGGTAGCTTATAAAATGCTGAGTAATCAACAAAATAAAAAGCTTGCCGATACAAAATAACAAATAATGTTTTTTATCCGGAAACGGGCGGCTTATTTGCTGCCCGTTTTCTTTTTGTATTCCTTTTTTTTTACTACTTTTGCATCCTGTTAAACAAGCCACAATAGCTCAGTTGGTAGAGTAACGCATTCGTAACGCGTGGGTCGCGAGTTCAAGTCTCGCTTGTGGCTCTTCATATGCTCCGTGCTAATTTATATTAATTCCCGAATCACCCCCCTTTTTTTTGTATCTTTGTGAAAACGGTTGTCAATGAACAGTCGTGTAAATAATCATTAAAGTATTCTATGAATGAATTAATGGGGCGTATTTCCCAAATCATAGGGCCCGTGATTGATGTTCATTTTGAGTTTTCAAATCCACAGGAAATAAAATTACCTGCCATCCACGACGCACTCTATGTGAAACGAAGTGACGGAGAGGAGGTTTTTCTTGAGGTCCAGCAACATATCGGCGAAAATATTGTCCGAACCGTTGCCATGGAGAGCACAGACGGACTCAGCCGCGGCCTTTCAGTGAAAGCTTTGGGTCGCCCCATCAGTGTGCCCGTGGGCGAACAGATAAAAGGCAGATTGCTCAATGTGGTGGGTCGTCCCATCGACGGACTTTCAAAGCTCACCCGCAACAATCAGTATCCCATCCACCGAAAAGCACCCCTGTTTGAAGATCTCGTCACTTCCGAAGAAATCCTTTTCACGGGCATAAAGGTGATCGACCTGCTCCAGCCTTATCTGAAGGGTGGAAAGATCGGACTCTTTGGCGGTGCCGGCGTAGGAAAAACGGTCATCATCATGGAGCTGATCAACAATATTGCCAAAGGGCACAATGGCTACTCCGTCTTTGCAGGTGTGGGTGAACGCACCCGCGAGGGAAACGACCTGCTTAGAGAGATGATCGCTTCCAACGTAATCAGGTATGGCGAAGATTTCAAAAAAAATATGGAAGCCGGACAGTGGGATCTCAGCAAGGTGAACTATGAAGAGATTAAAAAATCGCAGGCAACGCTGGTCTTCGGACAAATGAATGAGCCTCCTGGAGCCCGCGCATCGGTTGCCCTCACCGGGCTGGCTGTAGCCGAATCTTTTCGAGATGAGGGAGGTGCCGGAAGCGACATACTGCTTTTTATAGACAACATTTTCCGTTTCGTGCAGGCAGGATCGGAAGTTTCAGCCCTGCTCGGGCGCATGCCCTCTGCTGTGGGCTACCAGCCCACGCTGGCGTCGGAGATGGGCACCCTGCAGGAAAGGATTGCTTCCACAAAATATGGTTCCATCACCTCGGTTCAAGCTGTTTACGTACCGGCCGATGACCTTACCGACCCGGCACCGGCAACCACCTTCAGCTATCTTGACGCCTCCACCGTACTCAGCCGCAAGATCGCCTCACTGGGGATCTACCCGGCGGTGGATCCGCTTGAGTCCTCCTCCCGTATCCTGGAACCTCATATCGTTGGAGAGGAGCATTACAACACTGCTATGCGTGTTAAACAAATACTCCAGCGCTACAAGGAGCTACAGGATATTATCTCCATCCTCGGCATGGAGGAACTTTCCGATGAAGACCGGCTCACGGTGAACCGTGCCCGTAAGGTACAACGCTTCCTGTCTCAGCCCTTCTTCATGGCGGCGCAGTACACCGGCCAGCCGGGGGTAATGGTTTCTATAGAAGATTCCATCAAAGGATTCCGAATGATCCTCGACGGAGAACTCGACCGTTACCCTGAAGCGGCGTTTATGAATGTAGGTACCATTGAACAAGCCATAGAAAAAGGCGATGAACTGTTAAGACAAACCGAAAGTGCCAAATGATACTTGAAATCGTCACACCGGAACAAACATTTTTCAGAGGTGAAGTGGATTCGGTCACCCTGCCGGGCGTGTCGGGCTCATTTCAGATACTTAACAATCACGCTCCCCTCATCTCCTCACTCAAAAAGGGTATGCTTGCATTTTCAGCCGACGGAAAGGAAAGTGAGATGGAAATAACAGATGGCTTTGTGGAGGTGAATCATAACAATGTGACGGTTCTTATTGACAAAATAAGAAATATGTAACAAGATAAAAAGCTGAAGACATGATGAAAATGACCAAATATTTTCTTATCTTTCACACGGGCATGCTCCTTGTGACTGGATTTGGCATGTGGTTCATACTCAAGTGGCTGTTTCCAGAAACGCTGGTCAGAAGTTATCCCGTGATTCCCATTTTCTTTTACCTGCTCGGGCTCGTCTTCATCTATGTATTCAATCATAACTCTGACAATAAACCGGAGAAGATCGTAAATACCTACATGCTCATGCGCATGATCAAGATTTTTGTTTCGGCCGTAATCCTGTTTACATACTGGATTGTGGATAAAACCAATATTCGGAATTTTGCTGTCATTTTTGTTATTTTTTACGTCATCAACCTCATCTGGGAAACCTATATTTACCTGAGAATGGAGATGTACATTAAATATAAGGGAGATCAGAAAAAACCGCCCCGGGAGCGTATAGATTAATGAAAAAAAACAAGCATATTCAGGGCCTTCTGGCCGCTTTTATACTTTTGCTTTCTGCTCCCCTGCTCTCTGCAGAGAACAGCAGTGTATTACCGGAGGAAGAGTTGAACGTGAAAGAATTTATTCTGGAACACCTGGCCGATTCCTATGAATGGCATATTGTAGGCCACGGCGAAAGAGAACTCACGGTGCCTCTTCCCGTCATTCTCCACAGCAAAGCCTCGGGATGGCATTTCTACTTCTCCTCCCGTTTTCATCACGGAGAGGATGCATACGAAGGGTTCCGTATCGCCACTGAAGGAAAATACAAGGGAAAAATTGTGGAGACGGATGCCTCCGGCATTGAAACGCGGCCGCTGGACCTCTCACTTACAAAGAATGCCGCATCACTGCTTTTCACCTCCCTGCTGCTCATTATCATCATCATGAGTGTGGCATGGTCTCTAAAACATAATCCCCTGGAATCTAAAAAAGGTTTTACGGGAATCATGGAAATGTTTATTATGTCGATACACGACGAAGTGATCAAACCATCTGTGGGGAACGATTATAAACGATATGCCCCTTTTCTGCTAACGGTTTTCTTTTTCATTTTCACCAACAACCTGCTGGGTTTAATTCCATTATTCCCGGGCGGCGCCAACGTGACAGGAAATATTGCGGTAACGATGGTGCTTGCCGTCGCTACCTTCCTTGTGGTGAACTTGAGCGGCAATAAAGCATATTACAAAGATATTTTATGGCCCGATGTACCTGCCTGGTTAAAGGTACCGTTTCCGCTGATGCCGGTCATAGAGATCGTAGGCACACTGACAAAGCCGTTTGCCCTGATGATCCGTCTCTTTGCCAACATCATGGCCGGCCATTCTATTGTACTAGGGCTTACCATACTCATCTTTATTACCGTGAGCCTCGGAAGCGCCATCAATGCCTCCATGACGGTAGTTTCGGTGATCTTTGCCGTGTTTATCGATTTTGTAGAACTGCTCATCGCCTATATTCAGGCTTATGTATTTACATTACTCTCTGCCGTATTTATCGGGCAGGCACGGATATCACATGGCAGTAAACCGGCAGTGCAGGAAACAAAACCAATTTTCATGAAAGATAAATAACAAAAATAATTCAACAACTAAAAAGCAACATCATGACATTACTTACAGTATTATTACAGGCGGCAAACGCAGCCGGATTGGGGACCATGGGCGCAGCACTGGGTATAGGCCTTGCCGCCATTGGCGCAGGCTATGGCATCGGCAAGATTGGTGGTTCCGCCATGGATGGGATTGCGCGTCAGCCCGAGTCGGCACCCGACATCCGTATGAATATGATTATTTCGGCAGCTCTCATTGAAGGTGTAGCGCTGTTCGCCGTGGTAGTCTGTGGTTTCATCCTTTAATCGCTTTATCGTATGTCGTTACTGTCACCCGAACCCGGCCTTCTTTTCTGGATGATGCTCTCTTTTGGCATTGTACTCCTTGTACTGGCCAAATATGGTTTTCCTGTCATCCTGAAGATGGTAGACACAAGACACAACTACATCGAAGAGTCGCTCCGGTCGGCACGAAAAGCGCAGGAAGAACTGGCCCGTGTTAAAGAGACAGGAGAGGCTCTGTTGGCAAATACCCGTAAAGAGCAGGCAGAGATACTGAAGGAGACCATCCGAAAAAAGGATGTTCTGATAGAAAAAGCCAAGGAAGAAGCCCGCACGGAAGCAGAAAAGATCATTGCCGCCGCCCGTGATCAGATACATGCCGAGAAGGAGGTGGCCATCCGGTCGATACGCAACGAAGTTTCCCGCCTCTCTGTAGACCTGGCTGAACGGATTCTCCGCGAGAAACTGGTTACAAACGAAGATCAGATGGGAATGATCGACCGTCTGCTCGACGAAATTGAAATTTCTAAATCCTGAACGGTATGAACACAGGACTTATTTCCACAAGATATGCCGCCTCACTGCTCGACTATGCCATTGCATCCGGACAGGAGAAGGAGGTATATGCGAATATGAAGCTCCTGTCGGAGATGTTTCCTGCCTTTCCCAAATTACGTAATTCAATTGCCAATCCCGGACTGTCCATCCTAAATAAGAAGGAGATCATCACCACTGCCTGCGGCGGCACTATCCCGTCCTCGTTCGCCAGGATGCTAGACATCATCCTGAAGAATGAGAGAGAGACGCTCCTTCAGTACATCGCCCTTCGATATATTGAACTCTATCGGGAAAAATTCAATATCCAATATGGAAAGTTGGTTACCGCCTTTACCATAGATGAAACAAAAGAGCAACAACTTAAAGCACGGATTCAGAAGATTACCGGATCGGAGCTGGAGATTGAGTCGGTTGTCGATACCGATATCATCGGAGGGTTTATACTTAACCTGGGTGACTACAGGTGGGACGCAAGCGTGTTGGGTGAACTCACCCGGATCAGAAACAGATTCAATAAATTACAAGAAAAATAGGGAAATAACAAGATAAGATGGCAGATAATTTAATCAGGGTAAGCGAAGTCTCCGAAGTGTTGCGGATGCAACTGGAGGGAATGGATACAAACGTACAATTCGATGAGACTGGTGTTGTGGTCAGCGTGAGCGATGGCGTGGTACGTATCTTCGGTTTACAGAATGCCGAATCGAATGAGTTGCTGGAGTTTGATAATGGCATGCAGGCCATTGTGATGAACCTGGAACAAGACAACGTGGGTGCCATACTTCTGGGTAGTTCGAGCAGTGTGAAGGAGGGCTTCCCGGTAAAACGGACAGGCCGTGTTGCCTCCCTGTTCGTGGGCGAAGGCTTGCTGGGACGTGTGATCTCCCCCATCGGTGAGCCCATAGACGGAAAGGGTCCTCTCATAGGAGAATTGGTGGAGATGCCCCTCGAGCGAAAAGCGCCCGGCGTTATCTTCCGGCAACCCGTAAACACACCGCTGCAGACGGGATTAAAGGCAGTGGATGCCATGATTCCTATCGGACGGGGCCAGCGCGAGCTGATTATTGGCGACCGGCAGACTGGCAAGACCAGTATTGCCATTGACACCATTCTCAACCAGCGGGAGAATTTTGAAAAAGGAAACCCGGTCTATTGTATCTACGTCTCAATCGGACAAAAAGGATCATCCGTAGCCTCCCTGGTCAAAATACTCACCGAAAACGGAGCAATGGCCTACACGACGGTTATTTCCGCCAACGGCTCCGACACGGCGGCCATGCGCTATATTGCGCCCTTTGCCGGTGCTGCCGCTGGCGAATATTTCCGCGACACGGGCAGACATGCGCTGGTAGTGTACGATGACCTTTCCAAGCAGGCCGTAGCCTACCGTGAAGTGTCTCTCATACTGCGACGTCCATCCGGCCGTGAGGCCTATCCCGGTGACATCTTCTATCTGCATTCAAGATTGTTGGAAAGAGCTGCAAGCATCATCTCACAGGAGGAGGTAGCCATCAACATGAATGACCTTCCCGAGACCCTGAAGGGCAAAGTAAAGGGAGGAGGTTCACTCACCGCTCTTCCCATCATTGAGACACAGGCTGGCGACGTATCGGCCTATATTCCCACCAATGTGATATCTATTACCGATGGTCAGATATTTCTGGAAACCGATCTCTATAATAAGGGCATACGCCCGGCCATCAATGTGGGCATCTCCGTTTCACGGGTCGGCGGGAATGCTCAGGTAAAAGCAATGAAAAAAGTGGCAGGTACCTTGAAAATCGACCAGGCTCAATATCAGGAACTGGCTGCATTTGCCAAATTTGGTGGTGACATGGATCCGGTTACAGCCATGGCAATAGATAAGGGACGCAAAAATGAAGAGCTGCTGGTACAGCCGGTACACAGTCCCATGCGTATAGAGCATCAGATAGCCATCCTCTACTGCGGTACGCACGGACTTCTCAGGGAGGTACCTCTTGAGAAAGTTCCCGCATTCGAAAAGGAATTTCTCTCCACCCTGGACATCAGTCACCGTAGCGATGTGCTGGATCCGTTACAGCAGGGTGAAATAAATGATAAGATATCCGCGATTATCGAAACAGTGGCGGCAGATACGGTGAGAACACTGAAAGAAGAGATAAATGGCTGAATTAAAAGAGATAAAAAGCAGGCTCCAGTCGGTTCGGTCCACACAAAAGATCACATCGGCAATGATGATGGTATCCTCGGCCAAACTGCAAAAGACCCAGCATATTATCAGGGATCTCTACCCCTATGAACAAAAGCTGTACTATCTGCTGCAGCTCTTATTGAGCCAGCAGGAAGAGTTTGTATCACCTTTTGTTCGTCAAAGGCCCGTAGGACGTGTGGCCATCGTGGCTTTCTCGTCCAATTCAAGTCTGGCCGGCAGGTTCAACGACGACATCTCAGACAAGTTACAAGCCGTGGTTGAATCTTACCGTCACCTGGGAAATGAAAATATACACATCTACCCGATTGGTGAAAAAGTAGCCAAAGTTACGAGAAACCTGGGACTGAAGGCACAACATAACTTTTCCGACATCAGTGAAAAGCCTGCTTATAAAAACACCCAGACTATTGCTGATGAACTAACGAACATGTTTCTCGACAAGAGCATTGACCGCGTGGAGCTTATATATCACCATTTCCGGAGTAAGGGATCGCAGGTTGTTCTGCATGAGCCGTACCTGCCGGTAAATCTGGAAAGTGACAAAAAGGAGATCGCCACAGAGGAGTACATCATTGAACCCGACAGTGCGTCAATTCTGAACCAGTTGCTGCCGAAAGTGCTCAGGCTGAAGCTTTACACTGTCCATATTGATTCGGTCACTTCGGAACATGCCGCACGAATGAAGGCCATGCAGATCGCTACCGACAATGCCGACAATCTGATTGAGGATCTCAAACTGGAATACAATAAATTACGACAGGAATCCATCACCAATGAGCTGCTTGATATTATAGGGGGTTCTTTCGGCCGATCGGGTTAATTCACCATACAAGAGACTGGCAATCACCTACGAAATTCGATTTATTTTTTCTATGTAATCAAGCAGCTCTTCCCTGCCCTTCCCCTTTTCTGAGGAGGTAATAAAGATGGGTGGTAATTCTTCCCAGCTCTCCAGCAGTTTATCTTTGTAGCTGCTGATGTTCAGTTGGAGGCGACCGGAGCCCAGCTTGTCGGCTTTGGTGAATACAATGCCAAAGGGTACCCCATTCTCACCCAGCCATTCCATAAACTCCAGGTCTATCTGCTGTGGCTCATGGCGCGAATCGATCAACACAAACAGGTTGGCCATCGCCTCCCGGCCGAGAATATAATCTTCAATAATTTTTCGAATTTTTTCCCTTCCCTCTTTCCCTCGTCGCGCATATCCGTATCCGGGTAAATCGACCAGATACCACTCGTCGTTAATCATAAAATGATTGATTAGCAGCGTCTTTCCCGGAGTTGACGAAGTCATGGCAAGGCCTTTCCGGTGGGTTAACATATTAATGAGAGATGATTTACCTACATTGGACCGGCCTATAAACGCATATTCCGGTTTCCCGTCCTGCGGACATTTACGGAAATCGGTATTGCTGATAATGAATTCTGCTGATTTAATAATCATATATTTGGTTGTTAATGGCGAAGCCTCACGACCCAAAGGCCAAGTCCGGTAATTAATCCATTCAGGAGCAGTAACTCGTAACCTACCTGGTATCCGAACCACCACTTCATGATCACCTCCGTCATAAAACACAATACAGGTGCGGTTATCGCTACCCATGGTACAAGTTTGTCTACCGGTTTCACTTTGGTATAAAGTCCAAAAAAATAGAGACCCAGTAACGGACCATAAGTATATGAGGCCAGCTTGTAGATGGCATTGATGATACTGTCGGACCCGATGGCTTCAATGAGCAGGATGATCAGTACGAAGACAGTACTGATTGCAAGATGGACAATACGGCGTGTACGGACATCTTTTTTCTCCTTTTCTTCTGTCTGCGAAGAGGTCTTCATGTGCAGAATATCCACGCAAAAAGAGGTAGTAAGTGCCGTCAATGCCGAGTCGGCACTCGAAAAGGCAGCTGCCACGATACCCAGCACAAAGATACCCAGCACGAGCGACCCCAGATGTTCACTGGCAATCATCGGGAGGATATTATCGGATATTGCCGGCAGTGTAATCATACTTTGTTCCGCAAAAATCAATAACAGTACACCCAGACAAAGGAAAAGAAAGTTGATGGGTGCAAAGGCCAAGCCGTAGGAAACCACATTCTTTTGTGCGTCTTTCAGGGTACGTATGGTGAGATTCTTCTGCATTTGATCCTGATCCAGGCCGGTCATCACGATCGTAATAAACATGCCGCTGAAAAACTGTTTAAAAAAGTTTTGAGTTGATGCCCAGTCGTCGAATACAAAGATACGAGAGTGTGGACTCTCACTGATGACCTTCACCGTACTGCCTAAATCAAGGTCCAGGCGCAGGGCTACCTGCCACACGATAAGGATAAGTGCCGTGATAAAAAAAATGGTCTGTAGCCAGTCGGTCCAGATGATTGTCTGGATTCCGCTCTTGTAACTATATAACCAAATAATAAGGATGATACCTATTACGGTTACCACGAAGGGTATACCCCAGGCGTCAAACACCAGTGTTTGCAGAATAAATGCCACCAGGTAAAGCCTTGCAGCAGCTCCCACAATTTTGGAGAGCAGGAAAAACCATGCTCCAGTCTTGTAGGATTTCGGGCCATACCGCAGATCGAGATAACCATATATGGTGGTCAGGTTCAGTCGGTAATAAAGTGGCAGCAGCACGTAGGCAATGACCAGATATCCGAAGAAAAAGCCGAATACCATCTGCATGTAGGTCATGTCGAGGTTTCGTACCATGCCGGGTACCGAGACGAAAGTTACCCCCGAGATGGAAGTCCCGATCATGGCCACCGCCACCACATACCATTTGGAGGATTTGTTGGCACGGAAGAAAGCGTTATTATCCGATCCCTTCCGGCTGGTGAGGTAAGAAATAAACATCAGAACAGAAAAATAGACTGCAATGATAATCAGGATGAATGCCGACTGCATAAATCAGAGATTGAGGAAACGGTTGATCAGTTCTGTGCGAATCATTCGGTTCATTTTTAACTTTCACTGCAAAAGTAATTAACAATGGGCGAAAGGGCAAATAAAAAGGGTTAAAACAAAATGAAGTTCCGGTTGTTTATCAAGGTAAATACAGATAAATCATATTATCAGTGACATGGCAAAAGAAAAAGTGTGCCTTATTATTAATCCCGTTTCCGGTACGGAATCCAAGAAGAACATTCCTGAAGAGGTAGCTGCGGCCTTCGACCAAAAGAAGGTGGATCTGATAATCCGTGTCACCGGCTATCCGGAACATGCCACAGAAATAGCACGACGGGCGGCTAAAAGGAAATACCGCTATGTGATTGCTGCAGGTGGTGACGGCACCGTCAACGAGGTTGCCAGGGCGCTGGTCAATACCGATACAACGCTTGGCATCTTACCACTCGGCTCGGGCAATGGACTTGCCCGTGATCTCGGTATTCCAATGTATACGGAAAAAGCCCTCGACATCATTCTGCGCGGACACACCCGCACAATTGATTATGGGATTGCCAATGATCATATTTTTTTCTGCACCTGCGGCTTCGGTTTCGATGCCTTTGTGAGTGACCGGTTTGCCGAAGATAAAAAAAGAGGCCCCCTGGGATATGTACGTAACGTATTGGAGAGCGTGGTCGACTTTCGGGCTGAAGAGTATGAAATCACCTCCGACGAAGAAAGCATCAGGGAAAAAGCCTTTATTCTCACCTGTGCCAATGCATCGCAATATGGGAATGATGCTTTTATTGCCCCCGGGGCGAGCATGGACGACGGCAAGATGAATGTTTCCATTTTGAAGCCCTTGAACGCGCTGGAAATACCGCAGACCACATTACAACTCTTCACGAAGAACATCGACAAAAGCAGCAAGATGATCTCGATACTCACCCGCAACCTCCATATAAGACGCGCCCGTCCGGGAATAATGCATATAGACGGTGACCCGGTGAAAACAGGCACCGAGATCACCGTACGTATGATACACAAAGGACTGAATGTACTCGCTCCTTCCTCACCGGAGCTGGTGGGTCGGAAGAGAAAGGAGAATGAAAATGTGTTCAGTACACTTACCCGCTGGTTCAACGAATAGTTATTTTTTCTTCCATATAGTCACCTGCATCATCTGCTGCATGATATGACGGGAAGATTTCTTCCGAAGTCTCTTCAATTCCAGCGGATCCGCATGCAGGGTAAAGTGGGGCTCCAGTATCCCGGAGATCCCTTCAAGCGAGCTCACCGGCTCCCCATCCTGTTTAAATCCACCCGGCCACTTATCTCTTTTCGTTTTGAGGGGGTCCCAGTCATAGTCGGATGCCAGTAATAACACTCCTCCCCCGTTCAACCTCGTATGTATCTGCGAGAGAAATAATTTTGGGTCGCTCAGTTCTTCCAGCAGCGCAGGCACCACAATCAGGTCGTATCCTTCATAGTTGGGTTTCAGGTTCATTGCGTCTGCCTGCATAAATAATATCCTGTTCTTTACTCCTGCAAGACCGAAATCGTCGAGTACCACATCCCGATAGAACACCAGCTCTCCCTCATCTTTCATGGTATAACGTACATACCCCTGTTCCTGTAATTGAATGGGTATCCTGATCATGCGTGCCGTGAAATCGAGAGCCGTCACATCCCGGTATGTACGTGCCAGTTCAAAAGCAAGCCGCCCCGTGTCGGCATTCAGATCCAATATCCGCTTGTCGTTCTCACCCCGCAACAGATCGTGAATAACATCTGCCAGTTGCAAGGAAAAGGAGCGTTCTGGTACAAATGCATCGCCCCAGTTCTCTTCGCAGGAGAGTATCACTTCCGGGTCTGTCTCGTAATCGGCTTGTTGTATTTTCAAGGGCGTATCGGACTGGATATAGCGAAATCCGGCATGCTGGTAAAAGTGTCTGCGAAAGGCATAGCGTGAATGTACGGTGGCTTCGTTTCCGGTCGATATCCAGGAGCCGCCTTTGATCAGATTGTGCTTTCCATCGAAGGTAGGGGTTGAAAAATCGTCGTACATCGGGTGTACTCTGAAGCCGGGGTAACCGGTGATGGGTGTCTCGGTCCATTGCCATACATTCCCAATCACATCGAAGAAGGGTCCCTGTACAAACCGGTCTACAGGACAGGGCGATGTATAATGTTCCAGGTTGATGTTGCCCGGCGCCTGCTCCCAGTCGGTCACCTCGCTCAGCCTTGCAGTCTGATGCAGGCGGTACCACTCCGCCTCGGTGGGGAGGCGGTATGTTTTTCCTGTTTGGGCACTCTTCCAGTTGCAGAAGGCTTTTGCTTCGAGGTAGTTCACTTCCACCGGCCAGTTCCAGGGCATCTCAATCTCTTCAGCCACCAGCCGCAGGCGGTAACCCTTCTCATCCTTCCGCCAGAAGAGCGGCATCTCAGCCTGTTTGAAGTTACGCCAGTTCCAGCCCTCTTCGGTCCAGTAACGTGGTGTGTTATAACCCTCATCTTCAATGAATGTCAGGTATTCACCGTTGGAGGTAAGATATCTGGCAGCTGCAAAATCGGCAACCTCCTCCTCATAACTGCCATATTCGTTATCCCAGCCATAGAGTGGATGATCGGAAGGCTTACCCAGTCTCACGGTGGCACCGGCAACCGGAATAAGTCTGTTCTCCGGTGATGCACCGCTATCGGGACAACGCGTACCGAAAAGTCCCGGCGTCAGCAGCTCCAGCGGTAGCTGGCGGATCAGTACCGACGAGGTCTCAATGTGAATCCGTTCATGTTCAATTCCCATCATAATCATCCAGAAAGGGTTGTCCCGGCCGATAGGTAATTCGAGCGGTGTATTGTCGATCACCTGCAGGATTATTTTCTTTGCTTCATCACGATAGGCACGTACTTCCGGTACCGGTGGCCAGTCATAATGATTATTATCGAGATCATCCCAGCTCATCTCATCCACGCCAATAGCGAAAATGGACTCAAACCGGGGATTTATCCGCCTCTCGATAATCCTTGCGAGATAAAGCTTGTTGATAAAAAAAACGGCTGTATGGCCCAGATAAAAGAGGATGATATGACGTAACGGATCGCCCCGGTGATAAAAGACAGCATCTGTTTTCAGCTGAGTATACAATAACTCGTCTAATGCCCAGGTTTTCAGGAAATAGTCGCGTATCTCCTCTCTTTTTTCTTCGGGTCTTCCCGAGTGTAAATCAATTGTTTTAGCAATTAAATCATTCATGTTAAACAAAATAAATAAAATGATAGTTGAATAATAATATTTGAACCGGCAGCATATGGGAAGAGTTGAACAGGATGACATCCCGGTTATGCCGGCGGGGATTTGGACAAATGTTTGTGTAAATAGATCTTCTTCATCTCAAAGGATTTACCGGAAACTTGTTTCTTTGTTTGCCTGATGGTTGCCACAGGGAGAAAACCCAGTTTACCGTAAAGCGACAGGGCAGGCCTGTTCTCATCCCACACACGAATCACCGCATCGGTATAACTTCCTGCAGCCCGTGTCATCAGATCATTGATCAATGCCGTGGCAACTCCTCTACCCCGCAGGTCGGCATGTACCATAAGCTCCGCAATATAAAGGGTGGTATCCAAGGCTATGGCAGGCACCTCATTGGCCGGGAATTCCCCATCATGTTTCAGGGGCAGTCCCAACACCACACCGGCAAGTCTGTCACCTGTAAAAGCCATGAGTCCCATGTTACTATCCACCATTTTATCAAGTATTATTTCCGCTTCCTGCGGATCGATATACTGAGCCTGTTCACCCTTAGTGAAGGCATGCAAGTAGAGAGATATAATTTGGGAACGAAATTTCGGGTAATTGAACTCGTTCAAAACAAAAAGCCGAATGGGCTCCATTGCTTCTTTCATTGCATTGTTTTATCAGTGAACAAATAAAAAAGGAGGATGTTCACTGTATGCTCCCACACTTCACGGGAGAAAAAATCTTTCTCCTGTTTTCATTGAACAACCACGCCTTGAAAATCGTTTTAATCAGACTTTACCACCCTTTCGGATGGAAGAACATAACGAAATTTAACTTGTATAAGAAACATACGCAGATGAAGAATTTCATTTTTCAGAACCCGACCAGGCTTGTGTTCGGGAAAGGAGAGATAGCACGGCTATCGGAACTGTTGCCTGATGGTGTGAACCTGATGATTACCTATGGGGGAGGCAGTGTCACAAAAAACGGTGTATACGACCAGGTAAGACTGGCACTCAGGGGGCGTAACTACATTGAATTCTGGGGCATTGAGCCCAACCCCCGGGTGGAAACACTTCGCAAAGCCATACAGCTGGGAAAAGAAAATCAAATAGATTACCTGCTGGCCGTGGGTGGCGGCTCTGTGCTTGACGGCACCAAGCTAATTGCGGCAGGTATTGCCGCCGATGAGGATGCATGGGATATTGTATTGAGGGGCGTTGCAGAAAAGCAGATACCCTTTGCGTCAGTGATGACGGTTCCGGCAACAGGCTCAGAGATGAATGGCGGTGCTGTAATTACCCGGGAGGAAACGAAAGAAAAATTTTCTTTTGGTGGCGATTATCCGCAATTCTCAATTCTCGACCCTGAAGTAACCTACTCTCTCTCCGAACATCAGATTGCCTGTGGCCTGGCTGATGCATACACCCATGTACTGGAACAGTATATGACCACACCGGGACAGTCACGTATCATGGACCGTTGGGCAGAGGGCATCCTGCTATCTATAAAAGAAATAGCGCCAATGATTAAAGTCAATCCCTGTGATTACGACCTGATGGCAGATTACATGCTGGCGGCCACGCTGGCCTTGAACGATTTTATCCGTATGGGCATCACCCAGGACTGGGCCACACACCAGATAGGACATGAGCTAACAGCTCTCCATGGCACCACGCACGGACATTCCCTTGCCATCATTATGCCGGGTCTTCTGCGCGTATTGAAAGATCAAAAAAAATCCAAGTTGTTGCAGTACGGTGAACGTATTTTCGGTATTACAGAAGGATCTGAAGAGGATAGGGTGGACAAAGCCATTGAAATGACGGAGGCATTTTACCGTTCGCTCGGTCTGACCACACGCCTCTCGGAAGAGGGTATCGGAAATGAAACCGTTGAGGTCATTGCCAGTCGTTTTAACAATCGAGGGGTTGCTTTCGGCGAAAACCGCAATGTGACAGGCGATGTGGCAAGAGAGATACTGAAGAGCTGTTTTCCCTCATTTCCCTATAAATAAAATTCTGTCGTGTGGTTCGTCAAGAGAGGGAAAGATTTTGTAAATTTGGTTTTTTAAAACCTGGATAATGCAAAAAATAACCACACTGATTCTGACAAGCCTCTTTATACTACAGGCTTTGGCACTGGATGACACCCGTATGCTTCGTTATCCTGACATAAACGGAGATCTCGTCACTTTTGTTTATGCCGGCGATATCTGGAGGGCAGATGTTTCCGGCGGTAATGCCCGGCGGCTCACTTCACACCCCGGCATTGAACTGTTTCCCAAGATCTCACCCGACGGGAGGTGGATTGCCTTCTCGGCAGAATACTCGGGGAACCGGCAGATATGGGTAATGCCTTCCGAAGGAGGTACGGCACGCCAGCTCACCTTTTATAACTCAGTGGGCGAGATGCCGCCGCGGGGCGGGTTCGATCATGTGGTACTGGACTGGACACCCGACAGCCGTCGCATCCTCTTTCGGGCCAACCGCACCGCGTTTGGAGAGCGTAACGGTCGCTACTTCACTGTCGGGATAGAAGGTGGATTCGAGGAGCCGCTACCCATCATCAACGGCGGCTTTGCCACATACTCACCCAGTGGCTCCCAACTCTGCTTTACACCGACAGACCGTGAATTTCGTACCTGGAAAAGATATAAGGGCGGACGCGCTACCGAGTTGTGGAGTTACGACCTGCAAAATAACAGTGCCCGGCAGATTACACAATGGACCGGGTCGGACCAGTGGCCGGTATGGCAGGGAGACTATATCTTTTATGCCTCCGACCGTGATACCCGCCTTAACATATGGCGCTACAATACCGTTACCGGCGAAAACGAGCAGATCACCCGCCACACCGACTTCGATGTGATGTGGCCCTCAGGCGATAAAGACAGGCTGGTATATGAAAACGGTGGCTATCTCTATGTGCTGGAGCTCTCGACGGGTAAATCAGAAAAGATCACGGTCTCCATCCACTACGACAATCCCAATCTGCAACCTTACTTCAGGAATGTCACTGATTTTATCGGTAGCTACAGCCTCTCTCCCACCGGAAAAAGAGCGTTGTTTGAAGCCAGGGGCGACATTTTCTCCCTACCCGCAGAAAAAGGGGAGATCAAGAATCTTACCAACACCCAGGGCGTGCGCGAGCTTTCTCCCGCCTGGTCTCCCGATGGCAAGCAGATTGCTTATTACTCCGATGCCACGGGTGAGTATGAACTTTACCTTCTAGAAAATAAAGAAGGTGCAAAACCCCGACAGCTTACCAGCGGTTCTTCGGCATGGAAATATGATGCCGAATGGTCACCCCGCAGTACGCACCTGACATATAGCGACCGTACCATGAAGCTGTGGCTGGTGGATGCCTCCACCGGCAGACAGACCGTCATTGACGAAGCTTCGGCCGAAGAGATCAGGGATTACACCTTTTCCCCCGACGGCCATTGGATAGCATACAGCAAATCGATGCCCAACTACCAGTCGGCACTCTGGATTTATAGCGTATCAACCGGTGAAAAGCAGCAGCTTACGGATGCTTCCTTCTCCGACGGAAACCCGGTCTTCAGCCGTGATGGCAAATTCCTCTTTTTCCTTTCCAATCGTGACTTCAATCTCGCTTTCAGCAACTTTGAGTTTGATTATCTTTACAATAATGCCACACGCATTTACGCCCTACCTCTGCGGAACGACGGCACCACGCTCATACGCTATAAGGAAGATGCTGAACCAAGCGGTCCTGAAAAAGACGATAACCGGGACAAAAAAGTAATAAATAAGAAGAACAGAAAAGAAACGAGCGATGAAAAGGATTCAGCTATACCCAAGGAGGTGAAGGTAACGATCGACTTCGGCAACATCGGCAACCGCATTGAGGTATTTCCCATGCCGGCAGGCAATTACCGTATCATCGGCGCCACGGAGGAGGGGCTACTCTATTCAGCTGGAAATAAGATCATGCGTTATAATCTCAAGGAGGAGAAAACCGAGGAGATCCTCGATGGTGCCGGCTCCGGCATTCTGGCTGCCGACGGCAAATCCTTTATCTATCGTACAGGAAAGGATTTCGCCGTGGCCAGGACTGAACCGGGACAAAAAGCCGGTAACAACAGGATAGACCTGAAAAATATGGTCATGAAGATAGTGCCCCGGGCTGAATGGGAACAAATCTATGCAGACGCCTTCCGTATTTTCCGTGACTTTTTTTACGTGAACAACCTCCATGGTGTGGACTGGGCAGGGATACGAAAGAATTACGGGGAGTTGCTACCCCACGTGTCAAGCCGTTTCGATCTTGACTACATTCTAAATGAGATAGTCAGTGAAACCAATACCGGCCACGCATATGTAGACTGGGGTGATATCAACCGTGTGGAGAGAATCGAGGGGGGACTTCTGGGTGCTGAACTGGAGGCCGATCTTAATGCCAAACGTTACCGTATAAGGAAGATATACGCCGGTGAGAACTGGAACGAAAGCCGCCGCTCACCATTTACCGAAAGCGGAATCGATGTGAAAGAAGGTGACTACCTCCTCCGCATCAACGGGCAGGAGCTTACCACCGCACAAAATCCATATGAGCTGCTGGAGGGTCTCGGAGGCCGACACGTGGAAGTGACCGTCAGCAGTGTGCCAAACACAACCGGTGCAAAAAACTACACAATAAAAACTATTACCAGCGAGACGGAACTCAGGTATCTCGATTGGGTAAGGAGTCGCCGTGAGATGGCAGAGCGACTCTCTGGTGGCCGGGTTGGTTATATTCATGTGCCCAACACCGCCATCGAGGGAAATCGCGAACTTTTTAAGGGGATGCTGGCCTACAACAACAAGGAGGCGCTAATCATCGACGACCGCTACAATGGAGGCGGATTTATCCCCGACCGGATGATCGACCTGCTCAACCGTCGTACCCTGGTTTACTGGCATCGTAACGGTCTGCCGCAACCAATGAAGTCGCCCGGCATCTCACACGACGGCCCCAAAGCCATGTTGATCAACGGCTACTCCTCCTCCGGTGGCGATGCCTTTCCCTATTTCTTTCGAAAGACCGGTGAAGGGAAACTTATCGGCACCCGTACCTGGGGAGGGCTTGTGGGTATCTCCGGCAATGCACGCCTGGTGGATGGAGGTTACATATCCGTTCCCCGCTTTGGTATCTACAATGAAGATGGCCAATGGATCATTGAAGGTATTGGTGTCTATCCCGATATTGAGGTGGTAGACCGTCCCGAGGAGCTAGCCAAAGGCAACGATCCCTCCCTGATAAAAGCAGTGGAGATACTGCTGGACACACTCCGGAAAAATCCGCCCCGGCAGGTCACGGCTCCCACCCCCCCGAATCGTTCTCAATGGATTGAAACAGATATAAAATAGTGGGCCACCCTACAACAAAGAATACACGACAAAAAAACAATTATATATAACAGGTTGTTGTAAATAAGATTGATTTCAAGTTTATTAAATAAAGATTCTATGAAACATTTACAAGTTACAGCATTCCTTGTTCTGGCACTCTTTTTTCTGTCTGCCTCCTGCGATGAGCGGAAGGGAAATTCTCAGGAGGCTCCAGCTAATACCTTGCCCCCTGTGGAGACACAGCAACCCAATACAAGTTATACACCCGCATTTGAAGGACAGACACGCATAGCCGGAGTAAAAACAAACACTCCGTATGAGGCAACTGTCATCGTGAGCGACCTCTCCAATCCCTGGGCTATCACCGCCCTGCCGGACGGAAGGTTGATAATCACCGAGAAAGGTGGTACAGCACGCCTTATTACTGCCAATGGCACGGTGAGCGGGAAGATCACAGGCTTCCCGGAAGTGGATGACAGACGCCAGGGCGGACTGATGGATGTAGCCCCGGCGCCCGACTTTGCCACTAGCCGGATGCTTTATTTCACGTTGGCCGAACGCACTCCCCAAGGCTCTCTCACTGCAGTGGGCAAAGGCAGATTGTCTGACGATGAGACACGCATGGAAAATTTCCAGATCATCTACCGTGCCATTCCTTTTTACGACAACAGTATGCATTTCGGCAGTCGCCTTATTTTTGACAAAAAGGGTAATATTTTTGTTTCTACCGGTGAACGGTCCGACCTGGCTACCCGCCCCAACGCACAGAAGCTGAGTACCGCCCATGGCAAGGTGGTCTATATCACCACCGAAGGCGGGCCGGTACCAGGTAACCCGTTTATAAACACGGCCGATGCACTCCCCGAGATCTACAGCTATGGCCATCGCAATCCGCAGGGTCTCGATATCCATCCTGTTACAGGCGAATTATGGCTCAGTGAAATGGGTCCCCGCGGCGGTGATGAGATTAATCTGATTAAACCCGGCAAGAACTACGGCTGGCCTGTCATCACCTATGGCATCGAATATAATGGCAATACAATTGGTGATGGCATCACCCAACTGGAAGGTATGGAACAACCTGTTTATTACTGGGATCCGGTTCAATCTCCCAGCGGCATGGCCTTTTATAGTTCCAGCGATATTCCCGAATGGAAAAACAACCTTTTCATAGGCGGACTGAGTAGCAGGCATATTGCGCGATTGGTCCTGAAAGACAATAAGGTTGTGGGTGAGGAACGTTTACTGGAGGACGAAGGACAACGCATCCGGGATGTGGCCGACGGGAAAGACGGTGCACTCTATGCCGTGACCGATGAGGGACGGCTCTATCGTATCGCAAAAGCAGCAAGATAATAAAAACAGACAATCATGAATAAACGCGAATTCATTAAACGAAGTATGGTCGGCGCGGTAGCCATCGGAGCAGCAGGAAAGGTATCCGATGTGATTGCCGGCACCGTGGATGTACAAGACATATCCGCGAACAAAAGTATCAAACGAAAGCTGGGAAAAACCGGATTTGAAGTATTTCCGGTAGTCTATGGGGGCATTGTTTCAAGAAAAGACGGGCAGGCAGCTTCAGACAATTATGTTGCCTGGGCACTGGACAGAGGTATCAATTATTTCGATGTGGCTCCCTCGTATGGTGATGCGCAGGAAAAACTCGGAATATCACTGAAACCTTTCCGAAAAGAGAATTATCTGGCCTGCAAGACCACACAACGCTCCAGAGAAGGTGCAGAGAAGGAATTCGAAGAGTCTCTGCGGTTGCTGCACACCGATTACTTCGATCTTTATCAGTTGCACAGCCTCACTACAGCCGAAGATGTGGACAAAGCATTTGCACCTGGTGGTGTGATGGAAATGATTGAAAAGGAAAAGCGGCGCGGGCGCATTCGCAAGGCAGGATTTTCTGCTCATTCGCAGGTACAGGCGTTGCGTGCCATGTCGATGTACGACTTTGATACGGTGATGTTTCCGATAAACTGGCAGATGGATATGCTTGCTCAATGGGGCTCAGGTGTTGCCAAAGATGCCAGACGAAGAGGTATGGGTGTGATCGCATTAAAAGGACTGGTGCATCGCAAGTGGCTAAATGAGGAGGAACGCAGGAGTTATCCCAAATCGTGGGTAAAACCCATTGATGTAAGTAATCCGGCCATGGGCATTGCCGCATTGAAATATACCTTCAGGGCCGGTGCAGATGTGATTGTTCCTCCGGGTGATTTCCGGAACTTTGCCTTTTGCGTGGACCACATTGAAGAGATCATAAACAAACCTCTTACGGCAAAAGAAAAAAAACTTCTCGAGGATGAATTCGTTGTCGTGAAAGAATACCCCTTCTTCAATCCGCAGGCCTGATTTTTTTTAATAACACAGCCCGGTAGCCGAATGTGAAGATAGCTTCGGTTGCCGGACTGTTCTTTAACTCTCCCTGTAACTGTTGCTGCCAGGATCAGGATTGCCCTAAAGGATAATTAATCATCCACCAGATGCCATACCGGTCTTTGAAGCTTCCGAAATAGTCGCCCCAGAACATCTCTTCCATGGGCATCTCCACTTCACCACCGGACGAAAGTTCGTTGAAGAGGCGGTCGGCCTCTTCCCGACTGTCAGGCATAAGGCTGATATAATTGTTGTTGCCTGCACTGAAGCCGGGCTTCATACGACTCGGCACATCTGATCCCATCAGAATATCATTCCCTATAGGCAGACTTACATGCATCACCAGGTTTCGATCCTCCTCGGGTATAGGCATCCCTTCCATGTTTATTTCTCCCATTCTGGAAATATGAGTAAATTCTCCTCCAAAAACTGATTTGTAAAAATCAAACGCTTCTTCGCAAGTACCATCAAAATTGAGGTACGGATTTAATTTTGCCATAGTTTGTAAGTGTTTAAGAAATTGTAAAGAATAAAACAGTAACATGATTTTAAGAACTCTTATTAAATTACAGTCACCACCTTTCAATCGGCAGCTTCCTGAAGTCTCCGGATATCCAGCTTATGCATGGTCCTCATGACCTCCATCACCCTTGGTGATTTGAGCAAAAGATCTTTCATTGCTGCGGGGGTAATCTGCCAACTCACGCCATATTTATCCCGCAGCCAGCCGCACATACTCTCCTCCCCGCCGTCGGCAGTGAGTTTCTCCCAGTAATGGTCAACTTCCTGTTGCGTATGGCACTCAACCACAATCGACATTCCTTCTGTAAAGCTGAATGCATGCGGATAGGAACTATCCATGACCATAAGCAGATAATTGTTTATTTTAAATTCTGCATGTTGCACATGCCCAGCCCTCTCGCCCTCATCACCGGTATACCTGAGGATACCTCTTTTTTCAGAAGCGGGAAAAACCGATGTATAGAAATCTATCGCCTTTTCTGCTTTCCCATTGTTATCACCAACGAACATCAGGGTGGGTACGATCTTCTGAACGATCTCCTTCTCCTGTCCGGTGTAAAGCTGCCATGAAACACCGAAACGATCTTCAACCCAGGTATATTTGGCACTGAAAGGATAGGAATCCAAAGGCATTAACTCCCTGCCTCCTTCAATCAGCTTTGTAGAAATTGCTTCCACTTCTCTTTCGCGGGTCGTAAGATACATCAAAGAAAAAGAAGGATTGGGACGGAACATCTCTCCGCCGTTCAGCAGCATAATACGTTGTCCGCATATTTTCAATACATGCACCCATTTGTTTTGATCTACAATTTCGATATCGGGAAAAACGGACAGATAATAATCAGTCATTTCACGCGCATTGTTGTTACACCAGATACATGGATATATCAATTCTTCCATAACTTCGTTTATTTAGAATAGGTCTACATTGCAAATATATAACGGATGAGATTAAAAACACTTATCCTATGGCAAGAAAACAGATTGGAGTAAAAAAAGAGCATAGCAGCGCTTCTCCTGAAAAACTATCTTGTAGCAAGAAAGTTTCCCTTTGATAGTTCTTTTCGTATCCGGCTCAGTGAAGTGTCGGTAATTCCCAGGTAGGTGGCGATCTGTTTCAGGGGAGCCTGAAGGATAACCTGCGGTTTTTCCCTGATTAATCTTGTATAGCGTTCCGCGGCTCTTTGGGTAATCATTTCCACGGAACGTTGCTTGAACTTCGAAAGTTCTTCTGAAAACCAGGCACGTCCCCATTCACTCAGTCCCTGAATGGTATGGAACAGTTCTTCAAATACTTCGAAATCTATTTTCCAACAGATACAGTCGGTCAGTGCCTGAATAGACTCTTCGGAAGGATTACGTTTAAATAACGACAATACTTCAATGACTACCTCCCCTTCTGTGAAGAAGTGGGTGGTAATCTCATTGCCTTCATAATCCAACACAAAAGAGCGCATAAGTCCGTCTTGCAGAATAAGGTAACTGTCGGGTTGCTCTCCCTTTCTAAGATAAAAATCCCCTTTGTTGTATACCACCATTTTATGTAATGAGCTGATCGTAAGAAGGTCGTCATCTGTCAACAGCGGGTGAGTATATACATGCTGAAGGATCTTCGGTTTTTCCATCATAAGCTCCCTGATGTTTTTGTTTTGCGATAAAGCCATTTTCAGAGTGAACTTCGAATAGCTTCCATCGCCGTAGGGTATAAAAACTGATAACCAGCATCGACGATTTTTTGCGGGGAGACACGACTTCCTTCCAGTATCATTCCGGCCACTTCACCCATAAAAAGGCGCAGAATAAATGCGGGGATTCGGGGAATAAAAAAAGGACGTTTCATTTCCTTTGCCAGTACTTTCATGAATTCGGCATTGGTAATCTGTTGCGGGGAAACAGCATTGTATATTCCCTGCATCCTACTATCTTCCACTGTGTTTAAATAGATCCGACACAGATCGTCCAGATGGATCCAGGGCAAATATTGCCTGCCACTGCCCAGCGGGGCGCCCAGACCAAACCGGGCGGGTACACTCATTCGTTTAAAAGCATCACTCTCTTTTGAAATTACAAATGCCGTACGCAATGCCACCGTCCGCATACCCAGTTCATCCCGGAAAGCAAATGCGGCGGACTCCCACTTTTTACAGGTACGACTTAGAAAATCATTCTGTGCAGGCAGATCCTCCTCACTGTATATCCTGTCACTGGTCTGCATCCCGTAATAACCCACTGCTGAAGCAGAAATAAACGACTCAGGTTTTTTAGGCATCGACCGAATCGTTTCAAGCAGCAACCTGGCAGTTTGCACACGACTCTCCACAATCTCCTGTTTTTTGCGCCGGGTCCATGCTTCTTCTCCCAGGTTTGATCCTGCCAGATGGATGATAACATCAGCCTGTTCCAGCGCTTCCCGGTCAATTTCATTTTTCAGGTAGTTCCACCTGTAACGGGGAATAGACCCATTCACGTGTCGCTCCCTGCTTAGCCAGATCACCTGATATCCTTTTTCTATGAGCAAATCCGAAAGTTTTCGACCAATCATGCCAGAACCTCCGGTGAGTAAGATCGTCTTCATTTCCAAACAATTGATTTATGGCTAAACAAATAAAGACGGCGATTGTTGCCGTCTTTATTAAAAAACTTGATTGGGTACAGTCATTACTGTAGTTCCATTGGCACCTCCATAAGCAGGATTTCTGATTTTTCTGTAGCTTCAAGGGTGAAACTATTTGTATCCCAGATGCCATATCCATCGCGTGTATGAAGAATCTGATCACCTATTTTTGCCTGTCCGCTAATCACAAAAAGATAGACTCCATTGCCCTGCTTTTTCAGTTCATAGGTTTTACTTATTCCTGCGCTGAAATCGGCCAGGTGAAACCAGGCATCCTGGTTAATCCACAGGCCTGCATCTTCTTTGTAGGGCGATACAATTTGCTGGAAATCATCGGGTGCGGCATGATCAGCAATATGCGTCTGTCCATAGCGGGGTGCTACTCCCTTTTCACGTGGAAAAACCCAGATCTGCAAAAATTTTACCGGCCGGTCGGCATTTGCATTGAATTCACTGTGCGTGACTCCCGTACCTGCCGACATCACCTGTATATCACCTTTACGGATAATCCCGCCGTTTCCCATGCTGTCACGATGCTCCAGATCTCCCTCCAGCGGTATTGAAATAATCTCCATGTCATTGTGCGGATGTGTACCAAATCCCTCGCCACCTTCCACATGATCATCGTTGATCACCCGCAATACTCCAAAATTCATCCGGGATCGATTGTAATAATTGGCAAAACTGAATGTATGATTGCTCTTCAGCCAACCATGATCGGCATGTCCGCGACTGTCCGCAGCATGATAAATAGTTTTCATAACACAACTCCTTTCATCGATTATATTTATCATAAACAACCGATGATCTCTTTTTGTTCATCGTCTGCTGCCACTCATGGCGATCATGATATAGTAAAGGAGGGTGGCAAGCGAACTGAGGGCAGCAACCACATATGTATACCCTGCCCAGCGGAGCGCATCTTCTGCCTGGTTATGATTGCTCACATCGGTAATCCCCGCACTGCTCAGCCATCGGAGCGCCCGGTTGGTCGCATTTTTTTCCACAGGAAGTGTAATGAAACTGAAAAGTGTAGACAAGGCAAAGATGGCAATTCCGAACCAAATCAGCATCGGGAAGGTTTCGATCATGATGATTCCCAAGAGCAATACCCACATCACCCATTTAGAGGTGGATGAAATAACAGGTACCAATGCCGACCGCATTTTTAGCGGTGCATATCCTTTTGCATGCTGTAGCGCATGACCTGTCTCATGGGCAGCGACGGCAGCAGCGGCCACGCTATCACTCCCATAAACCGGCTCGCTCAGGTTAATGGTCTTGTTAAGCGGGTTATAGTGATCGGTAAGCCGGCCTCTGACCGAGATTACTTGCACGTCATAAATTCCGTTGTCATGCAACATTTTTTCCGCTACATCCCTTCCGGTCATCCCGTTACGCAGTGGAATTTTTGAATAATTCTTAAACCTGTTCTGCAGTCTCGCCTGCACAGCCCATCCGGCCACGGCGATCCCGATAAATATAATCCAAATGAGTGCCATAAATGTACGTTGTATATCTGTTTAACATATTCGATGTTTCAATAGTTCACCTTCACGCGAAAGATAGTTTCTTGAATTACCCCTGCCTGATGATGGTTTGTGCCCTGTCGGGACCAAGAGAGACAATGGCAATGGGTACATTCAGCTCGTCTTCCAGGAAGGAGAGATAGTTATTGAATTCTTCCGGGAACTCATCCTCCGACTGCATGGCTGACATATCTGTTTTCCATCCCGGCAGTTCCACATACTCCGGTTCAATACCTTCGGTGATATCGAATGGCAAATCCTCCGTTATCTCTCCGTTGATATTGTATGCCACACATGCCTTGATGCTGTCAAAGCTGTCCAGCACATCGCTCTTCATCATTACCAGTTTGGTCACCCCGTTCAACATGATGGTATAGCGCAGTGCTACCAGATCGATCCATCCGCAACGACGTGGCCGGCCTGTGACGGAACCATATTCTCTTCCCTGATCCCGTAGCATTTGTCCGTCCTGATCGAACAGCTCCGTGGGAAAAGGCCCGCTCCCCACGCGGGTACAGTAAGCCTTGAAAATACCAAATACTTCTCCGATCATCTTCGGCGCGATACCCAGTCCGGTACAGGCACCTGCACAAATGGTATTGGAGGAGGTGACAAAAGGATAGGATCCGAAATCAATGTCGAGCATTGATCCCTGGGCTCCTTCTGCCAGTACCTTTCCACCGCCGGCAAGATGCTTGTTGATAAAATGTTCACTCTCGATTATTCGGTAGGTCTTTAATTTCTCCACTCCCTCAAACCATTGTTTTTCCAGATCAGGAAGCACATCTTCCCAGTCTGAGGGACTCAGTTTTTCCTTGTGGCGTGCTACCGCGTTCCGGTATTTCTCTTCAAAGTTATGAAACAGGTCACCCACCCTAAGTCCGTTGCGACTCACCTTGTCGGTATAGGCCGGTCCTATTCCCCTTCCCGTGGTACCGATCTTCGCATCGCCCATTGCCTTCTCCGAGGCGGCATCCAGCAAACGGTGCGTAGGCAGGATAAGATGTGCCTTTTTGGAAATGTAGAGCCTGTCGGTAAGTACGTGGCCGGTGGCTTCCAGTGCTTCTACCTCCTGTTTGAATAAAGCAGGATCGATCACCACGCCGTTGCCTATGATATTAATTTTTCCTTCCTGAAATATTCCGGACGGTATCGATTTCAGAATATATTTTTCACCTTCAAACTCAAGGGTATGTCCCGCATTGGGTCCACCCTGAAAACGTGCTACAATCTCATAATCGGGTGTGAGCACATCCACCACTTTTCCTTTTCCTTCGTCGCCCCACTGGAGGCCCAAAATTACATCAACTTTCATATGTACCTATTTGTTATCGGTTTTATCATTTTTGATTCTGGTCAGTTTCCTCAATGCCATCTTTTTGGCATGACTGCATTTACTACAGGTTCCATAGATATACATGCTGTAATAATTAACCGTAAATTTCTTAATCTTTTTCAGTTGCGCCTGTGAGAGTAAATCGCTGTTTTTTGTTTCCCACACTTGTCCGCAGGTGGTACAGATCATATGATCGTGGTTTTCGTTCCCGTAGGCTCTCTCATATTTTGATACGTTTCCACCAAACTGATGCTTCACCACCAGACCACAATCCAGTAGTAGTTCTATGGTGTTGTAGAGGGTAGCTCTGCTTACCCGGAAGTTCACATCGATCATCGATTTATAGAGCGCATCCATATCAAAGTGTCCCTTTGTGGTATAGATATGATCAAGTATCGCAAAACGTTCCGGCGTTTTCCGGTGCTTGTGCTGCGTGAGATATTCCATAAATTCATCCCGCGCCTGTTTTCTTAGCTTTTGACTGCCATCCATTCTTACAAAATTATTCCAATTTATTGATTAATCCTAACAATCCGGGCTGTTTTTACATTTTATAGCACGGCAAACTAATACACTGATAAAGAATTAATTACTTTACCATTTCAGAGTGATAAAAGAAGGCGGGAGTGCTCACCTCACTTTCATTGTGATAGGAATCGGAAACGGTAATATAGTAATAGAATGCCTCGTCGGTGTCTGGGACAATAAGATTTATCAGAGGTTGCTTCAAGCCCACAGCAAGGATGTTTTCTGCTTTGTCGGTACTGAGTTCTTCGCTATCGCTCCTGTACACATTAAAGGTAACCCTGGCATCCTGATTTTCAACCTCCCACTTCAGCTGAAACGAGCCATCCGACATTTTTTCAGCCCTCAGGTCGTAAGGTTTCCCGGGTACCGAATCAGAAAGCCAGATCATTGCAGGAAGCTTTGCCGGATATTTGTAATATTTCTCCAATGCCTGAAGAATCCCCTTGGTATTTGACAATACATTTTCGGTGCGGAAATAGGCCTGCCCTTCGGCATTTTTCATGCGGGTATAGTCTATCTGATTCAGAATATCCTGTTGCGACCATCCAAGCTCAATCATCTGATATGCTCCCAAGCCCGGTACCACGATTCGCCCGTTCCCATGATTCAGCCAATCATCAACATAGGGATAAAACAGTTTATCCTTGTAATACATCATCGGGTAAACGGCATCGTGTATTCCCGTTTTCATCCATTTACCGGCATCCTGATACACTGTTTCAAAAGCTGTCCAGCCATATCCGTACCCCCCCAGCGAACGGTACCTTCCCAGGGGTGAACTGCTTACCTGTACCCATGGCTTTAATTCCTTCACTTTCTCGTATGTTTTCTTTACAAAGCGGGTAATGTTGTCCCTTCGCCAGTCGGCCCGGGTTTTTCCTTTGCCGTATAGACGGTACATTCCATCATCGGGAAATTGTCCCCTGTTATCGGGATAACGGATATAATCGAAATGAACGCCGTCCACATCGTAGTGGGTAACAACTTCTTCAATAATGGAGAGGAGATAGTCATCCGTTCTTGGATTACCCGGATCCAGAAACCATTCACCTTTAAATTTTTTTGTAATGGAAGGATTCTTTCTGGTGACCGATGACATACCCAGACTCTTCACATGTTTGTCCCCGCCCAAAGGATAGGTAACAATCCAGGCATGACACTCCAATCCCCGCTTATGACATTCCTCGACGACCAACGCCAGCGGGTCGAATTTTCCAGCACCTCCGGCCGTCACGATCATGGACGACATGGGTTCTATCCGGGAATTATAAAAAACTTCACCCCGTGTCCTCACCTGGAACATCACGGTGTTAAAATTGTTCTTTTTCAGATTGTCCAGAATGGAAATCAGCTCTTTTTTTTGTTCACCCTGACTGGTTCTGCTTCGTGGCCAGTCCAGTCCATAGTTCGTGGTCAGCCATACAGCCCTCACTTCTGTTGCCGGCAGACCGGACGAAAAAATTCCGGATGCGAAACACAACAAAAAGATGAGCAAAATCACTATTTTGTTCATTAATTATAGACATTCTAAATTTTCACATACAAACTTACATAAAAAAATCGGTTTCCCATTGCCCGGGAAGAGGTTTTCAAGGCAAAATGACTGAGGTAGAATACAACCCCCGAAAAAAAATAAAACGCTCCTCCACATGTACGTAGAAGAACGTTTCCAGCTTTGAGCGGAAGACGGGACTCGAACCCGCGACCCCGACCTTGGCAAGGTCGTGCTCTACCAACTGAGCTACTTCCGCAATATTGTACCTTGTTTCACACCGCCGTGTGCATCTCTTGAATATCACCTTGCCAAGGCCGGTCCCATCTCCTTTCGGGGCAAGGTCGTGCGCTACCTATCCTGAGCTACTTCCG
>DGZP01000087.1:45685-51772 GCA_002398565.1 Proteiniphilum sp. UBA4977
ATCCTGAGCTACTTCCGCAATATGTCTGGATTTGTGGCTACAAAGATAGTGTTTTGTTTTCTAAACTTCAAAGAAAATAATTAAAAATTGAGCAATGCAACAATCTTTTCAAGGAAACGGGCGTCGGTCTCATCAAAATTTTCCAAAATATCACTGTCCACATCCAGAACCGCCTTTACTGATCCATCCTTCAGCAAGGGCACCACGATTTCCGACTTTGACAGAGAGCTGCAGGCAATATGCCCCTGAAACTCGTCGACATTGGGTACAATCTGGGTTTTGCTTTCTTTCCAGGAAGTGCCGCAAACCCCTTTACCATAGGATATCCGCGTACAGGCTACCGGCCCCTGAAAAGGCCCAAGCACCAGCAGGTCATCCACAACCCGGTAAAACCCGACCCAGAAGAAATTAAAAACCTCTTTCAGTGCGGCAGCGATGTTGGCCATGTTGGCAATGAGATCGGGCTCATCTTCCGTCAATGCTTTCAACTGCGGTATCAGCGACTCATATTTCTTTGCTTTGGAAGCCTCTTTGGGGACATATAAATCTTCGGCCATATCAGGTGGGGTATATTAAAAAAATCGCGTCACCGTAAGCAACGCGATTCTGTCAGTTAAAGAATATTTCTTATCTGGCCTGTTCTTTGGCATCCTGAATCATCTTGGCGTTGGGCATGATGTACACCTCGACACGACGGTTCTCTGCCCTGCCTGCAACAGTGCTGTTATCCGCTACGGGCTGTGTGGAACCAAAGCCATCGGAGGTCATGCGGTTTCCGGAGACACCCTTCATCAACAAATAGTTATAAACTGATTCGGCCCTGCGTTTTGACAGCGGGTTATTGATGGCATCACTACCTGTGCTGTCGGTATGTCCATAAATACTCACATCGGTATCGGGATTATTCAATAGAGATGTGGCAAACTTGTCGAGGGAGGAACGGGATGCTGTATTAAGTGTACTTGAGTTGGTAGCAAACAGAATTCCCGATTCAAAAGTAACTTTAATAGCCTGCCCTTCGTTTACTTTTTCTACCTGGGCACCTTCAATCTGTTCCAGCTCGGCAGCCTGCTTATCCATCTTATTTCCAATGATGGCACCTGCCGTACCACCCAGGATGGCACCAATTCCGGCTCCGATAGCCGCACCTTTGCCTCCGCCGGCAATAGCGCCTACTCCGGCCCCCACAGCTGCTCCGGCACCGGCACCTATTCCACCGCCCTTCACTGTCCTACTGGCTCCACAGCCTGAAAGTATTAATGATCCTCCTAATAAACCAATGGTAAGTAATTTTGAAAATTGTTTCATAGTTATTTATTCTTTTTGTGTAAAATAATAATTCCTCTTTTTTCCGGTATATTTCCCTACTCAGTCGAACAGGTTGAGTGTATCACAATATGCAAGTTCGCCAGCTACGATGGCCTCGATCTGTTCGTCGCTAAAATTTCTGATAGCATTTCGGGCAGCATCTTTGCGGGCATTCTGATGGACAAACTCCAGCAGTTCATCTTCATCGATTTCAATCTCAGTGTCATCATTTTCGTCCAGAAAACCCTTTTCTTCGTAGAACTCATAAATCAGATCCACAATGTAATTGACTTCATCATCAGAAAACTCACCCTGCATATCCTCCGGCAAATGATCCTGGATAAATTTCAGAGAATCATCCTCGTCGTACTCAAGTACTTTATTTTCTTCGCTCATAACTATTTAATTAAGCAATAAAGAAATCACCTATCGTTCTTAAAACAAATATCGAAAAAATATGTTCAAATTTACTTTTTCTCCTTTTTCTTTTTTTCATATGGGGCTTTTCTCTACATAGCCCTACAGGCCTCACAATTTAAAAAGCAGTGAGACTCTTGTCCAGACTCCCACTGCTTTTTCAGACAGGTTCAGGTGCTATATCATCCCCGGTAGTTACGTTTTGCATTTGCCTTCGCCTGTTCGCGTGCCTGTTTCTCCTGCATTTTCTGAGCTTCTGCCAGACGGGCCATGAAGCCCGATTTCTTTTTAGGCTTTTTCTTGTTCTCCTCCAGCTGCGCCAGAATCTTATCTTCGTTGATAAATTGTTTCATCAGGAAAGTATGCACAATAGTGAACAGGGTGGAGAGGAAATAGTAGTAGTTCAATCCTGCGGGATAATTGTTCAGGAAGAAGAACATGAAAACCGACATGAAGATTGGCATGTGCTTCATACCAGGCAGGGTCTGCTGTCCGGTATCCATCGAGGTCATGTTGTATTTCGTGTAAATCACGTTAACAACGGTCATCAGCAGGCAGAAGATACTGATATGGTTACCCAGAAAACGGGTGACAAGTGGGATATTTCCACTCCATGAAATGAGCGAATCGTAAGTGGAAAGATCATCCGCCCAAAGGAAACCCTGCTGCCGCAATTCGATGGCCGACGGGAAGAAGAAAAAGAGGGCCAGCAACACCGGCATTTGAATAAGCATGGGCAGACAACCACTCATAGGGCTGACGCCCACTTTGTTGTAAAGCTCCATGGTAGCCTGCTGACGTTTCATCATCATGTCCTGCTCTTTGCCGGGGTATTTCTTCTCAATCTCCTGAATCTGGGGTCGCAATACCCGCATCTTGGCCGATGAAATAAACGATTTGTAGGTAAGCGGAGAAATAATCAGCTTCACCATCAATGTAAGAATAAGAATTATGAGCCCCATACCCCATCCGAGAGAGAGGAAGAAATTAAATACGGGGATCACCAACCACTTGTTTACCCAGCTCAGCCAGCGATATCCCAGATATACAATCTCTTCGAGTTCGAGTCTGGCACCGTTACTCACATCCTTATCGTACGCCTTGAGAGTATTGTAATGAACAGGACCGAAATAATATTTAAATCCTGCAGAAATCAGATCGCTGTCGTCACTTATTTCACCGGGAACCCAAACTTCGGCCTTGTAACTTTTCGTATAATTGCTGTCTTTCAACATATCCGACGTGAGGATCGTGTTACTGAAAGGTTTTTCACCCACGACGATGGCGGTGAAGTACTGGTCTTTGAATGCAAACCATTTCATCGGCTCGGAAAATTCTTTCCGGTCGTTTCGCGATTCGCTCATTTTATCTACATTCTGCCGGTCATATTTATAGTGTATGCGGGAAAAACGTTCCTCAAACTGACGACCCTTTTCCTGCTGACGTACTTTCTGTTCCCAGTTCATCCTGAAATTAGTCAGGCTTTCCGGATGGAGACCGTTTCTCATTCCCACGACACGTATGTCGAAATCCATCATATATTCGTCGGCAGGCAAAGTATAGACAAAATCGATATATTGTTCCGATGAACTCTGAAGTCGCATAATTACCGACTTTCCGTCGGCACTGCGGATAGGTGTAAAAAGCTCCTGTTCTGTAGATAAACGGACACTATTCCGGTTAAACAGATCCAGATTGAATCTACTCTCATCCTTATTTTCAAACAGATATAAACTATCACCAGTGTACCGGAACTGATTTTTCAACTGAACAGATTGAATACGCCCGCCCATGGTGTTTAACACCAGGCGCACTTTTTCATTCTCCAGAATCACCGTCTCCTCCGTCTTTGGTGCAGCCTGCTGGCCTTGCGGTGAGTCGGCCGGCGAAGAGAGGCTGTCGGGAACAAGAGTCTGCAGAGCCTGGCCAGCACTGAAGAAGTCCTCAAGGTTGCTCCCCTGCTTCATCACGGCTTCACCGCTGGTATCGGGAACCGTTGTGGGAAGTATATCTGTTGTTGTACGGGCAGCGTCGGCCTGTGCAATTGAATCACGTCGTTGCCGTTCCGCCTCGATCCGTTCCCTGTCAGGCTTGTTGTATATTGTAAAACCAATAATAATAGCAGTGATCAGAAGCAATCCAATAATTGTATTTTTATCCATTTTGTATCTTGTTGCAGCCTTGCTGCCATGATTAACTCATTTATTATATTTTCTCTTCCCGTGTGGCGGCGGCAGCCTCCATGAAACTCATAAACAAGGGATTGGGCGATATAACGGTACTGTTGTATTCCGGATGAAACTGTGTTCCTAGATACCAGCGCATAGCCGGCACCTCGACCACTTCCACCAGATCCGAGTCGGGATTAATCCCTGAGCACTTCATACCGGCAGCTTCGAACATCTCTTTGTACTTGTTGTTAAATTCATAGCGATGCCGGTGACGTTCCTGGACTTTTGATTTTCCGTACGCTCTATATGCCAGCGTTCCCTTTTTTAGTATGCAGTCGTAAGCACCCAGACGCATTGTAGCTCCCATGTTGGTGATGTGCTTTTGTTCTTCCATCAGATCGATGACATTATCTGCTGCTTTGGTATCCATCTCGGTGGAATTTGCCTCATTAAGTCCCATCACCGAACGGGCATATTCAATAACCATACACTGCATCCCAAGACAAATGCCAAAGGTGGGAAGATTGTTCTCCCTTGCATATTTCAGCGAAATAAACTTTCCTTCTATTCCCCTTTGTCCGAATCCCGGCGCCACCACAATACCATCGGCATTTCCCAGTATTCCGGCCACATTATCTTCGGTAATTTTCTCGGAATGACAAACATCCAGCACCAACTTTCGGTCGTTATATATGGCTGCCTGTGAGAGTGACTCGTTGATCGATTTATAGGCATCGGGCAGCTCGGCATATTTGCCGACAAGTTTGATACGGACTTCTTTCTTCGCATCCTTTCGTTTCTGAAGGAACGCATTCCATTTGTCCAGATCGGCTACACCACTCGTAGGCATGTTCATCCTGCGGAGCACCACCTCATCCATACCCTGCTTCTGCATCATCACAGGTACTTCATAGATTGTTGAAACATCAATGGATTGCATGACAGCCCCCTGTTCCACATTACAGAAAAGAGCTACTTTATCCAAAATATCCTTATTGAGTTTTCGATCGGTCCGAAGCACCAACATATCAGGCTGTATACCAAGAGATTGCAATTCCTTCACAGAATGTTGTGTCGGTTTGGTCTTCACCTCACCTGCGGCAGCAATATAGGGAACATAGGTAAGATGCAGGCAAAAGCAATTTTTTCCAAGCTCCCAGCGAAGCTGACGAACAGCTTCCAGAAAAGGAGTAGATTCAATATCTCCGACAGTTCCGCCTATTTCGGTGATCACGAAGTCGAACTTATTCTTCACACCCAGAGATTTCACATTCCGTTTGATTTCATCGGTGATGTGAGGTATCACCTGAACTGTTTTACCCAGGTAATCTCCACGCCTTTCTTTCTGGATTACATTTTGATAAATGCGTCCGGTAGTGATGTTGTTATCCCTGGTAGTCTGGATATTCAGGAAACGTTCATAATGTCCCAGATCGAGGTCTGCCTCGTGTCCGTCCACTGTCACATAACACTCTCCGTGCTCATAAGGATTGAGGGTGCCCGGGTCCACATTGATATAGGGATCGAACTTTTGAATGGTTACCCTATATCCTCTTGCCTGCAGCAACTTACCCAGGGAAGAGGCGATGATTCCTTTTCCTAAAGAAGAAACAACACCGCCTGTAACAAAAATGTACTTTGTATCAGCCACGATTGTGAAGTGTTATGAGATATTTTTTGAAGGCGCAAAGGTACAAATAATCTACACAATTTCCAATCCCATGTTTTCGCAACGCATGATCTTTCCTGGGAAGGCCTGTACTATGGCATAGTTATGGGTGGACATGATCACTGCCGTACCTTTCCCTGAGATGTCCTGCAGCAGGGAAACAATCTGACTTCCCGTTTCGGGATCAAGATTACCCGTCGGCTCGTCTGCCAGTATCAGTGCCGGCGAATTAAGCAATGCACGGGCAATAACCACACGCTGCTGTTCACCTCCCGACAGTTCGTGGGGCATTTTATATGTTTTATGCTGCATTCCTACCTGCACAAGCACTTCATTAATACGGTCCCTGATCTCTCTCTTGTTTTTCCAGCCTGTAGCACGGAGTACAAATTCCAGGTTTTTCTCTACTGTCCTGTCTATCAATAACTGAAAATCCTGAAATACTATGCCTATTTTTCGTCGCAGGAATGGAACCAGCTTACGCTTGATGGTGAAAAGTTCATAGCCGAACACCCGTGCGCT
>DGZP01000087.1:51984-52215 GCA_002398565.1 Proteiniphilum sp. UBA4977
GCATACATGCTCTTCATGAGGGTACTCTTTCCCGATCCTACTTTTCCGATAATATAAAGAAAATCGCCTCTGTGAACTGTCAGGTTTACATTTCGAAGAATAATGTTCTCTTCACGGTTCAACTGTACATTTGAATAATTTACCAACTGTTCCTGCACCATTATTTAATGAATTGAATCGTAAAAGGATATCTCCAGTATTCGCCATTGTTTGCCTTTACCGAAGCCAGAA
>DGZP01000049.1 GCA_002398565.1 Proteiniphilum sp. UBA4977
TTTCGAAGATTATATGCACAAAAAGTTTGTGGGGCAGAAGCGTTTCTCTCTGGAGGGATCGGAATCGATTATCCCCGCACTGAATGCCATTGTTGCGCACGGAGGTGAGTATGATATCAACGAAATCGTTATTGGAATGGCACACAGGGGGCGACTGAATGTGCTCACCAATATCATGAAAAAACCCTATTCACAGGTTTTCCGAGAGTTCAATGCACAGAATTACGGGGATGATATCATGTATGGCGATGTGAAATACCATTTGGGCTATAACAATACTATCGATTATGAAGGCCGTTCCATCTCGGTGAGCCTGGCACCCAATCCTTCTCACCTTGAGGCCGTGGGACCGGTAGTGGAGGGTATTGCCCGCGCGAAACTGGAAAATGAACATGATTGTCATTATCAGGAAGTATTACCCATTCTGATACATGGTGATGCTGCCATTGCCGGACAGGGAGTCGTCTATGAAACCATTCAGTTTTCAAAGCTGGAGGGATACAAGACGGGCGGTACTATTCACATCGTGATCAATAATCAGGTTGGATTCACCACCAATTATCTGCAGGCACGATCCAGTACCTATTGTACCGATGTGGCCAAGGTGACGCAGTCGCCCGTATTTCACGTGAACGGTGACGACATTGAGGCGATGGTATATGTGGCCAGGCTGGCGTTGGAGTTTCGTCAGAAGTTTAACATTGATGTGTTCATCGATTTGTTGTCTTACCGCAAGTACGGGCATAACGAAGGTGATGAGCCTCGTTTTACCCAGCCGGAGTTGTACAATATCATTGCCAGACATAAAAATCCACGCGACATCTATGCTGAAAAACTGATAAGGGAAGGAGTGATCACGCCGCAGGACTTTGACTCCAGATTGTCCGATTTTCATCAGCTTCTGGACAAGGCATATGAGGAGTCGCAGGCCACCTCTGTGTTAAATCTGCATCTCTTTCTCGCCGATAAATATCCGGAAATTCGTCTGCCTGAAGCGGCCGACTTTGAGGCGGTGGCCGATACAACTGTTTCCAAAAACCTTTTTTTACAGCTGGCAAAAAGTATCACAGCCCTGCCGGAAGATAAAAAGTTTTTCAACAAAACAATCCGCCTGTTTCAGCAGAGATCGGCCATGATTGAAGCCGACAGCTATGACTGGGCCATGGGTGAACTCATGGCTTATGCCTCTCTGGCCTGGGAAAAACACAGCGTGCGGCTGAGCGGACAGGATTCCGAGCGGGGCACCTTCTCACACCGCCACGCGGAGATTATTACCGAGGACGGCAAGGAGAAATATTTCCCACTGAAAAGCCTTGGAGGGGAGCAGGAGCCGGTTCGGGTCTATAATTCGCCACTCAATGAATATGGTATACTGGGTTTCGAATATGGTTACTCGCTGGCTCATCACGACGGACTTACCCTGTGGGAGGCGCAGTTTGGTGATTTTTATAACGTGGGACAGGTAGTTGTGGATCAGTATATTTCCGCAGCACAGGAAAAATGGGGATTGAAGTCGGGACTGGTCATGCTGTTGCCGCATGGCTATGAGGGACAGGGTGCAGAACATTCCAGCGGCCGTCTGGAACGGTTCCTGAGTTTGTGTGCCAACCTCAATATGCAAGTTGTGAACTGTACCACTCCTGCCAACTTTTTCCATGTGTTACGCCGTCAGTTGCATCGTGACATCAGGGTGCCTCTGATTGTTTTTACGCCAAAGAGTCTATTGCGACATCCAGCGTGTGTCTCTTCCCTGTCTGATTTCACGGAAGGAGGATTTCGTGAGGTGTTGGAAGATGTGCATATCAAAGATTATGAAAGAGTTAAAAGTGTGTTGCTCTGTTCCGGCAAAATATATTATGAACTGGATACAGCCCGTGGGGATCTTCAAACAGATGAGGTGTCGATCATCCGCATCGAACAGCTTTATCCTTTTCCCGACAAGCAACTTCGGACTCTCCTGGGGCGGTACCCTGAAAACAGTAAGATTATCTGGGTACAGGAAGAACCGGCAAATATGGGAGCTGCAAGCTTTGTAAAGGAACGTTTGAGTGACCTCCCATTGCAAGTGATAAGCCGGCCCGCCAGTGGTGTTACGGCCGAAGGACTGACAGCCCGGCACAAAGTCAACCAGACGCAGATCATTGAGCAAGCGCTCTCGGTGTAGATATTGACAATAACAGAACAACAAATATTATGGCACTTATTGAAATAAAAGTCCCGAGCCCCGGTGAATCCATCACGCACGTTGAACTTTTTCATTGGCTGGTGGAAGATGGGGCGGTCGTGAAAAAAGGTACCGAGATCGCTGAGTTGGAATCCGACAAAGCCACGTTAATGTTGGTCGCAGATGAATCAGGAAAGATAAGTTTCAAAGCATCAGAGGGAGAAATGCTTGAAGTGGGCGCTGTGGCTTGTACCATAGATGATTCTGTACAACCGGACGAGATGAAGGAGATGAAGGAGATGGAGCCCCGGAAGGAAAAACAACCGGAGCGGGTGATGCAACCGGTCAAAACCGTACAAAAGGAAACGTCGGCACAATCGGAGATTACTGCAGAAGCAACGGCTGTGCTTCCTGTAGTGGATAAGCCGTCAGCGGGTGAAGCGGGTGAATATGAAAAGGTGAGAATCACCCCTCTTGCAAAAAAAGTAATGGAGGAGAACAGCCTGTCGGTAGATGATGTCATCAGCGGACTCAGGCGACTGAAACGCGAGGATGTGGAAGCAATACTATCTGAAGATCATAACAAACAGGATCGAGACAAGGCGGACAATTTGAAAAAGCCGGTGAGCCGCAATGTTACTACAACACGGTTGAGCTCTCTGCGCCGGAAGTTGAGTGAACGGCTGGTGTCGGTGAAGAATGAAACGGCCATGCTGACTACATTCAATGAGGTGGATATGAAGCCGGTGATGGATATTCGCAAAAAGTATCAGAATGTATTTGTGGAGAAACACGGGATCAGGCTCGGTATGATGTCTTTCTTTATGAAAGCCAGTGCCATTGCGCTACAGGAGTTTCCCAACGTGAATGCCATGTTGGATGGGGAAAATCTGGTAACCTATGATTATGCTGATATTGCAGTGGCTGTAAGTACTCCCAAAGGATTGATGGTACCGGTAGTGAGAAATGTGGAAAGCCTGGGGTTGGCCGAGATTGAGAAAGCCATTGCGGAAGTTGCCGAAAAAGCCCGGAAGGGAAAGCTTTCCATTCCGGAGATGACCGGCGGTACGTTTACCATCACCAATGGCGGGGTTTTTGGCTCCATGATGTCTACACCCTTAATTAATCCGCCGCAGTCTGCCATCCTTGGCATGCACAATATTCTGGATCGTCCTGTCGCCCTGGAAGGGCAGGTGGTAATCAGGCCCATGATGTATGTAGCGTTGTCGTATGACCACCGCGTGATAGATGGCAAGGATTCGGTAAGCTTTTTAAAACGGGTAAAGCAGTTGCTTGAAAATCCGGGAGACATGCTGTTTGGCAACAGCAGTGTGGAAGAGGTGTTACTGGAGATTTAGGATTCGGTATCCACGATGGTAAATTTTGCAAATTTCAGTAACAGTTGTTTTCTGCCTGCGGAATCGAATTCCACGAAAGCCCGGCGGTCGTTGCCGCTCATTTCAATGGAGGTGACCACGCCGCGTCCGAATCTTTCGTGCTCAATGACATGTCCCTCCCTCAGCTCTTCAGCCTCTTTCGGCAGGGGTAGGGAAGAGGCGGCAGCCCTGTGTACAGGAGTAACTTTGGTGGGTAAAACGCGCCGGCTCTCCTGATTTTGCAGGCGTTGTGTCCGCATTGATCCCCAGAAGTCATCTGCCTGGGAGGGTGGGGATATTTCACTGCCTGACTGGCTCTCTGTTGAAAGGAATGCCGGATCAATGTCTTTTAGAAAGCGGCTGGCAACGGCCGAATTGGTAACACCGTTCTTGAATCGACTCCGGGCGTGGGTGATAGTACAGGTCTTCCTTGCCCGGGTGATGGCCACGTAGAAGAGTCGCCGCTCCTCCTCCAGACCCCTTATCTCTGATTTGGCCATTGCCGACGGGAAGAGATCCTCTTCCATGCCTACAACGAAAACATGGTCGAATTCCAACCCTTTGGCTGAGTGAACCGTCATCAGGGTTACCTTCTCGTTTTCCCCCTCCTTATCGGTATCCTGATCAGTAAGCAGCGATACTTCCGATAAAAAATCGACCAGCTGGTTGTTTTCTTCTCCTTGCTCCAGCCGTGTAGCAACAAACTCATTCATGGCGTTTAGCAGTTCCTGGATATTTTGTGTGCGACTCATCCCTTCGGGTGTCATGTCTTCGTAGGACTCTTTGGCGATACCGCTGTTTCTGATTACCTCCTGGGCAAGTTCAAAGGCGTTCATCCGGTTATTTTTATCGATAAGATCACTGATGAGCGATTGAAAGTCGGCCAGTTTCCTGGCAGTTCCCGCGTTTATATCCAGATTGTAGGCTGAAGGAGTGTTCAATACCTGCCACAGGCTGGTTTCATGTAACATGGCCGCTGTTGATATCTTACCGACTGTCACATCGCCTATACCGCGTGAAGGATAATTTATGATCCGTCGGAATGCCTCCTCGTCGCCCGAATTGACAATAAGCCTGAAATAGCTGATCACATCCTTGATTTCCTTGCGTTGATAGAATGACAATCCTCCATAGATACGGTACGGGATGTTGTTCTTTCGCAGCTGCTCTTCAAAGATGCGTGATTGCGCATTTGTGCGGTAGAGAATGGCAAAGTCTCCAAAAGAGGCATGCTCCTCAAGCCTCATTCGTGCGATCTTGTTTGAGACAATAAGTCCCTCCTCGAAATCGGAAAAAGCACTTCTGATTTCTATCCTCTCGCCCGTCTCGTTTTTCGAAAAGACATCTTTGTAAATCTGTTCACTATTCTTTTTGATCAGGCTGTTGGCGGCATTCACTATATTTTGTGTGGAACGGTAGTTCTGTTCCAGTTTAAAAATCCGGGTTCCGGTGAAGTTCGATTTAAACTTTAGAATGTTGTCGATGTTGGCACCCCGGAAGGAATATATGCTCTGTGCATCATCACCCACCACGCATACACGGTGGTGCACGTCGGCAAGTTGCTTCACAATAAGATGCTGTGCAAAGTTGGTGTCCTGGTATTCGTCCACCAGGATATACTGAAACTGGTTGCGATACTTCTCCAGTATTTCCGCATGGTCGCGGAACAGGATATTGGTATACATCAGCAGATCGTCGAAATCCATGCTGTTACCTGATCGCAGCCTGTTTTGATAACGCTGGTATATTTCGAACAGACGGGGCCGTTTGGCCATGCGGTCGTATTGCAGAATCTCGTCATTTGCCGCGTACATGGCCGGGGTGATCAGGCTGTTCTTTGCGCGGGATATCTGTCCGTGTACAGCTCCCGGCCGGTACAGCTTGTCGTCGAGGTTCATCTCCTTGATTATGAGTCTGATCAGGTTGTTTGAGTCGGATGTGTCGAAGATGGTGAAGTTTGACCGGAAGCCGATGGCTTCCGCCTCGTTGCGGAGTATGCGTGAGAAGATGGCGTGAAAGGTTCCCATCCATAGACTGCGGGCTTTTTTTTCACCGACAAGTTCCGCGATACGCGACTTCATTTCGCGTGCCGCTTTATTGGTAAAGGTGAGTGCCAGAATGTAGAAAGGAGGAAGTCCCTGTTCGAGCAGATATGCAATCTTGTAGGTGAGTACGCGCGTTTTTCCCGATCCCGCACCTGCAATCACGAGTGAAGGTCCGTCGCAGAACTCCACAGCAGCCCGTTGTGCTTCGTTGAGTTGATCAAGTAGCACCGATTCACTTTTTTTCCCTGTTTTTTGCATGAATACAAAAGTAGACATTTAAGTCGGAATGACATAAAAAAACCGCTTTCGACTGAAAGCGGTTATACATTTTTTTGAGAACCGGTTATCGGAACGTATAGCGTAAGCTAAGTGCGAAACCGCTGTACCAGTAGTCGTTATAATCATTGGTGAAGTTGAACGACGGCTTCCAGTCCAGTGATACATTGAAGGGAGCCCTTGGAAATACATACTCGAGTCCTCCTATCAGATCGGCACCAAGCAGGAAAGCACTGTCATAACGATCTTTGTGGTAATGTATTCCGCCGATGTGTGCACCGAGACCCACGTACCAGTCGAGGTTAGGTGCTCCCGGCACAGGCTGTTGATACTCATACAAGCCGGTCAGCTGGAAATACCGGGGAGAGGCGGAAAGAATAAATTCACCTGCACTTGCTGGTGCAAAGAAGTGTTTTAGTGTCAATCCGCTATCGTATCCCAATCTCACGCCAAAAGCAGTATTGTATTGCTGAGCATTGATGGCAGTGGTAAACGCTACGATCAGAATTCCCGTGAAAAAAAGTTTTTTTAGTTTCATAAGTTCATGTTTAAAGTGAATAGTTGTTACCTTTAATGAATGTTTTGGTTTTATAAAGGTCATAACAAATAATCACCCGGATTGTTTTACATGAAACCCAAAAAGATATTTTGATTATGTCATTTTTTCAGGAAACATCTTCTGCAAAGGGGTTGATATTCTTCAGTTTCACCGAGCATGATCTGTTTGTCGTTTTTTACCAGTCTGTGTGAATAGCTTGCCAGATTGCCACACTTCACACAGATGGCGTGTACTTTGGTAATATCATCGGCGATGGCGCATAGTGCAGGTATCGGGCCGAAGGGATTTCGTTTGAAGTCCATGTCGAGTCCGGCTACGATCACACGAACACCCTGGTCGGCCAGTTGCTGACACACTTCCACCAGGCCGTTGTCAAAAAATTGTGCTTCATCCACACCCACAACTTCAACTTCCGAAGAGAGTAGAAGGATGTTACTGGAGTGTTCCACCGGGGTAGATAGAATCGTGTTTTTGTCGTGCGACACCACCTCATCAAGGGAGTAGCGTATGTCAATGGCAGGTTTGAAAATTTCGACGGTCTGTCTGGCAATCTTTGCACGGCGCAGACGACGTAACAGTTCTTCTGTTTTTCCTGAGAACATGGAGCCGCAGATTACTTCGATGCGACCGTTACGGTAGGTTTCATTGTGGGAATGTTCGTTGTACATTTTTTTGAGTCCGTCCCGCAGCGGGGCTTCTCCCGCGGCAAGACGCCATGGGTGTTATTTTCCTTTTACAATCTTTTTTATATCGTTCAGTTTATTCAGGGCATCCATGGGAGTCAGGTTGTTTACGTCGAGGTTGAGTATCTCGTCGCGTACCTGGCTGAGGATAGGGTCGTCGAGCTGGAAGAAGCTCAGCTGATATCCCTCACGCTTTTCTATAAAATCCTTTATAGGCTTCCTGATATCCTCTTTCCTGTTTGCCGATTCCATGGCGGCAAGGATGGCATCGGCGCGTTTGGTGATACTTTGCGGCATACCGGCCATTCTGGCTACATGTATACCGAAGCTGTGCTCACTGCCTCCCGGCGTCAGTTTTCTCAGGAAGATCACCTTGTTGCCGATCTCCTTCACCGATACGTTGTAGTTTTTTATCCGTTTAAACGATTTCTCCATCTCGTTCAATTCGTGATAGTGTGTGGCGAAGAGCGTTTTGGCCCGGGCTTTCGGATGTTCGTGAATGTATTCCACAATGGCCCATGCAATGGAGATGCCGTCGTATGTGCTGGTGCCTCTTCCCAGTTCATCGAAGAGAATCAGGCTTCTTTCCGACAGGTTATTGAGGATGTTGGCAGCCTCATTCATTTCGACCATGAAGGTGGATTCACCCTGTGAGATGTTGTCGGAAGCGCCCACTCGGGTGAAAATCTTGTCTACCAACCCTATTTTTGCCGATTCTGCCGGAACAAAGGAGCCTATCTGTGTCATCAGTGTGATGAGGGCTGTCTGTCTGAGCAGAGCCGATTTACCAGCCATGTTGGGCCCTGTAATGATCATGATCTGCTGGGTGTTGTTATCCAGATAGACATCGTTCGCAATAAAAGGCTGGTCGGGGGGGAGCTGGCGTTCAATGACCGGGTGTCGGCCATTTTTTATATCAATGATGTCTGAGTTGTTGATCTCGGGGCGGATATAGTTGTTCTGTCGGGCTACGTTCGCGAAGGAAAGAAGGCAGTCGGCACGGGCAATAATGGAAGCATTAATTTGTATGTCGGGTATATAAGCCATCATGCTTTCCACAAGTGCAGCATATATCTGATCTTCAAGTGCTACTATTTTTTCTTCAGCACCCAGTATCTTCTCTTCATATTCTTTCAGTTCTTCAGTGATATAGCGTTCAGCACTTACCAGAGTCTGCTTTCTCGTCCATTCGGGTGGAACCTTTTCCTTGTGGGTGTTACGTACTTCTATATAATAGCCAAATACATTGTTATAGGCTATTTTCAGTGACGGGATACCTGTCTTTTCGCTTTCGCGCTGCTGCAATTGCATCAGATAATCTTTCCCGGAGAAGGCAATCCTGCGTAGTTCGTCCAATTCACTATTGACCTTGTTGCATATGTATCCGCCCTTGCCGGTCAGTGCCGGCGGATCGGGTATGATCTCCCTCGCAATACGGTCGCGGATATCGGAACAGGGATTCAGCTTTTCACCCATTTCCTGCAGGCTCTGGTTTCCTGAAGCGAGGAATGCTTCCCTGACTGGTTCTATTGCCGTAAGTGCCACTTTCAGCTGTACCACTTCGCGTGGAGTAATCCTGCCTACCGCCGCTTTGGAGATGATCCTTTCCAGATCGCCAATAAGCTGTAGTTGCTGTTCAAGCAGTTTTTTCAGTTCCGGTTCACGGAAAAAATTCTCCACCACATTCAGCCTGTCTTCCACAGGTCTGGCATCCTTCAGCGGGAAGACAATCCAGCGGCGCAATAGACGTGATCCCATAGGTGATATGGTCTTATCCAGGACGTCTAGTAGTGTTTTTCCTCCCTCGTTCATGGTGTGAACAAGCTCCAGGCTACGCACCGTAAACTTGTCGAGCCGTACGAAACGTTCTTCTTCAATACGTTTAAGCGAGACGATATGTGCCGTATTATAGTGCTGTGTGATGTCCAGATAATGTAGTATCGCTCCCGAGGCGATGATTCCCAGCGGCAGGTTTTCTACGCCGAAGCCTTTCAGGCCGGATGTTTGAAAGTGGGATAAAAGTTTGTCGGCAGCGGCGTCTCCGGTAAAGATCCAGTCTTCCAGTTCCGAAAGAAGCCAGCCGTTGCCAAAAGCTTCTTCCAGTTTTTTCCTGTTTCCACGTTCCACGAGCAGTTCTTTCGGTGAGAAGTTGGCAAGCAGTTTGTCAATATCATCCCTGTTACCTTCCGAAGTAAGAAACTCCCCCGTGGAGATATCGAGAAAGGAAATGCCGTATTGATTGTTTCCGGCAATGTGAAGGGCACAGAGGAAATTGTTCTCCTTGTGGTTCAGTACCGTGTCATTAAAAGAGACACCCGGCGTCACCAGTTCGGTGATGCCTCGCTTCACCAGTTTTTTTGTTAATTTCGGATCTTCCAGTTGATCACAGATTGCCACCCGTTTACCGGCACGCACCAGCTTGGGCAGGTAGGTATCGAGTGCATGGTGCGGAAAACCGGCCAGCTCCACGAACTGTGCAGCTCCGTTTGCTCGTCGTGTAAGGGTAATCCCCAATATACCGGATGCCACGATGGCATCATCTGAAAAAGTTTCATAAAAATCACCCACGCGAAACAACAGAATAGCATCGGGATGTTTTTTCTTTATCTCGATAAATTGTTTCATCATTGGTGTCTCAGCGATTTTTCCCACGCGCTTCCTCTCTCTTTGTTTGTAATGATAAAGCGAAATTACAAAAAAAAAAGGACTTTCAATGATTGGAGGAACGACATTTCCTCAAAAAAAACCTTTGTGAAAATTTAGATTTTGAAGATAATGGCAGCCATTAATTACAGCAATATTTTTTTGAGTTCCTTTACTCCTTCCGATGCTCCCTTTTTAATATGCTGAATATCGTACCGCATGGTGTGTACGTCTTTGGGATCGATCAGCCAGACCGGAACATTTTTTCTGACGTCGTGCAGCAGGCCGGCTGCGGGGTATACATTCATGGAGGTGCCGATGATCACGAATATGTCGGCATGCCGGGCAATCTTTTCTGCTTCAGGCATCATGGGTACCGCTTCTCCGAACCAGACAATGTGCGGGCGAAGTTGAAAACCCTTTTCACACAAATCGCCCAGGTGAATATCGCAATTTGAAGGGTCAATCTCATAGATCAGTGATTCATCACCCGTGGAACGTGATTTCATCAGTTCACCATGGAGGTGCAGTACCTTGGTGCTTCCTGCCTGTTCATGGAGGTTATCGATATTCTGGGTAATAATATGTACATCGAAATCGCTCTCCATTTCAGCAAGACCCTGATGCCCCGCATTTGGCTTCGCTTTCAACAGTTCTCTGCGTCGTATGTTATAGAAGTTTAATACCAGTTCAGGGTCTGCTTCAAACCCTTCGGGAGTAGCTACCTGTTCCACCGGATAATGTTCCCACAATCCCCCGGCATCCCGGAAAGTAGCAATACCGCTTTCAGCGCTCATGCCTGCTCCGGTAAGTACAACCATCCTTTTCTTCATCAAAGTCTCTTATTTCGTTTATATCAGACAAATATAGTTTTTTATTGCCAGAAGTCGAAGTTATTTCATATTAAAATCGTACTTTTGTCTCCAAATTGAAAAAGAAGAAAGTGAATGGATAAATTAAGTTACGCGTTAGGGATGAGTATGGCCTCAAATCTAATGAACTCAGGGTTGCGACAACTGGATGTGAAATCTTTCGTGGAAGCCTTTACAGTTACAATGAACAACACAACTCCCTCTATGAGTCCTCAGGAAGCAAATAGTGTAATACAGGACTATTTCAGCAAACAACAGAATGAAATGTTCAGTAAGAATCTGGAAGCCGGCAAGGCTTTTCTGGAAGAAAATCGCAAAAGAGAGAGTGTAGTTTCCCTTTCCAGCGGCTTGCAGTATGAAGTGTTGGCCGAAGGCAATGGTGCAAAGCCCAAGGCCACCGACAAGGTGAAATGCCACTATCACGGCACATTACTTGACGGCACCGTTTTTGACAGCTCAATAGATCGCGGGCAGCCTGCAGTATTTGGTGTGAATCAGGTCATCAAAGGATGGGTAGAAGCGCTTCAGCTGATGTCTGTCGGATCAAAATGGAGGTTGTATATCCCTTCTGAGCTGGCTTACGGGGAACAAGGTGCGGGTGGTTCCATTGAACCCAACGTTACCCTTATCTTTGATGTGGAGTTGTTGGGAATTGTTTGATTTCTACATCCCGTCTCAATATAACAACAAAGAAATTTTTAATAAATAAGTGATTTAATTAAAAGAAAAATGAAAAAAACAATTTTAACTACTTTCAGTGTTGTGGCTATTATGGCCATCACAATGGTTTCCTGCGGCGGAGCTTCTACGCCTAAAACATCCCTGAAAAATTCAGTGGACAGTGTTTCCTACGCCTACGGAGTAAGTATGGCCGATCAGGGACTGGTACAGTTTCTGGAACAATCAGGAGTATTGGTAAGTGCCTCCGGCATTGAATATGACTATCAGATGAGGATAGCCTCTGCCGATTCCACACAGAAAGCAGCGCTGCAAAAAGAGATGGCTGCAAAGATTGATTCGGTAAATAAGATTAACGCTCCCAAGCTCAACGATTTTATCAAAGGACTGATCGAAGGGATGAATCAGGAAGAGAAATCGGCCTACGCCAACGGACTCAGTATTGGTGTTCAGTTTTCACAACAGATGCTTCCGCAGTTCAATACCATGCTTTTTGGTACAGACTCTACCAAAAAGGTAAACAATGATCAGATACTGGCCGGTCTTATTTCCGTATTGAAGAACCAGCAGCTCGCAATTGGCAAAATGGAAGCAAGCAATTTGATTCAGACTGAAGTAGAAAAATCCCAGGCCGCAGAAACGGCCCGTCAGGAAGAAGATTTAAAAATTCAGTACAAGGATAGCATTGCCGCTGGAGATGCGTATATGGCTGAAAATGCAAAGAGAGAAGGAGTGGTCACACTTCCCAGTGGTTTGCAGTACGAGGTCCTTCGTGCAGGAACCGGAGCCATTCCTGCCGATACCGATCAGGTTAAAGTGCATTATCACGGCACATTGATCAATGGTACTGTATTTGACAGTAGTGTTGACAGGGGCGAACCTGCCACCTTTGGTGTTACCCAGGTAATTCCGGGATGGACTGAAGCACTGAAGCTGATGCCCGTCGGCTCAAAATGGAGACTCTATGTTCCTTACAATCTCGCTTACGGTTCAGCCGACAGAGGTACTATTAAACCCTTCTCCAATCTTATTTTTGATGTGGAGTTACTGGGAATAGAGAAGTAAATTAATTTTAAGCATACTTGTTTGAGAAGGATGGTCGTTGTCGGCCATCCTTTTTT
>DGZP01000101.1:0-2087 GCA_002398565.1 Proteiniphilum sp. UBA4977
TGAGGATACTGGCTAATTACCCGGTCAATCTCCTCTCTTTGCCCTTCGGAAAGCTTCTCTTCCGGACTAAGACACCATATTCCCTTTATGAGGCCCTGCCGTTTTAACACCTCATGGATACCGGAAATGGACCCCTTGAAACGATGTGCAACGTCAAAAATAGCCGAATTCATATCAGTGACCTCTACTCCTGTCTGTAAAACAGCCGGATAATCCAGCGTCCCTTTCCTGAGTCCCTCTTTCAGATGACGAAACAATTCCACCGATTTTTTTGTCCACACCGCATAATGCCCGAGCAGTCCACCTGCAAATCTTTTTTCAACAACACGATCTCCCACCTTAAAGCGATAAGGGGTTATGAGGTCGTTTACAATATTGTCGTCATTGCCTGTATACAAAGCAATCTCCGGTTCCCTCCCCGAGTGGCAGATGGCCCTTACGACGTCAAGGGTCTGGTATCTGTCAAAAGGAGCGGTTTTGATGGCACAGACATTTGGAATATCACAAAATTTTTTCCAGAAATCATAACTGAAAACCCTTCCTCCGACGGAAGGTTGAAGGTAGAAACCGAAAACCGGAATCACCTTTGCTACTTGTCTGGTTCGATCCAGCAATTGATCTTCCGATAAATCGTTCAGTCCCCCCATGCTTAAAAGCCCCAAATCATACCCCAGTGACTGGGCAATTTCAGCCTCTTCCAGAGCCTGATTAACCGGGCCGCATATTCCGGCCACCTTGATAAGGGAACTGGCTTTTCCCGACCGGAAAAGTTCGTCGGCTGTGATTTCAAGTACCTGTCTGTAATAGTTAAATTGAGGATCCCGTATTTCGAATTGAGTCGTATGCACACCAATGGCAACACCACCCACACCACAAGCCAGGTAGTAGCGGGTCAGCCTGCGATGAGACTGTTCATCAATAGTCAGATCGGAATTCAGTGCGAGTGGATGAGCGGGAATAAATCCACCTTCCATCAGTTTATCCAGTACTTCTGGGTTACTAAACTTCATCATAAGACTAAATGATTAATATTTACCCTCTCTTTCCTGAAAATGAGTGGGTTTATTGATTGTTTTACCACCTTCCATTACCCATTTTCCAATCAGTTCTACCATTTGCTTCAATGTTACTGAGGGGTACCCAAATATTTTGAAACATTCTGCAGCGTTGCTGAGAAGGGCACTCTGTTCTTCGCAAGAGATGAAATTCACGGATTTATTGAATATTTTTCCAAACTCCTGTGCAATCCATCGCACAGAGACTGTCTCCGGGCCGGTTACATTCAGTATTCTTGCAGGAATTTCACAATGCAAAAGCGACCTGATAGCTATTTCGTTGGCGTCTCCCTGCCAGATCACATTCACATTTCCCGTGGCAAGGTTAATGCTTTTCCCATCATACACAGACAGGGCTATCTCAAGTAGAATTCCGTAACTTACATCATTGGCATAATTAAGCCGGTAAAGCAACATGGGAGTTTGATTTTTCCGGGAGAAATACTGGAACATTCTTTCTCTGCCAAGACAGGACTGTGCATATTCTCCCACAGGAGCAGTGGACGTATCTTCAGTTGATCCTCCCAATACCACTTCAGATAAAGGATAGATGTTTCCGGATGAGAAGACTACAATATTTGAGTTCTTGAATTTTTCTGCTACTTTACCGGGAAGATAAGCATTCATGATCCATGTATAAGGTTCATTACCGGTCGTCCCGAACTTGTACCCCGCCAGATAGATGACGTTCGGCACATCGGGTAATGCAAGGAGTTCCGCATCATTCAGCAGATCTCCTTTTATGATCTCCACACCGTATGTTTTCAACTCGTCGGCCACCGTCTGGTCCGAAAATCTGGAGAAGGCAAAAACTTTTTTTTCCGTTCCCGATTGCCGTATAGCTTCCGTGGCCAGGCGTGCCATAGAGGGTCCCATTTTCCCCCCAGCTCCAAGGATTAAAATATCGCCCTTTATCCTGCCCATATCCGCTATTAACTGCTGCGACGGACGTAAATAATCATATAAAATATCTTCTTTTGTCATGAACTTTGATAGTTATTTATTTCAGGAATATATCTATAAAATTGATTA
>DGZP01000101.1:2380-3078 GCA_002398565.1 Proteiniphilum sp. UBA4977
GCTATCCCAATTATTGGAACGATAAAAATAGTAATGCTTTGTGCAAACACAATCAACTCCAGGGGTGCTCCACCAAAGATGATAGCTATTACGCCACCGATAACCATAACAAGTGCAATTATACCTCTTGTTTTTTTCGAGCTGAAATTGGAGCCATAGCCCAAGGCATCGCTCAGAAGGGTCCCTCCGATACTGGCATTTCCTATTATTGAAGAGAATCCCGCGGCAAAAAGGCCAATCAGAAATACAGCAGAAGCATAGTCCCCAAATGCAGGCTTTAGAGCAAGAGACATATCGGTAGCTGTTTTCACTTCAATCCCGAGAGGAGAAAGGATAGCTCCTGCGGAAATCATTACGATAGCACTCAGCAAGCCAAGAATAAAGATACCTGTCAAACTGCTGGATTGGTTTGTTTTTTCTCTTCCCGAAATCTTTTTTCTCTCTTGTACCAGGTAGGATGTATAAAATGCTCCCACAATGGAAAAACATGAAGCCATAAAAGCCACGATCAACCCCACTGATCCGTCTGGGACACGGGGAATAAAAAGACCTTTGACTACTTCCACCACATTTGGTTTTACCTCTATAAGGGTGATAATAAATGCTACCAGCATTAACCCCACTAATGAAATCATCACTTTCTCGAGCACCTTGTAGAAATTCCTGAAGAAAAGGAGGAGAATACCAATAAGATTGAA
>DGZP01000101.1:3461-5346 GCA_002398565.1 Proteiniphilum sp. UBA4977
GCAATAAGTGTGTAGATTGCCATAAAAAAGATCGCAATGATGATGATCCAGAGAAGACCATACTGAAAGTTGGCTCCGATTTTAGAGGTGATGGTAAGTTTGCTTGGCCCGAATACCAATGCTGCCACAATGAGACCCGGCCCGATGGTATGAATCCATGCGGATAGTTTTTTTCCTGACATATGTTATTTTTCTCTTAGTTTTTCGAGTATCCAGGCATATGTTTTGTCGACCTGCTCAGGATAGATTTTATGTTTACCTTCCGGTATAATGTGTACTCGCTTCGGTGCTTTAATGACATTGAATGCAGAATAAAAAGAGGTTGGAGGAGTAGTCTCATCGTTAAACCCCCATGAGTAGAAACCGGGGACCGTGATTTGCCGGGCGAAATTCACAACATCATAGTATGATAGCACACTGATTACCTGCTTATTTTGATACATTGAACGGTTTTCCTGATTAAAAAAATGAGGCCATCCACCCGCTCTGCCGTTCAAGTAACCGGTAAAATCGCACATGGCAGGACATAAAGCAACCAGCATTTTTATTCGTTTATCCAGGGCAGTGGTGATTATGGAAAGAGCCCCTCCCTGACTGGATCCCCAAGCGGCCAAATTTTCTCCATCGAACTGAGGTAGCGAATGTATCACATCCACGGCCCTCAGGCAACCGGAAATGACCCTCCTATAATAATAAGAGTACTTATCATGGGTTCCGAAAAACATATAATTGGGGAGTGCTGTATTCGCCAGTTGATCATAAAATTCATTATCCATGTTTGCGGGAAAAGGATGAATATACAGATCAAGGGTTATCACCTCCTTGTCGGCCACTACCGAGTTTCCACCCAGGGGTCGGATACCGGCTCCGGGAAATCGTATTACTGCTGGATAGCGACCGTCTCCTTTAGGGATGGAGAGGATGCCGTAAGAGCGGTTCTTGAATTCAAAATTTTGATAATCCACATGGTAATAAGTTACCTTATCGTTACTTTTGGCTTCTATCGGCGTTAACTTAAGATCAAGTGGAAGATCCTTCTGTGATGATTTCAGTTCGGACCAAAACTCGTCAAAATCGGCAGGTAATGATGCAGTAGGCTCAATTAATTCAGGGGCAAAGGCTGCTGTTGCGATCTCCGTACGTATCTCATCACCTGAAGAGACGGTGACTTTACATCTGAGGAAACCAGGACTGTTCAAAGTACCGCCATCGATTCGCAGTATTCCGCTTTTTACTTTTTGGGAAACATTTACGACAGCAGGCATCTTTTCAGGTCCGATCTCATACTGGATGGAGAAGTTGCGGCTTGAAGGATTTTCTTCCGTAATCGTAACCAGAAACTCGACCTTTTCGCCCAATTTATATACCCAATCCTTATGGTGAGGAGTAATTTTAACACTGAAAGCCTCTCCACAAACCCCATTTATAAACGATAGGGTAAGAAGCAACAAGCTAAGAAAGAACCTGTTCAATTTCATTTCCATACATTATTCATTGGCCCATAGACTTTTTTGGCTCATTGTCTATCTCCCTTATTCTTATATCTGTTTTAAAGTCTGTATAGTGATAATAAAAACCCTCCATCCACATCAGCAAGGAAGGGCCCTTATTTTTACCATATATCACATAAGGACGTAAATTATCTTTTCGGGAAGCTTGTGTAAGAGGGAAAACCTGTTGCTCCCCGTTAGCACCAATAATCCTCTTTTCCAGTTCAAATTGATTTCCAATCTTCCTGGACAGAAAAACTATATCAGGATTGCTGTGATCCAACACAATACCTCCGGAATAGTGAGCTTCCAACAATTTTTTTCCCGGCTTAATAATCGTAATATAGTTCCCGGCGTCAGTCACTTTTATGGTGTTCCATTCTCTTCCGTCCCAC
>DGZP01000101.1:5591-6583 GCA_002398565.1 Proteiniphilum sp. UBA4977
CATAATAATATTGATGTTCCATTTCCGAAGGATAGCGGGCGTAAGTGATAACCGGATGATTGTCTTTATCCAGGGCAATATCCCATATCCATGACCTTACCCCGTTCTTCACTGCATCATAAACCTTGTTCACTTTTCCAATCACAACCGGAGCATCACTATATGAACAAATTTTCTGTCCATTGGTCTGTCTAAATTCGCCATTCTGATAATAGATATGATATACAGAGATAGCTGCATCTTGTTTGGGATGTCCATCAGTAAAAAGAAAATCTATTCTCGATTTGTTGTCGGAGGTATATTTTACATATTGGGGTGTATTGCGTCCTTGGTTGTCAAACAGGTTTTTTTCTTTACTCCAGGTATTCCCGTAGTCGTCGCTATAGATTGCATATATCCGGGTATCCGTATAAGTTCCCAATTTATTGCGGACAATATTCCGCCCAAAAAGATATATTCTGTTGTTCTCGCCACTCAACATAACCGGATTGGTATAACAGTATCTGTTTAATGAATCCTTTTCCAAAATAACCGTCTCTTCTTCCCATTCACGTATTGATTCGGCATATTTACTTTTTCTCATGAAAATGTTGCCATTGTGATGATTATAAAAGGCAAGTAATCTCCCGTCGGGAAGAAAAAGAAATGTGGGTACGTTGTGGTCATCTACCTCCAATCCCGGGTGAAGCACATATGTCTCTTTTTCACCTGTTTTCAGGTCATGTGAACTTACCCTTACATCACCTTTCCCGTTTATATAACCATAATATACCTGTTCTCGATTGCCCTTATAATAGATTGCCCTCGGGTCTGAAAACCAGCACCAGGCAGCATCGTTGATCGTGTCATCCGGAACAACCGGATGACCTCCCCCCGTACTGCCTGGAGCGGGCAAGACAAGAAGAAAACAGAAGAGAAAAGTATGAAAAATCGTTCTCATTTATATGCTATTCAATGGTTTCAACCGGAGGCACATTATTGTCATAGCCCGT
>DGZP01000065.1 GCA_002398565.1 Proteiniphilum sp. UBA4977
ATGAGTCAATCGACCTGGTATACCGGTGAATTTCTCCACGTGTTGAAGGCGGTAACAATTAAGAATGCTGTAAATGTTGATTCAAGCCATGAGATAGATGATAAGATTGTTACAGTTCGTATAACCGATGAGAAAGGCATAAGATGCTATCTTGCTTTTAATCGAAAAGGAGATGTGGGCTTGAAGATAGAAGCAACCAAGGACGATGTAGCCATTCAGCTTTCATTCGTGTTACCGAAAGGATCAAGGAACAACTAATTAGACCGTTGTTCTCTGTTACTGTTGTCTCATTGATAGGGAGTACTCCAACTCTTTATCTCCATTTTTAAGTTGATTATAGAATGATAACGCTAATTGAGGATATTATAGCGTTTTTATTACATGAATTTGGTTTCTGAATCATTTAATTTGCTACGTGATAAATACGTAAAATTATTTAAATTATATAATAATGATATGTTTGGTTTAGCTTTATGAAAAACAGAGCAATAACTGTGAGTTAATCTGCCTCAAGAAAAAAATAAAATTTAACCTTCATATGAATGAGATGTGATAGAAAGTAAAATGTTAATTTTTAAACAATATTTATGGAAGTAAATAGCTTATTTTTTATTAGAAAACGTGAGAATAAATGGTTCCGAATTGTTCTGTTCACACTTTTATGCCTATTGATAATTCCTCATGACATCCATTCCCAAAATGGCAAGAGGGTAACTGGTCGGGTTATCGATGAGAATGGTGAACTATTGATAGGAGCCACTGTCATTGAAAAGGATTCAGATCCCATAAATGGGACTACGACTGACATCAACGGAAACTACGTAATCAGCGTTGCCTCTACCAACTCCATACTTCAGTTCTCATATATCGGTTACGAGATACTCGAAATCCGGATCGGCGGAGAAAGTGTTATTGATGCTAAATTGGGCGTATCGAGTGAAATGCTAGAAGAGGTGACGGTTGTCGCTTTTGGCACACAGAAGAAAACGGACCTGGTGGGATCCGTAACCTCGATCAAACCCTCGGAACTGAAAGCACCAACCAGCAACCTGACGCAAATGTTGGCCGGGCAGGCAGCCGGTATCATCTCCTATCAACGGACCGGTGAACCGGGACAGGATGATGCTAACTTCTTCGTACGCGGTGTTACCTCATTTGGTACTGGAAAGGTGAATCCCTTGATTCTGATTGACGGAATGGAACTGTCAACAACCGAGTTGGCACGGCTTCGTCCAGATGATATCGAGAGCTTCTCGATCTTTAAAGATGCTACCTCCACCGCCCTTTATGGTGCCCGTGGCGCAAATGGTGTGATCAGTGTTACCACCAAGCAGGGAAAAGAAGGGCGTCCACGCGTATCGGCAAGGGCCGAGATGTCTGTTTCTACGCCTACGCAAAAGGTTGAATTTGCTGATCCGGTGACTTTTATGCGGTTGCATAACGAAGCTACAGTCTCACGTTCTCCCTTTGAGCCTCCCCTGTATTCACAGGAGAAGATTGATGCCACTGAGGCAGGCATTCACCCGCTCATTTTTCCTGCAAACGACTGGAGGGAGATATTGTTCAAGGATAATACGTTGAATCAACGTTACGACTTCAGTGTCAGCGGTGGAGGATCTGTTGCCCAGTATTTCGTTTCTGCTTCATACACACAGGACAACGGGGCTTTAAAAGTTGACAAGGTGAATAACTTCAACAATAACATCGATCTCAAGAAATACACCCTCAGAGCAAATGTGAACGTAAACCTATCCAAAACATCGGAGCTAATTGTAAGGCTGAACGGGAACTTCGATGATTATTCGGGACCTCTCGGGGGAGCTGAATCGGTTTTTCAACAAGTAGTTCGAAGCAACCCGGTGGATTTCGCTCCATACTATCCCAAGGATGAAAACCATCAATATGTACAACACATCATGTTTGGAGGGTTGCGGGACCGGAGTTTTAGTAATCCTTATGCCAATATGGTGAGAGGATACAGGGAATATGACCGTTCGATGATGATGGCTCAAGTAGAATTCAAGCAGGATTTAGATTTCATCTTAAAAGGATTACGGTTTCGTTCACTGTTCAACACCAATCGCACTTCACGCTATCAGATTGAACGTTCCTATAATCCCTTCTATTATGATATGCCGTATTTCAACAGGAGAACGGGTGATTACTTGATCGATGTGATTAATCCAACCAGTGGCAGGGAATACCTGGATTTCAGCATCGGTGGACGTTCTCAATCCTCAGTGATCTATTCTGAAAGCGCATTGAACTACAACCACACCTTTGTAGAAAAACATGATTTGAGTGCCATGCTTGTTGCCATCTTCCGAAACGAGTCTGATGCACAGGGAAGCACCTTGCAGCTTACACTTCCTTCTCGTAACCTGGGGTTGTCAGGAAGAACCACCTATTCGTACGATTCACGCTATTTCGCAGAATTTAACTTCGGGTACAATGGCTCCGAACGTTTCCATGAGGCATATCGATTCGGGTTCTTTCCCTCTTTTGGACTAGCCTGGACCCTTTCGAACGAGAAGTTCTGGGAACCAATCAGCAATGTGGTCAATAATTTCAGGGTAAGGGGAACCTATGGCTTGGTTGGGAATGATCAGATTGGATCTTCTTCAGACAGGTTCTTTTATCTCTCTGATGTGGACATGACTTCAACCGGATATACCTTCGGAAGGGAAAGCAATTATACAAGGCCGGGTATCACCGTGAGACGGTACGAAAACCCACACATCACTTGGGAGGTTTCGAAAAAGCGTAACATGGCTTTTGAGATAGGCTTATTTGATGAGTGGAATATACAATTTGACCTTTTTGATGAGTGGAGATCCAATATTCTCATGTCCAGAGCTGACATTCCCAACACGATGGGGCTGCAAGCAGATGTGAGGGCAAACGTTGGGGAAGCCTCATCACGTGGATTTGAACTCTCGACCGATTATTCCCACCATTTTACAAATAAAATATGGACCCAGATCAGGGGAAATTTCACCTATGCTAGCAATCGGTACGAAGTTTATGAAGAACCAGAGTACGATGAGTGGTGGATGTCACGCGTGGGCTATCCTATCGGGCAACCCCGTGGTTATATCGCTGAAAGACTTTTCGTGGATGATGAGGAGGTGTACAATTCACCTGGACAAAACTTCGGGGGAATCCCCAACATTGCGGGTGATATCAAGTATAAAGATATGAATGGAGATGGTGAGATAACTTCTCTCGACCAGGTACCCATAGGATTTCCGTTAACCCCTGAAATCATCTATGGCGGAGGCTTCTCTTTTGGATATCAAAATGTTGACATATCTGCGTTTTTCCAGGGATCTGCACGTTCCTCATTCTGGATGGGAGGATCGGATGGTCCGGCAGAAGTGGAACCGTTCGTTGGTGATAAGACCATCCTGAAAGCTTTTGCCGACGACCATTTTTCACTGGATAACCAGAATATTTATGCATTGTGGCCCAGGCTGAGTACGGAGAGGCAGGTGAATAACACCCAGTGGAGTACTTGGTGGTTGAACGATGGACGCTTTCTACGCTTGAAAACAGCGGAGATCGGATGGAACTTGCCCGAGAAATTCACACAAAAGTTTAACATGCAAGCATTTAGAATTTACGCAAGTGGATCAAACTTGTTTTTATGGAGCAAATTCAAGTTGTGGGATGTCGAGATGGGAGGGAACGGACTCGGTTATCCCTTGCAACGGGTATATAATGTCGGACTTAATATTGTATTTTAAATAAAGCAACAATGAAACATATATATAAAACTGTATTCAGCTTATTATTACTGTTACCCATTTCATGTGCAGACTATTTAGATATTGTACCTGATAACGTTGCTACCATCGAATACGCATTCAGAATGCGAGCAACTGCAGAACAGTTTCTATCCACCTGTTACAGATACATTCCCGATCACGCCAATCCACAAAGCAACCCTGCTTTGTTCGGAGCCGATGAGTGGTGGTTCTCACAACAGGCTTATGCCAATAGCTGGCAGCCATGGAACATCGCTAAGGGGGAACAAAACAAGAATAATCCCCGGGTCGATTACTGGCGCGGTGCGAACAGCGGGAAACCCCTATGGGAGGCAATCAGTCAGTGCAATATCTTCCTGGATAACATCATGAGCGTACCCGATATGGATGAGGAGGAGAAGAACAAATGGGCTGCAGAGGTGAAGTTTCTGAAAGCTTACTACCATTTCTATCTTTTAAGGGCCTATGGTCCGATACCCATTATAAAGGAAAATTTACCCATCTCGGCTTCCGGTGAAGAAGTGCGTGTTTACCGTCAACCGGTGGATGAGGTATTTGATTACATCTTCGAGTTGATCGATGAGGCTGTGGAGTTTCTCCCAAACACGGTTACGGATGAATCAACGGAATTGGGTAGGATCACCCTCCCGATTGCATTGGGCATGAAAGCATATATGAGAGTATATGCTGCCAGTCCTATTTTCAACGGAAACACCGATTACAAGGATTTCAAAACCCCGGATGGTCTAACTTTCTTCAACCAGGAGTATAGTGATGAGAAATGGCAGCTAGCAGTAGATGCTTGCAAGGAGGCAATCGACTTGGCTCATCTTGTGGGGTATAAGTTGTATAAATTCCAAGGGAGCCTCTTCACAACAGATGTTTCTGAAGAAACAGAGCTTCACCTTACCATCCGGGGGATCGTCTCTGAACGGTGGAACTCCGAGATTATCTGGGCAAACACCAATAGCCGGGTGACAAACCTTCAATCTTGGACACATCCCCGCGCCTTGTCTCCCAACGTGAGCGGTTCAGCTAGCTCCGGGGCAACTGGATCCTTTGGCGTAACAAAGAAGTTAGCTGGGAAGTTCTACTCTGTGAATGGAGTACCTATCGAAGAGGATCGTACCTGGAATTATTCCAAACGATTCTCCCTGCGCATGGCTACCGATGAGGATCGTTACAGGATTAAAACGGGCTACACCACTGCCGAATTCAACTTTGATAGAGAACCCCGTTTTTATGCCTCACTCGGGTTTGATGGTGGTACCTGGTACGGCCATGGGAGGTACGATGATGAAAATCCCTTCTTCTTTGAAGGAAAAAGAGGCCAACTGGGCGGAAAACAACAGGCTGGATGGCACTCGGTAGCAGGTTACTATGCAAAAAAGCTGGATTATTATACAAATACCAACACTAGTTCGTCGGACTATACCATCACCTCTTATCCCTGGCCTATCTTGCGATTGGGAAATCTCTACCTGCTCTATGCAGAGGCATTGAATGAGTTGAACGGCCCCAGTGAAGAGGTGTATACCTATGTCGACACCATCCGTGCGAGAGCCGGACTAAACGGTGTAGAGGATTCCTGGAACAACTATTCAACCAATCCCACCAAATTTACCACAAAAGAGGGTATGCGGGAGATTATTCAACAGGAGAGAACAATTGAAATGGCATTCGAAGGACAACGTTTCTGGGATCTAAGGAGATGGAAAACAGCTACATATGAGCTCAACCAGCCCATCACCGGTTGGGATGTTGATCAAACCACTGAAGAAAATTATTACAGAGAGCGCGTGTTGTTTAATCAAAAGTTTGAATTCAAGGACTATTTCTGGCCAATAAGAGAATATGACATTATTGTTAATAGAAACCTGGTTCAAAATATTGGATGGTAACCAAATAAAATAGATGATTATGAAAAATAAAATTTTCTTATTGATAATGGGTATTCTTTTAATTATCTCATGTTCAGAGGATTTTAAAGGACCAATGGTAAATGATGGCAATCCACCTCAACCCATTGCAAATATTATGGTGGAGAACATGCCGGGGGCAGCAAAAATTAGCTATACACTGCCGGATGACAATGATTTACTCTATGTAATAGCAACCTATACCACACCTCATGGAGAGCAAAAAGAGCTAAAATCATCTGTTTTTAAGAACTATATCCTGATCGAGGGTTTTTCCGAAAGCAAAGAGTATACGGTACAATTGAAAGCAGTGGATAGAGGTGAGAACTACTCTCCTGAGGTGACTGTTCGGATCAATCCCCTAGAAGCTCCCATTCACGAGGTGTTAAGGACATTAAAGGTCCAGAGCACATGGGGGGGTGCTTATATCTCCATGTTTAACAAACTGGAAAAGGAATATGTCCTTTTCACCTTGATTCGAGATTCGGTTAGCGGTGATTGGGCTGAATATGATCGTCTTTATACTCAGTCAATAGAACGCGATTTTTATGTTCGCGGATTTCCGCCTGAACCGGTTGACTTCGCCTTCTTCCTTAGGGATAAATGGGGTAACGAGTCGGATACACTTATCGAAACACTCACCCCCCTCTACGAGGTGGAATTTGACAAGTCGTTGTGGAAGGATGCGAACCTCCCTGATGACACCAACCAGCCCAGATATAGTCCAACCTATCAGCTTTGGACAGGTACCGTCGGTGACAAGACCTATTTTTTCCAGGATAATCGTATTCCCGGAATAGCTTTACCAAACTGGATCACCATAGATCTTGGGAAAGAATATATCTTTGGTCGTTTCAAGATTCACCACGTGAATCATAGCAATACATGGATATATGGAAACTGTACACCCAGGATTTTTGAAATATGGACAACCAACACCCCCACGACCAACTGGTCTGACTGGAAATTTATGGGGCGGTTTGAATCGATCAAGCCTTCCGGCTTGCCAGTAGGGGAATTAACCGCCGAGGATCGTGCAAAGAATCTAGAAGGCGAGGATTACAATTTCCCACTGATAGAAGAGGGGTATCGTTACATGCGCTTTGTTGCAATCGAGACCTGGGGTTTCCTAAACTACTTTTGTGCACTTGAGTTTACCCTGTGGGGACAGCCGGTTGAGCAAGTAACGAACATGGTTGAAAGAATAGATAACAATTAAGGAGTCATGAAAATATTCAAGAAATTATTACTTATTCTCGTAGCTGCCATTTTACTGGGTAGCATGGGTGGCTGCGAATCGTTGGAAGACACTTACAAGGAGTTCATCGGAACCGGCGAGACCATCTATATTGGCCGGGCTGACTCGATCAAGACAAAGGGAGGTCGAAATCGAATAGAACTCTCCTGGTTGCTGATCTCTGATCCAAAGATAGCCGCTTATAAGGTTTATTGGAACAACAGAACCGATTCTATCGAGGGAAACTTGGTGAAGTCTGATCAAGTGGACACGGTGCGATTGCTCCTGGAGAATCTGCCGGAGAATATCTATCAGTTTGATATCTTTCTATTCGACAAAAACAGGAACTCTTCTGTTCGCTCCTCCTCCATTGGTAGGGTCTACGGCGAGAATTACGAGAGAACACTGGCCAACCGCACCTATACGTCCTATGAAAGAAGTGGTCTGAATCTGATCATCGACTGGATGGAGCCTGAATCTAACATGGTGATGGTAGAAGTGGAGTATCAGAACACTGAAGGTGAGGAGGTGGTGAGGAGAATCCTCCCAGAACTCCTTACAGACACCCTTACCCAGTTCCCGATAAGCGGAACCTTCGAATACAGAACTCTTTACCTGCCGGAACCGAATGCGATTGATACCTTTTACTCAGCACCTACCACAGTGACTTTGGTGGAAACCGAAGGGATTGAGCTCGACAAGTCACTCTTTTCAAACCTCTCCTTGGAGGATGATTCCGACACGCCCAGATATTCTGCAAATGTAATAGAGAATCTTTGGGATGGGCCGACATCGTTGACCTATTTCCTTCAAAAGGATACCCAAACCCCACCGATACCCAACTGGATCAGCATTGACCTTGGTAAGAAGTCGATTCTTACCAAGTTTCGTGTGAACAACATGGCACATCATGCCACCGGATGGGTCTACAGGTCAACCTCTGTTCGGCGGTTTGAACTGTGGGTTACGAACGAGCCGCAAACCAATCCAAACTGGAGAAGCGACGGTTCATGGAAGAAGCTGGGTGAATTCGAAGTAATCAAACCATCAGGATTGCCGGTCGGTGAAAATAGCGCTGAAGACATTGAAGAACACCTGCGCGGCCATCTTTTTGAGATGCCGGTAGGCAGTGGGGCATATCGTTATGTACGCTTTGTCAACCTCCAGACATGGAACGACTCACATACCTTTAGTGCAATGGAATTCACCTTCTATGGGTATCCTGCTGAATGAATTTTCTAACTGGGTAACTTGAAACCCGGAACCAAAGAAATTTTGGTTCCGGGTTTACGTTCAAAATCGAGTTTCATCAATTAACAACACGCTAAGATAATTCCACTATTTCATGCAGAAGCGAGTAGAATTAATGGCCCTTGTGTTAACCGTTATTTTGTTCAGTGTTTGTTCGAGGGAAATGCCTATGGCACCCAGTTTCTCAGTAGATATCACTGCGGATTCTTTTCCATCCACGGGAGGACAAAAAACGATCCACCTTACAGCAGATGTATCCTGGAGTGCCTCCACGAGCGACGATTGGCTTACGATAAGCCCCTCACAGGGTAAGAGAGAAACCTCCATCACGATCACAGCTACGGTAAACAATTCCCCCGTTGCACGAAATGGCAAAGTGACATTGATATCTATGGCTGGGAAATCGATTAATATCAACATTTCCCAACCTTCCAATCATCTCTTCAATGTAGATCTGAGAGATGTTGAATTTGAGGCTGAATCACAGGATGTAACGGTGATCCTGACTTCAAATACTGCATGGCAAGCCTCTTCGAATGTCGATTGGTTGTCTGTTTGTCCTGCTACCGGTACTGGAACTGCCAGCATCCTTGTATCAGCTATCCGGAACACAGAAGCCGTACTTCGTAAAGCAATCGTCACCCTATCACCTGAAACTGGAGAAACGATCGAGATCAACATCTCGCAGGAACCTTTCAAGCATATTGTTGATTCGATCAGGTACGTCGCTCCCAGTGCTATTGGAAATGGAAGTGGTGACTCAAAAGAAAATACGGCAGATTTCTTAAACGATAGTTTCTGGACACAGGTGAACAACAAGTTGAAATACACAAGCGTAGAGGTGAGGTTTATTCCTGGAACATACAGCCGTGCATTCACGGAGAAAAGTTTGACGTTGGAAAATTTGGGTAGTGCAATTTATCAGCTTACCCTTACCGGTAGCCAGGAGGTCCGATTTACTGCCCCTGGGGGCTATCCCGATAAAAATCAAATGATCCGCATCGATGGTTGCCAAAATATGGTGGTTTCCAATTTTCACTTCACCGGTAATGGTCGAATCGGGTATGCCTTAAGGGTAATTACTACCGCCACGAGCACCTTGCCAAACAAGAATATTGTGATTGAAGATTGTACGTGGAAAGATATGAGAGGGGTGATTTACGGTGCTACTGGGTGTTACGGGACTGAGACCTCACATGTGACCTTTAAGAACTGCACATTTTTTCGGGTAGGTATTGACAGTCACTCGCATCACATGTATCATGCGCATGGTGCAAGCCATATAACAATCATGGATTCCCGTTTCGAAGATTGCACCGGCGACTATGTGCGGTTTAGAGACAGGTGTGATTTTGGCATCGTGAAAAACTGCATGTTCATCAGGAATCAAGGCTATACGAACCGACCTTTTATTGCAGTTCCCCTCTTCAATAATGCGAACCCTGGCGATGAGTATTTTGCAACGAACTACTCTTTTACCGGAAATAGTTTCTTTAACAAGAACATGCAAAATACAACCAATGCGATCTATTTTGGACATTGGGGGTTTAGCACAAAAGATTTTTCCTGCCTGTTGACCGAGCAGGAGGGGATAATTCTCACAAGCGGAACAAAAGAAGCAAAAGCTGATTTATTGAAGAGTCACTTTGGACTTGACATGGCTAAGATCAGGATCACCAATAATGCCTATGAGAGAGTTGTGAACAGGGTTGCACTAATCTCTCAGGCTAGTTACGGATCCACCTCCCTGGGATGGGCCGGCACAGCCGATATTGCTGATCTGCCTAATGCGAACGGCAACCCATTTGATTGGGAAATGAAAAAATAGCATTTTTTTAACTGAAAAAGATTTATGTGTGATTTTAAGAGCCTTACAAGGGCTGTTTTGCTTGTTCTCCTTTTTTTTGCCTGTTCAAAAGAACAGACAATTGTTCCACAATTCTCTGTTGATATCACCGCCGACTCATTTCCACCAACCGGAGGAATCAAAACGATTACCCTCTCATCCGACCTATCCTGGAGCACTCTGTCCAGTCACGATTGGCTCACGGTCAGCCCTGAGAGCGGAACGGGGAATGCAACCCTCACCCTGACTGCCACCGAGAACAATACTCCCAGCACGCGAAAAGGGAGTGTGACCCTGTTACCCGAAACGGGAGATGCGATCAGAATCACTGTTTCTCAGTCATCGAACCTGATTTTTGCTATAGATGCACGGGAGCTAATATTAGATGCATCACCCCAGGATACGGTGGTGGTCGTCACATCCAACTCGCCATGGCAAGCCTCCTCAAACGTCGAATGGCTGTCTGTGACCCCCATGAGCGGTCCTGGAGATGGAGTCTTAACCCTAACGGCCACTCTTAATGATACCGCCCACAAGCGCATGTCGGTGGTGACCCTCTCCTCTGAGGCGGGAGAGGTAATTGAAATACCGGTGACACAGAATGGAATTTTGTTCGCTACCGATCTATCGGAGATCTCATTCGGAGAAAACCCGGGGGAACACTCCATCACATTGACTACAGACATCCCCTGGGAGGTGTCGTTCGAAGCAGATTGGTTCTCGGTTGACCCGGTTAGCGGGAACGGTCAGAAAGAGGAGAAAGTCACGGTGACAGTACATCGAAACACTACACAGGAAGAGCGAACCGCCATCATTACCATCATGCCGGAATATGGTTCTTCCATTGAAATCACCGTGATTCAAAAGGGAGCCAGCTATGTGGGTGATATTGTCAGGTATGTTTCCTACGAGGCAAGCGGCAACAGTTCGGGGGACTCTGCTGCAAATGCGGCCGATTTCTTAAGTCCTTCTTTTTGGGAACAGGTGAATAGTGACCTGGAATCCAAGAGTGTCGAGGTGATCTTCCTACCGGGAGATTACACGAGGGCTTACATAAGTGCCGGGAGCGGGGGAAACGGATTGGCATTTAACAGGATGGGGAATGAAAACAACCGCCTGATCCTTACGGGTGGGGAGGGAGTACTCTTCAAGGTACCGGAAGGGTATGCCAAACGTAACACCCTTATCCATTTTCACGGGAGCCAAAACATCACTTTCAGAGATTTTTCTTTCTCCGGTAACGGGGAAATCAACTATGTGCTTGCGATCAGAACCCCATCGGGATACCCGCCATCAAGGAACATATTGATTGAGAATTGCAGTTGGACCGATATGCGGGGAGTTGTCTATGGGGCTACCGGCTGTCACTTCGAGGGAACTACCGGCGTAACCTATAAGAATTGCATCTTTCAACGAATTGGCTTTAATACGGGATCACACATGATGTATCACGCCTATGGGCCTACCCATGTCTATGTCTATGACAGTTTTTTCGAAGATTGTGCCGGTGAATATGTACGGTTCAGGGATCGCACCGACTATGGGATCGTGAAAAATTGCACCTTCAACCGGAACAGTGGATGGATTGGTGCCGCCTTTGTCTCGATCCCCAATTATAACAACAATAACCCAGGAAATGAGTATTTTGGCACAAATTACGCCTTCATCGATAACCTCTTCCAGGATTCACGTTACGGGATTCAATTCAGGCACACCGGCTTTTCTCCGAGTGACTATCATTACTTGTTGACAGCTGAGGAGGGAGCCATCCTGGAGAGTGGGACGAAAGCCCAAAAGATAAAACTCCTGAAAGATAACTTCGGTCTTGATGTGAATAAGATCAGGATTGTGAATAACTCATACCCGGGCATTTATGACAAGAGGGTTTCGATTAATTCCGGTGTCATGTATGGAGCTGAATCACTGGGATGGACCGGTACGGCTGATATAACTAATATCTTCGATGCAAACCTGCCTCCGTTTGATTGGGAGAAATAAAATAGTTTATAATTATGATATGCGAAATTTTCACCGAACATCCTTGCTACTGTTTCTCAACATCGCATTGCTTTCCATCTGTGCACAAGAGGAGGCTTTCGTTCCGTTTTTTTCTGTTGATATCATGACAGAGTCCTTTCCTGCCAAGGGTGGACGCAAAACAATCAGCCTCACTTACAATATTTCTTGGAGAGCTTCTTCAAACAAGGACTGGCCCTCGGTGAGTCCTACATCGAGAAAAGAAGGCGCCATCCTCCTGAATGATCTGGTGAACAGGAACAATAACTCTTTTCACTGGGAAGAGAGCTGGTAGTAAAGATCACCCTATACAACTACAGATCCTTTAGAATTGGGGGTATTCGATGAGTATGGTAGAATGATAAATGATTGTAAAACAAAAATATATTTTCGTATGATAGCCAATAAAAAACTTGTCATCAAGCTTATCTGTGCTTGTCTCTTTTTCTGCACTGCTTGTGCGGATGCGAAACCAAAGATAGAGGATGAAGAGCCGATAGATCATGAAGATGAGAGGGCTGCAGAGCAAACAAGAGATGTTGAGGACGTTTTGAGTTGCCAGGGAGCTACAAAGTACATCAATAACTGCGATTTTGAGCATAACAATGTTTTCAAGCCTTTTCCCATGGTCGAGTCAGTCGGTGCATCGATTGAACTGATCGTAGATGATAAGGTCAAATATCAAGGAGAGGGTAGTTATCGACTCAACTATAACTTCACTGGTAAGAACGTGAGGGGTGGTGCCCAGATGGTCGCCATCAAGCAAAATTGGTATGACATGTACCGCTCCGATCTCTCGTTTCATCCATTGGCTATCTCCCTTTGGGTGAAGAGCCAAAAAGGGAATATGAATGGATTAACCGTCAAGTTGTTACAACAGGATGAGGCTTTTTCCCTCAGCTATGATGAACAGGAGGCATTTTTCTATACTGATTCGACCATCTTGAACAATGAAGGGTGGAGCCGGTTGATCATTCCCTATAAGTGGTTTGTTCCGGAAAAGGGGAACAGTATGAAGGAGCTTAACCTTAGTAGGGTGAACGGGATTCAGTTGGAGATCTTGAATCTACCAATGGAAGTAGAGATAGGAACCATATATGTTGATGCAATCCAGCAGTTGACTTCCTTCGTGCCGGAGATAATGGAACCAGCCATTTTCACGAGTATATTTGTTCAATTGCACTACCCAACGCACCATGGTTATGATTGGAAAAGTTTATTTGAAGAATATCTCGAGGTGGGGATTGACTCCCTGATTGTACAGCGAGCCGTGAATTACCCCAACGAGGTGAACACCTTTTGGTACACAGGTTCTTCATTGAGCTGGAAAGAGAAAGAGTATGGTTATTTGAATCAACTATTCCGTGCCGCTGAAGAAACCGGAATGAAAGTACTGGTGGGGCTAAACCAGGGGCAATACCCGGATGAAAGGGGAGATGCTGCCAGCTACGATGCGCTTTACGAAAGGAACGTGGAGCTAATTGACGAGCTATATGAGCTCTTCGCTCCCAGTCCCTCCTTCGCCGGGTGGTATATTGCAGAGGAATTTCACGATGGAGCCTGGATGGGCTGGTTAAATACTCAGAGAACGAATATGTTAAGCAACTATCTGAATCGAGTGGCGAAGCATGCCAAATCAAAGGAACGGAAGTTTATTGTGACCATTGCTCCTGCCTTGTGGAGGGGACGTCCGGCTGACCTGACATATCATTTCTATAAAAGAATCTTAGAAAAAACGCCAGAAATTGATATCATGTATCTGCAGGACTGTGGTGGTCGCTGTTCCGTGGATGAAGATGATTACGATGTCTATATTCCGCAATATTTTGAGATGATAAAAAAAGCTTGCGATGAAACAGGGGTACAATTTGGCGTGGATGTTGAATCGTTTGAGAACTGTGCCAATGAAGGGAAAAATTATGAGAAAAGAAGCTGGATAAAGCTGAAACAACAGCTCGACATGGCATCTCTTTTCACAAAGAACATCACCCAGTTCAGTTGGTCATCCTTCAGACCGGGGGTGGGAGCTTTTGATGCCTACAAGGAATATTTACGTGCCCATCAATTGCTTAAAAGTCAACAAAAGTGAGATCAACCTATCTCCTAGACCCCTCAATATCACAAAAAAATGACTCTAATTCAATCATTCTTAAAAAGAATTACTATTTTAATACTTTTCTTATAATGATGCATTACAAAAATATTATTATCATACTGAGTAGTTTTTTGTTAAGCTTTTGTTCCTCAGAAGAGCCTTTCATCCCGAGATTCTCTGTAGATTTCATGGCCGATTCTTTCCCGGCCAAGGGGGGAAGCAAAACCATCACCCTTACCTCGAACATCTCCTGGAGTGCGTCTTCAAACGCTGATTGGCTTTCGGTTAATCCCACATCGGGTAAGGAAGGTGCCTCCATCACCCTGACTGCATCCGCAAACAATACCCCTGCAGATCGAAAAGGGGTGGTTACCCTGACCCCTAACACAGGTGATCCGATCAAGATCAATGTTTCCCAATCCACGGATCATCAATTCTCGGTCGACCAGAGTGAGGTGATGTTTGAATCGAGAGCAGGTGAGGCTTCGATTCTCCTCACTGCCAAGACATCCTGGCAGGTCTCCTCGGACGCAGAATGGTTAACGGTGAGTCCCGGTAATGGTTCAGGAAATGGTACCTTGACCTTGATCGCTTCTCAAAACGTGACAACCGAAGTTCGTTCAGCCTTGGTGGTCATCGTGCCTGAAATTGGAGAAGCCATAGAGATACCGGTGACACAAGGCGGAATCTTGTTTTCTACCGAGGTAGAAGAGTTGTTATTTAGTGAAAACCCCGGGGAGAAAACGATCACGCTTACAACTGACATGTCCTGGGAAGCGACCTGTGATGCGGCGTGGTTAACAGTTGATCCCCTGGGTGGAGAAGAGGGAGGGGTCGTAACCTTCTCCGTTCTTAGGAACAGGAGCAACGAGAAACGCAACGTCGAGGTGCTGCTTACCTCAGAGGTTGGTGAATCGATTACCCTTCAGGTCTCACAAGATCCCTCAAGCCATGCAAGTGAATTGACAAAATATGTATCCTACCATGCTACAGGTAGTGGAAACGGTGATTCCCCTGAGAATGCCGCGGATTTCAAGAATATGATCTTCTGGGATGAGGTGAACAACGAATTGACATCGAAAAGCGTGGAGGTCATATTTCTTCCTGGAGACTACAGCAGGGCTTACACTGAACCGGGAATGCACGGCCTGGGTCTGGAACGGATTGGCAATGCCCAACACAAACTCACGATGACGGGGGGACCTGATGTGATCTTTTCTGTACCGGAAGGGCATGCCGCTACCAGCAACCTGATCTACTTTCATGGTTGTCAGAATATTCATTTCAGGGATTTCAATTTTACCGGTAACGGAGCTATCAATTATGTGCTTGCCATCAGAACTCCCTCGGGATGGCCCGTGTCCCAGAACATTCTCATTGAGAATTGCAACTGGGTCGATATGAGGGGTATTGTATATGGTGCAACTGGCTGTCATTATGAGGGAACGACCAACATAACCTATAAGGAGTGTACTTTCAAACGGATTGGTGTCAGTTCAGGTTCCCACATGATGTATCATGCGTATGGTCCTACAAAGATAAGGGTTGAAGAGTGCTATTTTGAGGATTGTATGGGGGATTATGTACGTTTCAGGGATAGGACCGATTTTGGAATCGTGAAAAATTCCCAATTCATAAGAACCTCAACATTCCCCAATGTATCGTTCATCAATATCCCTTGTTATAACGATGTGGATCCGGGTGATGAGTTCTTTGGAACCAATTTTTCATTTACCAACAACCAATTCGAAAACAAGGCATCAGAGAATACTGGTAGTGCGATTTTGTTCCGCCACAGGGGGTATTCTCCCCCGGGTTACAATTACTTGCTCACCGCAGAAGAGGGAAAAATTGCTACTACCGGTAGCAAGGTAGAGAAACTTGCATTATTAAAGAAGAATTTTGGAATAGATCTTGAAAAAGTAAGGGTTGCAGAGAACAGCTACGCCGTTCGCATTACAAATCATGTAAGCCTCTACACCGCGACCGCTTATGGCTCGATATCATTGGGTTGGCAAGGCACCATCGTCCTGACGGACTTGGTGAACAAGAGCACAGCCCCTTTTGCATGGGAGCGTTCATGGTAAGGAGGAGGTAAGGAGGACTCTGTAATTTATCCAGGAAGATTTTTTCTGTTTGGCGGCTGCTCATTGGGCCATGTTGGTGATGAAGATTCCGCCTTCTCATGAATCTTCCGTGATCGATTGGAGGAAAGATGAACAAGTAGTAGGATTCGGTAAAGCCCTAAAAGAGATTAAATACGTTACGATCTGATGAAAAATTTTTATGCGACACTTCTCCTTTGCACTTTTGTCTTTTTTACATTAGCGACAACCAAGGAGTATGATTTGGTTATTTATGGAGGTACCTCTGCCGGTATCACTGCCGCCATCCAGGCTTCCAGAATGGGCAAAACGGCAGTGATGATTGAACCAACCCAGCGTATTGGCGGTTTGACAACGGGGGGGCTTGGACAGACAGATATCGGTAACAAACATGTGATAGGAGGACTATCTCGCGAATTTTATCAAGGGATACGACAGTTTTACGATGAACCAGCTAACTGGAAATGGCAGAAAAGAGAAGATTACATATCGGAAAAACAGCGGTTAACCGAAGAGCGAGAGGATGCGATGTGGACGTTTGAACCATCTGCTGCACAAGAAGTATATGGTCATATGATTTCAAAGGCAAAAATTGATATCGTGCTCGGGGAACGATTGGACAGGGCCGCGGGGGTGATAAAAGTTGACAACAGGATTGTTGAAATCATTATGGAGAACGGTTCTCGCTATGCTGGGAGAATGTTTATCGACGCAACATATGAAGGTGACTTGATGGCAGTGGCAGGTGTCTCCTATACCGTTGGCAGAGAAGCGAACAACCACTATGGTGAGACACTGAATGGCATTCAGGCAAACAAGATTGGAAGAACGTTAAAGTGGGGTGTTGCCAGGAATGCATTCAATCATAATTTTATTGATCGTGTGGATCCCTATATCAAGAAAGGTGATCCGAAGAGTGGGTTGCTACCCTTCATTTCGGAAGCCCCACCCGGGATAGATGGCGAAGCAGACAATAAGATTCAGGCTTATTGTTTCCGGATGACATTGACCGATCACCCGGAGAATCGTATTCCCTTTCAAAAACCGGCTACTTACAATGAAAGGAACTATGAACTCTTGTTTAGAAACTATGAAGCCAGAACGGGTCCCGTGGAACGAATGTATCCAACAGGAGAGAAACTTGTCCCATGGAGCAATTCCCACATGCCCAACCGAAAAACTGATACCAATAATAACAGGGGCTTTTCAACCGATTTCATTGGGCAGAACTATGATTATCCGGAAGCAACTTATCAGGAAAGAGAGGAAATCGTCCAAAACCACCTTCTATACCAACAAGGATTGATGTGGACGTTGGCATATCACCCCAGGATCCCGCAAGTAGTAAGAGAGGTTGTTTCCAGGTGGGGTACATGCAAGGATGAGCATACAGATGGCGAAAACGGATGGCCAATGCAGCTTTACATCAGGGAAGCCAGGAGAATGATCAGTGATTACGTGATGACACAAAAAAACTGTGAAAGGATAGAGGTTGTGAATGATCCGGTCGGAATGGGCGCGTATGGTATGGACTCACATCATATCCAGCGATATGTTGACTTGAATGGTTATGTGCAAAATGAAGGGAATGTGCAGGCCCGTGTATCGCATCCTTATCCTATTAGTTATCGTTCAATCGTTCCCAGGAAAGTGGAGTGTGAAAACCTGTTGGTCCCTGTCTGTTTAAGTGCAACTCATATAGCCTTTGGATCTATTCGAATGGAGCCCGTGTTCATGGTTTTGGGACAGTCAGCGGCAACCGCTGCCTGTTTGGCAATATCATCGGGTGTGGCTGTGCAGGAGGTTGATTACGTTCTGTTAAGGGATCAATTATTGAAAGATAAACAAATATTAGAAATTGATATAAATTGATACGCATCATGAGAAATAATAGAAGTTTAGTGTTCGTAATAGTACTACTCATACTGCTGCCTTCCTGCAGGAAAAAGGGTGATTTCAGTGCCGATGTAATCGTTTACGGAGGAACCTCCGCTGCCGTGATTGCTGCAGTTGAGGTTGTTCAATCGGGAAAAAGTGTGATCGTGGTCTCTCCCGATACACACCTTGGGGGCTTGTCATCAGGTGGTTTGGGATTTTCCGACACTGGCAACAAAAGCACCATCGGGGGGTTATCCAGAGATTTTTATCATCGCGTTTGGCAGCATTACAACGATTCTGCTGCCTGGAAATGGCAGAAGCAATCGGAGTATGGAAACAAGGGACAAGGTACGGTTGCGATGGATGGGGAGAACAGGACCATGTGGATTTTTGAACCCCATGTGGCTGAAAAGGTCTTCGAGGATTATATCCGGGAGTTCAACATTCCAATTTACCGTGACGAATGGCTTGACAGGGAAAATGGAGTGGTTACAAAAGATGAACGGATCACCTCAATCACCACCCTGTCAGGTAAGACATTCCGCGGAGAAATGTTCATCGATGCAACCTATGAAGGTGATCTGATGGCATCAGCGGATGTTGACTATACCGTGGGAAGAGAGGATTGTTCTCTCTACAACGAATCATGGAATGGTGCGCAGCCTGATGTGTTTCATCATGCACACTACTTCAAGAGTGATATTGATCCTTATATCGTTCCAGGTGACTCCCAAAGCGGACTATTACCCTATATCTCTTCAGAGGCGCCAGGGGCAAAATGTTCGGGTGACAGCAAGATCCAGGCATACTGTTTCAGGCTCTGCATGAGCAATCACCCTGGGAACAGGGTTCCTTTTGAGAAACCTGAGGGATATGATCCTGCCAATTACGAGTTGCTGGCGAGAGTGTTCGAATCGGGATGGAACGAGTGGTTCAGAAAGTTTGACCTGATCCCCAACCGTAAGACAGACACCAACAATCATGGCCCCTTTAGCAGTGATTTCATCGGTATGAACTACGATTATCCCGAGGCATCTTATGAGCGAAGAAAAGAGATAGTCAAAGAACATGAAAAGTATCAGAAAGGATTGCTATACTTTGTATCGAATGATTCGAGAGTGCCGGAGGATGTACGAAACAGGATGAAGGAGTGGGGACTGGCCAAGGATGAATTCACCGATAACGGGAATTGGCCGCACCAGTTGTACATTCGTGAAGCAAGAAGGATGGTGGGTATGTATGTCACGACCGAAAAAGAGGTGCTGGGAGAGGTGTCGGTTCCTGACCCTGTAGGTATGGGTTCTTATACCATGGACTCTCACAACGTACAACGGTATGTCACCAGAGAAGGGTTTGTGCAAAATGAAGGAGATATTGGTGTTCCTCCTAAAAGGCCCTATCAGATATCCTACGGTTCGATCGTGTCAAAAGTAGACGATTGTAAGAACTTGTTGGTACCAGTTTGTGTATCATCTAGCCACATCGCCTTTGGATCAATCCGGATGGAACCGGTATTCATGATACTGGGTCAATCAGCCGCAGCAGCTGCCTGTTTGGCCATTGATGATAAGAAATCTGTTCAGGAGATTCATTACACCCAATTAAATGAAATATTACTCTCCAAAAAACAAATTCTCGAGATTGAATAAGAGAAGCTATACAAGCGGGGAAGGCTACTTTTATCTCCTCCTCGACAGGGGATGATTGAATTTCCACTGTTTGTTGTGTGATGATTTACCGGTTTTGAGGAAAAAATAACGCATGGAATGTTTTCATTAGAGTTGTGAAATATTCTTTTTGTAGAGTTTCCATTTTTCACTTTTCACGAATTGTCTCTTCTTCGATCTATCACTTGAAGGAATATTCAGGATGATAAATAGAAAGATACAACATTGACAAAAAAATAGATAAAGCATGTCATCAAACATTTCAAGAAGAAAATTTATTGAATCAAGTGTTTTTGCAGCAGCTGGTCTGACCGTAGTTCCTTCATCTGTAATGGGTGGAAGTTTGGGGCACAAGGCTCCGAGTGATAAGTTGAACGTTGTCGGTGTGGGTGTCGGTGGAAGAGATCTCAAAGTGCTTCAAGGACTTGAGAGTGAAAGCATTATTGGTCTCGCCGATGTCGATTGGAAGTACAGTCAAAGAGTCTTTGACTATTTTCCGAAAGCAAAAAAATACCTTGATTACCGGAAGATGTATGAAGAACTGGGTAATTCAATCGATGCCGTAGTGGTTGCCACCGCCGATCATACCCATGCGATCATCGCTGCTGAGGCAATCACCATGGGGAAACATGTTTACGTGGAAAAACCTTTGACACACAGTGTTTACGAGTCACGCTTGCTCACCAGGCTCGCTGCAAAGTATAAGGTTGTTAACATCATGGGTAACCAGGGATCCTCCGAAGCCGGTGTCCGTCAGGTGATCGATTGGATTGCGGATGGGCAGATAGGAGAAGTGAGAAAAGTAGAGGCTTTCACTGATCGGCCCATCTGGCCACAGGGCTTGATGACACCGAAGGAAGCACACAAGGTACCCAAGACCCTCGACTGGGATCTCTTCATCGGGCCGGCCAATAAGCGCCCCTTCAACGAGATCTATCATCCCTGGAACTGGCGCGATTGGTGGGACTTCGGTACCGGAGCCCTTGGTGACATGGCCTGCCACATTCTTCACCCGATATTCAAGGGGTTGAACTAGGGTTATCCCTCAAAAGTACAGGGATCATCCACCATGCTGCTAACCGATTGTGCGCCCAACGCCCAGATGGTGAAGTATGTTTTCCCGTCACGTGACAATATGCCCAAGGTAGCCATGCCGGAAGTAGAGGTGTTCTGGTATGACGGTGGACTACAGCCTATGCGTCCCGAAGGAGTCCCTGTAGGGAAAAATTTGAATGATGCAGGTGGAGGTGTGATCTTCCATGGATCGAAAGATACTCTTATTTGTGGCTGTTACGGTAGAAGACCCTGGTTGCTCTCCGGACGCAAACCCAGTTCACCAAAAACGCAACGCGAGGTTTCCCTCTCTCACCAGATGGATTGGGTACGTGCCTGCAAGGAGAGGCCCGAAAACCGTCTGGAAACGGCTTCTCCCTTCTCGGAGGCAGGTCCTTTTAACGAAATGGTGGTCATGGGAGTATTGGCCGTACGTCTGCAATCGTTGAACCAGGAATTGTACTGGGATGGAGAGAAGATGCAGTTCACCAATATTCCTTCAGACGCCACTATCCGTACCATTGTGGAAGATGGATTCAAGATCACGGACGGTCATCCCACCTTCAACAAGACCTGGACTGACCGGGTGAGTGCCATTGAGTATGCTAACGAGATGATCAAACATACCTATAAGAATGGTTGGAAACTGCCGGATATGCCCTGAATGTAAACTACCCAATTTTCTTGGTCTATTATATCTAACAAACAAAATGAACAAACAATTTCTATTAAGTATCTCTATACTGACTCTTATGGTGACAACATTTGTCTGGTGCAACCAACGGGTGTTGACAGCAAGCGACAGGCAACGGGTTGAAAAACCAGAACTGTACGTTCAACTCTATTCCGTTCGCGAAGAGGGGAAGAAAGATTTCCAATCACCCATTCAAAGTGTTGTGGGAATCAGATATACCGGTGTTGAGTCTGCCGATTACAAGGATGGGAAGTTTTACGATCTCACACCGGGAGAGTTTAAAGACAAGATCGAATCTGTTGGCATGAAAGTTTTGTCATCCCATGCCGGGAGGTCTCTCAACCGGGAAAACCCTGCAAGTACCGATTGGGTATCCATATGGAAATGGAGGGATACCGCGATAGCCGCGCACAAGGCTGCCGGGACAGAATACCTGATAACCGCCTCAATGCCAAGGATCACCAGTCTGAAACACCTAAAGGTGTATTGCGATTATTACAACGAAATTGGCAGAAAATGTAAGGAGCAGGGGATCCGTTTTGGATATCACAATCATGCTTTTGAGTATGTGGAGTTTGATGGGGTGACCTGGTATGATTACATGATCGAAAACACTGATCCTGATCTGGTGTTGTACCAGATGGATGTCTATTGGACGGTTAAAGGAGGCAAAAGACCGGTTGAATACTTCAAGAAGTATCCCGGTAGGTTTGAGATACTGCACATCAAGGATGAGAAAGAGCTTGGAGAAAGTGGGATGGTTGGCTTTGATGCGATTCTCAAGAGTCGTGCCATTGCCGGGACAAAACATCTTGTTGTTGAGATTGAGAAATACTATTTCCCCCCATTCAAAGTATCAAGCTTGGATATGATTACCTTGCTGATATTTTATCTGCCAAGCATTGAGCATGTATCAGATTCAACCCACTCATATGTCATGGGGTAATATTACCAAGTGCATTCTCTTCATTATTGGTCTCTCTTTTTCCAAGCTGACTTATAGCCAATCTCAACTCATCAGGAAAATTGAGGCTGGTGAGGATCAGACGATCGTTGTTTACGGAACTAGCCTGTCAACTGGTCGTAACGGACGATCATGGATGAATGAGGTGGTCAGGTTGATGAACGAAAAATATAGGGGTAAGGTGATATACCATTTGTCAGGGAAAGGGGGGCGATGCTCAACATGGGGGGTGCAAAACCTAGAAGATAGCGTGCTGAAGAAAAAACCAGATGTGGTCATGGTTGAGTTTGCCATCAATGATGCTTCCTGTTTGAATGAAACATCATTGGAGCTGGCCCAACTGAACCTGCAATACATGATTGACAGGATCAGGCTATTTGACCCTGGCTGTGAAGTTATTTTGCAGGTCATGAACATGGCTGTTGGGAAATCTGCGACTTATCGCCCCAATCTTGTAGCCTACTACGATATGGTTCGGGTAATGGCTCGAAAGGAGAATCTCTTGTTGATTGATCATTATCCCAATTGGAGGGAAATCCTGAACAAGGGTGAAAACTATTTCTTGGAATTTGTGCCCGATGGAGTGCATCCCAACAAGATGGGGGCTGAGAAAGTGAACCGACCCCCAAAAGTTA
>DGZP01000109.1:0-6139 GCA_002398565.1 Proteiniphilum sp. UBA4977
CCCCTTCTTTATTTTTCAAATTCTTTACTAAAGTTATCTCCGATCTAAATATTTACACTAAATTTGCACGCAATGTAATCAGGATATTATGATTTAACCCTCTATATATCAGATGTCAATATTAAATCAGTCCTTGTTTAGTGCCGGTCTGGAAAGAATAAAGGGGAAAAATCAGACAGGGCCTGACAATATATATGTGTATAATTATTTATAGAGAAAACAGCAGAAATGTTCCCGATCTAATCTCTTTTTGTTAATGTATGATGAGGCGCAAATATTAGACCAGTTGAAAGAAGGAAACGAAGATGTTTTTTTGTTTGTGTTTCGTAGGTATTACAAGGATCTGGTTTTGTTCGCCGGAACAATTCTTTCCAATAGAAGGGATATTTGTGAGGATATCGTACAGGATGTTTTCCTGGATCTTTGGAACCGTCGTAGTAGCATCAGTATCAAGACTTCTCTTAAAGGCTTTCTCCTGCAATCTGTCCGAAATGGATGCCTGGACGAATTACGGCACGGTAAAGTTGTCAGGGCCCACGTTGACTATGTTTCATTTTTAGGGAACGATACTGACTCTTTGACTGAACAATATATCTTGTACTCAGATTTGGAATCCCGTTTAAAAAAAGGATTGAGCGCAATGCCCGAAGAATATCGTCAAGCATTTGAGTTAAACCGGATTTACGGATTAAAGTACAGGGAGATTGCGGCCGGCTTGCATGTGTCTGAAAGAACTATTGAAGAAAGAATAGGAAAAGCGTTAAAATTCCTGCGTCATTATTTAAGAGACTTTTTTCTATGGATATCATTTTTACTTTATTTATAGTTTCATGATGTGGAAAAGTGAAGATGAAACGTCTTATCAATACAGAAAATAACCGTTGAACGGGTTCATTAAGCAAGAGCTAAGGTGATCGTTCATCCGACGGATGATTTGCCGAGCGAAAAAAATGTCGAATGAGTTTCAACGATTTTATGATAAAAAAAGAACTGAAATTGGAACGAGATATAGAAATATTAATTGTCAGGTCTTTCAACGGGACCATCACTTCTGAAGAGAAAGAGCGATTGGCTGTTTGGTGCAACGAAAGTGCAAAAAACAGACAAGCTTTTGCTCAATTAAAGAATATCTGGGATACGACACACCCTGCATTTCCCGCTCAAGATATTCGTATCGATCGGGCAGAAGCAAAAATACTGAGAGAAATAAGAAAAGGAAAGAGAGGGCAAACTCGCTTTCTTGTGTGGTGGCAACGGGCAGCGGCAGTCATCGTCATTCCGTTGTTGTTAATTTCCTTGTATCTATTTTTTAATCGTCAATCCAAGGAAGAGCTCATTGATTCACGACAAGAGATCATTGCGCCTAAAGGCACCTATACGCAAATAACCCTACCCGACGGATCCACGGTTTGGCTCAATTCCGGCAGCAAGCTATCTTATTCCATCCCTTTTGAAAAAACCAAACGGGAAACCTTCCTGGCAGGCGAAGCATTCTTTGATGTAAAGGCTAACCGGGAATCCCCCTTTATTGTTGTCGCCGATGGCATCAGTATCACGGCTACCGGAACGAAATTCAATGTGGATGCCTACCCTTCCGACACACTACGGACAATCACCCTGGAAGAAGGCCATGTTTTCATCGAATCACCTCAACAGCACAAAAAAACGGAAATGGATATTAACCGGCAATTTGTATGGAACACAAATACCAACCGGCACGATGTGTATACCGTGGATGCTTCACTGTACGGCAAATGGAAAGAAGGAATTCTTATTTTCAGGGATGAAACCCTCGAAAATATCTTTAAAAGAGTGGCCAGAACCTTTAATGTGGATATTTCCATAAAAGATCCTGCATTAGCAAAACAACGTTACAGGGCTACCTTTGAACAGGAATCGTTAGACGAAATACTTGAATTGTTGCGGATGTCTGCTCCTATCCGTTATAGTTTCAACGGGGATAAGCGGAACCCAAAAAAAATAATTGAGGTATCCCAGAATTAGTAGCGGAAAATATAAACAAATTTTATCCCATATTCGATTTTTTTCACTTTCGGATGTGGGATTTCTTTTTTGAAACGTCTTAGATACAGAAGCACGTTAATTTTACTTTAATCATTTCAAAAAAAACATGTATGATAAATTTTAAAAGAAGGAACGCATTTCGTCCTATTATTGTCTTTCTGTGTATGCTTTTTGGATCGCATTTCGCAGGATTCCAGGCACAAGCGCAGATTAGCCTTTCGTTAGATTTACAAAACGTACCGTTGGAACAAGTATTTTCGGCTATCGAGGCCAGAACAAGTTACCGCTTTTTATACAACAAAGAACTGGTAGAGGTAACCCGCAAAGTAAGTGTAAATGTACAGAACAAGGATTTGAGTGTTGTTTTATCGCAATTGTTTACCGGAACGGATATTACATACACCCTGAAAAACAAGCAGATTGTCCTGAACCGAACCTCAGAAAAACAAAGTCAACCCATTAAAACACTAAAAAAAGTTACCGGAAAAATAGTGGATGAAAAAGGAGAGCCCATTATAGGGGCAAATATCGTTGAAGCCGGAACCACCAATGGGACCGTTACAGATGTGGATGGAGAATTTTCGTTGGATATTGAAGATAACGCCCAAATTAACATTTCTTACATCGGTTATCACACAAAGGAGATGTCTGCAGAGAGAAAAAATACTTTTAACATTGTACTTATAGAAGATACCCAGGCATTGGAAGAGTTAGTCGTTGTAGGATATGGCGTACAGAAGAAGGCAAATCTAACGGGAGCCGTATCGTCTGTTCGATTTGACGAAGCATTGACGGGCCGTTCTTCGTTGAACTTGTCTTCCGCATTAACCGGCTTAAGTGCCGGGCTCAACATTTCCCAGATGTCGGCCACTCCAGGTGCGGAGGACTTAAACATCTTCGTAAGGGGTAAGGGAACTATGAACGACGCATCGCCTCTGATTATTATTGATGGGGTGCCGGGAGCATTGAATGATGTAAATCCCAGTGATGTGGAGAGTGTTTCCGTTTTAAAAGATGCATCTTCCTCTTCAATTTATGGTTCAAGGGCTGCCAACGGTGTTATCCTGGTTACCACCAAACGGGGTGTTGAAGGTAAAGTTAATGTCGTTTACAATGGATATATGGGATGGCAGAGTGCTGCAAAAGAGATCGAGTTTATCAATGATATGGCAACACATATGGAGTTAGTTAACGAATCGGAAAGACGTGAAAAATACCCTGTCAGTTTGATCGACAACTGGAGGAAAGAAGCCGAATCAGGCAACATCTTATATCCTAATACAGATTGGTATGATGAGATTTTAAACACCTCTGTTTTGACCGAGCATAACCTGACAGCAAGAGGCGGTAGTGAAAAAGGCAAATTTTACTTATCCCTCGGTTATTTGGATAATAAAGGAATTATTGACAATTCGGGTTATACCAAATATTCATTCCGGTTAAGTGCCGATTCAAAAATATCCAATGGATTGGAGCTAGGGGGAACCGCCTTTGGAACCTGGTCGGATAGGGATCCTATTGATGTAACGAGTTTCTTTAACAATATCAGGAATACCACCCCGGGCGTCATCCCCAAATATACGGACGGGCGTTATGGCGGCGAGATGTTTGAAGGGCTTCCCCAAGGGTCAAATCCGCGTGCATATATAGATAATATCCGGGGAAACTATGAAAGGCAGAAACTAGGATTAAAGTTTTATGTAAAAACAAAATTCTTACATTTCTTTGATTGGGAAAACAGTCTGGGTTTTAACTACGATAACCGCCGTAATTGGGAATATACCCGCCCATATGCTTTGTGGAATTTACAAACGGATTTTGAATACCAAAAGAAGCCGAGCATCAACAGCCTATTCAACGGAAACAGAAGGGATTACTCAATGATTTTTAACTCTCTTTTACGCTTTAACACCTCTTTTCTGGACCATCACCACCTGACGGCATTGGTCGGATTCGATCAACAATACAACCGGATGGATAAATTCGATGCAAAGAAAAACGACATATTGGGGGATGATGCCATATACATCATGGATGTAGGCGTCAATCTTGAATCGATTACCGGATCCGGGACAGACGACGCCCTTCAGTCTTATTTTGGACGTATTAATTACGATTACAAAAACAAGTACCTGCTTGAGATAAATTCCCGGTATGACGGATCATCGAGGTTTGCGAAAGAGAACCGATGGGGTTTCTTCCCATCATTCTCGGCCGGTTGGAGATTAACGGAAGAACCTTTTGCCCAATCATTAAAAACAGTTTTTGATGATATTAAATTAAGAGGATCGTGGGGGAAACTGGGGAATAACAGAATTGGAGATTATACTTATCAAGTGGTGTATGGCTCTTTTCTTTACCCGTTTGGCAACCAGCTTCAACAAGGGGTAGCCCCGATTGAAATCGCAAACAGCAAAATAAAATGGGAAACTACAACCATTACTAATGTAGGGATAGACTTGCTTCTGTTAAAGAGCAGATTATCGTTAAGTGCCGAATATTATGATAAGATCACGAGCAACATATTAACTAAAATTCCCATTCCTCTGGTAATGGGGAACTTCCTACCTCCCTGGCAAAATATAGCCGAGATGGAGAACAGGGGTTTCGAACTTCAATTAACCTACCTGGGCAATATCGGAAAGGATTTTTCTTACAATATCGGAGGAAATTTGTCAACCGTGAATAATAAGGTGATAAAGTTCAATGGCGAAAAATCAATTGACGGAACTACAATCACAACTGAAGGAAAATCACTCAATAGCTACTATTTGCTCGAATTTGACCATATCCTACAAGACCAGGCTGAAATAGACAAGTTATTAGCAGATGGATATAAATTTGGGACTTATGTCGGAGGAACTCCCTCACCCGGTGACATGCTGTATAAAGACGCCAATAATGACAAAATATTTAATGATGAGGATCGGGTTATTAAAGATTATTCTCCCCTTCCAAAAATGACGTACGGAATAGACCTCGGAGCAGCATACAAAGGTCTGGACTTTAATCTTGTGGGACAAGGCGTCAGTGGCGTAAAAGGGTATTGGGGGAATGATGGTTTTAATACTTTCAATATCAATGAAGGTTTCTTGTTGCGAAAAGAGATCTTAAACCGTTGGACTCCCGAAAAAAAATCGACAGTTTATCCCCGTTTGTTAACATCGGGATCTTCACTTAATACCGCCTATAGCGATTATTGGTTATACAATACCTCCTATTTCAGAATTAAATCCTTACAGGTAGGTTATACTTTACCAACAAAAATAACGTCCAAGCTTTTCGTCGACCGGCTAAGGATATATACAAACCTGGAAAATTATCTCACGTTTACCCGTTTTGAAGGATACAATCCGGAAAATCCGAACATGTCTTATCCTTTGATGAAGCAGTGGGTGATTGGTCTAAATATAACATTATAAAAAAAGAGTCATGAAAAATAAAAAGAATATAAAAATATTAGTTCTACTGGCTGTTTGTATTTTGTCTTCTTGCAATGATTTTCTTGATCGAAATTCATTAGTGGGATTATCTGAAGGAAACTTTTGGAAGTCGCAGGAAGATGCGATTATGGGCATTAATTCGTTGTATCACGCCAACCGTGAATTTACCAATAGCATAGTAATGTATGGCATGATGGACGATTTTACCGATATTTCTTATCAGTCATGGTCAACAGGCCTCACTACGGGAAATTTTCCGGCTAATGCTTCTTTTTATGCCAACTCGTGGGGCATATTCTATAAAGGTATTTACCGGGCAAACACAGCGATAAAGCATATACCGGAAATTGAGATGAGTGAGGACATCAAGAAACGCACCTTGGGAGAAGCGTTGTTTCTGAGGGGGTATTTCTATTTTAAGCTCTGGGACTTTTTTGGCGAAGTTCCTCTTTATGACTCCCCCATGAATGTTGACGAAGCTTATAAGGCACGTAATACGAATGAAGAGGTGTATGAATTTATTGTGCGTGATATGACGGATGCCTATTCATACCTGCCGGAAAGCTATGATCAGACAAATGTGGGACGCGCCACTAAATGGGCCGCGTTAGCTATGAGAGGGAAAGCACATTTATGGGCGAAACAATACGAGAAAGCGGCTGCCGATTTTA
>DGZP01000109.1:6472-6864 GCA_002398565.1 Proteiniphilum sp. UBA4977
AACGCCATGGGGGCGACAACCGGCTCACAGCGTACTCGTCCGACACCTAAATTGGTCAATTCCTACGAGATGATAGACGGTACCCCTTTTGATTTTAATAAGTATACCAATGCGGAGGGAGAGACTTTTAACCCTGATAATCCTGCTGATTGGAAAGACGAAGCCTCCGTAAGAAAATTGTTTGAAAACAGAGACCCCCGTTTACATCAGTCAATAATAGTTCCCTGGGCAGAATTTGTAGGGAAAAGCAACATTCCACTAACTTACAGATTCCCAGTTGTTAATGCACCTGACGCCTATGTACCTGTATGGAAAAACGGGAGTTATTCCTGGAGGAAATTTGTTGAAACAGGTTCTGTATATGGTTTACAGGATAACATGCCTCAAAATTT
>DGZP01000075.1:0-1122 GCA_002398565.1 Proteiniphilum sp. UBA4977
CCGCCTGTTTTTATTGTTCTCATACGGTTATCTTTATTTCAAAGTTTTCATTTTAGACCAGCGGGATGGCCTCAAATGAAAACTTTGAAATAAAGATAACCGTATGAGAACAATAAAAACAGGCGGCCGTCCCGCCAAGAAATTAGGAGAAAAACGCAGGTACACGGTCAGCGTGAAACTGGACACGAGGGAATACGTTTCACTCAAAACAAAAGCCAATTTGGCAGGGATCAGTCGGAGCGAATATATCCGGCAGTCCATATCCCGGAGCGTAATCCGTTCCCGGTTAACCCCTGAACTGCACACCCATATCCGCAAACTGTCCGGCATGGGGAACAACCTGAACCAGATCGCAAGGAAAGCACATATCGAGGGATATACCAAGACAAGGAGCGAATACCTCGATCTGGCCGGAATGATCGATAACGTGATAGAAGATATACGGAATGATGGCTAAGATCACAAAGGGCAGTTCTTTCAAAGGTGTGGTGAAATACGTCATCGATGAAAAGAAAAAAACGCAGATACTCGACATGGATGGGTTACGCCTGAAAAGCCTATCTTCCGTCATCGACGGCTTTGTAACGCAGGCAGGAATGAACGGCAGGGTATCGAAACCGGTCGGGCATATCTCCCTCGATTTTTCTGCACAGGACAAGGAGAAACTAACCAACGAAATCATGGTGCGGATCACACGTGATTATATGAAACGCATGGGTATCACCGACACGCAGTATATCATTGCCAGGCATTTCGACAGGGAACACCCACACATCCACCTTGTCTTCAATCGGGTTGACAATAACGGCAAGACCATTTCCGACAGTAACGACCGTTACCGGAGCGAGAAGATCTGCAAGGAATTGACGAAACAGTACGGATTATACTATTCCACAGGCAAGGAGAACGTGAAGCAGAACCGCCTGAAAGAACCGGACAAGACCAGATATGAGATATACGAAGCCCTTAAAGCATCCATACCGAGATGCAAGGACTGGCAACAGTTGGTACGGGAACTTGACAAGGCAGGAATTAAGACGAAATTCAAAACAAAAGGCAATACCACTACTGTGGAGGGAGTACGGTTTAGAAAGGGAGAGTACACGTTCAACGGCTCGAAAG
>DGZP01000075.1:1315-4959 GCA_002398565.1 Proteiniphilum sp. UBA4977
GTACACGTTCAACGGCTCGAAAGTGGACAGGATATTCAGCTACTCGAAAATCGACTACCAGTTGAGCCTGAACGCCAGACAGTCCATGCAGCAGGATCAGGCACAATCGATATCGGCAACGGTACACAACGGAACAGAATCCATCGTGTCGGGATTGGGAGGACTTTTTGACATTCGGCCTGCAGGCAGTCAGGATGACGATCAGGCATACCCGTACCGGCAACCGAAAAAAAAGAAGAAACGCAGGTACGGACGGCAGATGTAATCTACATAATGTATTAAATCAGTATCTCAATAAGTCATGGCATCATGATCTCATGGCATCAATGCATCAAAATATCAAGGCAATAACATAATAACATATTAAAAAAATGAAGAATATGGAGATTAACGAGATATACACGCTTTTTGAAGAAATCAGGGAGCTTATAAAGGTAGGGAGCAGGAACAACACCCCCATCCAACCCGAGATAGAACTACCCGACTTGTTGGCCATTGACGAGTTATTAGGCAAACTGGATGAAGCTATTGAAGAAATCCGCAAACCTGTAAGGACGGAACACCACCATAATTTTAGTATTGCTTCCAGTAAGGTATTTTACGGGGTGATCGGGTTATGTATCATGTGCCTGTTTTTTATTCTCACCGTATTCTACCAGCGGAAAGAAATCGCTACGTATAAGGACAATGATTTAAAGTACCGGTATATCCAGATGCAGGGAGAAATCACCCCTGCAGGAGTAATCGCTTTGGACAGTGTTTTCGAGAACCGGAGGGATAGTGTAAAAATGATCCGCAAACAAGTGCAGTATCACGAAAAGGTTATTATAGAAAAAGCTAAGAGGTTGGAACAGGCACGTTTGAAAGAGCAGGAAGCAGAACAATTAAAAAAAGAGGCAGAAAGTCTGAAATACAGTAAATAGATTTTTCAGTTCATGTATAGATACTTTTAACATAAATAAAAAGACCAAACGATCTTTTTTACGTGATAGTATAAAACTGTTATATTAATGTTTTAGAGTTTTTCGTTGACAAGCTACAAGCTGATCGTTTAAAGTTTATTATTAAAAAAATTAACTAAAAACTACCCTTTTGGGTATTGTCTTATCTATTATTGATGCTGACCTTTGTATTCGAGAAATAAATACACAATCACAAATTAATGCATGTAACAAAATGAAAACAATTAGATTATTACCAGTTTTGGTTTTAATGACCATTCTATTTTCCTGTAACAATGAATTACAAGAAGCAGAGCAGCAGCTAAATCAGTCAAGAGATTATGAATATACTCTTAAACCAGTTGAGATACCATCTTCTACTTTAGAGTGGGATATTTCATATCACCCCGGATCAACAACAAGGAGTGGTGGTTTAGTACTCCCTATTCTCTGTACCGATTAAGCGGGGTTTTTAACTAAAATATTGTTCTCGAATTTTTTCACATTATCGTTTTTTTACTTGTAAACCAGCCATTCTTGAAGCAAATGAGTAAGTCAAGCTTTTTGGAAAAAATACAACTCCTTTTGAGTGGAGATTTTTCCCAAAACCCGTCAGGGATTTAGCTTGATGTCTCATTTGGTGCATGTACATTTGTTTACAAGTAAAAAATTATGCACTTAACCGGAACACGCTTACCGGCGTTCTTCTACCCACACCCTGGTGGGTTTTCTCCTTGTTGTAATGATTCACAAACCATCGGATCCCTTTCCAGAGTGTGGTGCCGTTCTCTGCCGGAAACGGGTAAACATAATCCTGTTTCAATGTCCTCCAGAACCGTTCAATATAGATGTTGTCCGTTGCCCTGCCACGGCCATCCATGCTGATGCTGATTCCAAGTTCATTGAGCCTGTTCACCCACGCCGGGCTGGTAAACTGACTTCCCTGATCCGAGTTGATAATCCCGGGCACACCGTGCTCATCTATTGCCCCGTCAAGGACTTCAATCACGTTCTCTCCATGAAGGCTGTTATGAAGTCCCCATCCAACAATAAAACGACTGTACACGTCTATGATTGCCGTTAGATACATGAAACCCCTGTCCATGGGTATGTACGTGATGTCAATCTCCCAGACCTGGTTCGGATGGTCTACATCAAGATTACGAAGCAGATAGGGATAGATATAGTCGGATAGGCCCAATTTGCTCAAATTTCGCTTTGGATATTGAGCTATTATCTGCGCCTTGCGCATGAGTCGTCTCACTCGCTTGGGATTGACCCGTAAACCCTGTGCCAACAAGTAGTCTTGCATTTGCAGAACTCCGTAAGTGGGATGATCCTGATGGTGTTTATCCATTTTCTTCATAATCTCAAGATTCGCATCACATTCTCCTTTTGCCACATAGTAAAGACCGGATTTGCTGATCCCCAGCAGATCACATTGGCTCTGGAGGCTTATACAATCATCTTTCGATACAAGGCTTCGACGTTCAATTATTCCAAGCCTAACTGTTTCGACTTTTTTTTTAACCAGTCCCGCTGCATCTCCAATTCACCTATCTTGGCGAAGAGCTCCCGTCGCTCCTTTTCAAAGTCAGCTTCACTCTTGGGACCTTGTTTCGAGAAGATTTCTTCTGAACGTTTCAGAAACTCATTTTTCCACGTGCTGATCACTGTGGGGTGAACACCATAACGGGCACTTAACTCGGATAACGTCTCGCGTTCCTTGATCGCTGCCAATGCAACCTCTGCCTTGAAGGCGGCTGAATGTTTTCTTCTTGACTTGTTCATATCACAAATATAAGCATTTAATCTTTGCTTAGTTCGTGGTACAAATTTCGGGGAGTATTATATTTTTCTGTCAGATTACGAGAGTAAAGATACAAAAAAGAAGCAATAAATGCAAAGGAAAAGGCAACTAAAATCGTCTGTTTATGGGCTTTCCCAGCGTTTTTTGTAGTGACATTTTTCAGCGTTAATACCCTGTACCATCAGCATCAGTTTTTGCCAGGAAAAGGGGTGAGTTTTGCCTTTTTCATCAAGCGGGGGCAGTGCAAAATTGCCTTTCTCCAGTTTCATGTAGTAGATCACCAGTCCGCCGTGCTCCATGTGCAATGCTTTCATGCTCGTGCAATGACGGTTCAGAAAGATGAACACGTCACCGCTGCGTACATCCTGTCCCATCCCCTCAGTGACCAGCCCGCTTAAAGTGTAGAACCCTTTACGCATGTCCGTTGGAAAAGGGTAAAGCCAGTAACGCATCGAGGCGTTCAGATTGAACATGGCTTACTGGGTTAAAAGGATTAATGAACGCAGCTGAGTCGGATCAGTCCCAATGGGAACACGCACTTTAACGCCATTGGGATAGACTATTTCTAGAAAATTCCCTGGTATGGGATCAACATGCACCGGAATCGGTTTTTGATGGACTGCTTTGTTTGCAGGCAATGAACTGGAACCGGTAAAGACGATCGGAACAAAACCGGACTCTCGAACTGTTCTGTAGTTGTGCTCCTGCAATCTCTTCTGCCAGTAATAAAACCTGGATTCAACGATTGACTCGTTCCGGCAAAACTCTTTTATGCGAAGCCCGCTGGACTGGTAACGATCAAATATCTCCTCAAACTGCTGTAATGTCCACATGTTATTTTTTATGGGCAAATATAGCAAGGATCAGAAGTTAAAATAGGACGGGGTTTACCG
>DGZP01000075.1:5138-12179 GCA_002398565.1 Proteiniphilum sp. UBA4977
GACGGGGTTTACCGAATGCTTACAGTGGACACTAATGATATTCATATATAAACGAAAATCACCACATTCGCACAAAATATTCGATTATGGACGAATATATTGCAATAATTGAAAAGTATAACTTATGGGTAGCTTACACAAATAGGAAAGGTGACAGTAGTGCTTCAAAAATAGTTTTACACTATGATGACACTTCAATGGGTAATTTCCAAAAAAAAAGAGCTACAACTTTAAGCTGTAACCCTTTTCTTGCGGTATGAACGGGACTTTGAATCACATGGTAAACGGCTGTATAGAAACGGATAAGTTTACTGAAAATTGAGATGCAACACGAATCAACCTCGAATGAAATGCAGTCAATTAAAACTTAAACGATACACCTGCGTTTAAAACGGCTATTCCGTACCCTAATTCGGCAAAAGCAGCGAAATTATCATTAAAAAACCAGCGGCTGCCGAGAAAAATAGAGTATCCTATTCCGCTTCCGTAACTGTTTGGTCCCGTGTAATCTCCACTCGAAGAATATGTCACGATATTATAACCCAGCATCAAACCCACGTAAGGATCGAGTTGTGGAACACTTTTGAAACCGTGGTGATGGTATGCACCGCGCGCTCCCACTAACCAGTAATTCCATTTCTGAGAGTAACCTGCGTCTTTGTAGGAATATCCGGCATTTCCGAAATAGCCTCCGATGCTTATTACTCCGGCATCTTCAATATCCCACATTCCGTGGTCGTAAGCGAGTGTCACGGCAGGACGTCCGGTGCCCAGGCCGCCTAAAACGGTTCCTATACCGATTCCTAAGTTTACTGCGCCCATGTCTTTTTGAAACTGTTGAGCGGATAAAGGCATGATTGTTACGGCTGCCAATAGGGCAATAAAGATAACTTTTTTCATTGTTTTTGATTTTTAAAATGTAGAAAATAATTTGTTTATTTTATCATTGAATTGAAGATTAATACCTTTTATATCAGGGATTCTTTGCGTAACGGATATTCACACTTTCCTCGTAATAGGGATTACCACTATAAGCATTTCGAAATCCCAGCCAATCGCCTTTTGCTGGTGCAGAGGCATTTCCATCACCGTTCGTGTCGCCGCCTACCGAATCGTCTTTATATGAAGTGAGAATCGCTGAGGATGGCAGGATAACGTTTGATGCCGAACTGCGTTGAATGCCGGCACCGGCCCGCTTGAATTTTATCACGGCATTAGAGCCTATGTCAATTACCTGAGAACCGTATACCTGTATATATTCATCCAATATATAAGGCACTTCGGTAACATGCCATTGCACGGTTGCATCCAAACCGCCGCTGCTGCGTATCATGGCAATTCCGTTGTGGCTGTTTTGTTGTTGTGGATTCTCCGGATTATGGAATTTATTGTTGGGATTCACCGTGTAGTGCGTCCAGACATACAACGGTTTTCCATTGTCATAGAACGAATTGTTGGTAAACTTTTGCATTTCGGGGTTGGTCATCGCCGCACCACCGTAGAATGCCGTGGCATTTTCGTAGGATGCTGACGGACTGAAAAGCGTATGCGCAAACCGGCAGTTGTCGAATTCGAAAGAACTAGCACCTACCTTTAATGCGTTATAAAATCCACCGCTGTTTTGTCCGGCATAAAAGAAATCCACGTATTTAAACAGGTGTCCCGTGCCATCTTGCAGATTGATCCTTTCCCAATCACCTTTTTCAGGCATCGTGAGTGCTGCATCACCATTGGAGTCGCCACAATAGCGGTCATCGGCAAGCGATGTGAATACAATGCGTTTTTGCGGTGTACCGGCTGCTATTACTTTTCCTTCGATAACATTAATGGAAGCATCTTTCAGCTTCACGGTTACCCCGGGTTCTATTGTCAATACATTGCGTATGGATATCGTCTGTCTGATTACATAGACGTTTCCCTCTGTCCACGTGGTAGGTGTGGTAATGTTCTCCGTTACTTCTACGATGTTGCAGCCTTGTGGAATTTCTTCCTGCAACAAATCGTCCTTTTCGCACGAAGCGAGAAACAAAAGTGCGGCAAGCATTGCCAAACAAGTAAAATTAAAATACTTTTTCATTGCTGTGATGATTTAAAATGTTGATTTAATATTTTGTATTGTGTTAAAGATGACCGTTAGTTTTTATTTTCGATATTTTTACACATCTTTACCGATGCAAATGTACAGTGTCGCGAAAGCGAAAAATACCCCCAAAAAGGGGTTTTATCTTGTGGCGGTTCAATATTAACTTTGTCATAAGTAAAAAATTAAAGACTCACAGCTTTATAACACACTTGTAATTAAATAATTATGAGAATAAGGAATCCAATTATTATATGTCTTCCACTCTTCTTTCTCTTTTTCATGTCGATAAGGTTGTTTTCGCAGGATGTGGATTCACTTGTTTTGAAGCATACAGACAAGCATGGAAAAGTGAATGTTGATTCAATGCTGGCAGTGGGTAAGCAATACCTTTACAGTCGTCCTGCCAAGTCGTTCGAAATTACCGAAAGAGCTATCGCCATCGCCGAAGAACAGAAAGACCAGATGCAGCTCGCCAGCAGCTACAGAAGCATAGGGGCTATATTTACGTTGATAAATACTGATTTAGACTCATCGTTTCATTACCTGGAAAAAGCGGAACATGCCTACCGTAAGTTACAGACAAGGGAAGCCACTCTCGGCTTGGGAATGGTCTTTCATAATTATGGTACAGTGAAACAGATTCAAGGTGATTACGTAAAAGCCATCGATTATTACATTCAGGCATCGAAGATATTTGATGAAGTTGAGGATTCTCAATTTTCGCCTTATACACTCAATAATCTTGCCACATTATATGGTCTCGTGGGTGATGCTCAGAAATCGGAAGCGTATGCGCACCAATGTATCTCCTTGGCTGATAAAAACGGAGATGAGTTTATGACTGCAACAGGGCGTATTATTTTAGCCGATGCGTTAATGACTCAAGAAAAGTACGAAGAGGTGCTCCCTTTGCTTCATCAAATATTGGATTATGGCAAGGAGCAGGATGACCCATACAAAATATTTCTGTATCATCTAAATTACGGCAAGTATTTGATGAGTTATAAAAAAGATTATGCTTCAGCCCTGCAGGAGTATGAAAAAGCGCAGCAACTCGCCACACAAGTTGGTGATGAGTGGGAGATCATGCGCAATGACCTGGCTCTTTCCGAAGCATATCTGATGAATGAACAGTATGGCAAATCACAAGAAGCGGCAGCAAAGGCGCTGAACACTGCCAAAAAGCTGCAAGCGAAAGACAAGCAGCGCGAATCGCTGTGGGTATTGGCACATACAAACGCACATAACCGTGATTTTGAAACTGCTTTTCAGCAACTTGATTCGGCATACCTGTTAAAAGATTCTGTTTATGCTGAAAACAACCGGCAGCAAATGGCATTGTTGGAAACGGAATATCAAACAGAGAAAAAAGAAATCCGGATCAACACATTGGAGAAAGAACGTGTTCTTTATGGAATCATATTCGCGGTAAGCTTATTGGGAATAATTATTTTGCTGGGAGCACTCTATCTTCGTCAGAGAGCAAAAAAACACCTGGCTCAGCAACAGGTGATTCAATTGGAAAAAGAAAAACAACTCATTGCCACACATGCCATTCTTGAAGGAGAAGCCACCGAGCGCACACGTTTGGCGCGCGACCTGCACGACGGACTTGGCGGCATGCTTTCGGCAGTGAAACTTAATTTATTTGATATGAAAAAAGGTGGAGCACTCCTCGCTTCGGAAGATGTGATACAATTTAATAAAGTGGTGGATATGCTGGACAGCTCCATCAACGAGCTAAGGCGCGTTGCGCATAACATGATGCCCGATTCACTCTCGCGATACGGGTTAAAGGTTTCGTTGCAGGATTTTTGCGATAGCCTTTCCATCGTGCAGTTTCATTTCTTCGGCAATGATGAACGTCTTGAGAACACATTGGAGATCATGATTTACCGCAGCGTACACGAGTTGGTAAACAACGCGCTGAAATATGCCGAGGCGGAAAACATAAACGTACAGATCGTTCAGCAACCCGACAGGGTTTCGCTCACCGTGCAGGACGATGGGAAAGGCTTCGATCCAACTACTCCTGTTAAAGGCACCGGACTGAACAACATTCGCACGCGCGCGGAATCGGTTGGCGGAAGCATGAATATCTTCTCTGAACCGGGAAAAGGAACTGAAATTAACGTGGAGTTCAAAATTTAAAGAGACTGAAGACAGGTGTCGGATGACGAATGCAAAACATAAATTTAACATGATAACCGTACATATTGTTGATGACCATAAAATATTGGTGGAAGGCCTGCAAAAACTAGTCGATGAATCGGGATTTGCCAAAACCACGGCTGTCAGTTATACCGGCAAAGAATGTATGACGCAACTGCGGCGCGAGCAACCCGATGTGATTTTGCTCGATATAAACCTTCCCGATGCCAGCGGCATTGATTTGTGCAAGGAAATAAAATCGCTTTTCCCGAAAGTGAAGATTGTGGCGTTGACAAGTTATTCTGAATACGCCATCGTGAGGCAGATGATAGAGAACGGTGCTTCGGGATACGTGATTAAAAACGCCATGCCCGAAGAAATCCTGATGAGCATCGAGTCGGTTGCCGACGGCGAGACTTTTCTCTGCGAGCAGATCGATATGCTGATGAAGCGCTCCACCAAACAGCATATCTGGCTCACACCACGCGAGAAAGAATTATTGAAATTCATTGCCGATGGCTTCACGAATGTAGAAATCGCCGAAAAACTGTTTCTCAGCGTTGAAACCGTGAACAGTTACCGGAAAAATCTGCTCCTCAAACTCGGTGCACGCAATACAGCCGTCTTGGTTAAAATGGCATATGAAGAAAAATTGATATGACTCTGTGGCGTAAGACTCTTGCCAAATAAAGTGAATATTCTTGTCTGACCTGGAACTGTCCTACAAATTGGGAAGGCTACAGAATGAAAACTTGTTTCAAAAGGCAGGTTTTTGGATGATCAATTTATTGATTCGAGAGATCGTAAGATAATTCTTACAATAGTTCCATTTTTGTTTCCGGTGTCTGACTTGTCGGTAATCGTGTAATTAATTTCAAATTATGGGAAGAGATAGTCCACAATTGAATCATTATTTATATCAATCGATAATTTATTGCAAAACTGATTGCTTCTGAGATGTTGGCTACATCTAGTTTTTCTAACAGGCTTTTCCGGTAGGACTTTACAGTATCAAAGGAACGACTTATAATGTCAGCTATTTCATTCATTGTATATCCCATAGCTGATAGTTTTAGCACTTCTCTTTCCATGTCTTTTAGTTCAGGACGAGACATTTCCATCCACTTTCTTTTCTGTCTATTGTATATCCAAAATTGCTTGGATTTATATTTCGACATAACAAGTTCTCCGAATCTGTTACCGCTTGATATGGAGGCTGTACAAAGACCTAACCAAACCTGCCCATTTTCCGTTAATCTTAAAGGAGTTATCTGATGGTTTATTAACTGTTTTTTTTGCGAGAGACTATTAATGATGTGAAAATCATATGAGATTGTATAGTTTTTCTTTTCTTTAATAGGAATGTTCTGGATAAACTGAAATCCAACGCTATTCGCTTCAAGTAACAGGTTTAAGTCCTCTGAGGGAACTTGATTGATATAGAATTTATATCCTAACTGTCTTACTTCACTAGCATCCATTCCACAAAGAAAGAGAGGATTCTCTGAAACATAAAGAAAGTTTTGCCTATAATAGTCGATCACATAAACACTCCTATAGGTAGTTCGAGCAAAAGCGTCAATATCTTCAAGTATAGTCGCAACTGCATTGTAAGCCTCTTCAGGAATCTCATCTATTCTATTTTCTTTAATAAAAAAGTCTTTTACTTTTATCATATAACAAACTTGGGAAATATTAACATCAAAGATAAAAAAACTTTTTGACAACATTATTGAGAATCAAAATTACCCATTTGGGTATTGCTATTTATTAAAAGTACGGCTATTTTTGCGTGATTTAGTGGTAATTTTTATAAACACAATAATGGACAAATATATCACATCTTTTGAAAACTGTTCGATATGGCAACTCTCAAAAGCAGGTCTTCTCTCCCTATCAAAGTTTGTTGTAAATGAGAACTATAAACATCACAAAATTTTAACCGACAATACACAAAAAAAAAGAGAAGAGGTTATGGCAGTTTATAGAGAGGAGATCCAATATTTTTCAAAATCGAATATTTTTGTGGCAAAGAACCGCCAAAATGAAATCATTGGTACAATTCGCATAATGGAATGGAATAGAAATGATGAACTTCCAATAACAAAAATATTCGGGATCAAAGAACTAGATGATATTTCTCCTGCAAATAGCAACGCTCACATTTGGCATGTCGGTCGATTTGCCGTACGTTCCGATTTAGGGAACCACGGAATACAACTATTCAGAATTTTAATGATGTATGCTATTATGCCGATTATGCAATATGAGAAAGGTATAATGTTTGCAGAGTGCGATAGTAAATTATTTAGAATCGTCAACCAACTAGGATTTAGAGCTATTGCATTGAATGAAGGCATACAATACTTAGGATCTGATACAATTCCCATGTACTCAACACGTGATGGTATGCTAGAGTTTCTGGAAAGGAATATGAATTTATTACTTGATAAGAAGGAGAATGTAAAAGATAATTTGCCGCATCTTATTTCTACTTTTATGAATAGGCTAAGAGCATAAAATATTTTTCTTTCCTTTATAGTTTCAATGCTCAATACAGTTGAGAAAATGATTTTCTTACAAGGAAACAATATTAGTTTTCCTATATTGAAAACTATATGGATCACCAAAATTCAATCTTACAATGCCGTGTTTAGTCAATATAAAATATTGCTAAAAGAGTGTAAATTTTCGAACTTTCTCAAAAATGCGGACAAATTGCGGACACGGGGAGCAAAACAAAAACGCTAAATATTTTATTATTAAATATTTAGCGTTTTAAATTCGTACCCAGAGCCGGGATCGAA
>DGZP01000038.1:0-2644 GCA_002398565.1 Proteiniphilum sp. UBA4977
TGGAAAGAAGATGCCACGGTGATGGTGGTAAAAGCAGGCCCTCCGGCATTCTGGCACAACCAACCCGATAACGGAACTTTTGAATTGTTTGTAAAAGGACGCAACTTTTTTCCCGATGCTGGAAGTTATGTATATGCCGGAGATGAGGAAGTCCAGAAAGAAAGAGACTGGTTCCGCCAGACACGGGTACACAATACATTGACCCTGGATGGGAAAAATATTGAAGAGACCAATTCAAAATGCCTGCTGTGGGATATCAGCAACCCCGAAAATCAAATTTTGGTCACTGAAAATCAAGGCTATCCAAACCTGAAGCACCGCCGGACAGTTTTCTTCGTGGACAATACTTTTTTTGTCATTGTCGATGATGCCATAGGTGCCGCCGCAGGAGACGTCGCCATCCACTATCACCTGTCGGAAGGCAGGATGAATGTCGACAAAAAGAGATTCCGTCTGACGTCCAAATATAACGATGGGAATAACATCGTCGTGGAAGCATTCGGTCCGAAGAGCATGAAGATGGAAGAAGAAGAGAGCTGGGTATCCTACGCTTACCGCCAAAAAAACAAAAGAACCGGGGTTGCATATCATGCGAACAAGCAGTCGGACAGCACCACTTCTTTTATCACCGTGATATATCCCATCACTTCCAAGGCCCCTCGTATTTCCGCAAAATATCTGAATGGTGATGCCAACGCAAGCAGCGTAAAGGTAGAACTGTCAATTAACAACCAGATATATAACCTCCATGCAAACTGGAATTAAATATTTTCGCACACTGGCAACATACTCGTCACTGAGTATGTTACCTTTTCAGGGAATAGCACAGAAGCAGCCGAACATCATACTCATCATGACCGATCAGCAAACTGCGAACGCGATGAGCAACAGGGGCAATGTTAACGTGCATACCCCGGCAATGGATGAGTTGGCGGCAGATGGTGTCGTGTTTACAAGAGCCTATTGCTCCTTCCCTTTAAGCGGGCCCTCGCGTGCAAGCATCATGACCGGGAAGATGCCCTGTGAAATACAGGTACTGGAGAACGACGATCCGCTGCCGGAAGATGAGAAAAAAAACTCTATCGGCTTTAAAATGCAACAGGCCGGATATGATTGTCTCTATGCGGGAAAATGGCATATACCCACCGTAGAGATTCCGGACAAGGAATTCGGATTTAAAAAAATAAGCGGGATGAACGATCCCGAAATGGCTTACCATATTGAAAAAGAACTCTCTACAAAAAGAGACAAACCGCTCTTTTTAGTTGCCTCATACCTCAATCCCCACGAAATATGCGAATACGCACGCTCACAAACATTGCATTATGGAGAAATACCCATCCCGGAAGAAGCGGTTTTCCCCGAGCTACCTTCTAACTTCGAAGCAACAGAAGGCCTCTCTGAGCTGCTGATGCATCACAAAAAGATGTCACCCAAGCTGTATCCGACAGAAAATTATTCCGAACAGGATTGGAAAAATTATTTATATGCCTATTACAGACTGGTCGAACGGGTCGATTCTCACATAGGAGAATTAATAAAGATACTGAAGAAGAACAACCTGTATGACAACTCCGTCATCATCTTCACCAGCGACCACGGTGATGGTGTCGCGGCCCATAAGTGGAACCAGAAGCGGGCCTTGTTTGAGGAGTCCATTCAGGTGCCCCTGATCATCAAACCTTCAAAGAGGGATAAAGTTTCTGTAAACCGTGACCTTCACGGTCTGGTAAATATCGGGACTGATCTCTACCCTACAATATGCGATTACGCCAACGTTCCGATTCCGGAAGAACTAAATGGGGTAACCCTGAAAAGAGTACTGGAAGGAACAAGGGAGCCACATCGGAGTATTTTCATAGAAACCCACTTTGATGCCATAAACGGCAGAACGTGGTGTGTCATAAAAGATCAATACAAATATGTCTTTTACCGGTTTTTCAAAAACCGCGAACAACTGTTCGATCTCTCTGCTGATAAAGGGGAAACAACCAACTTGATGCTTGATAGCCGTTATGAAAATGTCTATCGTGAGATGAAAGCAGAATTGTTACATCATGCCCAAAAAGTAAATGATAAGATGTTGATCAAAGACCTGAATTTTTGACAACATCCAAAAAATAATTACCTCTTATGTCCGATCCAAGCATAATACTGAATCAAGCCGGTATCTCCTTACTGGTCGCTGCCGCTTCCTTATCCTCCTGTAGCACAAAAAAAGAGAAACAGCAAGACGAGGAAAAACGTCCCAATATCATTTTCATCATGACGGATGACCATGCCTCCAATGCGATCTCCTGTTATGGAAGTAATCTGATACAGACTCCACATATCGACCGCCTGGCAAAAGAGGGGATTAAATTCGAGAATACCTACGCGGTGAATGCCCTCTCAGGACCGTCCAGAGCCTGTATCCTTACGGGAAAATTCAGTCATGTCAACGGCTTCAAAGATAACCATAGTGTATTCAACGGCGATCAGCAGACTTTTCCGAAAATCCTCCGTGAAAATGGCTATCAAACAGCAATGATCGGCAAATGGCACTTGATCACAGAGCCGCAGGGTTTCGACTACTGGTGTATTCTCAGCGGGCAGCATGAGCAAGGAGACTATTATAGCCCTGATTTTATAGAAAATGGCAACC
>DGZP01000038.1:2922-18459 GCA_002398565.1 Proteiniphilum sp. UBA4977
GACAAGCCTTTTATGATCATGTATCATCAAAAAGCACCTCACAGGAACTGGATGCCTGCACCGCGCCATTTGGGTATTTTTAATGATAAAACGTTCCCCGAACCCGATAATCTGTTCGATAATTACAACCATAGGGGTAGCGCGGCAAAGGAACAGGATATGTCAATTGAACATACCCTCAGCAATGACTGGGATTTAAAACTGCTCACACGTCAGGAATTACTTAACGATACAACAAATAGGTTATACAGCGTATATCGACGTATGTCACAAGAGGTTCAGCATAAATGGGATTCGGTATATGCCGGCCGTATAGCCGAGTATAAAAGCGGGAAACTAAACGGGGAAGAGTTGGTGAGGTGGAAGTACCAACAATATATGCGCGACTATCTAGCGACTGTTCTCTCGGTAGATGAAAATATCGGAAGGTTACTGGAGTATCTTGAGGAAAAGGGAGAGCTGAATAATACCATGATTGTTTACACATCCGACCAGGGATTCTTTTTAGGTGAACATGGTTGGTTTGACAAACGCTTTATGTATGAAGAGTCGCAACGTATGCCTTTGGTGATCCGTTATCCGAAATCGATCAAGGCAGGAAGTGTATCCCGGGCACTTTCCATGAACGTGGATTTTGCCCCTACTTTCCTGGATATGGCGGGGATAGATATCCCGGAAGATATGCAAGGGGTATCGCTTAAACCGGTATTGACCAATGCGGGAGAAATTCCCCCCGACTGGAGAGAAGCGGTGTACTACCACTTCTATGAGTATCCGGGGGAACATGCGGTAAAACGCCATTACGGGATACGTACAGCGGATTTCAAATTGATCCATTTCTATAACGATATCGACGAGTGGGAAATGTACGACCTGAAAAAAGATCCGAAAGAGATGGTCAATGTATTCGACAATCCGGAATATAGCGACAAGAAGAATGAACTGATGCAGCTGCTAAAAAATGTCCGGACAGAATATAAGGATGACGACCAAATCCTGTCTGTGAGATAAGCGAACAAGAGCATGACTTCATAAAATCCAGAACAATAAGAGATGCAAAACAACCTTTTATTAACAATATATGGTATCACGCTACCGCTTTTTTCCGGCAATCAGGTTCTACATGCAGACAATGACCAACGGCCCAACATCTTGTGTATTGTTTGCGAAGATATTAGTCCATACTTAGGTTGTTATGGCGATCCGGTAGCGGTAACGCCGAACCTGGACAATTTTTCAAAGGAAGCCATCCGCTATACCGGAATGTACTCAACCATGGGGGTGTCTGCTCCCAGCAGGGCAGCGTTAATCACCGGCATGTACCCGACATCTATTGGTGCAAACAACATGCGCACCACACAAAAAAAGTCCAAGCCGGAAGGTATTGCGCCCTATGAAGTGGTCTTGCCGGAAGGCGTGAAATGTTTCACGGAATATCTGCGTGAGGCGGGCTATTATTGCACCAACAATGCCAAAACAGACTATCAGTTCGCTTCCCCCCTTACGGCATGGGATGAGCAGGGTGTGACGGCACATTGGAAAAATGCTCCGGAGAAGATGCCTTTTTTCTCCATTTTCAACCTGAATGTCACCCACGAGTTTCAAATAATGGAACGATCCGGTCTTCCCTTAAGCGTAAACCCGAACGACATTACATTGCCCCCCTACTATCCGGATGATCCGGTGATCAGGCACGATATGGCAGTGATGTACAGCAACATCACCGAGATGGACAAACAGTTTCAAGTGCTGCTCGATGAGCTTGAAAATACGGATAAGTGGGACAACACCATTGTGATCTTCTATTCCGATAACGGAGGACCCTTACCCCGGCAAAAAAGAGAAATTTACGAATCCGGAACGCTTGTTCCCTTTATGATACGGTTTCCTGACAGATACAATGCCGGAACCACCGATACAGATTTGCACATGTTTATTGATATCCCGGCCACGATTTTATCCCTGGCGGGAGTACCCGTTCCGGACCACATGCACGGCAGTCCGTTTTTGGGAAAACAAAAAGGAGAAAAGCGCAAGTATGTCTTTGGTGCACGGGACAGGCTGGATACATTTTACGACAAGCAGGGCTGTGTGAGGGATGCCCGCTTTCGTTACATCCGCAATTATATGCCCTCTCAATCGGATTACCTGCCGATAATATCCCGCTCTCCCATGCCCTTGATGAGGCGACTGGAAGAACTTCATGCTGCAGGGAAATTGAACCCCGACCAGGAAAAATGGTTCCAGTCTCCACGTCCGGAAGCTGAATTGTACGATCTGTCGGCAGATCCGCACGAACTGAACAATTTGGCAAATAATCCCAGGTACACGGCAAAGATCCGGGAACTAAGCCTTGCGTTCGATCAGTGGGTTACGGATTACAATGAACACTGGAAGCTGACCGAAAAAGAACTGATTAACAGGTTTTGGCCCGGCGGTGTACAACCTGTGGTCGATCAGCCTGTAGTCTCCGTGAAAAACGGGACGGCAACGCTTACATGCTCTACACCCGGCGCCTCAATAGCTTATCAGATAAACGGCAAAGGGATCCACGAAGACCATTGGCATCTTTACACGAAACCTTTCCCAGTAAAGAAGAATGACAAAATAACCACAATCGGGACAAGGGCAGGATACAAAAACAGCTCGCTCCAGGCAGAGGCGGATGAATTGCTGATGGAATGGGTGGAGACCCTGTTATCTTACCAGGTAGTCCACGCAGATACCTCGCTCAACGGAGGCCTGATGTGTCCGGCGTGCGCACGGATACACGGCAGATGCGGCGATGCGGTACTCCCGCTGATGTATGCCGCCGAAAAGACAAGCAATGCCAAGTACATCCAGGCCGCGAAAAGATTGATGAAATGGATGGAAAACATGCGTCAACCCGATGGTTCCTGGATGAACGATGTCAATGTATCCGACTGGAACGGTACCACCGTCTTTGCTGCCATTGCATTGTATGAAGCCCTGCATCATTATGGTTACCTACTGGACGATTCTACCCGGAATGTCTGGAACCAGCAACTGTTGTCGGCCGGGGAATTTATTCTTCAAAACGACTTTATTTACAGCCGGCGTCGAGAAGGAATGCGAAATATGAACGTCAACTATTCGGCATCGGCAACCTATGCGCTTTATGCTATCGGGAAAAAATTCAACAGGAATGATTTCGTCCGGAAAGCGAACCAGATCGCATCGGATTTAAAAGGTTATTTTACTGAAAAAGACTTTTTCCTGTTCGGAGAAGGCCCGGAGATATGGGAAAAGACAAGAAACGGATGCTTTCCGGTAGACCTGGGGTACAATGTGGAGGAGTCGCTTCCCAACATGATGCACTATGCTGAAATGGCAGGCGATCACGAATTAAAAGAGTTGCTGCTAAAGTCCATGGACACCCATTTGGCATTCATGCTCCCCGATGGAGCATGGGATAACAGCTGGGGCACACGCAGCTTTAAATGGACCTACTGGGGAGGACGTACCAGCGATGGATTTATGGGGGGATACGCCATCCCCGATGCTGGTGAGCATCCGGAATATTACGAAGCCATCCGGCGGAACATATCGCTCTTGAAGGAGGCCACCCACAACGGATTGCTCTACGGCGGCATGCACTATAAAACGGCCGGTATGAAGCCGTGCATCCATCACACTTTCGGACATGCCAAAGCACTGGCATCATTTCTGTCTTTGCCGGTAGCTACCCCTCCCCGTGTTTTACTTCCCCGGGATAAAGAGTACGGCGTAAAATATTTCAAGGATATCAACACCTGGCTCGTATCGGAAGACGACTGGCGGGCCACCATCACGGGATTCGACGCCGAATACAAGGTAAAGGGTACTCATCCCATGGGAGGGGCACTCTCCATGTTATGGCATAAGAAAACAGGACCGGTATTTGCCGCCACAATGAACAAGTTTTCCATGATTGAAGCACCCAACATGCAAAGCTATTTGCAGGAAAATAAAATGCCGGGCACTCCCCGGGTAGAGCTTCTGGAAAACGGTGTCATGTACAGCAACCTCGATGATTTACATGCAGAAATCAATGATCACCAGAAAGGAGATGCCCACATTTTCAGCATCTCCACTCATCTGGTAAACAGCGAACAAGCCTATTCGTCATTCGGAAATAGTGTTGTAGAAATCACGTATACATTTTATGCGGGAAACATTCTCATCCGTTGCAAAGGAGACAAGTCACTTGCCGGAAAAGGAATAAAACTGGTACTCCCAGTCATCTCCGACCCGGAGGAAAAAGTACAGAGAACTGGAAATGAGCTGTCAATAAAAAAACAAAATTGCTCCTTGATCCTAAAAAGCAACTCAATACTTCAGATCGCTCCGACCGATCCAAACGGGCGGATTTTTAATCCTGTTCCCGGTTTTAGTTTTATTCCGGTTGTCATTGAGCCCGGCCCCGATGGCGAAATGGAGGTAACGATCACAGTGGAAAAATGAAAAAATAAAAATAATCATATGAAGAATATCCTGCTATTTACAACCGCTGCCCTGTCGGCAACTTCCATGCCGACAAAAGCAGCAAATGCCGACGAAAAACCCAATATCCTCTGGCTGACCTTTGAGGATACAAGCTGGTATGAATTTGGCTGCTACGGAAACGATCAGGTTAAAACGCCCTGCATCGACTCACTGGCAAGCAAAGGCGTACAATTTATGAATGCCTGGTCTGTGGCGCCGCAAAGTTCGCCTGCACGTTCCTCGCTCATCACCGGATGTTATGCCACCACCTACGGCATGGACGTCCATCCCCGGCCATATGATACACCAAAAGATATTTTCTTCCCGCAGTATCTCCGGGAAAATGGTTATTTCTGTACCAATAACAGCAAAACCCATTATAACACGACCGTCGACAATACGGTTTGCTGGGACGAATGCAACGATAGCGCCTCATATAACAGTCCCCGGAGAAGTAATAATCAGCCATTTTTTGCCGTATTTAACACCGTAACCTCACACATGGGGAGGATACGCACGTTTCATACGGACGGGCGTCGCGACTACACAAAGGAAGGGATATATCCGGGACAATTACGGTTACCACCCCATGTGCCCGACACATACGAAGTCAGGGCGGACTATGCCGGCCACCTGGAAGCCGTTCAGGATGTGGACAAGTGGGTGGAAATATTCATGAACGACCTGAAGGAAAAAGAACTGGACGACAATACCATCGTTTTTGTTTTTAGTGACCACGGCGGATGCCTCCCACGGGGAAAAGGATATCTGTACGAAACGGGATTAAGGGTACCCTTAGTTGTTCATGTACCGAAAAAGTGGCAACATCTTTTGCCCTCGAAACCCGGCACAAAAGATCAATCGCTGGTCAGCTTCATCGACCTGGGACCGACCGTTTTAAGTCTTGCCGGCATCAATCCGCCGGAGCACATGCAGGGAAGGGCGGTGATGGGGAAATATGCTGCGGATCAGCCGAAGGCGATGCAGTTCGCCTTTGCCTCCAACCAGCTTCATCACTTTATGCCCGTTCGCGCAGCAACCGACGGGAGGTTTAAATATATCCGGAGCTATATCCCCTATAAGCAATTTGCATTGCGCAACTATTATCAGTGGGGAATGCCCTCAAATAAATCCTGGGATAAACTCATGCTGAAAGAGTGCAACGATCAGGCTGCATGGAAACAGCCTTATCAGCATCACCCGGCAGAGATGTTATTCGATTTGCAGTCGGACCCTTTCGAACTGAATAATCTTGCCACAGATCCGGAATACGAAAGCGTACTTCTGGCCTTCCGCGGAGCTGTCTCTGAAAATATTCGCCGGACAAGAGATCTGGGGCTCTTTATCCCTTCCTCGAGAGAAGGGGTCAACCTTTATGACAAAGTAATTCAGGAAAATTATCCCTTGGAAAAACTTTACACGATGGCGGAACTTGCAGGAACAGCGAAAAAAAAGGATCTCCCTTTGTTGCTAAAAGCCCTAAATAGCAGCGAACCCGATGTTCGTTACTGGGCGGCAGTAGGGTTTGGACACCTTGCGTCAACAGGGAATCTTGACAAGGCTCCCGGAGAGCTTTTAAAGTTGCTGGAAGACGCCAATCCTTACGTGGCCTGCGAGGCGGCATATGCAGTTTCTTATACGGAGGATGCGGAAAAAGGAGTAAAAAGACTTCTCTTTCCCAACAACGAAGAAGAGAGGAAAATTGGATATGCGCTGCTGGAGTCCCTATCACTGGACCACACCAAACGTCATTTGATCCAGCCATACATACACGAATTAACAGAAAAGGCTGCTTCGCTCCCGGTAAAGGAAAATGAAGATAGCGGATTGATGGCCCGGGGCATTCTCGTCAATATGGGATCTCTGAATATTGATGACCTGCATGGAGCCGGCTCGTATGAGCAGGGACTGAAACTAAACAGAGGCAGACGCCCGATGAAGCCAACGCCTTAAAAAAATAATCATTCCACTTTAACAAACAACAACGAGATGAACAGAAGAAAATTTATTAAGAATACCGGATGGACATTTGTCGGTTTAGCCGCAACAGGAAGCCTGTTACAAGGTTGTCAACCAAAATCAAAGGAGGCGAAAAAAATAATGCCTTCCCCTCACGAACTGAAGCTCTACTGGGGGGATATACACAACCATTGCAACCTCACCTACGGGCATGGAGATATGAAAGATGCGTTTGAAGCGGCCAGGGAACAGCTCGACTTTGTTTCGGTCACCCCTCACGCAATGTGGGAAGACATTCCCGGCAGGAATGATATGCGCCTGCAATGGGTTATCGACTATCACACCAAATCGTTCGATGCTTTGCGTGCAGGAAAATGGGACGAATACGTGAAGATGACGAACGAATACAACAAGGAAAATGAGTTTCTTACTTTTTTGAGCTACGAGTGTCACGACATGGCGCATGGCGATCACGTGGCATTGTTGTATGATTTGGAAGGGACAATGGTGGAACCTTCAAATGCGATGGAGCTGAAAGCAAAGCTCAAAGGGCAGAAAGCATTTGTTACGCCTCACCACATGGGATATCAGACCGGCTTCCGGGGATATAACTGGAAATCATTTCAGGAAGACGGACAGACGCCTTTCGTGGAAATGTACTCCCGCCACGGGCTGGCTGAAAGCGATGACGGCGACTACAACTACCTGCACGACATGGGGCCCAGGCAATGGGAAGGAACCGTGTTGTACGGATTGGAGCAAGGGTACAAATTTGGAATTATCGGCTCTACGGATCAACATGCCGGCTACCCCGGAAGCTATGGCGACGGACGGGTAATGGCCCTCGCCCCTTCCCTCAAACGTGATGATATCTGGCACGCTTTGCAGAACAGGAATGTGGGGTGTGCCACGGGCGACAAGATAAAGATTGATTTTCGAATCAACGACGCAGTCATGGGCGAAGTGATCAGGGGTAACAGCAGAAGAATTTACCTGAATGTAGAGGGAGAAAATTCGATTGATTATGTGGACATCATCAAGAATGGAAAATGCATCGCACGCATGAACGGGCCGCTTATTCCCGCGGTACCGCAGGAAGATCCGGTCAGATGTAAAATAAAAGTGGAATTCGGTTGGAACCGCGAAGAAGAATATGTACATTGGAATGGTAAATTATCCATTGATAAAGGGATCATAAACCAGATAACACCCTGTTTCAGAGGGGCGGCATACACGTCCCCCCAGCCCGGCGAGAAGGCGTTTGAGACCCGGGTAAACCGGATCCTGTCCTCTTCTGAAAAGGATGTGGAACTGGATATGTATAGTGCTAAAAATCCCAATACCACAACACCGGCCATGCAAGGCGTCATCCTTGATCTGACTATTCCCAAAGAGGGAAGTTTAACGGCAGATTTCAACGGGAAGCGTTTCACGCATTCTATCGGAGAATTACTTCACGGTTCCAAGGCTCATTTCATGATAGGTTGGCTGAGTGAAGCGGTTTCATTCAACAGAGCCATTCCTGAAAGCGCCTTTCAGGTGGAGCATTATATGGAAGACACTGTCGCTGAAAGGGAGGTCGACTACTACTATGTGCGCGTAAGACAAAAAAACCAGCAATGGGCATGGAGCTCCCCTATCTGGGTAGAAAAAATATAAAACAGTGAACGATGAGAACAGCAATTGGTCTTGATTTGGGAGGAACTTCCATAAAGTATGCACTGGTTGACGAAGAGGGACAAATAATGCACCAGGGCATACGTCCTTCTTCGGCGACAGTCTCCGCGGGAGCTGTCGTTGATCAGCTCTGCAAATGCATTGAAGATATCGAAAGGTTCTTGTCCTCGAAGGAAGGGATCGACCTGAAAGGAATTGGCATTGGTACCCCGGGCATCATTGACGAAACAAACAGGATTGTCCTGGGCGGAGCCGAAAATATAGAGGGATGGGAAAACATTCCCCTTGCCCGGATCATCGAAGAGAAAACAAAACTTCGTACGGTAGTGGCCAACGATGCCAATGCGATGGGATTGGGTGAAACAATGTTCGGTGCCGGAAGGAACTTCAAACACATCGTGTTTCTAACCGTGGGAACAGGCATTGGGGGCGCAGTGATTATCGACGGAAAGCTTTTTAACGGATATGCCAACAGAGGGACGGAGCTGGGACACGTTCCCTTTATTGCCAACGGTGTGCCTTGTGCCTGTGGCTCTATAGGATGCCTGGAAGCATATGCCTCCACGTCGGCACTGGTGCGCTTTTTTACAAATGAGTGTTTTGAGCAAGGCATCAAAGTAGAGGAGTCTAATATGAACGGGGAGTTTATCGTGGCTCGCTACCAGGCGGGAGATCCCCTGGCAGTGAAGTGGCTGGACAAGCATTGTGATTATCTTGGGCACGGAGTTGCGGGATTTATCAATACCTTCAGTCCTCAGCTTGTTGTAATTGGCGGAGGACTGCCTGAAGCAGGTAATTTTTACATCGAAAAAGTACGGGAGGCCGCCTTCAGGTACGCAATGAAAGATTGTGCTAAAAATACAGAAATTGTAGTGGCAAAACTGGGTAACAGCGCAGGAACAATAGGCGCAGCCTCACTTGCATTTTCGCTACTGAATTAAATCACTGACAAAATAAAAAAATATGAACCCTTTTTACTTTCTCGTTTTATTTTTATTGATTGCATTACCTTCATTTTCACAGGAATGCATCTCCAGAATAAAAAAAGAGACACTCATGCATGAGGTAAGAGCAACCCCTTCGCCAATGAATGGCGAACACATTCAGTTAAATCCACCACGATTTATGTGGCCAGACAAGTATCCGTATCTGGGTCCGGTGCTGGATGGAGTAGAAAGCAGCGATTTGAAGCCGGAAGTAACTTACAGAATCAGGATATCTAAAGATCAAGAGTTTAAATCCAACGTCATACAAGGAGAAAAAAAATGGGCTTTCTTTAATCCATTTCAGCAGTTTGAAGAAGGTAAATGGTACTGGCAGTACGCGTTTGTTTCTGCCGATGGTACTGAAGAGTGGTCGCAGGTGCTTGAATTTTATGTTGACAACAAAACGAAAACATTCAATCCCCCTTCATTTGAAAATATGCTCCAAAAACTGCCACCCAGCCACCCGCGAATTTTAATGAATAAGCAGGACTGGGAAAAAATCATCAAAAAAAACAAGAATAATCCCGAAACAGAAGCCTATTTTGACCTATCCGGAAGGTGTCTGAAACACCCTTTAAAGTCACTAGATGAGGAGATTGACACTGCGCAGTTGGCCAACTTAACCAATGCTGTTCAATATAAATCTGTGATCATCAGAGAAAGTCGAAAAATTGTCGACCGGGAGGAAAAAAATATTGAATCTTTAATTCGGGCTTACTTACTAACCAAAGAGGTCCAATATTACAAAGAAGGGATGAAGCGGTTGACGGAAGTCATATCCTGGAAACAAAGTCCCTACTTCGCGGGTGATTTTAACTTATCTACAATTTTATCATTATCCACCTCTGCTTACGATGCATTTTATGACATCCTTTCGCGGGACGAACAAACCATCCTTCTGCATGAAATCAGCACATTGGGCAATTTTTTTTATCATGAATATGTAAATAACCTCGAAAACAGAATTGCAGACAATCATGTTTGGCAGATGACCTTCAGGATCCTGACGATGGCTGCCTTTGCAACGGTGGGAGAGATACCCGAAGCCGCGCTTTGGGCTGATTATTGCTACAACTTATGGGTTTCCCGATTTCCGGGTCTAAACAACGATGGAGGATGGCATAATGGCGATTCCTATTTCCATGTCAATATTCGCACCCTTATCGAAGTGCCTGCCTTTTATTCAAGAATTACAGGTTTTGATTTTTTTGACGACCCGTGGTATCACAACAATGTGAATTATGTGATTTACAGTCAACCGCCCTTTTCCAAATCGGCTGGACAAGGAAATGCCCATGAGAATGTAAAAACACCCAGTGGAGCAAGGGTTGGATATGCCGACGCATTGGCAAGGGAATGCCAGAATCCCTGGGCAGCTGCCTACGTTGCTCAAATCAAAAAAAAGGAACCGGCCATCCTTACCAGTGCGTTCGAATCAAAACCGGCCGATCTTACCTGGTACAGGTGTACCACGTCAAAAAAATATCCTGCGAATAACAAGACTTTGGCAGATATACAGCTTACCAAAGTTTTTCCGGCAACAGGACTTGCACTCATGCATACTTCAATTTCAGATCCACAGTCAAATGCCATGCTCTCATTCCGCTCAAGTCCCTATGGAAGTACCTCCCATGCTCTGGCAAACCAGAACAGTTTCAACACATTTTACGCAGGAAAACCCATCTTCTACAGCAGCGGACACAGAACCGGATTTACAGACCCGCACAGTATGTATGCATATCGAAATACACGCGCTCACAATACAATTCTGATCGACGGAATGGGACAGAAAATCGGCACCGAAGGGTATGGGTGGTTGCCAAGATATTATGAAGGCAATTCAATTTCTTATGTGCTGGGAGATGCTTCCAATGCCTATGGAAAAATCTCTTCTCCGTTATGGATTAAAAGAGCAGCACTCTCTGATATTGAATTTACACCCGAGAAGGGATGGGATAAAAACAGACTTGAAATATTCAGACGTCACATTATCCAGTTGGGAAAATCGGGGATATATATCTTATATGATGAATTGGAAGCTGTTGAGCCGGTAAACTGGAGCTTTCTACTGCATACCACAGAAGAACCAATGGAAATTGATAATTCCAAAGATTATGTTACCGTAACGGGTAGCAACAAGTCAGGAGGAAAGTCGGTTGCCCACATTTTTTGCTCGGAAAAAGTAAAAACGTCAATGACTGCTCAGTTTTTTAGTGAACCGGAAAACTGGAAAAATGTGACCGACAAGTCAGGTAAGACTGTTATCTACCCCAACCACTGGCACTTTACAGCAGAAACTCCCAAAAATGAGAAAGCAAGATTTCTGACAGTCATTGACACGCATGGCAAAGAGAGAAACGATTACCACATAGAAATCGTGGGCGAAAGCCTGAAAGTTGCGGACTGGCTTATACGGTGCAACGTGACAAAAACGGGAGGAAGTTTTATTTCGGTTGAGCATAGTAAAACAAAGGAATCTCTGGTGTACGACGAACATAAAAACAACGGAGCCACCGTCATCACTGAAATCGTCAACGGGAAGAAAAATAAAACTAATTTATGCGATGTCATTCCCGATCTTGAAATTTAAAAAAGCAATTACAATATTAATTTGTTTTGATAAAAGAGGATAAATGTGTAAATTTGTGCTCGAGCACATGTAAACAAGAAAAATTGTTTAAAAACATCATTTTATCGAACGCCCAAAATATAAAATCACAAAATAAAGACAAAGAAAATGAAAACCAATTACGAACTACGCTATGCTGCACATCCGGAAGATGCGAAATCTTACGACACGCAACGTCTGCGCAGGGATTTTTTGATTGAAAAAGTATTCGCTGAAGACGAAGTGAACATGGTCTACTCCATGTACGACCGCATGATTGTGGGAGGAGCGATGCCGGTGAACGAATCTCTCAAGCTGGAAGCAATTGATCCGCTGAAACAACCTGTTTTCCTGCGTAACCGGGAATTGGGCATATACAACGTGGGCGGTAAAGGTAAAATAAAAGTGGGTGACACCGTCTTTGAACTGAACTACAAAGAGGCGCTCTACCTTGGATCAGGAGACAGGGAAGTCTACTTTGAAAGTGATGACGCTAACCGGCCCGCAAAGTTTTACTTCAACTCAGCCACCGCGCATCGTAATTATCCCGACAAAAAAGTGACCAAAGCCGATGCAGTGGTCGCAGAGATGGGTTCACTGGAGACTTCCAATCACAGAAACATCAACAAAATGATTGTGAACCAGGTGCTCCCCACCTGTCAGTTGCAAATGGGCATGACCGAACTGGCTCCGGGAAGTGTATGGAATACCATGCCGGCACATGTACATTCACGCAGGATGGAAGCCTACTTCTACTTCGAGGTACCCGAAGACCAGGCGGTTTGCCATTTCATGGGAGAGGTGGACGAAACACGTCACATCTGGATGAAAGGCGACCAGGCCGTACTCTCACCCGAGTGGTCCATACACTCCGCTGCTGCCACCAGCAACTATACATTTATCTGGGGCATGGCCGGCGAGAACCTCGACTACGGCGATCAGGATTTTTCAAAAATTGTGGAACTAAAATAAAAAAAATATCATATGGTTAATTTTTCATTGGAAGGAAAAATAGCGCTCGTCACAGGAGCATCCTACGGCATCGGGTTTGCCATGGCAACAGCTTACGCAGAGGCAGGAGCGACAATCGTGTTTAACGACATCAACCAGGCGTTGGTAGACAAGGGCCTTGCAGCCTATAAAGAAAAAGGGATCGAAGCCCACGGTTATGTCTGTGACGTGACCAATGAGGATGCGGTAAACAAATTCATTGCTCAAGTAACCGAAGAGGTAGGAGTAATCGATATTCTGGTAAACAATGCCGGTATCATCAAACGGATTCCCATGCATGAGATGTCGGCTGTAGAATTCCGCCAGGTGATCGACATCGACCTGAACGGACCATTTATCGTCTCAAAAGCGGTCATTCCCCACATGATCAAAAAGGGACATGGCAAAATCATCAACATCTGTTCCATGATGAGCGAACTGGGACGCGAAACCGTGTCGGCTTATGCTGCCGCGAAGGGCGGACTGAAGATGCTCACCAAAAATATCTGTTCCGAATACGGCGAACACAACATCCAGTGCAACGGATTGGGTCCGGGATATATCGCCACACCGCAAACAGCTCCGCTAAGAGAACTACAACCCGATGGCTCCCGCCACCCGTTTGATTCGTTTATCATTACCAAGACACCGGCTGCACGCTGGGGAACACCCGAAGACCTGATGGGCCCTGCCGTGTTCCTCGCTTCGGAAGCCTCCAACTTTGTCAACGGACACATATTGTATGTCGACGGAGGCATATTGGCTTATATCGGTAAACAACCCTGACCTGATGGGTTGTTTAGATCATACCTTCGTATCACTCAATCTATAAATCAGACTATATGCAAGTAAGATTGTTATTCTTCCTGCTAACCGCCCTCCTTTTCGGTTGTAGTACATCCAATAAAGGACTGACACTGCACATCAGCAATCCGGGAACTACCGACAGGGAAAATGAAATGGTGGAAGTGGCATGGCATGATGTCAAACAGCATCTTTCACTTACTGAGAATCAGGCCATTGTCGTGACCTCCAACGCTGGAGAACAAATTCCATACCAGCTGGTTACAAATGGTTCCGACAGTGTGGAGACATTGATATTTCCCGTCACGTTGGCTGCCGGAGCCGCTGAAACTTATCGGATTGCAACCGGAGTACCCGAGGCATTTCAACCGCTGGTCTATGGTAGAATGGTGCCCGAAAGAAAAGATGACTTTACGTGGGAAAACAACCGCACAGCCTTTCGTGTATATGGTCCGGCATTGAAAGCCACTGGCGAAATCAGCAACGGAATGGACTTTTGGGCCAAGAAAACAGACTCGCTCATCATCGACAAATGGTATAAAAACGACTTGTCTGGCGTTGCCTCATATCACAAGGATCACGGCGAAGGGCTTGATTTTTATAAGGTAGGGAGAACGCTCGGACTTGGCATGACGGCACCGGTCAATAATGATACGCTTTGCCTGGGTCACAACTTTGTGACCGCCGAGATCCTGGATAACGGCCCACTTCGGATCACCTTCAAACTCTCCTATGAGCCTTACATGGCAGGTGGACAACAGATTACGGAGACAAGAGTTATCTCGCTCGATGCATATAGCCTCTTTAATAAAGTGACCAATATATTCGAGACGGATACCACCACGTTGACAGTTGCCACAGGCATCGTGATGCCCGAAGAGGATCCGGAAGCAAACGCTGCCAGCACGACCTTTGGCGATAACACCGGCATCATTGCCTATGAAACACCGACCGATAAAGTGAACGGCACCATTTACAACGCAGCAATTCATCCGGATGGATTCGGAATTATCAAGATTTCAAATGGCCATTATCTGGGACTGAACAGCTATCAACCGGGGAATAAATACAGTTACTATGCCGGAGGTGGCTGGAGTAAAGCCGGATTCAACAGTTTCGATGAATGGACATCATTTGTCAAGGAAGCAAAAGCGAATTTTGAACTTCCATTAATCGTTGAGATTCAGAGATAAAATAAGCAGTACAGAGAGATGCTTTGAGTGTCTTTCTGTTGGGTATATACTTCATCAAAAAAACATATATGCAGAAAGTAGTCACTTTTGGCGAGATCATGTTGCGTCTGGCCACACCCGGATATAAAAGATTTATTCAGTCCGACAACCTCAATGCCACTTTTGGCGGAGGTGAGGCAAATGTGGCCGTATCACTCGCCAACTACGGTATACCGGTCGATTTTGTTACCCGGCTACCCAAAAATGAGATCGCCGATTGGTGTATCTCCGACCTGCGCAAATACAACGTGGGCACAAACCAGATTCTCCGCGGCGGGGAACGCGTGGGTATCTACTTCCTCGAAACAGGTGCTGTGGCCCGTCCCTCAAAGGTGGTGTACGACCGGGCCAACTCCTCCATTGCAGAGGTGGGAAAAGGGGTGTTCAACTGGCGGGAGATCCTGAAAGATGCCACCTGGTTTCACTGGACCGGTATCACTCCCGCCCTCTCACAGGGTGCTGCAGATGCCTGCCTCGAGGCGATTCAGACAGCCAATGAGATGGGAGTGACGGTATCGTGTGACCTCAACTACCGGAAGAACCTCTGGAAATACGGCAAAAAGGCATCGGAAATTATGCCCGCACTGGTAGAGGGATGCGATGTGATCTTGGGCAATGAGGAGGATGCAGAGAAGGTGTTCGGCATCAAGCCGGAAGGATTTCAGGTGGAACACACCGGTGGCGAGGTGGATGCAGCCGAGTTTGAGTCGGTCTGTACACAACTGATGCAACGGTTCCCCCGGGCAAAGAAGGTGATCATCACCCTGCGTGGATCCATCAATGCCAACCACAATAC
>DGZP01000038.1:18691-18868 GCA_002398565.1 Proteiniphilum sp. UBA4977
TCCATCAATGCCAACCACAATACCTGGGGAGGATGCCTGTATTCCGACAAACTCTATCAATCGAAAAGATACGACATCACCCACATCGTGGACAGGGTGGGCGGTGGCGACTCCTTCATGGGGGGACTGATCTATGGACTGCTCTCCTATTCCGGCGACGACCAGAAAGCACTGGAC
>DGZP01000004.1:0-270 GCA_002398565.1 Proteiniphilum sp. UBA4977
ATGATGTAGGAGATACCGTTTGCGGCGTGCCACCAGTGCACACCGGTAGTCATGCCGGCCGTGAACGAGATGATGCCAAAAAGAACGGCCCCGTTCACGCCCCACAACAAAAAACTTCTCCATCGCCTTGAAGGTGTACGAAATCCATAGGCATGCGGAAGGATATGCAGGGATACCCCCAGAATCATCACGACGGCGATTCCCAATGTTTGGATGTCACGATAGGGAATGTTGAACGAGGAGACGTTGAAGAGAAATTCTTCCGGGGTT
>DGZP01000004.1:299-2867 GCA_002398565.1 Proteiniphilum sp. UBA4977
ACGGCCCCGTTCACGCCCCACAATAAAAATCTTCTCCAGCGCCTTGAAGGTGTACGAAATCCATAGGCATGCGGGAGAATATGCAGGGACACCCCCAGAATCATCACTACGGCGATCCCTAATGTTTGAATGTCACGATAGGGTATATTGAACGAGGAGACGTTGAAGAGAAATTCTTCCGGGGTTGCTGCCGCTTCAAACAGCCTGAATATAATCGGGTTGGCGACAGCAGCAACGAGGAACCACCCAAGCGCCGCATAGACAAAGCCGTTGTAATATCCTCTGGCCGGTGCACCACGAAGAGTACGAACCATGACCCACACAAAAATGGCCACTGCGATAAGTTGCAGCAAACCGGCAAGAATCCCGAGTGGAAGATAGGGCGGTTGGGGAGCCATTACGTGGGCCAACGCCTGCAGCAGGATACCCGCAATCAGGAGCGGTAACGTCGAAAAGGCTAAACGGGGGCTCCGCAGCGTCACTCCCGCAAACCGGGGCATTGCCTGAAAGGAAAAACCCATAATAAAAAGCCCCACGAAGCCAAAGATCATTGCATGGCCGTGAGCCAGTACCCACGAGTAGTCGATACTGTGAAAGCTCTTCCCAAGCCCGATCAGAAGCAGATTGACGGCTCCCCACATACAACCCAATGTGAATATCGTAACTAAAGCACTGATGAAGAAATAACGGTATATTTTGTCGCCCAACGGAGTGTTGGCAGACACGAATGATTGATTGTCGGTCATTGTACTATGCATTAATTTATTGTCCGGTATACAATTGGGATCTCCGGTTCAATGAACAGAAATTCCAACAGAGGCAGACAGCTGTGATTATATACGACAAATGTATAAGAATTTTTTATTCTTCGCGAATAAAAACCTTCCTATATTTTTACAGGCCTGTAGTTTTTAGTGAAAAAAAAAACGTACTTCCAGAAAATCAGTATCTTTGCAAATGCGCCGATTCTTTGTAAGAAATGAAAAAAACTCTTTCCATATTACTGATAATCTGCGGTATCACTTTGACACTGCCGGGACAGGAAATGCAACGAAAAAAGGTGGGAGTGGTGCTCAGCGGGGGAGGTGCTAAGGGATTTGCGCACGTGGGAGTGCTCAAGGTGCTGGAGGAAACCGGTATCCCCATCGATTATATTGCCGGCACCAGTATGGGAGCCGTTGTTGGAGGGCTCTATGCAGCGGGCTATTCCAGCGATATGATCGATTCACTGATAAAGATTCAGGACTGGAACTACTTGATGCGCGATGAAATTTACCGGAAACACCAGCATGCCTCCCGAAGAGATCACCAGAAAAGATACATCATCTCCCTACCTTACCAGCTGAAATTCAGGGAGAAAAGAGGAAAGATGACCCTGCCTCCAGGAGTCTACGCCGGGCAGAATATCTACACCCTTTTTCTGAAGCTGACTGCCGGATATCAGAATGACCTGAATTTCAACGACCTCTCCATCCCTTTCGGGTGTGTGGCGGCCGATGTCCGCAGTGGCAGGGAGGTCGTTCTGAGGGAAGGAAGCCTGCCCGAAGCAATACGGGCAAGTATGGCCATACCCGGAATGTTCACACCGGTTGAGAAAGACAGCATGTTGCTGATTGACGGAGGTGTCGTCAATAATTTCCCGGTCGATCTGGTACGCAGCATGGGGGCAGACAGGGTAATCGGAGTTATCTTTCCTCCCGACGAGGAGGCCATGGAAAAGAACCGGGGAAGCATTTCCGAAGTGACGGAGCAGCTCTGGAACTTTATCGGCCAGGGGAAACGCAAGAGAAACATAGCGGACACCGACCTGCTTATCACTCCCGAGGTGCACTCGTTCGGAATGATGGATTTTCAGCGCCCTGCTATCGATTCTATTATCTCCCGGGGCAAGGAGGCTGCAGCCGCTAAGTGGAACGAACTGATGGCCTTGAAACAATCGTTGGGCATACAGGAGGTTACCCCGAAGGTTAAACCAGGGAAAAATTCCTACATCGGCCTCGACACGCTGGCCATTAATACCATACGGATCGAAGGAGTCTCACCGCGGGAGACAAGCCAGATTGCCCGGTGGATTGACGTCGATAAGAACAGCGTAACAAAAGAAGAGCTGGATGAGATGACTGCCCGTATTTACAGTAGCGGATGGTTCTCCAGAGTATACTACCGGCTCGAAGGGGAGCATCCGTTTGATCTTGTTTTCATTGTTGAAGTGAAAGAGTCAAACACCCTGAACCTGGGTATACATTTCGATAGCAACGACATGGCCGCTATACTGGCCAATACAACCATCCGGCTGAACACTTCACTTAATTCAGTATTTGATATCACTGCCAGACTAAGCCGGGATCCCTACCTGATGGTCGATTACTCCATCAACAAAGGAATTTTCTACAAAGGGGGAATCAGTTACAAGATCAGCAGCAATGATCTGAGTATATACGAAAGAGGAAGTTCATCGTACAACCTGGGTGTAACCCGAAACTCGTTGGACCTGGTTTTTTCCGAGTTCTATTTTGGTAACATCATGCTGCAGCTAAAGGCAGCGATGGAACATTTTCACTTTTATAA
>DGZP01000098.1 GCA_002398565.1 Proteiniphilum sp. UBA4977
AATGGAAGAATAAAAAAATCTGCACCCAAAGTGCAGATTCTCTCTACTTTTATTATTTTGATAGAAAGGCATTCCAAGTGATTGGCGTGCCTTTTGATTTTGGCCGGTACGGGCTTACCGGCTATGTGTCCTGGAATCATATTCCACGGCATTGCCTGTATTACTGTCAGAATATGGAATGAGTCTCTCTTTTCTTTTCAGATAGAATATCTCTGTTTCATCTTTAGAGTCACGTACTATCTCAATCAACTCGAAGCCCTCTTTGCTGAGCATGTTCAGTACGGCGATCATCCCGTTAAAGGAGATGGCACGACGGCGATTGTCGGTGATCTGCGGAGTACGTCCACCCTGACCCCAGTCGACCCGCACCGTGTTCTTCGAGCTCAAGAGCGGTCCCGAGTCGGACCAGATACGAATATAGTCGGCATCCAGCTCCCTTATCGGTTTTTCGTTCACATACTGTGCCCGGGCAAAAGTAATGCTGCCCGTCACCATCAGTACCAGTAGGAATAATTTTGTCTTCATAGTTCTCACTATTTTAAGTTGGTTATGTATCGAGAGTGATAAGCGTTAATCTGATTACTAATCTCTGTTTTAATCCAGTTTAAGTACAGCAAGGAATGCTTTCTGCGGCACCTCCACATTACCCACTTGTTTCATCCGTTTCTTGCCTTCCTTCTGTTTTTCGAGCAGTTTACGCTTGCGGGAAATGTCGCCACCATAACATTTGGCCGTCACATCCTTGCGTACTGCCTTCACCGTCTCGCGGGCGATGATCTTGGCGCCGATAGCTGCCTGGATGGCAATATCGAACTGCTGGCGTGGAATCAACTCCTTCAATTTCTCGCACATGCGCCTTCCGAAGCTTTGTGCATTGTCGAAATGAGTAAGTGTGGAGAGTGCATCCACCGGTTCGCCATTGAGCAGGATATCAAGCTTCACCAGCTTCGAGGGGCGGTAGTCGTGCATATGATAGTCAAAAGATGCATATCCTTTCGAAATGCTCTTCAGCTTATCGTAGAAGTCGATCACGATCTCACCGAGAGGCAGGTCGTAAATAATCTCCACCCTGTCTCCGGAAATATAATCCTGTTTGATCAGCACGCCCCTTTTTCCCAGGCAGAGTGTCATTATGGGACCGATGTAGGTGGTGTTGGTGATGACCGAAGCCCGGATAAAAGGTTCCTCGATTCGTTCGATGAGTGTTGGATCGGGAAGGCCGCTTGGGTTGTGCACCTCTTTCATGTTCCCTTTTTTATCATAAATCCTGTATGATACGTTGGGTACTGTGGTGATCACATCCATATTAAACTCACGCTCGAGTCGTTCCTGAATGATTTCCATATGGAGTAATCCCAGGAAGCCGCAGCGGAAGCCAAAGCCCAGCGCCACCGACGATTCAGGCTGAAATGTAAGCGAGGCGTCGTTCAGCTGTAGTTTCTCCAGTGAGGCACGAAGATTCTCGAAATCCTCACTTTCAATGGGATAGACGCCCGCAAAAACCATCGGTTTCACCTCCTCGAACCCTTCGATACTTTTTGCAGCCGGACGTTTCACATGGGTAATGGTGTCACCCACCTTCACCTCTTTCGATGTTTTGATACCGGAAATAATATAACCCACATCACCACATCGTACCTCCTCGCGCGGCACCATGGTAAGGCGTAGGATACCCACTTCGTCGGCCTCATATTCCTTGCCGGTATTGATAAACTTTACCAGATCGCCTTTGCGGAGGGTACCGTTCACAATCTTGAAATAGGCAATGATACCCCGGAATGAATTGAAGACGGAGTCGAATATCAGCGCCTGCAAGGGCGCCTCGGGGTCGCCCTGTGGTGCGGGAACCCGTTCGATGATAGCACGCAGGATCTCTTCGATACCAATGCCGGTCTTTCCGCTGGCACGGATGATTTCCTCGCGGGGTGTGCCCAGCAACTGTACAATCTGATCTTCCACCTCATCTGGCATGGCACTGTCCAGGTCAATTTTATTAAGTATGGGAATGATCTCCAGATCATGTTCAATGGCCATGTACACATTGGAGATAGTCTGTGCCTGAATACCCTGCGCCGCATCTACTACCAGCAGAGCTCCTTCGCAGGCAGCAATGGAACGTGATACCTCATAGGAGAAGTCCACGTGTCCTGGAGTATCAATCAGATTGAGGGTATATTTTTCCCCTTCATGAATGTACTCCATTTCAATGGCGTGGCTCTTGATGGTGATCCCCCTCTCCCGTTCCAGGTCCATGCTGTCGAGCACCTGTGCCTGCAGCTCCTTCCCTTCCACGGTTTTGGTAAACTCCAACAGACGGTCGGCCAGGGTACTCTTGCCATGGTCAATATGCGCGATAATGCAAAAATTACGTATATTCTTCATTAATTTTTTTCGAACTTAAAATTCCGCATTGTTTGGCGTGCGCGGGAATGGGATCACATCACGGATATTGGCCATGCCGGTGATAAAAAGCATCAGCCTTTCAAAGCCAAGTCCAAAGCCCGCATGGGGTGCAGTACCAAACTTACGTGTTTCCAGGTACCACCAGATGGGTTCTATATTCATGCCTGTCTCCTCCACCCTGCGCAGTAGTCTGTCATGATCGGCTTCCCGTTCCGAACCGCCGATGATTTCTCCGATTTTCGGAAAGAGCACATCCATTGCGCGGACCGTTTTACCGTCGTCGTTCTGTTTCATGTAAAACGATTTGATCTCCTTGGGATAGTCGGTCAGGATCACCGGGCGTTTGAAATGCTTCTCCACCAGATAACGTTCATGTTCCGACTGGAGGTCGGCACCCCAGTAAACCGGAAATTCGAATTTCTCTCCCGATGCCTCCAGTATCTTCACCCCTTCGGTATAAGTGAGTCGCACAAAATCATTTTCCACCACAAACTTCAATCGGTCGATCAGTTCTTTGTCGTACATCTTTGCGAGAAATTCAATATCTTCCATGCAATGATCCAGCGCGTAGCGTATCAGGTATTTCAAAAACTCCTCTGCCAGATCCATGTTGTCGTTGTTGTCATTGAAGGCAACCTCCGGTTCAATCATCCAGAATTCGGCGAGATGTCGTGGTGTGTTGGAGTTCTCGGCACGAAAGGTAGGGCCAAAGGTGTAGATGGCACCAAGCGCCATGGCCCCCAGCTCCCCCTCGAGCTGTCCCGATACGGTGAGGTTGGTCTGTCTGCCGAAGAAATCTTCGGTAAAATCAACCTTCCCTTCCGCATTACGTGGCAGCTTGTCGGCATCGAGCGTGGTTACCTCAAACATGGAACCGGCCCCCTCTGCATCTGAAGCCGTAATGATGGGCGTATGGAAATAGTAAAAACCCTTATCGTTAAAAAACTTGTGGATGGCGTATGACATGTGGTGACGCATCCGGAAGATGGCGCCGAACGTATTGGTGCGTGGGCGCAGGTGGGCGATTTCGCGAAGGAATTCAAGAGAGTGTCCTTTTTTTTGCAACGGGTATACTGCAGGATCGGCTTCACCGTAGATTTCAATTTCGGTGGCCTGTATCTCCACCGACTGTCCCTGTCCCTGCGATTCGACCAGCTTGCCGTTCACATTGAGGCATGCACCGGTAGTAATGGGTTTAAGAAACTCTTCACCAAACTGCGATATATCAATCACAATCTGTATGTTATTTATGGTTGATCCGTCGTTTAAAGCGACAAATCCCACATTTTTGTTACCTCTGCGGGTGCGCACCCACCCCTTGATGTTTACTTCTTCGCCAAAGTTGGCAAGCTGTAAAGCTTCCGAAATTTTTGTTCTTTTAAGTTGTTTCATATTCAACGCTGTCTCCCTTGCGGGAATGATGCTATATCTGTGTTCTCCCTTCTTTTCAGAAGAAATGAGTAATCAGTGAATAATTGACCGGCAGGTCAATGGAGCCCTGCGTTTTTTCGGATACAGGGGAACCGGTTTATTTAGGTGAAATGTTAATCAAACGCACCCATGCGCAACATATTTACTTCCTGTTCCGAGAGGTAACGCCATTTTCCGCGTGACAGTTTTTTCTTGGTCAGCCCGGCAAAATAGACCCTGTCGAGTTTCAATACCCGGTAACCCAGTTTCTCGAACATGCGGCGCACCACACGATTCTTGCCGGAGTGAATTTCAATACCTACCTGAGTAAGATCCTCTTCCGTGACGTAGCTGATGGCATCGGCATGAATCTCTCCATCTTCCAGCTCAATTCCGTCGGCGATAGCCTGCATATGCTCCATGGCCACTGGCTTGTCGAGCCACACCTGGTAAATTTTTCTTTTTTCGTATTTTGGATGTGTTAATTTTGATGCCAGATCTCCGTCGTTAGTGAGCAGAAGTACACCGGTCGTAGCCCTGTCAAGGCGACCCACAGGATATATTCGTTCGGAGCAGGCACTTTTCACCAGTTCCATTACCGTCTTGCGGTTTTCAGGGTCATCGGTGGTAGTTACAAACCCTTTTGGTTTGTTTAACAGGACATAAACCTTACTTTCCAGTGTCACCGGCTGATTATGAAACATTACCGAGTCTGCACGAGTGATTTTCGTTCCCAGTTCGGTCACGACCTCTCCGTTCACCTTTACCACACCTGCCTGGATGAACTCATCCGCTTCACGGCGTGAACATACTCCAGCATTGGCAAGGTACTTGTTGAGCCGTATCGGTGCATTGGGATCGGCATTTTCTTTATACTTGATCTGCTTGAAAGGCTTTTTCTTCTTCAGTTTTTTGGGGCCTGTTACCGATTGATTATTTCTGTTTTGCGGTTGATTTCCCCAGCTGCGGTTACCATATTCTCCTCCGGGTCCCCTTTGCGGTGACTGAATACGTTCTCCTACTCTCGGTCGGCGTTTTCGTGGAGCTCCTTCATTCTCCCCATATGTATTTCTTTGTTGCGAGTCGTTCCAGTTCTGATTATAGGAACGCTCCGGCGTACGATATCCTTCCTGTCGAGGTCTCCGTTCATAACCCTGATTCCGGTTATACGAATCATAATTCTGGCTCCGGTTAGGTGAATCGTATCCCTGATTTCTGTTGGGTGAAGCGTGTCTCTCATTGTTCGCGCTGCTGAAACTCCTCCTCGGGCGCGATTCTTCGTTGTTTGTTGTCATGTTGTTTTCCTTTTTGTTTTGAATAATGAAACCTCACGGTTTTTTTGTTTTCCTAAAACACTCCGGTATGTTATCGGTGAACAACCGAGCCGGACTCTCCATAAATTTTAATTTTCTTTTCGCTTAAATACCTGTGTAAGTTTGTGGCGTAATTGATTTTAACTCCTGTTTTACCTGTTCGTCTATCGCCAATTCGTCGATAAATGCTGAAATAAGTTCTCTTGTAATTTGTCTGTTTGTCCGTGTGAGACCCTTCAGAGCCTCATAAGGTTTCGGATATCCTTCCCTTCTCAATATGGTTTGAATACCTTCGGCAACCACTGCCCAGTTATTCTCCAAATCCCTTTCTATAGCATCTCTGTGTAATAACAATTTACCCAGTCCTTTTGTTGTACTTTTCAAGGCAATTATTCCGTGTGCAAGGGGAATGCCGATGTTGCGAATTACGGTGGAGTCGGTAAGGTCGCGCTGCAACCGTGAGATGGGCAACTTGGCCGACAGATGTTCCAGTAGTGCATTTGCAATACCGAGATTGCCTTCTGCATTCTCAAAATCGATGGGATTCACCTTATGAGGCATGGCCGATGAACCCACTTCACCCTCCTTGATCTTTTGTTTGAAATATTCCATCGAGATGTACTGCCACATATCGCGGCAGAAATCGATGAGGATCGTGTTGATTCTTTTCAGACTGTCGAATGAAGCAGCCAGTGCATCGTAATTTGAAATCTGAGTGGTGTATTCCTCCCGTTGCAGATTGAGTTTATTACTCAGAAAATCTTCCGCAAACCTTTTCCAATCCGTCGTCGGATAGGCCACCTTGTGTGCGTTGAAATTACCCGTGGCACCGCCGAACTTTGCTTTTGCCGGGATATGCCGCAATACCTCCAGCTGGTTGTCGAGCCTGTAGGCGAACACCTTCATTTCCTTCCCCAGCCGGGTGGGCGATGCCGGCTGTCCGTGGGTACGTGCCAGCATGGGGATATCCTTCCAAGCTTCGGCGTAAGTCTCAATCTGAGCAATGAGACTCTCCAGTTCCGGGATATAGACTGCTTTAAGGGCTTCCTGCCACATCATGGGTGTGGCCGTGTTATTGATATCCTGCGATGTAAGCCCGAAGTGGATAAACTCTTTGTAATCTGAGAGCTGAAGCTGATCGAATTTTTCCTTTAAGAAATATTCCACTGCCTTCACATCATGATTGGTGATTTTCTCAATATCCTTGATCTTCAATGCATCTTCTTCATTGAAATCTTCGTACAATGCACCTAACTTTGCAAACAGTTGTCGGTCAATCTTCTTCAGCGAAGGTATACCTGCTTCACAGAGTGCGATAAAGTATTCCACTTCCACTCTCACCCTGTATTTTATCAATGCATATTCCGAGAAGTAGCCGGCAAGCTCTTCAGTTTTATCCCTGTACCGTCCGTCGATGGGCGAAATGGCTGTCAGTTTGTTCAAGTTCATTGTTTGTCGCGCAAGCGTTTAAATCAATTTCTGAATGGCGGGAAATCACTTTACTGCTCATTCACTTTTTTCATTGTAGCTGTGACCTCTATAAAAAAATGCAACTCCCCTGTTTTCACGATACAAAAATAGTGATAATTATAGAGTCGGAAAAATTTTTATAAAATTATTTGCGAAATATTTTGCAGGAAAACAAAAAGAGTCTATCTTTGCATCACTTTTTCAGAAAGCAGCCTCCGGGAGCGGAAAGGAACACTGAAAAGGAAGTCCGGTAAGTGAATCATATAAGAGGCACAGAAGTATCCGGGATTTTATTGAAAATTGGGGCGATTAGCTCAGCTGGTTCAGAGCGCCTGCCTTACAAGCAGGATGTCGGCGGTTCGAATCCGTCATCGCCCACCCA
>DGZP01000095.1 GCA_002398565.1 Proteiniphilum sp. UBA4977
ATGGTGTTAGTCCTGTTATTAATTTTGACATTATATAACCGCAAGTATATGGATCTGCCACGAAAAACGCGAGTGGAGATGTGTTCTCAACCACTGAATCTACAAAAACATATGGAATCTTCAAGTATTCGAGTTGGCTAACAAGATAAATTGTTTCGTCTCTGAAAGTCGGGCCTATGATAACCGCATCCGCATCATATTTGCTTACTTCGTCAAAGGTTTTTCTACAGTCATATATGTCAAATTGATTGTAATAGAAAAATTTCACACTAATATCAACCCCTTCATATTTTTCTATTGCCCTTTTTATTCCACTCTCCAGGGCGTCCCAGTATTCGCCCTCCGTAAATTGAGGAATGGTAATACAAAGTTTGTAAGTTTTTCTTAAAGCGAGTGCCGATACGTGAATATTCGGCTTATATTCCATCTTTTCAATGGCCTTTTCAATAGCAATCCGACTTGCTTCCGATACGCTCCCCCTGTTATAAAGCACGCGATCTACCGTGCCTACTGATACACCTGCAAGCTTTGCAATATCTTTTATTGTTATTCTTTTCGACATATACAATATTTATTGACGTGAAAATTAATAAATTTCTAATTACAAAGATATAAATTTTTAAATGTGTAGCAACACGGTATGGATTTTATTGGTAAAATTGTATAATAACCTCTATCATTGCTTGATAGGTGTTTTTTATTTATTATTTTATAGATAAAGTGTGAATCATTAAGAAATAATAATATAAATTTAACCATAAAACAGGAGCTTATCTTTAAAAAACACATATCTTTGTGTTGCAACACGGTCCTAATATTGTGTAGCAACACGTTCCTGATATATAGGGTGTTAATGTGTATATCTATTCCCGGTGGTCTTGAATTCATGTATTAACGGACTGAATTTGATATTTATAAACAATGTTTTTTAATTATTCCATGAAGGTGTGATGGAATATTTGTGCAAAAGAGTAAAAAAAGAGATACCATATCATCCGGAAAGCTGTTCGATGTTCTGTTGAAGGAACAAAGAAATACTGATTTCAGAGTAAATACTTTCAGATCAGAAAGTCTGGCTTTCAACAATGTGCTATTCCTGCTGTATGTGTATCGTGTTGGATATTACTGTCTTTAGTGCTTGATGTCGTGATAATTTATTTATATAATCTCAAATAATATGAAAATTATTAAATGCTTCGAAAAACATTCTCTTGCCTATTTAAACGGGCTGTTGTGTAAAAAAGCACTTTTCGTGTTTTTTATTTTCACTATTTTCCTGATACCTTCGAAAGCTGCCGATACAGTAATCGTTTCCGGAACCGTAACTGATGCAACTACAGGTGAACCCTTAATTGGTGTTACAGTGGTTGTAAAAGGTACTAGCCAGGGAGTTGTTACGGATGTAGATGGTAACTACAGGTTGTCGTTACCGTCAACTGACAACGAATTTTTACTTTTTTCCTATGTTGGCTATACAACAACGGAAAAATTATGGAAAGGCGAAACGGTGTTGAATGTTTCTCTTGCTCCTCAGCTTATTGGATTGGATGAGGTGGTGGTGGTAGGTTATGGCACACAGAAAAAAAGTGACATTACGGGTGCTGTGGCCTCTGTCTCGAAAGACAGGATAAACAATGGAGTGGCAACGGATGCTATTCAATATCTTCAGGGCGCTGTTGCAGGTCTGAACATCACACCTACTCAAGCAGGAGCAAATCCGGAAAGTGGCGCTGTACTACTTATCCGTGGCAGGAACTCAATCAGCGCGAGCAACGACCCCCTGATTGTACTCGATGGAGTTACTTTTTATGGAAGCTTGTCGGATATCAATCCGAAGGACATTGAATCCATTGAAGTCTTGAAGGATGCATCGTCAAGTGCTATTTACGGTTCAAGAGCTTCAAATGGAGTAATCCTGATTCAAACCGTAAAGGGTGTGAAAGGGAAACCTACCATTCGTTATGATGCTTTTTATTCCATTCAATCGGTAGCAAATTTTCCACACTTAATGAATGGCGATGAATATCTGGATTTCAAGCAAGGCGCAGATGTTTCAGACGAAGAAAATCTTCCTTTGACAGATTCAGAGCAAGAAGTTTACGACTCCGGAAGTTATAAGTCGTGGACCTGGAGAGATCTCATCATTCAAAATGGAAACAGTACACGCCATAACCTTTCGGTGTCCGGAGGAAACGACCGCATCACTTACAATACAAGTTTTTCCTATTTAGGGACTACCGGTATTGTCTTAAATGATAAATATCAGCGCGGTACTTCCAGAATTAACCTGAAGTCTGATATGAACAACTGGCTGACGTTGGGTACAAATGTAATGCTTTCTTATACCGATAATAGCGGAGCTACTCCTTCCTTTATCGATGTTTTCAATAAATCACCCCTGGCGGTTCCATTCAATCCGGATGGTTCAATAAACATTTACCCGATAGCCGACGAACCAAGAAAACTGAATCCGCTTGAACCTTTATTATACGATGATTTGAACAGAAGATATGCCATCTCTGCCAATAATTATATTAATATTGAACTTCCTTTTATAAAGGGATTCTCATACCAGCTGAATACGGGTGTACAATATTCATCTACTGAAAAGAACTGGTATCACGGTCTTAATACCAATTTGGCCGATGATATAAAAGGAGAAAGCAGAACAAACAATGGAGCCGACCACTCCTATATTTTAGAAAATATTTTTTCCTACAAACGTGATTTTGCAAGACATAGCTTGTTCCTGACAGGATTATACAGTCTTGAAGAAAAAGAGAACAAGAACACAATTATCAGCGCAAGCGGTTTTTCAAATGATTTTCTCTCCTGGTATGGTGCCCCGCAGGCGAGTAAGTACACTCCGGATTATGAGTATAGTAAGACCGATTTGATATCCCAAATGCTTCGCCTAAACTATAGTTATGACAGTCGTTATTTGTTTACAGGTACAGTGAGACGCGATGGTTATTCGGGATTCGGAGAGAAGAGGAAGTATGGAGTTTTTCCGTCTGCTGCCATAGGCTGGAATATCGCAAACGAATCATTTTTCTCGAATGCAAAAGAAAGTGTGAACACGCTGAAATTACGTTTATCTTACGGGAAAAACGGGAATCAGGCCATTGTTCCTTACCAAACCCTGTCTCAGTTAGGTGCCGGAGACTATAATAGCTTGGGAGTACCTCAACCGGGATACATCCCGATCACTCTTGGAACAGCCACGTTGGGGTGGGAAACAACGTATGCATTTAATGTCGGATTGGATTTTGGATTATTCAATTCAAGGATAACAGGAGAAATAAACGTCTATAACAACAATACGGAAGACTTACTCCTGAAACGTTCAATTTCTGCGGTTCATGGCGTGAATTACATTTTTCAAAACATCGGAAAAACCAACAACGAAGGGGTTGAATTTATGGTGAACGCCAATTTAATTCAAACAAGAGACTTTTCATGGTCTACAAATCTGAATATGAGCACTATTCACACCAAAATAGTGGATTTGTACGGAGACGGTAAAGATGATGTCGCCAATAACTGGTTTATTGGGCAACCGATAATGGTAAATTACGACTATAAGTTCATTGGTGTATGGCAACAGTCAGATGAAATCCTGGCGGAACAGTACGGAGCGAAACCGGGCTATGCACGCTATGATGACTTTAATAAGGATGGTGTTTACGGACCGGCCGACCGTCAGCTGATAGGTTCCCCTGAGCCAAGTTTCACATGGGGACTGACAAATAACTTCAAATACAATGATTTTAGCTTGTCATTTTTCATGTATGGAAAAACAGGAGTATTAAAAGCCAATCCTTATAAAGACAGGACTTATTTGATTAAGCAGAATTATTGGACAGTCGACAATCCGACCAATGACTACTGGTCTAATGCAAGTCAGGCAAATAAATACCTTGGCAAAGGAAATTATCCGAGTGTCTATGAAAATGCTGACTTTGTAAGGGTAAAAGAGGTGACGTTGGCTTATTCAATTCCACGTAAAGCCTTGAATGTTATTAGACTGGAGAATGCTAAAGTGTACTTTACCGGTAAGAATTTATTTACTTTTACCAAGTGGGGGGCACTGGATCCGGAACTTGACAATCAAAGAGCTATTCCATTGCAACGGGAATACATTCTTGGTTTGAATTTATCATTCTAAAAAAACTACTTAAACAGAATATAAAATGAAACGAACATGAACATCATTACACCCAAGATGATGATTATCGTGAGTTCCATACACCATAATGTAATAAATGAAATAATCGTATGAAAAAGATAAAAATAACAACAGTGTTAGCAATTTTCCTGTTAATTGGCTTTTTGGGTAGTTGCTCAGATGATATGCTGGTAGAAAAACCTCCACATTTTATTACTGCGGATGTGCTTTACACCAACGTAGACGGTTTTAATGCAGGAATTAATGGACTTTATTCATTGGTTCAGCAAGAAAGAAGCGGAATAAATTATACCGGAGGTTTTGGAAAAATTGACCTTTGTTCTCAAATTTATTTAGCAGGAACGGATAATGTAGCTACCGGAACTTCGGGAGGATTGACTACGCTTTTGGGTGACTGGACTAAAAGCACCTCAACCGATCCCAACCTGGACAAAATATTCTTATGGCTTTATAAGGCGGTCAGTGCTTCCAACCAAATTATTTCGCGTGCAGAAAATCCGGATGTGGATTGGGGAGTAGGCGAAAACAACAAAGAAAAAATTGTAGCAGAGGCACGGGCTATCCGCGCATGGGCTTACCGTCATCTAACCTATTTATGGGGCGATGTACCGTTAATGACAGAAGAAGTGTCGGGCGAAAATATTCAAACAGATCTCGTTCGCGAGAAAGTGTCGGTTATTCGGAAGTTGATGATCAATGATTTAAAGTATGCATCAGAAAATCTACCCTGGATTCCCGAAAAGGCCGGACATATCTCACGCGGTGCAGTTCAAACTTATTTGGCAGAAACCTACCTGGCTGTCGGAAAGCCAGACTCCGCATTATACTGGACTAATGAATGCATTAATAAGGGTCCATATAAGTTGATAACTTCACGGTATGGAGCTAATTCTGACAAACCGGGTGCTGCCTTTATGGATATGTTTCATCCGTCAAAAACCAATATTTCGGATGGAAATACCGAAGCGTTGTGGGTGCTGCAGTACGAACAAAATGTAGTGGGAGGAAGTGATAATCTGATGCGTCATGAAACCACAAACAGGTATGATCAGGTTCAGTATTGTGGTAAAAAGGGATTTCTCACGTACACCGATGAAAGAGGTGGAAGAGGCTGGAGCAGACAGACATTGACCAAAAAAGGCTTGTTACTGTATTATTCATCAAGCGACAGTTTAAATAAAAGATTGGATCAAAGAGGATCGGAATATGCCATTCGAAAATATTTTACAGTAGGAGCATTGGATGATTTTGCCGGAATCCAAAATCCTGCCACAAAACAACTTTGGAAAGCTGGCGATACAGTTTGGCTGGCTACACCTACTTCCAAAAAAAAGGTAACAAACCCTGGAGACAAATTTCAAAGTGGAGCGTATAATTTTAATTTATTGTCTGACAATACATCGAATGATAACAACTGGCCTTACAGCTTGAAATTTGCATATTGTGACCCGGGTTTTCCAACCACCACCGAATCACATTCAGATCAGGTTTTTATGCGTCTCGCAGAAACTGTTTTACTACGTGCGGAAGCAAAAGGACGACTGAACAATCTGCAAGGAGCAGCCGATGATATTAATTTGCTTCGTGATCGCGCAAATGCAAAATTAGTTACAATATCCGATTTAGGTACAGACCTGACTTCCTTCCTGGATTATATTTTGGATGAACGTTCACGGGAACTGCTTCTGGAGGAACAGCGCAGATATACGCTTTTAAGAATGGGAGGGGAGAAATTCTTCTTCAGAAGGGTACAGGAATTTAACAAGATAGATAAGAATATGACGCTTCGTGACACATTATTTGCCATTCCCCAAACAGTAATCGATGCCAATCTGAATTCTGTAATGCCTCAAAATCCAGGTTTTAATCAGTAAAAAAGACCATTAAATGAAGAAATATTTGAATTTAATTGTACTGCTTTTCATCTCATCTTTCGCTTTTTCGCAAGGCGTTGATAGATTGGATGCATTCTGTGGCGATTGGAAATCCACGAGTGGAAATTATTTTGCCCAAGTATACAAAGACAAAAATAATGCATATAAAATCAACATCGTCGATGACCTGACAACGCGCGGCAAACCGATAGCCGAATTGGCCGGCGTGAAAGCAAGTGAGTTTGAGCTGACCATATCAGGCCGCAATTGGAGTGGAAAAATCAGTAAAAAAGATATGAGCCTGAAAAGTGGAAATCAGTCCTTTGCCTTGAAACCCATTATGCGCACTTCTCCAACTATGGGTGCGAAAGCTCCCAAAGATGCCATTGTGCTCTTCAACGGAAAAAACATGGATGCGTGGACCAGGGTAGCCGAAAAAGACTGGTTGGAGGGAGGGGCTCCCGCCGACAACTGGAAAATTTTGCCGGGAGGAATACTTGAAGTTGTGCCAAACAGCGGGTCAATCATTACCAAACAAAAATTTGGCGATTTAGAAATGCACCTTGAGTTTAGATTGCTTGGTGACGTTACAAATGGTGGCGTATATTTAATGTCAAGATATGAATTGAATATAAAAGATGCATATGGGACAGTCGGCGGAACCCCGATTGGTTTCGGAAATGTCTCGGATCCGAAGGATTTATACCCGTCCTTCAATATGGCGTTTCCACCAATGCAATGGCAAACATTTGATATTGACTTCAGAGCCCCCCGGTTCGATGCCACCGGAACAAAAAAAATAGAAAATGCCCGCATTACACTTGTACATAACGGCGTGACCATTTATGATGATGTTGAAATCGTTTCTGTAAAAGGCTCAACGGCTAAATTAGGCGAAGCCGGTGTCGGACCCGTTTATTTGCAAGATCATGGAACAGCTTATCAGTTCAGAAATATCTGGGTAATTGATAAAACGTTGAAAGGGACCGAAAACTTTCAAACTGTGGAAGCGAAATCCGGCCAGGACGATGATTCGGAAACGGTGTCCCCAACCAAAAAAGGAGGCAATAAAGCCGGAGGTAAAAAAGGTGGCGGCAGAAAAAATGCAGGGACTACTGTTGGTGCTGATGTAGCGTTAAAAAACGGTTCAAAGAAAACATCTGTAAATAATAACTCTGCAGATCAAAAGTCCGGGAAGAAAAAAGGAAGCAGCAACAAAAGATACGATGCAAGTTATGAAGGCGAACTAAATCCATTCTACGCGGACAAAAGTGTCAATACAACTTATATTTTTAGTGATAAACCTGCTCCTGCATCAGAGTTTGTGCATCCCGGAATTTTAATTAATTCCGGTCAGTTGGAGGAAATAAGAAACCGTGTTAATAATGGTATTGAACCCCAGAAAACTGCTTTTATGGCATTGAAAGATAGTCGCTACGGCGCTCTGGATTACATGCCTACAGCGTATGATACTGTTTCATGTGGTCCATATTCCAATCCGGATATCGGTTGTAAAGATGAACAGTCAGATGTGATTGCTGCTTATTCTCAAGCATTGCTTTGGGTGATTACCCGTAATAAAACGTATGCCGAGAACGCCATCAGGATAATGAACGAATGGTCATACACCCTCAATGGCGGACACAATTACGCCAATGGCCCTGTTCAGGCTGCCTGGTGCGGATCCGTTTGGCCCCGTGCTGCCGAAATTATCCGTTACACCTACGATGGCTGGAAAGAATCCGACATCGCAAGATTTCAAAACATGCTTCGTACACAGTACTTACCTTCTATCATACATGGTAACTGTGAAAACGGGAACAAGGAATTAGCTATGAGTGAGGCTCTTATCAATATTGGCGTTTTCAATGATGATAAGGAAGTGTTTGACTTGGGCGTGAAGATGTGGCGGGGAAGAACGCCAGCCTATATTTATTTGAAATCGGATGGGCCTACACCGATTGAGCCACCGGGATGCGGAATGGCTATATGGGGAAACAAGGGATATACCCCTGAATTTGTCGATGGACTTCTGCAAGAAACAGCCCGCGATACACACCATGCCTGGATGGCATTTGCCTCCATGGTGAATGCGGCAGAAACAGCCTACATACAAGGGGTTGACTTGTATGGAGAAGAAGGAGAAAGAATCATGGCAGCAATGGAATTTCAAGGGCAATATCTGAAACCCAACAATAGGCCCTGGCCTGAACATTTGGAATTTGCACTGAATCCAACCTGGGAGATTGCCTATAATCATTTCCACAACCGAAAGGGAAATAATTTACCAAAAATTGGCGCAGTAATCCCCACCAATCGTCCTACGGGAACAAATCACCATATTATTTGGGAAACCTTGACTCACGGTGAGATGGGCAATTAAAGCGAGTTTCATATATATTGATGTAAAAAAAATATTT
>DGZP01000116.1 GCA_002398565.1 Proteiniphilum sp. UBA4977
TTTTGGGCTCTTTCAACAGGAGCCGTAGCACAAAACAGTGCCCTGAGGGGAACTGTGAAAGACATGGCCGGTATCCCTCTCATAGGGGTGAACGTGATTGAAAAAGGAACCACAAACGGAACGGTGACGGATGAGAGCGGGAACTTCTCGATCAACGTACCCGCAAACGCGACGATAGTTTTTACGTACATCGGTTTTTCAGCGCAGGAAGTTGTCCGGGATGGTACTTCTACAATGAATGTGGTTATGCACGAAGATGCAGAGCTATTGGATGAGGTTGTAGTGATCGGATACGGTACCGTGAGAAAAAGTGATTTGACGGGAGCTGTTTCGTCCATCAAAGGCAAAGAATTAACGACATACACCGTGCCCGATCCCATGATGGCATTGCAAGGGAAAGTGCCTGGCGTCTCCATATCCCAGAATACAGGAGATCCATCCGGAGATTATTCGATTCGTATCCGGGGTATCAATTCCATAAAAGGAGACAACTCGCCTTTGTTTATCATTGATGGCATTCCTGCCAGCACGTCATCCATCAATACGTATGATATAGAATCTATTGAAGTATTGAAAGACGCCTCGGCGAGCGCTATTTACGGATCAAGGGGGGCAAACGGAGTGGTTTTAATAACCACTAAAAAAGGAACAGATGAGAATCCCACGGTTTCTTATAATTTTGAATACGGGCAGCAATCGCAAATTAAGAAACTGGATCTGATGAACCTACAGGAATGGGCAAGGTTCTATAATGAATATCTGATAAATGCCAACATCCTTACGGAAAAACCGTTTTCTGACCAGGATATCGCCGCTATGGGAGAAGGCACCGACTGGCAAAGCCTGATGTTTAAAAATGCACCGTCGACACAGCATAATCTTGGAATATCGGGTGGTACAAACAAGTTGCAATACTTTGTAAGTGCTACCGCATTATCCAGAGACGGGTTGATTAAGAATAGCTCATATAGCAGATACAACCTCAGGTCAAATCTGAATATCCTTATAAGCCCTGTGGTTGAAACCAACGTACAACTGGGTTATTCCTCAATAGAGGGATTCAATCAATCCAATAGCGGAGGGCATGGCGGAAGCAGCATGATCGGAGCTGTTTATTCCGCGTCACCTTTATTCACTCCGTACGATGAAAACGGGAATTATAAAGACCTGAGATCCTGGTTTTCCTGGTCTTCACACGAAGTGAAGAACCCTATAAACATGGCGTACGAATCGACTTACAAGAATTCGACCAACTTGTCCAACTTGAATGCTTCGGTAACCTTTAAACCTTTTTCGGGATTTTCCCTGAAAGGAATTCTGGGGCTGGAAAGTTCCGACAGGAGATACGACGGGTATACCACTTCAAAATATATTTATCAAAATAACTCCGCCTCGGTAAATCACTATCGATATTCGAACCTCACCAATGAATTTATCGGCAATTATAATTTCAATGTGCTGGATGATAATTCGTTCAATGTGATGGGCGCATACACTTACCAACAGTACATCAGGCGGAACATTAACGCTTCAGGAAACAGTTTCATGTCAGATGTAACCTGGACAAACGACCTGGGGTCAGCCGGAACGATAAACACGCCCTCCACAGGTTACCAGCAATGGGTCATGAAATCTCTTTTGGGTAGGATCAATTACTCTTACAAGGGACGATATTTGTTGACGGCAAGCATCAGGGCAGACGGATCGAGCCGTTATTCGGAGAACAACAAATGGGGATATTTTCCGTCATTTGCTTTGGCATGGCGGGTTTCTGACGAGAGTTTCATGAAAAGTTTCGAAAACCTGTCGGATATGAAAATCCGCTTTGGATATGGAAAAACAGGCTCTACTGCCATTGCACCATACTCCACACAAAATTTGCTTTCATCGGGAAAGACGGCGACGGGTAACGGGAACTACACATTTTACGCGCCGGGCGGTGAATTTCCGGAAGATCTGAAATGGGAAACGACTTCCCAATGGGATATGGGGCTTGATCTGGGGTTTTTTAATAACAGATTTCGTATGACATTGGATTATTATTCGAAATTGACCACCAACCTCCTTAATACCGTGTTTCTGCCACCGTCGTCAGGATACAACTCAACCGTACAGAATATCGGCAGCATGTCAAATAAAGGGTTTGAGTTATTGTTGGAGGGAGACCTTGTTCAAACCAAAGATTTCGGATTTACCGCACAGTTCAATTTAAGTCACAATAAAAACAGGGTTGAAAAACTTTCCGATGGCCTTGATATCTTCGGCACAACCTACAATAGTTTCGGTTCCGGTTCAATCACCATTATACGGGAAGGATTGCCGATAGGATCATTTTATGTTTATAAGGATGCCGGATTTAACGAAAAAGGGTCGCTCACTTATCATGATTTTAACGAGGACGACAAACTCACGGATACAGAGGACCGCTATGTGGCGGGGTCTCCCCATCCCGACTTCATATATGGCCTTAATTGCGGATTCAGGTATAAACAAATGGAGTTGAGCTTTTTCCTGCAGGGGAGTCAGGGAAATGATGTTTTTAACCTTAGCGAGATGAGGAATTATAGTTACAGCCAGGGTATGAACATTGAAAGGGATGTTTATTATCACAGTTGGCGTGAGGGACAAGATAATTCCAACGCTCGTTATCCAAGAATAGAGTTGGTGGGACCGTTGAAATATTCCGACAGGTTTATTGAAGACGGGTCGTTCCTGAGATTGAAAAATATTCTTTTGGGTTACAACGTCCCGCCGATGACACTCAAGGATAAACGACTGTTTCAGGCGATAAGATTCTATGTCAGCTTGCAAAACTACCTGACACTTACAAAATATTCAGGATTGGATCCCGAGGTGAATTCAAAAGGAGGAGATATAAATTCGGGAATTGATCACTTCACTTATCCCAACAACAAAACCATCTCTTTTGGTGCCAATATCACATTTTAAAATCAGATTATGAAAAAAATAGTACTTTTATCCATCTTTGCATTATCGTTGCTGTGCTTATCTTCATGCTATGAGTCTCTTGACGAGGCGGATTATACTTATGCACTGGCAACATCCAATTTTTACAATACGACCAACGAGGCGAATGCCGCCGTTATGGCTCCCTTGAATATGATGCGTGGAGCTTATGACGCAAACTGGTTTGCCACACTTGAAATCAATACGGAATATTGTTATTCGAAAGGTGTCTACACGGGCTATTCCCCAAGGTATGAAGGATTGGTAAACGCTACCCATATAACAAGAATTGGCTCCAACTGGACGAACATCTACAAGGCAATTTTATATTGCAATATTGCTATTGACAGGCTTCCAGACGCCAATGCCATGACAGGACAGGAAATCAATGCCTTTATCGGTGAATTAAGGTTCTTGAGGGCGTTCAATTATTTTAATCTGGTCCGCCATTGGGGCGCGGTGCCTTTGCGAACGGAAGAGAATATGGAGATCTGGGACCTGAAAAAGAGTTCCGTGGAAGATATCTATGAATTCATTATTGATGATTTGTTGTTTGCGGTCAACAACTGTCCCTCAACCTCACGGATGATCGGAACCCCAAACCTGTATGCGGCAAAAGCGTTGCTTTCAGAAGTGTATATGTATACCAAGGATTACGCCAAATCGAAACAACTTGCCGAAGAGATTATCAACAGCGGCATATATGCTTTAGTAACAGTGGCCCAGCCAAGAGATTTCGATAAGGTTTTCGGTTATGATCTGACAACTTCAACCGAAGAAGTCTTTTACATTAAAACCTCCAGGACGGATGGCAAAACGTGGAGTTATTTATCCTATACTTCACACCCCAAGTTTGAAATTGAGCCTGGTAAACTAATGTTAAACGGAAACGGATATTTTACCCATTATACCGATTTAAGAAACAAGGTCATAGAAAATTGGGATGAGAATGATTTTCGGCATGATTTAAATGTCAGATTTTATATTTTTGGAGAAGACGCTTACGGTAGTTATACCTGCTTATTGACTAAATATTGGGATCCTCTGGCACAAGGAGGCGGGGCGAATGTTTCAATACCGTTAATCAGATATTCTGATGTATTGATAACATACGCCGAAGCCACTGCGCGGGTGAATAATAATCCTACCCAGGAATCGATAGAGTATTTGAATAAATTAAGGCGACGCGCTTATGGATTAAATCCAGACTCTCCGGATGAATCCGTTGATTATAAGTTATCCGATTATAATGATATGGATAAATTTATCGATTTGTTAATAAAAGAGGAGACATATGAACGGATGAACGAGGCTAAGCACTGGGATTTTATCGTTCGTTTGGGCAAAGCCCAGGAATTGGTGGGTAAATATCAGAAAGTCAACGGTGACTATACGACAATAAGTAAAAAGCATTATTTGTGGAAAATCCCCGATGCGGAATTTAATTACAACAAGGCTCTTGATCAGAAAGTTGATCAAAATCCCGGATATATAACAGAATAATAATATTATTACCATTACATATGAAAAAAATATCGTTTTTAATTACAGTCGTTTTTTTAACTCACTTCAGCATTGTCTGTTCCCAGCACAACTTCAAAATTGTTTCTTACAACATTCTTGAAGGCCTGCAGCAAGATAGTCTGAACAAAGTCAGGTTTGAGGAATGGGTTACTTCCGTTGACCCCGATGTGGTGGCTTTTCAGGAGATGAACAAATTTACGCAAAAAAGCCTGGAGGAATTTTCCCATAGTTACGGACATCCGTATGCTGTCCTATCCAAACTGGAAGGATATCCGGTAGCCTTGTCGTCAAAATTTCCCATCGTGAATGTTCAAAAGGTGGTGGATAATATGTGGCATGCGTATATTTACGCGAACGTAAATAAATTGCATATTTTTGTCATACACTTTTCTCCTTTTAATTACAAGAAAAGACTGGAAGAGGTAAGGACAGTTTTGTCGCATGCCGCTACCTTACCCCAAAATGAGCCCATTCTTATTATGGGGGACTTTAATTCATTGGACAGAAGTGATGAGTCACACTATGGTGCACAAATGGTGGAAGGCATGAGAAAGCGGGAAAAGGAGCAGTCGCACATTAGAAATCTCAATAACGGCGATATTGATTACTCGGTTATGGACCAGCTCTCCAAAGCCGGATTCAGGGATACCCACTGGCTGACTAATACGACATTCAAACATAGTATTCCGACTAAAAAATCAGGATCCGGAAATTTCAAGAGAATTGATTTCATGTGGGTAAATCAAGCGATGGCCGAAAAAGTGGTGAAATCAGATATCATTCATGATAAATACACAGATGTCATGTCGGACCACTATCCTGTTTATGTTGAATTTAAGCTGAAATGATTTTGGTTTCGGTAATTAAAGCCCAAAGAGGCCGGTTTCGGATTACCTTGAGCCGGCCTCTTTTGATGTGATTTTGTTTATTTGTTCTTTTTTTTGGAGAAAAAATGAGATGGGGGTATTAAATTATAGGGATATTGACTCAATTCGCCCCGATTTCTACCGAAGAGCTTACGTTAAAT
>DGZP01000127.1:0-6514 GCA_002398565.1 Proteiniphilum sp. UBA4977
TGTTTGCAGGAGAATCTTTATGTTTTCAAATGTTCGAGTAACAAATGTAACTCAGCCTCGTCACATTTGTTATTTACAAAAATAAATATGACGTTTTTCATTTGTGAATAAAAATTTATACATTTGTATCTTCGATTTGATATCAAAAGTATCCGGACAGAAACATCGAAAAAGCAAACTGCTATGAAAGATCGTATACGAATGATCATGGAAAAGGCAAACCTTACACCTGCAAGGTTTGCCGACATGTTACAAATTAACAGGGCAATTATTTCACATATCCTGAATGGCAGAAATAATCCCAGCCTCGATGTAGTGACAAGAATACTGGATGAAATGCATTACATTAATCCGGAATGGTTACTAAAGGGAACAGGTAGCATGTACAAGGAGGAACATAATGTTGAATCCCGGCCTGTCGAGCCCGATTTATTTCGTCAGGATGCGATAAATCAAAGAGAAGGGCCGGTTGATGTTGAAAAAAGGCAGGAAACACTGTTTAAACAGCCCTTTTCCAGCCCTCAAAGCGTGGAAAATAAACAAATTGAGCCTTTAAAAACCGTAAACAAAAAAATCACCCAAATAATTATTTACTACAGCGACAATACTTTCGAAATATTTAATCACAATCCGGAATGAGTATGGGTATGAAATAGAATTTACTCATTCCTGGTAAGACCGGGAGAAACCACATTCATTTATAATAAGATTACCCGATGGTTTTGAAGAGTTCGCGAAAAGAATCAAGACCACTCTTTTGTGGCGCTAAATTGAAAATTATGATGTATTTTTGTACTTTATAAAGAGAGGTAGCTGATGAAAGTATGCGATTTTACTATTCGGTCCAACACCCGGTTAAATGACCGGAATCATTTGTTAAAGATCAGTCCGGTCGGTAACGAACCACTTCCTGAAATGTATCCGGGACAGTTTGTTCAGATTCGGGTCGACAATTCCCCCCTTGTATTTCTTCGTAGACCCATTTCTATTAATTTTGTTGATTATCAACAAAATGAAGTTTGGCTTTTGATCCAGCGCGTGGGAGAAGGAACTACGAAAATATCTGCATTATCCGCCGGGGAAAACATGAACCTCATGTTCCCGCTGGGAAATTCTTTTACTCTTCCCGATAATAAGGGTAACTTTTTGCTGATTGGTGGCGGTGTAGGTACTGCGCCGCTGCTTTTTCTGGGAAAAAAGATGAAGGAAAAAGGCTTGAAACCTGAGTTTTTGCTCGGAGGACGTTCAGAAAAGGATATTTTGCAGAGAGTCGATTTCGAACGACTGGGAACGCTTTACTGCACCACGGAGGATGGTTCACTGGGAGAGAAGGGATTTGTCACCCAACACCCGATCCTTCAAGAAAAGAAATATGATTTTATTTATACCTGCGGGCCGAAACCAATGATGGTGGCAGTGGCGCGCTATGCGCAACAAAACGGGATATCCTGTGAAGCATCACTGGAAAATCTGATGGCTTGCGGTTTCGGTGCCTGTCTTTGCTGCATAGAGAAAACTATACGAGGAAACGTTTGCGCCTGCACTGAAGGGCCTGTATTTAACATCAAAGAACTCACATGGCTGGATTGAAAGTAAATATTGGAGAACTGGAATTAAAGAACCCGGTCATGACCGCATCAGGTACTTTTGGTTATGGCACGGAGTATGCCGACTTTATTGATCTGGGGAGGTTGGGAGGCATCTTTGTAAAAGGAACCACTCTGGAGCCGCGACAAGGAAACGATTATCCCAGGATGGCCGAAACATCCTCCGGAATGCTCAATTCGGTCGGGCTTCAGAATAAGGGAGTCGATTATTTCGTAGATCACCTGTATCCGAAAATAAAGGATTATGATACTCACATGATTGTAAATGTATCCGGTTCCACCATCGAAGACTATGTGGCATGTGCTGAGAAGCTGGCCGATCTGGACAAAATGCCTGCCATAGAACTGAATATTTCCTGCCCCAATGTAAAGGAAGGTGGCATGGCATTTGGTACTTCCTGTCAGTCGGCTGCAGAAGTCACCCGTGAAGTACGCAAGGTATTTCCAAAAACACTGATAGTGAAGCTTTCGCCCAACGTGACCGATATTACCGAAATAGCCCGTGTAGTGGAAGATGAGGGAGCCGATGCAGTCTCACTAGTGAACACTTTTCTGGGTATGGCCATCGATGTGGAAAGCAGAAGGCCCAAACTCTCCACCATTACCGGCGGATTGTCGGGCCCGTGCATTAAACCCATCGCTGTGCGTATGGTATGGCAGGTTTATCATGCTGTCCGGATTCCCATCATTGGCATGGGAGGCATATGTAACTGGCAGGATGCCATTGAATTTATTCTTGCCGGATCAACTGCCATACAGGTCGGTACGTACAATTTTGTCGACCCTGCATCATCAGTGAAAATTTTGGAAGGCATCGAGGCATATCTCGACCGGCATCACATTGCTTCGGTGAATGAACTTGTAGGACAGATCAATTATCTCTGATCTGATTGCTAAAATGCCAATTTTGTGTGTTTTATTGGAATAAATGTTTTTAATTTCACTTTATATCTGTCATATTGTAAATTTCGATCCATTTTTTTTTGACAAAATGAATAAATATGGTAACTTTGCAGTTTATTGAAATCAGATAATAAAACTTATGTCACAACTGCAAATACCTGCCGGATACAAACCATTGCTGAATTTAAAGCAGACGGAGTTGGGTATCAAGCATATCAAAGATTTTTTTCAGGTAAACCTTTCTTCGGAACTTCGCTTACGCAGGGTCACCGCTCCTCTTTTTGTAGAGAGTGGTACGGGCATAAACGACGACCTGAACGGTGTTGAGCGACCCGTTCGCTTTCCGATCAGGGATATGAACGACAAACAGGCTGAGATTGTGCATTCGTTGGCCAAATGGAAGCGCCTCACCCTTGCCGACTACGGAATAGAGGAAGGTTTTGGTGTTTATACCGATATGAATGCTATCCGTGCTGATGAAGAGCTTGACAACCTGCATTCATTGTATGTAGATCAGTGGGACTGGGAGATGGTGATTGGTGAACAAAACAGGAATGTGAATTATCTTAAACAGATTGTACGCCGTATTTACGCAGCAATGCTACGTACTGAATACCTGGTGTTTGAATTGTTTCCCGCGATTACTCCGCAACTCCCCTGTGAAATTACCTTCATCCACTCTGAAGAGTTGCTTCAAAAGTATCCTGGAATGGATGATAAACAAAGGGAAGATGCCATTACTAAGGCACACGGTGCTGTGTTTATCATAGGCATAGGAGCCCCCCTCTCCAACGGTCTTCCACACGATGGACGGGCACCTGATTACGACGACTGGAGCACACTGAACAGTGACGGTTATATGGGGTTGAATGGCGATTTGCTGGTATGGAATCCGGTTTTGGAAAAAGCCGTGGAGCTCTCGTCCATGGGTATCCGTGTGGATGCTGTTGCGTTGCAACGACAACTGAAAGCCCGAAATAAGGAAGAACGGCTCAATTTATATTTTCACAAACGGCTGATGAATAATGAACTGCCGCTTTCCATTGGAGGAGGAATAGGGCAGTCGCGCCTTTGCATGTATTATCTGAGGAAAGCACATATCGGAGAAATACAGGCCAGCCTGTGGCCGCAGGAGATGAGGGAATCAGCTAAGGCACAGGGAATTATGCTTATTTAAACAGTAGTCCCGGATAATTCGGATCCTTCTTCACTGGAGAGGGATTTTTATTTTACGGTAAATTTGTCTATTTTAGCATCTTCATCAGATATAAATCTCATGGACGTAAGAATTGAAGAGAGCTGGAAGGCTCATTTGCAGGAAGAATTCAATAAACCTTACTTTGAAAGGCTGGCGGAATTCGTAAGGCAGGAATATGCAGACAAAACAGTATATCCGCCGGCCAAACTGATTTTTAATGCTTTCAACCGGTGTCCTTTCAATGAGGTGAAGGTAGTGATTGTTGGGCAGGACCCCTATCATGAGCCTGGGCAGGCACACGGACTGTGCTTTTCAGTCACCGAAGGCGTGCCGCTGCCACCTTCTCTTCAGAATATTTATAAGGAGATAGAGCAGGATCTGAGAAAGCAGATTCCCAGGTCGGGAAATCTGGACAGGTGGGCCACGCAGGGTGTATTGCTACTGAATGCCACACTTACCGTGCAGGCTCACCGTGCAGGATCGCATCAGAGAAAAGGGTGGGAAGAATTTACCGATGCCGTGATCCATCATCTTGCCACCCAAAGAGAGCATCTTGTTTTTATATTATGGGGGGCCTATGCACAGCGCAAAGGAGAGACCATTGATGCGAATAGACATTTAATATTAAAATCGGCACACCCTTCGCCCTTGTCTGCCCACCGTGGATTCTTTGGTAATAGGCATTTTAGCAGAACGAATGATTATTTAAAGGCACATGGAATACCACCCATCAACTGGTAATATTATGCCCAGGGAATAAAACAAATAATATCCCAGCATGTGAAGACAGATTAAAGGAGTGGCTAATTAGCCCACGCTTCCTTCCAGGCTGATCTGCAATAATTTTTGAGCTTCTACTGCAAACTCCATCGGCAACTTGTTCACAACCTCTTTCACGTAACCATTTACAATCAGTCCAATGGCTTCCTCTTCACCCAGGCCGCGCTGGTTGCAATAGAAAATCTGATCCTCGCTGATTTTGGAAGTGGTTGCTTCGTGTTCCAGTACTGCCGTGGGATTCTGAATGTCGGTATATGGAAAGGTATGTGCACCGCAACGGTTGGTCAGCAGTAAACTGTCGCATTGCGAGTGGTTGCGTGCATTCTCTGCCTTTTTGGTCACCTTGACCAGACCACGGTAACTGTTCTGGCTGTTTCCTGCCGAAATACCTTTGGAAACAATGCGGCTGCGGGTGTTCTTGCCAAGATGAATCATCTTGGTACCGGTGTCGGCCTGTTGATAGTGGTTGGTTACAGCAACCGAATAAAATTCACCTACCGAATTGTCGCCGGCCAATATACAGGAGGGATACTTCCAGGTGATGGCCGATCCCGTTTCTACCTGTGTCCAGGAGATCTTAGAGTTGTTCCCTTTACAGATGCCTCTTTTGGTAACGAAGTTGTATACCCCGCCATTTCCATTTTTATCTCCCGGATACCAGTTTTGTACAGTGGAGTATTTCACCTCCGCATTATCGAGCGCAATGATTTCCACAATGGCGGCATGAAGCTGATTTTCATCACGCATGGGCGCCGTACATCCTTCAAGATAGCTTACATAAGAGTCATCGTCTGCCACAATCAGGGTTCGTTCAAACTGGCCCGTATTGGCTGTATTAATGCGGAAGTATGTGGACAACTCCATGGGACAGCGCACCCCTTTCGGGATATAGACAAACGAACCGTCGCTGAACACGGCGGAGTTCAGGGCAGCATAGTAATTATCCTTGTAGGGTACAACGGTCCCGAGATACTTCTTCACCAGATCGGGATGATGCCTTACCGCCTCGCTGAAAGAACTGAAAATAATCCCTTTTTCAGCCAGTACATCCTTGAATGTTGTTTTGATGGATACGCTGTCCATCACGGCATCTACGGCTACACCGGTAAGCTGTTTCTGTTCCTCTAGAGGTATGCCCAGCCTCTCAAAGGTTTTGAGCAGCTCAGGGTCTACCTCGTCGATACTCCCCGGTTTTTTCTTTTTTGTTGGGTCAGCATAATAAATGATATCCTGGTAATCAATGGTCGGGATTTTTAAATGTGCCCAATCGGGCAGTTTCATCGTCAACCAGTGGCGGTAAGCCTTCAACCGGAAATCGAGGAGCCACTCCGGCTCTTCTTTCTTTGATGAGATCAACCGGATGACATCCTCATTCAAACCCTTTTCTATGATGTAAGTCTCCACCTCCGTTGTAAAACCATACTTGTAATCCTGGGTGGTAAGTTCGCTTAATATTTGGTCTTGATCTAGTTCCTGCATATAATTCTTATAAATTCGTGGGTGTAGCACCCGTTCAAAAAGACAGGCTGTGAATGTCCTGCAAATGAAGTAACAATTGCCAGGAGGCTTTTGTTGCGCAAAGGTAATACTTTTTCATCAATTTATTTTATAGCCCAAAGGTAATTCCATAGATGAACAATCAAAATGGTTTGCATGTTAAAAGGTAAATCAGAATAGAAAAATCAATCATAATTAATTAAAAATTAAAGTATATGAAACGCAGGATACTGTTATTTATCGCCTTTTTTGCCGGTATCGGTCTGATGGCGCAATCCCATTATAAAGTAGATCCCTCACATACCTCTGTTAATTTCAAAGTAAAGCACATGGGTATCACATTTGTGAGCGGTAAATTTGAGAAGTTCGACGGTGGAATTATCGGTAATCCCCACAAAATGGAAGAAGCCCGTGTTTTTTTCAATGTAGAAGTAGCCAGTGTGAATACCAGTGTCCCCATGCGGGATAATCACCTCAGAAGTGCCGATTTCTTTGAAGTGGAAAAATATCCTGCAATGACTTTTGAAAG
>DGZP01000127.1:6719-42802 GCA_002398565.1 Proteiniphilum sp. UBA4977
TCACACATAGAGAAGGTGGATGATAAAAACTATAAACTTCACGGCAAGCTGCAGATCAAGGATGTAACAAAAGATGCCATCTTCGACGTCGTGTACGGTGGAGCGGTAAAAGGTCAGGATGGGACGGAGACCATCGGGTTTATTGCCAAAAACAAGATCAACCGGCTCGATTATCATGTCGCCTATGATCCCGACGGTTTGGGAATCGGCAAGGAAGTATCAATTACGCTCTATCTCGAATTTAAGCGTGCTACCGGCATGTAGAGAAGGATATCCTCCAGTTCACTATAGGGAATCGCTACATTGATCGTCCCCATGGCATATGGGGCAATTTCATACTGATTGTAGGTATAGTGAATACCCTCCCTGTTAAGCCAGAAATTGTTATTGGGAACAATGTCCTCGATGGTAAAAAAGCCTTTTGTCAGTAAGGAATCGGGCTCACTTACATCATAAGCTTTCATAAGCGCCTGCACAATTTTTTCTGTGAGTGGCTTGTAGTAGCCCGGTATGAAAAGATCTTCCTCCGTCAGGGTTACAAGCCTGTTCAGGTCGATATTGGTATATGTAATACGATAAGATCCGTGTGCTCCCCCCTCATAATCGCTGTACTCAACGGCGTAGCTGAGCAGAGAATCATCCTGAAACACAATCTTGTTGCTCGTATTCATGTAATACCAGTACCAGACTGGTATTGTTCCTTTCAGACGGGCCTTATCCTCGTAGTAAGTATTCGACAGCGATTTGTAGCGGTCGCTGTACCTGCGAATATATTCGTCCATGGCCACTTTAGGGGGCATGGCATCAAATTCCGTACTGCTGAAAAAAGTACCTTTGAAAATTTCCTGTAGCCTTGACAGGCTTTCGTCGTTACGAAATTTAACAGGGTAGATAAAAGAGACATTGACATCGGCGAATGGCAGCGTGGAATCATTTTCATGAATCAGAGGTATTTGCTGTTTTACCACAATACTGTCATATACCAGTTCATTTCTTTCTCCTTTGCTTCCCATGCCTTTGCATGAAGAGACCAGTCCTATTACGACAAGGGCCAGTAAGGCTTCTGATAAAATGATATTCTTCTTCATTACTGAATAATCTGTTTAATTGCACCCAGCTCCGGGTAGAAAAAAACCTGAATAGGTTTTTTCATATTGTCAAACATTTTTTTTGTCAACACGTCCTGTGACCCGTATTGAACGACATCCGTTTCCATTTCCGCAAAAGTTTCGTTCCTGAAACGGATGGTCAGCAGAGCTTTTCCAGGGATATTATATACCAGTCCTTCTGTGAGTTTCGTTTCCAATCGCTTTATATCACGCTCTAACAATTGAAGTTCAATCCGTGGTGTTTTATTTTGCAACGTTAACAGAACCGGCTCGCCGGCGAGATCATCGGCATCTACTGGCCCCAGTTTGCCAGAGAAGCGCGCCACCACCATTTTGTCTATATCCTGTGCATTGGGAACAACGGTATAGGTACGTACAAAGTACTCTGTCTGCAGACTGCCGGTAAAAAGCTCCGTCAGTGCCTTTTCCTGCAAATCTATTTCATCCATCACCACTTTGTAAGCATTTCCATCCGGTGGCATGCTCTCGGCTTCACCCGTGAGGATGTCGGTACGACTGCGGCGCAGGTCAAATATCTGTCGTGCTGCCAGTTCCGCCTGCTTGGCTACGGATCCTGCCATGTGTGTCTCCTGAGAAAGAAAACGCCGCGGGTTCACGGCCGCACGTTCACCCTGAGGCAGAGCCTTTTCCTTCTGCATTTCATTCTCCGGATCAGCATTCACGGAAACAATTACTCCATCTTCGCGCAGGCTGACAAAAGGCTCGAAGCTCTTGGGTTGAAATTGTATCATAAACGAATTGCTCTTGTCGGGAATACCTTTGTTTTTAACGGATATATCTTCGAGCATGTAGACAACCCTGTCTTCTGTTACCGGATTGTCAATTCCCAGATAACGCTGTGCATATGGATAGAAATCACCCCGCCGGTAACTACTTTTTCTTACCAGTAATGTGATTTCAAACGATGTCTTGGGGAGTGAGTAAACCACACCATAATCGTTGGCCTTGATGGCATTCACGCGCGTTGTCTTTTGCGCCGGCATGCCTGTGGAGGCCAAAATGAAAGTCGAAAGAAGAAAATATCTGATATCCATTGTTATATAGTGGTTATTCGGTTGTTATTCAAATTCACAAAGTGCAAATACCTTGCGTAGCAAGAATATCAATGAGCCGATTGGAACTGAGCCAGAAAACGCACGTCGTTCTCTGAAAACATCCTCAAATCTTTTACCTGATACTTGAGGTTTGTAATACGCTCAATACCCATTCCCAATGCGTAACCGGAATATATCTTACTGTCGATACCGCAGTTTTCCAACACGTTTGGGTCTACCATGCCGCATCCCAGTATCTCTACCCATCCTGTGTGCTTGCAGAAGGGACATCCTTTTCCTCCGCAGATATTGCAGGAGATATCCATCTCTGCACTTGGTTCGGTAAACGGAAAGTAGGAAGGACGCAGCCTGATCCGGGTATGCTCACCGAACATCTCCCTGGCAAAGAAAAGCAGCGCCTGCTTCAGGTCGGCAAACGATACCTCCCTGTCAATATACAATGCCTCCACCTGGTGAAAAAAGCAGTGAGCCCGGTAGGAAATCGCCTCATTTCTATATACACGGCCCGGGCAGATGATACGGATAGGCGGTTCCGTCTTTTCCATCACGCGTGTTTGTACCGACGAGGTGTGTGTCCGCAATACAATCTGGGGGTCATGCTGTATGAAGAAGGTATCCTGCATGTCGCGGGCGGGGTGATCCTCTGCAAAGTTCAGTGAAGAGAATACATGCCAGTCGTCTTCCACTTCCGGTCCTTCCGCAATGGAGAAGCCGAGTCGTTTGAAGATATCCGCAATTTCTTCCTTGACAATAGATATGGGATGTCGTGTACCCAATGAAACAGGATAGGCAGTACGGGAGAGATCGACGTCTGCGGTGAATGAATGATTATGATCGAACTGTTCTTTCAGCATTTGAATTTTCTCCGTGGCTTTTTGCTTTAGTTCGTTTACACGCATGCCCATCTCCCTTTTCTGCTCCGTCGCCACATTACGAAAATCGTCCATCAGCATGGAAATGATACCCTTTTTACTCAGGTATTTGATGCGTGCCGCCTCCAGTTCATCGGCCGTAGATACCGTCAAATGCTCTATTTCTGAAAGGAGAGCCTCAATCTTTTCTATCATCATACGAAATCACTTAACCATTAATTTGTATTACAAAAATACACTTTTTATGGCAATCTGACCCTGTTTTCCGGTAAAGAATTAATTTCGTACTTTTGTTTTAATAATGCTGATTACCAAAAAAGATGATTGACACTGTTCGTTCTTTCATAAAGAAGGAGGATCTGTTTCCCCCCGAAGCCCCTGTTATCGTTGGACTGAGCGGGGGAATGGACTCCATGGCATTGCTCGATATACTCACATTGCTGGGATACCAGTGCGTGGCCGGCCACTGCAACTTTCATCTTCGGGGTGAGGAGTCGGACAGGGATGAGGAATTCGTAAAACGATGGTGTAAAAGTGTGGATGTCCCTTTTGTCTCAGTCGGGTTCGACACCCGGCAGTATGCTTCCGATAAAAAAATATCCATTGAAATGGCAGCACGTGAACTGCGTTACCGCTGGTTTGAGATGACGCGGGTGCAATATCATGCAGGGAGCATCGCTGTGGCACATCACAGGGATGACTCGGTAGAGACGGTACTGATGAATCTTGTCCGTGGCACCGGCATCAGGGGGCTGACCGGCATCTCACCCAAAAACAACAGGGTAACACGTCCGTTGCTTTGTCTTTCACGCGAAGAAATTTCACAATACATAACAGAGCGCGGCATTCCCTATGTGACCGATAGTACCAACAAGGAAGATCTTTTTCTGAGAAACAGGCTTCGCTTACATATTATACCCATGCTCGAGGAACTGAATCCGTCCGTGAAGGATGCAATTTACCGCACAGCTCTACAGGTGACGGAAGCGGAGAAGGTATACAGCGCCTCAATAAAAGAATCGATAGAAAGCGTTTTTCATAATGACAGAGTTGATATTCGGGCTCTTCATAAAACACCCTCCCCGCTATCAGTCCTGTTTGAGTTACTTTCGCCACTGGGCTTCACCCCGTCCTCCATACGTGATATCTGCAGAAGCATGGATGCCGAACCCGGAAGGATCTTTTTTGCAGAACCGTACCGGGTGATCAAGGATCGTGATTATTTCCTCATCGACCGGATGCCCGTCGTGGCAGAAACAGACAGATCCTTCCTGATAGAACAGCAGGCCGAAGAAATGTCCACACCCCTGCATCTTGCCTTCTGCACGCTGTCAGTGCCTGTTGACATTCTGCGAAGCAAACGTTTCCTCTATGCTGATTATGACAGGCTGAAATTCCCGCTCATCCTCCGGAAATGGCAACAGGGCGACTGGTTCATTCCCTTTGGGATGAAAGGAAGAAAGAAGTTGAGTGATTATTTTACCGACCGCAAGTTTAGTTTGAAGGAGAAAGAAAATATCTGGGTTCTGCTCTCGGGAGAGGAAATTGTCTGGGTTGTGGGAGAACGCCCCGACAATAGGTTCAGGGTTACAAGGAACACTGTTCGCATATTCCATGTTGTTTTGTCTGAAAATAAGTAATCCTGATTAAAAAAATTAGCTTTCCTGCAACTTTTTTCCCTTTTTTGCATCTTACATATAAAACCTAATTACATTTTTTTTGTTATAGAAAGTAGATAAAACGGAGATCATGAAGAATAGTACAATAAAAGACATTGTGATGGTGGGCGTATTTGCCGGGTTTGCATATTATGTTTCACGCTATTATCGCCAGAAAAAGCAAAAAGAGAGAGAATTGCGCGAAACGCTGCACTTTCAGTTATTTTAACTAAGCTTTCCCGGGTGCCCCCTGAATTTATTCAACAATGCGGCTGACAAAATATCGGCAGCAGGTCACTTAGTTTCGTTGATATTTTTTGTATCTTTGCGCACTGAAAAAGGTATTAAACGTTTTCGTCTATTTTTTCTATGCTCACACTGAAAGTAATCAACGAGAATCCTGAAGAAGTGGTTCGACGCCTGTCTAAAAAAAATTTTGACGCAAAGGAGACAGTTTCACAGATAATTGCTGCTGATGATGTCAGACGCAGTACACAGACATCACTCGATACGATGTTGGGAGAGGTCAATACATTGTCACGCTCTGTCGGCTCACTCATGAAGGAGGGAAAGAAGGAGGAGGCCGCAATAGTCCGTGGAAAGGTGGTTGTCCTGAAGGAGTCGGCCAAACAACTGGAGGAGACATTAAAGGCCGCGGAAGCAAAAATTGAGCATCTGCTGGTCACTATTCCCAATCTTCCTCATGAGTCGGTTCCCGAGGGAAAAGGAGCAGAGGACAATCTTGTGGAGAAAACCGGCGGAGTAATGCCGGTTTTGACTGACGACGCACTGCCCCATTGGGAACTGGCGAAAAAATATGACCTTATCGACTTTGAACTGGGAGTGAAGATTACCGGGGCAGGATTTCCGGTTTATAAAGGAAAGGGTGCCCGACTGCAACGGGCATTAATCAGTTTTTTTCTGGATAGTGCGCGCGATGCCGGTTATCTTGAGGTGCAGCCACCCTATGTAGTAAACAGCGACTCCGGGTTCGGTACCGGCCAGCTGCCCGATAAAGAGGGCCAGATGTATCATGTGGGAGAGGATGATCTCTATCTGATTCCCACTGCTGAAGTACCTGTCACAAACATGTACCGGGATGTGATTCTTGATGAGAAAGAGTTACCGCTGAAAAATACGGCTTATTCTGCCTGCTTTCGCCGTGAAGCGGGTTCCTATGGAAAGGATGTACGCGGACTGAACCGGCTGCATCAGTTCGACAAGGTGGAGATCGTTTGCATCGATAAGCCGGATCATTCTTACGAAAGGCTCAAAGAGATGGTCCGCCATGTGGAGACACTGGTGGAAAAACTGGAATTGCCATGGCGTATACTTCGTCTCTGCGGAGGTGACATGAGTTTTACCTCTGCGCTAACATTTGATTTTGAAGTGTTCTCTGCGGCACAGCAAAGATGGCTCGAGGTGAGCTCTGTTTCCAATTTCGAAAGCTACCAGGCAAACCGGTTGAAATGCAGGTTTAGAGATGCCGACCGAAAAACACAACTATGTCATACTCTCAATGGCAGCGCACTTGCTCTGCCCCGCATTGTGGCGGCCCTTCTGGAAAATAACCAGACTCCTTCCGGAATACGTATCCCGAAAGTACTGGTGCCCTATTGCGGCTTTGAGTCAATTGATTAAATAACTTTCAGAAACGGTGTGTCTTGCACTTTCCAAGCTGCGATTTGCGCTATAGGTTGCCGGCAGATGCGGCATCAGGTCTTACCGACAGCATCCTTATCAACTGAAGAATGGCCAGGTTGGCAGTGCGTTCTATGTTCTCTTCGCGGCTGCTTCCCACATGGTATTCAACGGAAATTATTTCATCTGCATATTTCGTGCAAACCCAGGCTGTACCGACCGGCTTTTCCCTGGTTCCTCCCTCGGGACCCATGATGCCGGAGACAGCGATGCTGCATTGTGTCCCAAGCTTAAGGGCGACATTCTGTGCCATCTTCTCAACAACTTCTCTGCTAACCACGCCATGGCTTTCAATAGTCTGCTTATCTACATTCAATAGTTCTTCTTTGATACGATTGTCATATGTTACGATACTGCCTTCAAAATAGTCCGAAGCTCCCGAAACGGATGTGATGCGGTGCGCAATGTATCCCCCGGTACAGCTTTCAGCGGTTGAGACCGTAAGTTGTTGTTTGCGCAACTTCTCCCCGAGGAGTGCCTCCAGCGTTTTTTCGCTTCGGGCGACATATTCATTACCGAGGAGCAGTTTCAACCTGCGGCCCAGTTGTTTAATTTCCGGTTTGCGTGCTTCACCCCAGGCAGACAACCGCAGCCGGATAAATCCGAAAGAAGGAAGGTAAGCCAGTGTGAAGCCTGCAGGCAGAAGAGTTTCAAAGCCGGAAAGCCGGGTAGCCAATGCCGATTCGGTGATGCCGGAAACCAAGTAAGTACGTTTCAGATAACGGTCCGGTTGAAATTGTGACTGCAAGCGAGGGATAATATCGTCTCGCATGGTCGTTTTCATTTCAAAAGGTACTCCAGGCATGGATATCAATATTTTTTCACCTTTGTCGAACCATAGTATGGGAGCGGTGCCCACTTTATTCTGTATCACAGTGGCGCTTACCGGCACATATGCCTGTTTACGTGTGAGCTGATTCAACTGGATGTTTCTTCTTAAAAAAACAGATTCGACATGTTGTAATACTTCATCATTGAATTCCAGGGCTGTATGAAAATATCGGCAAAGCGTATGTTTTGTGATATCGTCATTGGTCGGTCCCACGCCGCCGGTTAGCAGTAAAATATCGGCCCGTCCGAAGGCGTTGTCGATTGCATGGATGATGTCATCGCTTCTGTCGCCCACGGTGGTGATGGCCGCGATGATGAACCCCTGCTGTGTCAGTTCACGTCCCATCCATTCAGCATTGGTGTTTACAACCTGTCCGATGAGTAATTCGTCTCCGATAGAAATGATTTCCACCTTCATATTATACTCTTTGATATGTAAATAAGAACGCAAATTAACAGATAATCCCGATAAAAGAAAAAAGAAACGCATTTATTTTTTTATTTTAAAGGATTATACTATCTTTGCCAACCGAAAAATTAGAAGAAAAGTATAAAACATATGAAGAAAGAAATTCATCCCAGCAATTACCGCCCGGTTGTATTCAAAGATATGTCAAACGAGGAGATTTTCATCTCCCGCTCCACAATCAATGCCAAGGATACAATTGAAATTGACGGCGTAACTTACCCGTTGGTGAAACTTGAGATTACAAGTGCTTCTCATCCTTTCTACACCGGAAAACAAAAACTGGTGGATACAGCAGGACGTGTGGACAAGTTCATGAACCGTTACGGAAACCGGAACAAGAAAAAATAAAATCCCCCGTAGGGTATTGTTTGAACGGCGGTCATAGCAGATCGCCGTTTTTCTGTTATATGCGTATGAAGTTCGCGTAATTTTGTCTATTTTTGTCCCACGATGGTTCATGAAGATTCATGAAATAAAAGAGATTAGATGAAAAGACGAATTCCGGCAGTGTTGTCACTGCTCCTTATATGTTTCTCTGTTCTGAAAGCACCCGCCCAGGTGCAACTTACCGATAGTGCCAAAATAAGCCTGCTGACTGCCTCTCCCTGGCATGGGGCTGTATATGCACTGTTCGGGCATACTGCCATCCTTGTGCAGGATGATACAACAGGTGTGAATGCCGTCTTCAATTACGGTTTTTTTGATTCTTCGCAGCCCAACTTTATATATCACTTTGTAAAGGGAGAGACAGATTATATCCTGGGGGTTACCTCTTACGAGGATTTTCTCTCGGAATACAGCTATAAAGGTCAGGAGGTGACAGTGCAGGAACTTAATCTCTCCCCCGCTGGCAAGCAGCAGCTCTACGAGGCACTCTCCATTAATGCGCTGCCACAGAACAGAGAATACAGGTATAATTTCTTCTACGACAACTGCGCCACACGCCCACGTGACATGGTGGAAAATCAGACTGAAGGTGAAATCCTTTACGCAGACACTTTGCGGGAACAGACATACAGGGACTTGGTGCACGAGTGTACGGAAGATTATCCGTGGCTTCTTTTCGGTATTGATCTGGTTATTGGAAGCGAAGCCGACAGGATCATCGGTGTGAGGGAGAAAATGTTTATTCCCCGTTACCTGATGAACTCCTTTGAGGATGCTTCCGTTCAGAAAAACGATACATTACGGCATTCACTGGTAAAGAAGCAGGAAGTGGTACTTAAGCTGGACAGCGAAAAAAATAGACCGAAGGTGTCAACGCCGCTCACTCCATTTATCATAGCCATCCTGCTGCTGGTAACAACTCTTTTTACCAGTCTTTTCCAGTTGATCAAACTCAACACCACAAAGTTTCCCCTTTTCTATGATACGCTCCTTTTTGGTATAGCAGGACTGGGTGGTGTTATTCTCTTTTTTCTGATGTTCTTCTCCGAACACCCCGCCATGATACCCAACTGGAATTTTGTCTGGCTAAACCTTTTTGCGTTGATTGCGGCCTTTTTATTTTGGGTAAATTCGGCAAAGAATATCGTTTATTTCTACCATTTCATTAACTTTGCACTCTTAACGCTTTTTCTTTTTTTATGGTGGCTCATACCGCAGACATTACCGGCAGCTACGATTCCGTTTTCAATGAATCTGTGGCTCAGATCGGGTGTAAATTTGCTTTTGTGGAAGAAAAAAAAACAAAAAGACAAGCGATTCAGATCGAGCAGATATCTCAAAGCGGGATGGGGGCAATGAATCGGTAAACGACAGGTATTTATTATTATAATGATCAGGATATTATCTTCTTTGGTTGCCTTCTTTTCGGTTGCCACACTTGCTGCACAACATACCACGCCGGAGGTGCCAAAACTGGTTGTGGGAATCACGATCGATCAATTACGGGGCGATTACCTGGAGATGTTTAAACACACTTTCGGACAAAAAGGGTTTAACAGGTTACTTTCTGGAGGATTGGTGTATAGTAATGTACATTACGACTTCCCGAAGCCGGATAAAGCCTCCACCATCACAACAATCTTTACAGGTGCCAATCCTTCATACCATGGCATCACGGCTGAAAACAAATATGTTCTCAACCTGAACAGGGAGGAATCCTCCTTTTTTGATGACAACTATCTGGGTAATTTCACTACGGATAAAAGATCTCCTCTTGCGATAAAGGTTTCCACAATGGCCGATGAACTGAAGATTGCCTCAGGAGGGCAGTCTGATATTTATGCCTTTGCACCTGACGCCTCGCAGGCGATTGCCTCAGGAGGGCATGCTGCCAGTGGCGCCTACTGGATTGAAGATGTGACAGGTAAATGGGCCACCAGCACCTTCTATAAAAACAAGCAGCCGATCGTGGACCAGCATAACCGCAGTGCCCAATCACTAACGAACACCATTGGCAGTATCATTTGGCGTCCGGCCATTGACATATCAAGATATAATGTTTTCCCCTACACCAAAAACCGGTATAACTTTCAGCATTACTTCGGGCTGGATAAGAAAGAGAATGTTCGCTTGTTTAAGCAGTCGCCCTACGTGAATAAGGAGGTGAACGATATGGCCATCCGGATGCTGGAGTCGGGCTCCCTTGGAAAGAGGATGAACCCCGATTATCTGGCCCTCACTTTTTATGCGGGAAATTTTGAAAAAGCGCTTGATCAGAATTACTCTGTAGAGATTCAGGATACCTATTATCGTCTCGATCAGGAGCTCGGAAGATTGCTTGATGCCATTGACGCAGCAGTAGGTATCAGGAATACACTGATTTTTGTGGTTTCTACCGGATACTTCAATGAACAGGAACTTCTTCCCGAAGGGATGGTCACCGCGGGCGGAGATTTTCATCCCGACCGGAGCCAGGCATTACTTAACATGTACCTGATGGCACTCTATGGCCGTGAGCAGTGGATCAGAAAATATTACGACAGACAAATATATTTTGACAGAAAGCTTCTGGAGGACAAGAAGATTGATCTGGCAGAATTTCAACAAAAGGCAGCCACATTCCTGGTCCAGTCTGCCGGCGTACAGGATGTGATCACCTCGCATCAGATGCTGCATGGAGCATACAACGAAAATGTACAATTTTACCGCAATGGATATTACAAGGGAATATCGGGCGACCTTTTTCTGGAGTTACAACCGGGCTGGCGGGTAATTGAGCCACAGTCTCCCGACTCATACCGGGTTCGTCACAATGCCGTGATTTCTCCTGTAATCTTTTTCGGTAGTGACATCAAACCCCGGAAGATTGAACGGACCATTGATGCCACAGAAATAGCGCCCAGCGTAACTTACCGCCTTCGCATCAGGGCTCCCAACGCCGCAAGGGGCAAGATCCTGAAAGAATTGTTTTAATAAACGATACAGGTTTTTCTCGAAAAAGAGTTCATTCAAGATGATGAGATACGGAGGATGTCTCACGATATAAAAAGACAACACACAAAATAAAATATGGGATTCAACGACATTATTTCTAAAATATTCGGTAACAAGGCTCAACGCGACTTGAACGAAATAAATCCGGTTGTGAGACGGGTCAGGGAAGCTTATGCTGTCATTGAACAGCTTACAAACGACGGACTTCGCGAAAAGACCAAAGAACTGGAAAAATATATCCGTGAGCAGGTTGCCGCGGAAAGAGCGGAAATTGATAAGCTGAAGGCAGGCATGGAAGAGATCGACCTGGATGAGCGTGAAGCTGTCTGGAATCAGATTGACAAGCTGGGGAAAGATATTACCGATAAATATGAGAAGGCATTGAACGAGATATTGCCGGATGCTTTCTCCATCATGAAAGAAACCGCACGTCGCTTTACTGAAAATAATGAAATCGTAGTCACGGCAACCAGCTTCGACCGTGATCTGGCCGCTTCGCATGATTTTGTTCGTATCGAAGGGGATAAAGCCATCTATCAGAACCATTGGGTCGCCGGAGGTAACGAGATCATATGGGACATGATCCATTATGATGTACAACTCTTTGGCGGGGTAGTGCTGCATCAGGGAAAAATAGCCGAGATGGCCACGGGCGAAGGTAAAACCCTGGTGGCCACGCTTCCGGTATTTCTTAACGCACTTACCCACGAGGGTGTACATGTGGTGACGGTAAACGATTACCTGTCGAAACGCGACTCTGAATGGATGGGACCGATGTATATGTTTCACGGCCTGTCGGTTGACTGCATCGACAAGCATGAGCCCAACTCCGATGCACGCCGGAAAGCATATGAAGCAGATATCACCTTTGGTACCAACAATGAGTTTGGCTTCGATTATCTACGTGACAACATGGCGGTCTCGCCAAAGGACCTGGTACAGCGAAAGCATAACTATGCCATTGTGGATGAGGTGGACTCTGTGCTCATCGACGATGCACGTACCCCGTTAATCATCTCCGGGCCTGTACCCAAGGGAGACGACCAGCTTTTTGATCTTTTCCGCCCCCGCGTAGAAGTGATCGTGAAGGCTCAGCGCGATCTTACAACGCGCCTGCTTGCCGAAGCAAAAACAAGGATGGCTTCAACCGATCCGAAAGAACAGGAGGAGGGAGCGCTACTACTTTTCCGCTCTTATAAAGGGATGCCCAAATACCAGCCACTGATCAAGTTCCTCAGCGAACAGGGGGTGAAGGCCGCCATGCTCAAGACCGAAGCATTTTATATGCAGGAGCAGATGCGCAACATGCATATTGTGACTGACCCGCTCTATTTTGTGATCGACGAGAAACAGCACAGCATTGAACTGACCGATAAGGGGATTGATATGCTGACCGGCAAATCAGACGACCCGCAGTTTTTCATTCTGCCCGATATCGCTTCCCAGTTATCGGAACTGGAACATTCGACCGGCACCGATGAGGAAAAAGCGGCTAAAAAAGATGAGTTGTTACAGAACTATGCCATCAAGTCGGAGCGGGTGCATACCATCAACCAGCTGTTGAAGGCATATACCCTGTTTGAAAAGGACGACGAGTATGTGGTGATCGACAACAAGGTGAAGATTGTAGACGAGCAAACCGGCCGTGTGATGGAAGGTCGCCGTTATTCCGACGGTCTGCATCAGGCTATCGAAGCAAAGGAACGGGTAAAGGTAGAGGCTGCCACGCAGACATTTGCCACCATCACCCTGCAGAATTTCTTCCGTATGTACGACAAGCTGGCGGGTATGACCGGTACGGCCGAAACCGAAGCAGGTGAATTCTGGGATATCTATAAGCTGGATGTAGTTGTTATACCTACTAACAAGCCCATTGTTCGCGACGATCAGAACGACCGAATTTATAAGACGAAACGGGAAAAATATACCGCAGTCATCGAGGAGATAGAAAAACTCATCAACGCGGGTCGCCCTGTACTCGTGGGAACAACCTCCGTGGAAATTTCAGAGTTGCTGAGCCGCATGCTAACATTGCGAAAAATAAAACACAATGTGCTGAACGCCAAGCTTCACCAGCGAGAAGCCGAAATTGTGGCCAACGCCGGACAACGTGGTGTAGTGACCATTGCAACCAACATGGCAGGCCGTGGTACCGACATCAAGCTTTCACCCGAAGTAAAGGCTGCGGGCGGTTTGGCCATTATTGGTACGGAACGGCACGAATCACGGCGTGTGGATCGTCAGTTGCGAGGACGTGCGGGACGTCAGGGAGATCCCGGGTCATCTGTCTTTTTTGTTTCACTTGAGGACGACCTGATGCGTCTCTTTGCTACCGAACGCATTGCCGGGTTGATGGACCGGATGGGATTCAAGGAGGGAGATGTATTGGAACACAGCATGTTGAGTAAATCTGTGGAACGTGCACAGAAGAAGGTGGAAGAAAATAACTTTGGTATTCGTAAACGGTTGCTAGAGTACGACGACGTGATGAACTCCCAGCGGGAGGTAATCTACAAACGACGCCGTCACGCCCTGATGGGTGAACGTATTGACAACGACGTGGCAGGTATGATCACGGAGACAGCCCGTAACATCGTGGAATCGAATGAAGATGATTATCAGGCTATGAAACTCGAACTGTTGCGTGTGATGGCGCTTGAAATTCCTTTCAAAGAGACCGATATGAAAGGATTGAAACAGCATGATCAGGTCGAGGCCGTTACTGAGAAAGCTTTTGAGACGTTTAAACGGAAAACGGAACGGTTGGCAGAAATAGCGCAGCCTGTCATTAAGCAGGTTTATGAAAACCAGGGAGCAATGTATGAAAATATTCTAATTCCCATCTCCGACGGAAAAAGAGTTTATAATATTGCCTGCAACCTGAAGGAAGCCTATGAAACAAATTCCCGGGCATTGGTGAAGTCTTTTGAGAAATCGATATTGTTACACACCATCGACGAGGACTGGAAAGAGCATCTCCGTGAAATGGACGAATTGCGACAATCTGTGCAGAACGCCAGCTACGAACAGAAAGACCCGCTGCTTATCTACAAGCTGGAGTCGTTTAATCTTTTCAGGGAAATGATAAACGACGTCAATTCAAAGGCAGTTTCCATCCTTATGCGTGGCCAGATACCGATGCAGGATCCTGCCGGTGTGCGCCAGGCTGCTCCGGAGCAAAAGACAGATTACAGCCGTTACCGTACCCAAAAAGAAGAGTCAGAAAGTCTGGTGCCTGAGGGAGGAGAACGTAACGGGGCACAGCCGCCGAGACAACCACAAAAGTTGGAACCGATCCGTGCAGAAAAGAAGGTGGGGCGCAATGACCTTTGTCCCTGTGGAAGTGGAAAGAAATACAAAAACTGTCACGGAAAATAACCCTATAAAAAAAATTAAAACAGAGAGCAATTGTCTCTCTGTTTTTTTGTTAAATTCGAAGAAAAGCAGTATCTTAGTGTAATCAAAAGGCGAATTATTAAAAATAGCTATTTGCCTGTCAATAAGTTAAGTACGAAATATTTTTGAAGAGAATAATCACATTTTAATATGACTGATCAGGAAGACAGAATCATCAAGATTAATATCGAAGATGAAATGAAATCATCGTACATCGATTACTCGATGTCCGTGATCGTTTCCCGCGCGTTGCCCGATGTGCGTGATGGATTTAAACCGGTGCATCGCCGCATTTTATTCGGTATGTCGGAACTGGGCAATACACCCGATAAGCCACACAAGAAGTCGGCCAGAATTGTCGGTGAGGTATTGGGTAAGTATCACCCGCACGGCGACTCTTCTGTATACGGCGCCATGGTACGCCTGGCACAGGAGTGGAGCATGCGCTATACACTGGTTGACGGCCAGGGAAACATGGGTAGCGTGGATGGTGATAGTCCCGCAGCCATGCGATATACCGAAGCAAGGCTTAACAGGCTCGCCGAGGAAATGTTGCGGGACATAGACAAGGAGACAGTCGATTTTCAACTGAATTTCGATGATACTCTGCTGGAGCCCACAGTACTTCCTACCCGCATTCCCAACCTGCTTATCAACGGATCATCAGGTATTGCGGTAGGTATGGCGACCAATATGGCTCCTCACAATCTTACCGAATGTGTGAATGGCATTATCGCGTATATTGATGATAACGAAATAGATATCAATGGATTAATGCATTATATCAAAGCCCCTGATTTTCCCACAGGTGCCTATATTTATGGGTATAAAGGGGTAGAAGAGGCATTTGAAACCGGTAGGGGACGTATTGTGATGCGCGGCAAGGCTGAGATTGAATCGGGAAAAACACATGACAAAATTATTGTTTCCGAGATTCCCTATCTGGTCAATAAAGCCGAACTCATCAAGAATATAGCTGACTTGGTGAATGAAAAAAAAATCGAAGGTATTTCCAATGTCAACGATGAATCAGACCGTGATGGCATGCGCATCGTGGTGGACATCAAACGCGACGGTAATGCGAACGTTGTCCTTAACAAACTCTATAAACTCACGGCGCTGCAATCCTCTTTCAGCGTGAACAACATTGCGCTGGTAAATGGAAGACCCGAGCTACTGAACCTCAAACGCATGATCCAGTTCTTTGTGGATCACCGTCATGATGTGGTGATCCGTCGTACCCGCTACGAACTGCGTAAGGCCGAAGAGCGTGCTCATATTCTCGAGGGACTGATCATCGCATCGGACAACATCGATGAGGTGATTGCCATCATTCGCGGTTCTTCCACACCTCAGGAGGCTATTCAAAGATTGATGGAGCGCTTTGCACTTAGTGACATACAGTCGCGTGCGATTGTAGAGATGCGATTGAGGCAGCTGACGGGTCTCGAACAGGACAAGCTACATGCTGAATACGATGAAGTGCAAAAGCTGATAGCCCGTCTGAATGCCATTTTGAACGACGAGGGACTGCGCATGCAGGTGATCAAAGATGAGTTGATTGAAATTCGCGATAAATATGGTGACGCCCGTCGCTCTGAGATCATCTTCTCCTCAGAAGAAATGAATCCCGAAGATTTTTATGCCGATGATGAAATGGTGATTACCATCTCGCACTTAGGCTATATTAAACGTACTCCGCTCACAGATTTTCATACCCAAAACCGGGGAGGAGTAGGGGCTAAGGGAACCGATACGCGTGAAGAAGATTTTGTGGAGTATATCTACCCGGCCACCACGCACAATTATATGCTCTTTTTCACCCAAAAAGGTACATGTTACTGGCTGCGTGTCTTTGAAATTCCGGAAGGAACCAAAAACTCCAAGGGACGGGCTATTCAAAATCTGCTGAACATTGATCCGGATGACAGCGTAACTGCCTTTGTACGAGTTGATACACTCACGGATCAGGAATACATCAATTCGCACTATCTAATGTTCTGTACCAAAGAGGGCATTGTGAAAAAAACACTGCTCGAAGCATACTCCAGACCCAGACAAAACGGCGTAATTGCCATCTCTATCCGCGAAGAAGACCAGGTGATTTCGGTACGGTTGACTGATGGAAATCAACATGTAATTCTGGCGAACAGGAATGGACGGGCCATCCGCTTTCAGGAGGAGGATGTACGACCGATGGGACGTACGGCGACCGGCGTCAGGGGAATGACGCTCGACGAAGACGGAGAAGATTGTGTGATAGGGATGATATGTATGGAACCCCGTTCAGAAAATACAATCATGGTGGTCTCAGAACAGGGTTACGGAAAAAGAACCCGGCTCGATGATGAGGATGGTGAACCGGTATACCGCCTCACTCGCAGAGGAGGGAAAGGCGTTAAAACACTGAATGTTACAGATAAAACGGGTAAACTGGTGGCTATCAAGAGTGTATCGGATGAAAACGATTTAATGATAATTAACAAATCAGGTATTACCATACGTCTGAATATTTCCGATATTCGCATTATGGGACGGGCTACACAGGGTGTACGCCTCATAAATCTGGAAAAAAGAAATGATGAAATAGCCTCTGTTTGCAAGGTGAACTCGGAAGAGCTGAATGAAGAAGTTTCATCAGAGGAAGCCCTGGACAATCAAGATGATTCTGGCAGTGAAGAATAAGTTTCCATTTTAAACTTTTTGCGATCTTTCAGTCAAAGTCTATAGCAAACAATATTTGAAACAATATCAATTAAATCACATTTAAACAATGAGTAAAATGAGAAAAATCTTATTCCTTACTATGATTGCTGTTTTTTCTGCAGGAAGTATCCTTGCACAAAAATCTGCTTTAAAAGATGCGAAGAGGGCACTGGGTCGTAACGACTTAAATGAAGCCCGCACGTTGCTCAAGCAAGCATCAACGCATGCCGAGACAGCCAGTGACCCCGAGACCTGGAAAACGTTAGGAGACATTGGCAACAAGGCTTTCGATAATGAAAGAACCAATGCCATGCTTGGCAAACCGGCAAATGACAAAGTCATGTATGATGGCCTTTATGACTCCTATCTACCTTACCTTAAAGCTGATTCACTTGGTGAACTTCCCGATGATAAGGGAAAAGTAAAGAACCGGTTCAGAAAAGATATTGCCGGTATTCTCAAAGCCAATCATCCTTTCTATATTAATGGCGGAGTTTTTTACAACGACCAGAAGAATTACAAGAAAGCAACCGACTTTTTTCAGATCTACTGGGATATTCCAAGTTTACCCCTGTTTGAAGGAGAGAAGAGTAGCTTTGTACTGGACAGTACTTATCAGACAATCAAATATTACGCCATTATTACAGCCATTCAGGCAGAAGATCATAAAAGGGCGATAAAAATGCTGGAACGAGCCGCCAAAGAGCCTTTCATTGAAAATAATGCCTATAAGGAAAGTGATATTTATGAACTGATGGCCAGTGAATATGTGAACCTGGGGGATACGGCCAAATATCTTGAAATACTGAATCTTGGAGCTGAAAGATTCCCGGGCAGCAAGTATTTTATTCCCAATCTTATCAATGTATTTATCCGTCAGGGAGATACACAAAAGGCAATGAATTACCTCGACCAGGCCATCACCAACGATCCTTCCAATGCATGTGACCTCAATAGTGTGAAAGGTGCATTATTGGCTGAAAAAGGTGATTACGCAGCTGCAGAAGCCGAGTATAACAAAGCCCTCACGCAGGACCCTAATTGTGAAAGAGCACTTGAAGCAATCGCTGTGAACTATATTCTCCAGGCACAGGCTCTAAAGGAAAAAACAGCAATGTTATCCGATAGACAACAACAGGTAGCCAATGATAAAATTACCATTGAGTTGTACCAGAAATCACTGCCTTCGTTGGAAAAGTATACTCAATTACTTAGAGCACGTAAAGCTGAAAAACATGATATTGAATCTGCATTGCTCAAATTGCGTAACGTATACTATAATCTCAGCAGCATGGGTGTGAATAAAGCCACAGAACTTGAAGCAATAGAAAAGGAACTGAACCTCTGATATTATTTTCAGAACCATTAAAAGAGATAACAAAAGAGAGCGGCACTGAAAAAATGCTGCTCTTTTTTATTGATATGGGGGCGGCTGCTAGTCGGTGCTTCTTGTATCGAGTAGAATAAGAGAATAATTAATTAAACATAATAGTAATTATAGGACAAATAAAATTTCAAAAAATGGTTCGATATGGTTCATCTTCCGAAGAGCTGCATGTTTCATACTTCCTTTTAAAAAGGCGATAGCTGATAGCCGAACGTGAATATTTACTATCTTTGTATATTATTTTCTTACATATTGAACGATTCGCAATATGAACAACCAACGATATAATCAGCGAGGTGTATCCGCATCGAAGGAAGATGTGCACAACGCAATAAGGAACATAAACAAAGGAATATTCCCGAATGCATTCTGCAAAGTTATTCCTGACTATCTGGGAAATGATCCGGCTTACTGTAATATCATGCACGCCGATGGTGCCGGTACAAAATCGTCGCTGGCATATGTCTACTGGCGTGAAACCGGAGATCTTTCCGTCTGGAAAGGGATTGCCCAGGATGCGCTGATCATGAACATAGACGATCTGCTTTGCGTAGGTGCTACCGATAATATCCTTGTTTCCTCCACCATTGGTAGAAATAAAAATCTGATTCCCGGAGAAGTGATTTCCGCTATCATTAACGGCACCAATGAGTTGTGTGAAGAGCTCTCTTCTTTGGGCGTTCATATTTATCCTACCGGCGGGGAAACGGCCGATGTGGGCGATCTGGTGCGGACAATTATCGTGGACAGCACGGTTACCTGTCGTATGAAGCGCTCTGATGTGATCGACAATGCCCGCATACAGGCGGGTGACGTGATCGTGGGACTCTCTTCATCGGGACAGGCTAGCTACGAAAAGGAATACAACGGCGGAATGGGCAGTAACGGACTCACATCGGCACGCCATGATGTGTTTGCCAACTATCTGGCAACAAAATATCCTGAAAGCTATGACGCAGCCATTCCACCCGAACTGGTTTATTCGGGTGGAATGCGGCTGACTGATGAGATTGAGGAGCTGGGCTTGGAAGCCGGAAAGTTGGTACTCTCCCCCACCCGCACCTATGCACCAATTATATCACAGATAATAAGTGAGTTGAAAGAAAATATCCACGGAATGATCCACTGTTCCGGAGGTGCACAAACCAAGATTTTACACTTTCTCGGAGTTAATTTGAAGGTTGTAAAGGATCATCTTTTCCCGGTCCCTCCCCTCTTCGAGTTGATCCAAAAACAATCTGGCACCGATTGGAAGGAAATGTATAAAGTATTCAATATGGGTCACAGAATGGAGCTTTATCTTCCTGAAGCAGATGCGCAGCGAGTGATTGAAATTTCCAAATCGTTTCGTGTCGACGCCAGGATCATAGGCCACGTAGAAAAATCACATGTGCGGGAACTGATTATTGAAAGCGAATTCGGCCGTTTCAAGTTTCTTTGAGAAATGCCAGGTTAATATTTATGTCAGAAAATTCATTACTCGATAAATTACAACATCTTGTCTCGCGATTCGAAGAGGTAGGTACATTAATCACTGATCCGGCAGTCATTGCGGATATGAACCGTTATGTGAAGCTGAACAAAGAATATAGCGAGCTACAAAAGATTGTCCACGCACGTAATCAATACAAAAATGCGCTTGATGGAATTACGGAAGCCAGGAATATTCTTGATCACGAATCTGACTCTGACCTCCGTCAGCTCGCCAGTGAAGAACTTACCCTCAACACCGCTTTATTACCCCGGCTGGAAGAACAGATTAAGTTATTGCTTATCCCCGCAGATCCGGAAGATGCGAAAAACGTGGTCATGGAAATACGTGGAGGCACCGGTGGTGATGAAGCCGCCATTTTCGCGGGCGATCTTTACAAAATGTATACACGCTATTGCGAGGGCAAGGGATGGAAAACCGAACTGGTTAGTTTTACGGAAGGTACTGCCGGTGGATATAAGGAGATAATATTTACGGTCAATGGCACAGATGTATATGGTACGTTAAAATATGAGTCGGGTGTACATCGCGTGCAACGGGTACCGCAGACAGAAACACAAGGACGGGTGCATACTTCGGCATCCACGGTAGCCGTATTGCCTGAGGCGGAAGAATTTGATGTGGAACTTAATCCGGCCGACATTGACTTCCATACAGCCCGTTCGAGTGGTGCGGGAGGGCAGAACGTGAATAAGGTCGAGACCAAGGTACAACTCACACATAAACCCACCGGCATTGTGGTAGTCTGCCAGCAAGCCCGTTCGCAGTTACAAAACAGAGAGTTGGCCATGCAGATGCTGCGTACCAGACTCTACGACATGGAGCTTTCCAAACGACAGGGAGACATCGCATCCCGCAGGAAGACCATGGTCTCTACGGGCGACAGATCTGCCAAGATCAGGACCTACAACTATCCGCAGGGACGCATAACCGATCATCGGATCAACTATACTATCTACAATCTTACCGCTTTTATGGACGGAGACATTCAGGGGGTGATCGATCAGTTGATTGTGAGTGAAAATGCCGAACGAATGAAAGAAGCGGACCTATAAAAAACAGATATGACAAAACAACAACTTTTTGAGCAAATACAAAAAAAACAGTCCTTCCTCTGCGTGGGACTGGATAGTGATATAAAAAAGATCCCCGAACATCTGCTCGATAACGATGATCCTCTTTATACATTCAACAAGGCAATCATCGACACTACGGCTCCTTATTGTGTTGCATACAAACCAAATCTGGCTTTCTACGAAAGCATGGGTGTGAAGGGTTGGCTGTCGTTCGAGAAGACGGTAGCCTATATACGCCAGCGTTACCCGCAACATTTCATTATTGCCGATGCCAAACGTGGAGATATCGGCAATACCAGTGAAATGTATGCCCGTTCCTTCTTCGATCATATAAAGCTTGATGCCGTTACCGTGGCTCCTTATATGGGCGCGGACAGTGTAAAGCCTTTTTTGCTATATCCCGAAAGATGGGTAATCTTGCTGGCACTCACCAGCAACGAAGGATCCCGTGACTTTCAGCTGTCGACCGATGAAAAAGGAGAGCGTTTGTTTGAGAAGGTATTACGGATCTCGCGGGAATGGGCTGACGATGAACAGATAATGTATGTGGTAGGTGCCACTCGGGGACAGTTGTTTGAAGATGTGCGTAAAATTATACCCGATCACTTCCTGTTGGTACCCGGCGTGGGCGCACAGGGAGGATCGCTGGAAGAAGTATGTCGCCATGGAATGAACAGACAATGTGGCCTGCTGGTCAACTCTTCACGGGGAATCATTTATGCAAGCCACGATGAAGATTACGCTAAAGCAGCCGGTGAAGAAGCACACATGCTTCAGCAGGAAATGAAGGAAATGCTCGGAAAATACCTTGTTGCCAAAGGCTAGCTCCTCTCCCGCCTACTTATATACTGCTGCCCAATCAGTTGTTTCATGTCAAAAGCAAATCTCTGAAAGCTGATCGCTAAATTATGAAACGAAAAATCATCAACGACCCGGTTTTCGGATTTATCAGCATACCCAACGACTTTGTATATGCGGTAATTCAGCACCCATATCTTCAACGGTTAAACCGCATCAGACAACTGGGCCTGGCTGCTTTTGTCTATCCCGGAGCCCAACACTCCCGTTTTCATCATTCCATAGGGGCCATGTTTCTGATGGATGAGGCACTGAAAACATTGAAAGAAAAAGGGCACTCCATTACTGAATCGGAATATGACGGTGCACTGGCAGCTATTCTGATGCACGACATCGGGCACGGACCTTTCTCCCACGTACTGGAACATACGCTGGTGACGCAAATTCATCACGAAACCATCTCGTTGTTATTAATGAAGCAGATAAACGATGTCTGGAAAGGTACACTGCAGACGGCCATTGATATATTTACCGACGACCATCCCAAACGTTTTCTCCATCAGCTAGTAAGCGGACAACTGGACATGGACAGACTCGATTACCTGAGACGTGACAGCTTCTTCACGGGAGTAAGCGAGGGAAATATCGGATCGGCACGCATCATAAAAATGCTCGATGTGAAGGACGACAGACTGGTAGTTGAGTCGAAAGGCATCTATTCCATTGAGAACTTTCTCATGTCACGGCGATTGATGTATTGGCAGGTCTATTTGCATAAGACGTCGGTGGCTGCAGAAAAGATGTTGATCAATACGTTACTTCGCGCCAAAGAACTATCTCGTAATGGAGAGAAGCTGTTTGCTTCACCCTCCCTCTCCTATTTTCTGAAGAATGAAACAGCGATTGCCGATTTCGAACAGAACGGAGAAGCGCTGTATCACTTTTCAAACCTTGACGACAACGATATCTGGACATCTCTGAAAGTATGGAGTAATCATCCCGACAAGGTACTGTCGATATTGAGTAACAGCATGGTAAACAGAAAACTGTTTAAAATTGAAATCACCGAGGAAGAGCCGTCTCATGAACGGCATGAAGTCATGCTGAAGCGTTACAGTGAAAAATATCGACTGAGTAGGCATGAAGCGGCTTACTTCATCGTGTCGGATGTATTAACCACCGATATGTATAGTGAAAAAGACGACAGCATCGATATTCTCTACAAAAACGGTACTGTAAAAGATATTTCAAAAGCATCCGATATGCTCAATATTGAGTTGCTGTCGAAAAAGGTGATTAAGTATTATTTTGCCTATCTACGCGGATAGATCTTTCTTTTCCTCTTTCGGCTTAACAGTATCCGGCTGTGCTGTCGGCACGAAAAACCAAACGACCGTTAAACCAACCAGACCAAGTGAGAGAATAGCCATTCTGATGGGTATATTTTGAATGACAATGAACGAGGAGAATAACACCATAATTGTCATGAATACAATGATTCCAATTTTCCCCTTTCGTGTGACCCCCTTTCGTCTTTGATAATTCTTAATTTTGGGTCCAAGGATCTTGTTGTTCAACAGCCAGTTGTATAATTTTTCTGAACTTTTCGCGTATAGAAAAGCAGATAAAAGGGCCAATGGTGTAACGGGAAGTCCCGGAACGACAATACCGAGAATGGCCAATGTAAGAGACAGGGTGCCCCCTATCACATATAGTGCGCGGGTGATTTTGTTTTTTTTGATCTCCAGCTTCATCTTTTCCTCCGATACAGTAGCCGACATTTCCACCGAAATCGGCCGCCTATGCTGTATGTTTGAGTTATTATCCATATTCATGATCCTCTTTTTACTCTCCGGTTTATTCCTTGCGGGGAAAACGTGGTATGCAAAGATAGGCAAATTCTCACATCATGAAGATTATAACGGATATTTTTTGGACTTAGGGAGAAATAGTTTATCTTTGCAGAAATTGTTAAGGTTATAAAAAACTTGGATGATAAAGATGGAATCCACACAAGGTAATAAGAAGAAAATCAGCCTGCTTTTTGTTTGTCTCGGAAATATCTGCCGTTCACCGGCGGCTGAGGGAATCATGAAAAATATTGTGGAGAAAAATGATCTTCAGGATATCATTGAAGTCGACTCCGCCGGTACATCGGGCTGGCATGAAGGAGAACTGCCTGATGAAAGGATGCGTGCACATGGCGAAAAAAGAAAATATAATTTCTGCAGTCGTTCCCGTAAATTTAAAAAGAGTGATTTTGACAATTTTGATTACATCATCGTCATGGATGAAAATAACTACGAAAGTGTGAAGGCATTAGCCGGCAACCCTGAGCAGGTAAAAAAAATTCACCTGATGACTGAATTCTCACTGCAATATGGTTATTATGACGAGATACCGGATCCTTATTACGGGAATTCTTCCGATTTTGAGCTGGTTCTCGATTTACTTGAGGATGCCTGTGCCGGGCTCCTTATAACAATCAAAAATGATTATTCACTGATTTAAATGAAAACAGGACGGTTTTATTCGCCCTATTTTCATTGATATATTGTATTCAATAAGTCATCTTCGCCTCAGACTTACCTGCATTCTCAATCATTGAAACAATCTGTCCCTGAGACGGAAGGCGACGAACCAGTTGTTTCTTTTCATTTATTTCCACTATTTTAGCGTAGAGGTTTTCCGCATTTCGCGTACGCAATTCTTTCACAGTGTCCACACCGGCTTCCTCTAGCAATTCTGCAAACTGTGGACCTATGCCATCGATACGAAACAAGTCGGCATGATTGGCCCACTTCAATATAAGTTTCTCATCAATTCCCGTTTCATTGGCTACAGCCGTACGACCGCTCTTGCTATGGCATCTTTCGAGCAGGATGTCAGCATTTATAATACCTGCTGCTCTCAACTTTTCTCCGTAAACAGGACCGATCCCTTCAATTTCTTCAATTTTGTAAACCATAACTTTTTTTTTAGAATTAAACAAAAAGATTGCTGCTAATCCGTTAAATGTAGTTTTTTTTAATCAATTGAAGAAGCGGGGAAAGGAATAATATGAAATATGTAGAAAAAATCCCTGCTTTCTTTTTATCCGCTCTCTATTTCAAGTTGTAACTGAAAGGGATAAGATAGAAAACAGAGATTTTCGGGTGTTCAAACAATATACAATGAACTGATTGACTCGTTATTACATACCCTCATAATTGAATTTGCAAACATATCGGCCACAGAAAGTATTTTCACTTTTTCAGTTTTATTGCTATATGGGATGCTGTCGGTAAAAATAATTTCCTTTAGATGTGACTCATCCACTCTTGTTGATGCAGGATCCGACATCACAGCATGGCTTGCAATTGCTCTCACGGAGTTGGCGCCATAATCCATAATCAGGTCTGCAGCCTTGGTGATGGTGCCTGCAGTATCCACGATGTCATCAATCAGCAGGACATCCATTCCTTTTACATCGCCAATGATTTGCATATCTGATATTTCATTCGCTTTTTTACGAAGCTTGTAACAGATTACCATGGGGCAACCCAAAAATTTGGAATAAGCGCTGGCCCTTTTTGTACCACCCACATCGGGTGTGGCAATAACCATGTTTTTCAAATCGAGTTGTTTGATATGTTCGATAAATACCCCTGAAGCGTAAAGATGATCCACCGGAACGTTAAAGAAACCCTGAATCTGGTCTGCATGCAGATCCATGGTTATTAAACGGTTGATACCCGCGGCTGCCAGCATATCCGCAATCAGTTTTGCGCCAATACTCACGCGTGGTTTATCTTTCCTGTCTTGTCTTGCCCAGCCGAAATAGGGAATGACAGCCACGATTGATTTCGCCGAAGCACGTTTTGCCGCGTCAATCATCAGTAACAGCTCCATCAGGTTATCCGAATTGGGAAAGGTGGATTGGATAAGAAACACCTGTTTGCCACGAATGGATTCTTCATAAGAGACGGCAAATTCACCGTCTGCAAAATGTTCAATGATCATGTTACCCAACGGGCAACCCAGACTGTTACACACCTTCTCGGCAAAGTAACGCGATTTACTTCCCGAAAAGATTTTAAAAGGTCTCTCCTGCATGCTTTTAATTTTGAAAAAACGTTGATAAAGTTTTTCACAAAAGTACAAAAACTATACGCAAAAAGCCATTTTTCTTAAAAAGAAATGCGATATATTTCACCGGAACATGCATCAAGCTTAATCCGGAAGGGATATTCCAGTGAATAGAGAAGCTCAGTGCCATTCTTTTGCAACAGGGGAGTTAAAATACCTTCGCCGTTGTCTGTTATGTTGAAAAAGGAGAAAGCTTGTGCGGGAATATTTACTGTAAATTCCTGGATTTCTTTGTCGAAATTTGTAACTACAAGCAGCAATGACTGTTTTGTCCCCCTCAAAAAGGCAAACAAGCGGGTGGAGTCAAAATCCCGATTTTCGTAATTGGCACTCATCAGATCGTAAAAAAGTCCCTCTGAAAGCGCTTTTTCTTCGTTGCATAACCTGATAAGCCGGTTGTAAAAATCACGCAGATCCACTTCCTTTTTTGTCAGAAGCTGGTCGTTCCATTTACCGTGATTGTTCCATCGGCGAAGCGTGTCAACCGACCAGTAGTCGAAAATTGTCGTACGCCCGTTTCGGCCGCTGAATCCCTCTTCGTCCATTCCCTTTTCTCCAAATTCCTGTCCTGCATAAACCATGACCGGGTTTCTGTTGACGCAGCAGGTAACAATCATGGCAGCCTTACCTTGTTCTCCACTTTTCATGAAATAATCTGAGGCAAGTCGTTGTTCATCGTGGTTTTCAAGAAAATTGAGCATTTTGTGCTGAATATCACCCACCATGTTCAATGCAAAGGTAATGTCGGATGAAGGCCGATAGCCACATGCCACATCACGTAAAACATCATAAAGGCCCACTTTGTCGTACAAATAATCAAATATGCCGTCACGTAAAAAATCGCGATACACCCCGGGATTATATATTTCGGCAATGAAAATGATATCGGGATATTTTGTTTTAACCTGAGGAACTGCCCATCTCCAGAAGTCCAGTGGAACCATTTCTGCCATATCACAGCGAAAACCATCTATTTCTTTTCCAGCCCAGAAGAGAAGGATATCTTTCATTTTTATCCATGTATCGGGAACGGGGTCAAAGTGTGAAGCTTTTCCGTTCATATAATCTACTCCGTAATTGAGTTTCACCGTTTCATACCAGTCATATTGTGTGGGCCGGTGGGTAAAACAGTCATTTCCGGTGGCTTTCGCGGGAAATTCCTTGTAGGTGACCTTCGCCATTCTTTCGGGAGAAAATTGAATCTCCAGTTCATTCCCAGGAAGATAATAGAAATTGTTTTGCGGTGAAAAAGCAATGGAGGAATCATCATTTTCACCTAAATCTGAAATGACTTCCGGTTTACTGACCGATTGGTAGTTGCGGGCCACATGGTTTGGTACATTGTCTATTATCACTTTCAGTCCCATTTTATGGGTACGATGAATCAGATCCTCAAATTCCTGAAAACGTTGAAGAATATTTGTCGACAAATCGGGGTCCACATCATAATAATCACGCACGGCATAAGGCGATCCCGCCTTACCCTTGACAATCTCCGGGTATTCGGCTGGAATTCCGAAACGGGTATAATCGGTCGTAGATGCGTGAGCCAGAACGCCAATGTACCATATGTGGGTGTATCCACTCTCTTTTATTTTTTGTAAAACAATGTCGGAGATGTCATTGAATTTTCCACATCCGTTCTCTTCTATGGTGCCGTTCTGCTTATTTCCTGTAGCGTTATTACCAAATAATCTGGGCAGTAATTGATAAATAATAATTTTATTTTTACGCATAAGGTTTTGATGTTATGATTTACCTCTTTTAAAATAATGGATTTGACTCCGCACTTTCCTTAACAGTTCGTAATGTCTGTGGCATTTTTTAACGATCTTCCATGATTCCTTCTCACTCATTTTCAGGGCTGCATGATGATAACCGGCTTCCATGATGGTTTCCTGATTATGTAGATCAAACATTGAAAATTTTTCTATGCCCCTGGTTTCGATGAGTATGTCGCAATATGCTTTGTCAAACAGGGTATTTGAGTTGGACATCAGGTTGAATGTCCGTTCCATGATGGTTCTGATATTGTCTTTCCCCGCTGGGGGTATCATCAGTGATACATTTATACCAATCACATATTTACATTGTTTTCGGATCACCGAAACAGGGAAATTTTTCAGAAGCCCACCGTCTACATAGGGTATATTATGAATCATATGAGGGGAAAAGACTACAGGGACTGAACAGGATGCCACTACTGCATCCACAAGTTCATCCCCGTTTGAAAAAATAACGGTGGATGCCCTGTTCCAGTCAGTAGCTGTGGCACAAAAAGGTATTTGCAATTCCTCAAACCGTTTGGCTCTAAGGTTTTTTTTCAGAAAACTGTGCAACCCCATGTTCTTAAAAAAACCGGTCCTGGGAATGGTAAATTCAACAAACTCCTTGAATTCACGTTTACGGAAAAGTTCAGCAATTTCGTCGGGATGATATCCGTCGGCATAAAACACACCAGCCAGAGCTCCTGCACTGGTACCGACAATGATGTCAGGTTTTAATCCACATTTGTCCAGCACACGCAATGCACCCAAATGGGCAAAACCCTTTGCCCCTCCACCACTCAGGGCATAACCCAAAAAATAATCGTAATTTTTACCCATTAAAGCCATAAAAAATATGATTATCAATATACAAATATGCAATTTTTTTCGTCAACCTTTTACTTTTCAGCTTCGGTTTATAAATTTTTGTGAACTTTGGCAAGTCAGTGTGAATAATTTCTTTTTTGGTCCAACTCCTCTTTTAGCTGGCGGATGGTCTTTCCCAGAATAGGATGCACCTTATCGGGAGTAATTTCACATAAAGGTGTGAGTACAAAATCACGGGTATGAAATAACGGATGCGGGATTGTGAGATCCGGCGTGTGTATTATCAGATCGCCGGCCATGATCAGGTCAATATCAATAATCCTGTCTGTATATTTACCCTCTTTGCTTTTTATAGTCCTACCCATCTCTTTTTCAATCTCTTGCGTACTTGCGAATATATCATATACATTTAAATATGTATCCACTTCGCATACGCAGTTTATAAAATTTTGTTTTGAAAAAAAACCTGCAGGAATAGTATCATAAAGAGCGGACAAGGAAGTAATTCTTCCAATCCGCTCTTCAATTTTATCAAGTGCGAGGGCAATATTCTGCCGTTTATCGCCCAGGTTCGAGCCCAGTGCCAAAATAATGGAAAAGGCCATCATACGCTGTCAATCCACAATCAACATTGCGTCTCCATATGCTCCAAACCGATATTTCTCCCTGATGGCAATTTCATAGGTTTCCATTATTTTTTCATAGCCCCCGAATGCACATGCCATCATCAGCAATGTAGAGTAGGGCAAATGAAAATTGGTTACAAGGCTATTTGTAAGCGTGAAATCGTAAGGCGGGAAAATGAATTTATTGGTCCATCCCTCCCGTGGTTTCAAATGTCCGTCTGTACTGACCGTGGTCTCCACCGCACGAAGGACAGAAGTGCCCACAGCGCAGATATTTCGTTCTTCATCCTTAGCCTGATTCACCCTGTTACACAATTCCGGAGTGATTATCATTTGTTCAGACTCCATCTTATGTTTGGTAAGGTCCTCAACGTCGATCATCCGGTATGCACCCAATCCATTGTGCAGTGTGAGAAACCCGAACTCAATGTCTCCGATCTCCATCCTTTTCATCAGCTCGCGGCTAAAATGCAAACCTGCTGCCGGTGCAACGACAGCCCCTTCATGCTGTGCAAAGATATTCTGATAACGATCTACATCTTCGGGAATTGCCTCACGTTCAAGATACTCAGGTATAGGGGTCTCCCCAATGGAAAAAAGTTGCTTCTTAAACTCATCATAGGGGCCATCATAAAGAAAGCGCAGCGTACGTCCGCGGGATGTGGTATTGTCAATTACTTCCGCCACCAGCTCCTCATTTTCTCCGAAATATAGTTTATTACCGATTCGTATTTTTCTTGCAGGATTGACCAGTACATCCCACAGATGCTGATCTGCATTTAATTCTCTCAGCAAGAATACCTCGATTTTGGCACCTGTTTTCTCCTTGTTTCCATAAAGTCGTGCAGGAAAGACCTTGGTATTGTTGAAGATGAAAAAATCCTTTGGCTTGAAGTGTTCCAGCAGATCCTTGAACACCTTATGTTCCAATTCACCTGTTTTTCTGTGTACAACCAGAAGACGGGCTTCATCACGATGAATAGCGGGGTACTTCGCAATAAGTTCCTCCGGTAAATTAAATTTGAATTGTGAAAGTTTCATATGATTAAGACATTTTATTTTCTTCCAGGAACTTATCTATTTCCTCCATTTTCAGACATCTCTCCAGTGTAATCTCCCCCACCCTTGTACGTGTTAAACCTGTCAGGTGGGCACCGGAATGTAGGGCTTCACCAATATCTCTGGCAAGTGCCCTTATATAGGTACCTTTGCTGCATACCACACGAAGTGTAATATCAGGCAGATCATAATAAATCAATTTGATATCTTCTATAACCAATAACTTGGGTTTTAGTTCAATATCTTCATTTTTGCGGGCAAACTCATACGCTCGTCTTCCTTCAACCTTTACGGCTGAGAAGAGGGGTGGCACTTGTTCGATCTTACCCTTGAACTGAAAAAGAATCTCTTCTATCAGTTCCCTTGTTATATGGCTGGTGGGATATTCGGCATCAATCTCAGTCTCCAGATCAAACGAAGGTGTTGTCGCCCCCAGCCGTATATTTGCAATATACTCCTTTGTCTCGGACTGCAATCTTTCTATCTGTTTTGTTTTTTTTCCTGTACAGATGATCATTACACCTGTTGCAAGCGGATCAAGGGTACCAGCATGTCCTACCTTCAGTTTTTTTATTTTTAGCTTTTGGCACAACTTTGCGCGGATGACCCGCACAACACGAAACGACGTCCAGTGAAGCGGTTTATCGACATACAAAATTTCCCCCTCTATAAAATCCATACTTTGCTATATACTTAAGTCAGCACCGGAGAAAATGAGCGCCAATAACAAGGAGCCTACAATAATCCGATAAATTCCAAATGTTTTAAAACCATATCTGGTGAGAAAATCGATAAAAAATCTGATCGCGAAGATAGCCACGATGAAGGCTACTACATTACCGGTGACCAACAAAATCAAATTGTCTTTCAACATGTCGCTACTCACCGGGTCTTTTAATAGTTGAAACAGTTTGTATCCCGCTGCAGCTGCCATCGTGGGCACAGCCAGAAAGAAAGAGAATTCGGCTGCATTCTTTCTGGAAAGCCTGGTGCCCATTCCTCCCACAATGGTGGCCATGGAACGGGAGATACCGGGGATCATGGCAATACATTGGAAGAATCCGATCTTCAGTGCGCGCTGCCAGTTCATTGACTGATCCTGAGAAGGCCTGTTAAACCATTTATCGACAAACAGCATAAAGAAACCACCCACGACCAGCATCACGGCAACCACTGTCACATTCTCGAGCAGGGCGTCTATATAATCGCCCAGAAGAATACCGATGACCCCGGCTGGAATGACTGCAATAAGTAGCTTCCAGTAGAAATCGAATTTATAAAGGAATCTTCTTATAATCGTCTGCCCTCTTTTATGCGCCGACATGCCTGCCATTATATTCCCATCGCTAACCGTGATCTGATTAAGACGAAAGAAGCGCTTCCAGTACAGGATAACAACCGATAAAATGGCTCCAAACTGAATAATTACAGTAAATGCTTTCACGAAGGGAGAACTTTCAACACCCAGCAGTGCCTGGGTGATGATCATGTGCCCCGTGGATGATACGGGCAAAAATTCGGTCAGTCCTTCAACTATAGCAATAACAATTGCCTCGAAGATATTCATGAAGTTGTTGTTTTGAATAGATTGATGCAGAAGTTATTCGTGATCATCTTTTTTTCTTTCTTTTGAAGAATACAGAATACCCACAATCATCAGCACAAATCCGGAAAGGACGACCATAGGTGCTGTCTTTATTCTCCTGGCACTGAAAATATCAGGCTCAAAACCGCGCTCGAAAGAGCTGGGAGCACCGGTCATCAGCAGAAAACCGGCAATGATCAGGAGCACCGCAATTCCACAAATAATCAGATTTGTTTTGCTAAGGGCAAAGTTTTTCCGTGACATATTTATTTTGAATGTGTTATATGTAATAAAGTTGATCGGTCTGCATTTTCAGATATCTGTTCACCGCAAATGTGGTTGCCAAAGTGGTAATCAGGACACCTAGCAGGATGACAATCCCGAATATAATTCCCAGGTCGGTCGCCGAAACAATGGACTCAATAGAAACATAGCCTTTGCTGAAATAGGTGATCATCAGCCAGATGATCACGTTGGCAATGATTCCGGCCACAATACCGCTATATATGTTGTTCACCACAAATGGTTTCCTTATAAAAGCCGATGTGGCACCCACCAGTTTCATGGTGTGGATCAGGAATCTTTTGGAATACACACTTAATCGAATGGTATTGCGGATGAGGGTGAAGGAGATAAACAGCAGGATGGCAGAAAGAATCAACAGTACCATCATCACCTTTGACAGGTTGTTGTTGATCAGGTCAATTGCCTCCTGTTGATAAAGGATGTCGGTTACATTGTGGTCTTGACGTATAGTGCTGTTAATCATCGATATACTGTCGTTATTCGCATATTCGGCATGAAGAAAAATTTCTATACAGTCCTGTGCCGGATTGTAACCTAAAAGCTCCTCAGGATCCTCTCCCAGGTCTTTTATCAGTTGGTCTTTGGCTTCCTGCCTGCTGATAAAACGAGACGATTTCACAAAAGGCTGGGCATCCAGATTTTTGCGTATTGCAGTGATCCTGGCATCACTCACATCGGAAGAAAGCATGATGTTGAAACTCATATTTTCCTTCATGTATTGAGACAAGCCATTTCCCATAAAGAGAATCAGTATGGTTAGCCCCAATAATACCAAAACCAGTGAAATACTGATTGTGGATGTTATTTTTGCATTTAAGAACCGCGCAACGGAAACTTTTTTCTTGTTCGACATACAAATTCGGATAACGAAAGGAAAAGATTGAGCAAGCGCACACTTACTCCGAAATTAACTGCAAAGTAATAAAAAAACTCGCAGAAAAAAAGGGATTAAGTCAAATAATAAGGCAAAAAAACTTAATTTATGGATTGTCCTGTCTTCACTTTGCTCTCTTTTTTCTCATGCTGTTTGCTTCTAACAACCGATGCTACGATGGAAATAAGTATCAGCGTCAGGATGATAAGGAGAGATAAAGTGGTGGCAATATAGAATGTGGAGCCGTTTTCATGCGCATAATGATTGATGGTCATTTTGCCTCCAATGAAAATAAGAATGGCGCTCAGTGCATATTTCAAATAGTAAAAATAGTCCATAACACCTTTCAGTGCAAAGTAGAGCGAACGCATTCCGAGGATGGCAAATATATTGGAAGTATATACGATGAACATATTGGTAGAAACAGCCAATACGGCAGGAATAGAGTCTATTGCAAAGACAAGATCGGTCATCTCTATTACCAGCAGCGCATGAAAGAAAGGTGTTACATATCGTTTACCGTTAATCTTTTTAATAAAACGAGGTTCCGACATGTCGTCGGTCATCGGAAACACGCGACGGATAAAGGTTACAAAGGAGTTCTGATTCATATCCTTCCTCTCACTTTCTTGCTCATTTTCCTTCTTCTTTAGCAGATCGACTACCATTTTTATCCCGGTGATTACAAGAAATCCACCGAAAAGATACATTACCCAGGCAAAACGTTCTATGAGAGCAATACCTGCAAAGATGAAGATTGCCCTGAAGATAAGCGCACCCAGGATTCCCCAGAAAAGCACACCATGCTGATATCTGGGGTGTATCTTAAATGAACTGAATATCAGGATGAAAACAAAGAGATTGTCAATACTCAATGATTTCTCAATTACATATGCGGTGAAAAACTCCAAAGCGGGTTCCTTGCCGAACATTAAAAAAACGAACACATTAAAAAGAAGTGCAAGAGAAATCCATAAAAAGCTGAGCCACAATGCTTTTTTCACATTTACAATTTCTCCTTTTTTGTGAAAAACAAACATGTCTAACGTCAGCAAGACTACGATAAGAATTATAAATCCTATCCAAAATACAGGACCAATTACCATTTGTGAAATATAAAAAATTAGTAGGGTAAACGTATAAATATCTAAAAAGTTCACCAGGAAAAGTAACCGCTTCGCCAGTTTGCGAGGTCGAATCAACTATCTGAGCGAGGTTTTAAGTTTAGTTCGTTTGCTTTTTCCAAAAGAAATGTATGGGCAGCATCGTACTCATTGGGTATAATGCCATCCAAAATAGCGTCTTTTATGGCTGATTTCAGCAGCCCTACTTCACGTCCCGGCGGAAGGGCAAATATCTCCATGATCTCCTTCCCGTCAATGGGAGGTTGAAAATTACGTACCCGGTCTTTCTCCTCTATCTCCAGCAATTTTTTCCGTACAATTTGGAAATTATTCATAAATCGTTTTACCTTCACCGGATTTTTAGAGGTTATATCGGCTTCACAGAGTGTCATCAGATCGTCAATATCATCGCCGGCATCAAAAAGCAGACGACGTACCGCCGAATCAGTAACCTCCTCCTCCACCAGCTGCATGGGGCGCATATGCAGAGATACCATCTTTTGAATGTATTTCATCTTTTCGTTTTGCGGTAGCTTCATCCGTCCAAATATTTTCGGAATCATTCTTTCGCCCACGATACTGTGATTATAAAAAGTCCATCCAAGCTTTGCGTCCCATCGTTTTGTTACCGGCTTGGCAATGTCGTGCAGCAGAGCCGACCATCTCAGCCATAGGTCGTTGGTACGGCGGGCAACATTATCCAGTACAACAAGAGTGTGGTAGAAATTATCCTTGTGTCCAACCCCATCTTTCGTCTCTGCTCCTTTCAGCGCTGTCAGCTCGGGCAGGATGAGCTCCAGCAGTCCAGTCTTTTCGAGGATAATGAGTCCAATGGATGGTTTTGGTGAAAGAATGATCTTGTTAAGCTCGTCTGTCACCCGTTCCCGTGAAACAATACGGAGTCGTTCCTTGTTTCTTCCCAATGCATCAAATGTGTCGGGATGGATATCGAAGCCGAGTTGCGAGGCAAACCGAACAGCACGCATCATTCTCAACGGATCGTCACTGAAGGTGATATCGGGATCAAGGGGGGTACGGATGATCAGACTCTCCAAATCCTGCATGCCATTGAAAGGATCAAGCAGCTCACCGTAATGATCACCATTCAGACAAAAAGCCATTGCATTGATGGTGAAGTCACGCCTTTTTTGGTCGTCCTCCAGTGTTCCATCTTCCACGACCGGCTTACGCGAATCGTGACTATACGACTCCTTACGGGCACCAACAAACTCGATTTCAAAATCTTTGTACTTTATTTGTGCTGTGCCAAAATTTTTAAATACCGTCAAATGTGTCTTTTTACCCAACTCCCTGGCAACTGCCTCAGCCAGCCCGATTCCAGGCCCTACGGCAACTATGTCAATATCCTTTGAAGGACGTCGTAGAAAATAGTCGCGCACATAGCCACCGATCAGGTAGCATGGCATTTTCTTTTCATCGGCCACCCGTGAAATGAGATTTAAAACAGGAATATTTAAATGAGATTGTATCTCCTCGTGAGATATCTCCATATACTTCTTCACTACAGTTACTTATCTGTTATTTATTACAAAATTACAATAAATGGGCTTTAAAACGATCCTTTTGCCGATATATTTTGTAAGTTTGTAGGGTTAAAGTTGATAATAGTGTTATTTTTCTAAGATCAATATTCTTTAAGCAATGTTTTTTTCCGTTCGTTCCATGTTTCTGCTTCTTCTTTCATTCCTGTTTTTTTCCTGCTCCGGGAAAAAAAGGGATGCGAAAATTTATCTCAAAGAAGCAGGAGATGCCTACAAAGAATCAAATTATACGCTTGCCAAATTGAAGATTGATAGCATCAAAATTCTTTTTCC
>DGZP01000127.1:43026-53557 GCA_002398565.1 Proteiniphilum sp. UBA4977
AAATCATTTGATGAAATTACAGCCGGATTTTCATTAATGCAGCAAGTACGCATGGCGGAAAACAGACGCAATATCATCTATTGCGACTCAATGCTGCGTGAACAATACGATCAGCTGAACGGGATGCTTGCAAAATTCGATTTTGTGAGAGACGACCGCTATCAGGAGTTTGGTGAATATTATCCTAAGATATACCCGCACAGGTCATCACTGAATCAAAACGGACTTCGTTCGGGAGTAGGGGAAAAAGGAGTACTATTCATTGAAAGTATTCTTTCCGGCTCTACCATAAAACACCATAAAATAAAGATTATTTCGGGTGATGGTAGTTTTGCTGAATCACTTGCTGTCACCTCCGATGGCTTGAATTATCGCTTCCGGACGTTGGATAAATCATACGAGATAGTCCGTTTTACGGGTACAAACGAAAATGGAGTTGCCTTGTTTATCTACACCTTTCAGAATGATCCGCTCAGAGTGGAATTTATAGGCAACAGAACCATCTCTGTTGCTTTAAGTGACGCTGCCAAACAAGGTATTGTACAATCTTTCGAACTCTCCACGCTGCTACTGAACATTGAGCAGCTTAAATTTGAGAAAGAAAAAAGCGAAACGCTGATTCGTTACCTTGAATCGAAGGATAAAACCTGAAAAGGCACCAGCAATCAGGTATAATTGTTACTCAAAACCGCATGATTCATAATGCCTTGAAAAAACAGTTTAAAATAACATTCGTAATAATTAAAAAATGAAAAGAACTATTTTCGTAGTGATCGCTTTTGTGTTTGTTTTAACAATAGTGAGTTGTGACCAATTTGGAGACAAACTAGGCCCGACCAACAACTATTTGTCATTCGAAGGAAAAAAGAATTCCATCACGGCGGCCAGATCCTTCCGTGCAGGTGATAGTTTTGTGTTTCAGCTATACCCTGACAACAACAAATCTGCAAATGATAATTTTATGGAATTATCTTTCCCGGACACGCTGACAGATACCCTGTTCACCATTCCCCTGGCACAGGGAGAATGGCTGGTGAACGGTGCTGTAAACGGCATGAGATATTCGGGTGACAGACTCGGAAGGACTGGTTTCCAAAGCGCCAATGTACAAATAAAAATATTGGATGGTGCCGGCACCTGCGACTTGAAAATATCTCTTGCTCTGCCCGATAACCGTTGCGTGACCGGTTTTTACAAGGGCCTCATTGATGGGTTTTAAAACCATCACAGATTTTCTGTAGAATTGTTTCCAATAGGGAACAATTATCGCATATATTTGTTTGAATAATATTCTGCAAAAAATTGAGTTGGATTAATTGTGATAAAATCAAACTAAACCATTGTGATACAGAAAATTTTAATTGCAAACCGGGGAGAAATTGCGATTCGTGTCATGCGAACCTGTAAGGAAATGGGGATTCGCACGGTGGCTGTTTATTCTGAGGCTGACCGTACATCCCGACATGTGACATACGCCGACGAGGCGGTATGTATAGGTCTTGCCTCATCACAGGAAAGCTATCTCAGAGCCGATAAGATTATCGATGCTGCAAAGCAGTTCCATGCCGATGCCATTCATCCCGGTTACGGATTTTTGAGTGAAAATGCCGAGTTTGCACGCCGTTGTAAAGAAGAGGGTATCATTTTTATTGGCCCTTCGGCGGAGAGCATCGAGGCCATGGGCGACAAGATCTCGGCACGCCGGAAGATGATTGAGGCAAAAGTACCCGTTGTGCCCGGCACATCGGAAGATATGAAGCCGAGGGATCTTTTCCGTGTTTGCCGTAAGATCGGTTTTCCCGTCATTATCAAGGCAACCGCCGGCGGGGGTGGTAAAGGAATGCGACTAGTGCATGAGGAGAAACAACTACAGGAAGCTTACGATGCCGCTAAATCAGAAGCAAAGGCCTCTTTTGGAAATGATTCTGTTTATATAGAGAAATACATCGAGTCGCCCCACCATATAGAAATACAGTTTTTGGGCGACACCCACGGCAATGTGATACACTTGTTCGACCGTGAATGCTCGGTACAGCGACGTCATCAGAAGATTGTTGAAGAAAGCCCCTCTCCTTTTATCGATGAGAAAACCCGTCTTGCAATGGGTGCCATAGCTGTGAGGGCAGCAAAATCCATCGGATATACAGGTGCGGGTACTATTGAATTTCTGGTGGACGGTGAAATGAATTTTTACTTCCTGGAGATGAATACCCGTCTTCAGGTGGAACATCCCATTACGGAAGAGGTGCTGGGGGTTGATCTGGTTAAGGAGCAGATTCATATTGCCAACGGGAAAAAGTTGAGATTAACCCAAAAGAGATTGCATCAAAGGGGGCATGCGATTGAATGCCGTATATATGCCGAAGACCCGGAAAATAATTTTGCCCCTTCACCCGGTATCATCCGTCACATTCAAACACCCGAAGGTATTGGTGTGCGTGTAGACAGTTATATTTACGACGGATACGAGATACCGGTCTACTACGATGCCATGATCGGAAAACTGATTGTTTGGGCCACCAGCCGTGTATATGCACTCGAAAGGATGCGCCGGGTGCTTTATGAGTACAAAATTACCGGTGTGAAAACAAACATCGACTATCTCAGGCGTATTATGGACACGCGGGATTTTGAGCAAGGAAATTATACCACACATTTTATTGAAGACAACAGCAGTAAGCTTCAGGAGAGCACGGGAGACGATAATGAAATAGAAGATATGGCCATCATTGCCGCGTATATAGATTATATTGTGAATAATAATGATACACCTTCCTCTGCTCAGGCCGACAACCTTCCTATAAGCAGGTGGCGTGCTTTTGGCAAACAAAAAGGCGTACTGCGAATATAAAAAGGTACTTTTGGAAATCAACAGCTTAATCATATGAAAGCGAAGACAGGCAGGAGAACATGTGAAGTGGAAATGATATCGAAGGATGGAAACAGGGTAGAGATCACTGTAGACGGAAAATTATATGACATTGACGTGGTCATGTCAGAAAGTGGTTTTTGTTCCATTCTGTATGGAGGACGCTCCTACAATGCAGAATCGGTTCGTCATTCCGAAGGAAAATATACCATCACTACAAATTTTCGTTATTTTGATATCGAACTGTCGAACCCGCAAAAGAAATATTTAAGGGGACGGCAACAAGTCGTGGAAGAGGTGCAGGAGACTATCACCTCTCCCATGCCTGGTAAAATAGTGAGAATCATGGTATCCGAAGAGATGGAAGTGAAGCAGGGGGATCCCCTCATTGTGGTAGAGGCAATGAAAATGCAAAGTACCTACACTGCAGCTCAAAATGCCATCGTAGAGAAGATTCATGTGGAGGAGGGTGACTCTGTGACTCGTGATCAGCTACTCATTTCATTCAAAACAAATTAACTACAGGAACGATGACACTTCAGGAAAAATTTCAGGTTTTCGAGGAGAAAAATAAAGCAGCCGAATTGGGAGGCGGAGCCAAAGCGATAGAGAAACAAAAAGAGTCCGGTAAGCTGACTGCCCGTGAAAGGATAAAGCTATTGCTGGATGATAACACATTTGTTGAAATAGACAAGTTTGTGGCACATGAATCGCACAATTATGGCATGCATGAAAAACGTATTCCCGGCGATGGTGTGGTGAGTGGTTATGGAAAAATCGATGGCCGCCTGGTGTATGTATATGCCTATGACTTCACCGTGTTCGGGGGCTCACTGGGCCGTTCAAATGCCCATAAAATTGTGAAGGTTCAGAAGCTGGCCCTAAAAAACGGCGCGCCGGTCATAGCGTTAAACGATTCGGGTGGTGCCCGTATTCAGGAGGGAGTGTCATCATTAAGTGGATACTCTGATATTTTTTATCAGAACATCAAGGCATCGGGTGTGGTCCCCCAGATTTCAGCCATATTGGGTCCCTGCGCGGGAGGTGCCTGTTATTCTCCTGCGCTGACCGATTTTATTTTCATGGTAAAGGACAAGAGCAACATGTTCGTGACCGGACCCGATGTAGTGAAAACGGTCACGCATGAAACATTGACCAAGGAAGAATTGGGAGGTGCCAGTGTACATGCGACAAAAAGCGGTGTATCCCATTTCGTGGGGAATGATGAAGAAGAAACATTAATGATGATCCGTGAGCTGTTAAGTTTTCTTCCTTCCAACAATATGGAAGATCCTCCGCTTGTGCCCACAAAGGACAGTATCTCCCGCGAATCACCTGGACTGCAGACACTGATTCCCGACGATACCAACCTGCCCTACGACATCAAGGAGCTCATTAAAGAGGTAGCGGACGAGAATTACTTCTTTGAAATCATGCCTCAGTTTGCACAAAATATCGTGATCGGCTTTGCACGGCTGGGAGGCAGAACAGTGGGTATTGTTGCAAACCAGCCTGCCTATTTGGCCGGCGTGCTCGATATCGACGCCTCCGATAAGGCCGCACGATTTATCCGGTTCTGCGACAGCTTTGACATTCCGCTTATTACTTTTGTGGATGTACCTGGATTCCTTCCGGGGCGCGATCAGGAACATAATGGCATCATCCGTCATGGAGCCAAGATCGTATATGCCTACGCCGAAGCAACGGTGCCGAAAATTACACTTATCACACGCAAAGCATACGGCGGCGCATATATAGTCATGTCCTCAAAAGAGTCGGGAGCCGATGTGAACTTCGCATACCCCAATGCTGAGATCGCTGTGATGGGTGCAGCAGGAGCTGTAAACATCCTATACCGCTCTTCCGACGAGGCAGAACGACAGCATGCGGCGGATGAATACAGCGAATTGTTTTCAAACCCCTACCGCGCTGCAGAAAAAGGATATATTGATGAAATCATCCTCCCTAAAACTACCCGGATTAAACTCATTCAGGCGTTGGAAATGACGGCCAACAAAACTGAATCTAATCCACCTAAGAAACATGGGAACATGCCGTTATAAGAGAATGCCACCCCGGTGAACATCAAATTTATTCTGTTTCAAACCTGTTGTTTGCAATGTGATAAAACTTTATTTGGACTTTTCTTTTGAAAAGAGAAGAGCTATTCCTGTTTTTTTGTATCTTTGCCTTTAGAAATGTTGGTGTTACCCGTTCCTTCTCGGCTTCGGAACAGGTAATGAAAAGGGAATCAGGTGGAAATCCTGAACAGACCCGCTGCTGTAAGCTCCGCTTATGTGCTGAACAAAACACCTTTTGCCACTGAATATACACTCTGTACCTGGAGAGAAAAATCCACGGACAATCAGAGTGGTTTCGGGAAGGCGTTCAGACACGGGAGTAAGTCAGAAGACCTGCCAACAGTTTCATTTTAGTTACATGGCTTTCGGGGAATAAAGCATGAAGACGACACACAATTACTTTATTTACAACGTGTTTCATTTTCATCATGCTTTACCGAAATCAATTCGGTATAGATGAATTCGTTAAAACTGATATTATTATCTCTGATCGTAGTTATTCTGCCAGTCACTGTTTATTCTGCACGGGCAGTTACATCCCTCCAGCCTGTGGATGGTATGATGAATCTGGCCGACAGCCTTTATCTGCCGGAGGTAGTGGTATCTGCAAAAGCCAACAAAGAGATTATTCCCGCACAAAAGCTTTCAGGAAATGAGCTGAAAGGGCTGAACAGCTTATCCATAGCCGACGCCATCCGGTATTTCTCGGGTGTCCAGATCAAGGATTATGGTGGTATAGGAGGTCTGAAAACGGTAGATATCCGCAGTATGGGCAGCAACCACATGGGTGTTTTCTATGATGGAATTGAGTTGGGTAATGCCCAGAACGGGCAGATTGACCTGGGCAAATACTCACTCGATAATTTGGAGTCGGTTACCCTCTACAACGGCCAGAAAAGCGAGATTTTTCAATCTGCCCGGGATTTCGGCTCCTCCGGTTCCATCTACCTGCGTACGCGCTATCCCCGTTTCGAAAATGATAAAAACTACAACCTCAGGGGAATCCTCCGATCGGGCTCGTTCGGATTAATCAATCCCTCCCTTTTGTGGGAACAGAAACTCTCTTCCTCACTCTCCGCAACCTTTAACACGGAGTGGATATCGGCAAATGGCAAGTATGCATACCGTTATAAACGGATACACCCAGTCACCCACGAACTGGTTTACGACACCACAGCCACCCGGGAGAACGGCGATATGAATGCATTAAGGCTTGAAGGAGGATTGCATGGATTTGTGCCTTCCGGAAACTGGAACCTGAAAGCTTATTTTTACTCCTCGGAACGGGGTATTCCCGGCGCCATCGTAAATAATGTATGGAAGCGATCACAGCGGCAATGGGACAAGAATTTCTTTACCCAGGGTTCGTTCCGGAAATCTATCTCACCACGATATGATATCCTGGTAAACGCGAAATATGCCCATGACCGGATGAGGTATCTCAATCCTGATACCACCCTGATGTATATCGATAATTCCTTCACCCAGCAGGAGGCATATCTTTCTTTGGTGAACAAATTTGCACTGTTGAGCAACTGGGATATCTCCCTCGCGGCGGACTGGCAGTGGAACGGGCTTCAGTCGGACATTGACGGCTTCAGGGAACCTACACGCTACAATACCCTCATCGCGGCGGCTACAGCGGCAGATTTTGATAAAGTCACGCTGCAGGGTAGCATCCTCAGTAGTTGGGTCATCGAAAGTGTTGCGGGAAATAAGCAGAAACGTTCAGTCCAAAAACAGCTCTCCCCTGCCCTGTTTCTCAATTATAAACCTCTCGACTCACACAACCTCAATATCCGTGCTTTTTACAAGCAAAGTTTCCGGATGCCTACCTTCAACGATCTTTACTATACCGATATAGGCAACGCAGACCTGGATCCTGAGGAAAGTTATCAGTATAATCTGGGAGCAGCCTATGACAAATCTTTCCGTCAGTTGGTCATACGTCATTGGGAGATAAAGGCTGATGCCTATTTAAACAGAGTCACCAATAAGATCATTGCAGTTCCCAAAGGAAATGGCATGTACCGCTGGATGATGACAAACCTGGGACAGGCGGAGATTAAAGGTGTCGACCTGTCGGCTTCTGCCATTTTGGAAGTGCACAGGGAGTGGCTGCTAAACCTGAGAATAACATATACCTACCAGCAGGCCCGCGATCTCACCCGGCGCCCCAACAAAGAACTGGAGAAAATCACCTATGGAGGCCAGATTGCCTATATTCCGTGGCATAACGGGTCACTCGTAGCAGGCCTGCAGTATCGTCTCTGGCAACTTAACTACAGCTTTATCTACGTGGGTGAGCGATATCGCTCTTCTGCAAACACGCCTGAGAATTATGAACAACCCTGGTACACCAGCGATCTGTCGCTGAGTCGCTCCTTTACCCACGATCGGTTCGACAGCAAACTCACACTCGAAGTCAACAATCTGTTCAGCCAGGACTACGAGGTAGTACTCAACTACCCGATGCCCAAAAGGAATTATAAACTAACCCTCACCGTTGAAATATGAAGAAACAGGCGATCACCATATATTTGTTTGTCGTTACACTACTGCTGGTTTCCTGCCGGAAAGATGTGGAACTGTTGCTGTCGGAGGTGACTTTCACCGATCCCGGAGCATCGGCTGCCGGTCGTTATGCCGGTCTCTACCTGCTGAACGAAGGGAATATGGGAAGCAACAAGGCGACACTCGACTTTTACGATTTCGTAACCGGAAATTATCGCCGGAACATTTATGCGGAAAGAAATCCTTCCGTACCCAAGGAGCTGGGCGATGTGGGTAACGATCTTCAACTCCATGGCAGCCGCTTGTATGCAGTAATCAACGCCTCCAATAAGATTGAGGTCATGGATGCTCGCACAACCGGGCGCATCGGACGGATAGAGATTCCCAACTGCCGTCACATCACCTTTCACGAAGGATATGCCTATGTTACGTCCTATGCCGGCCCCATAGAGATAGATCCCGAATACAAGCAGAAAGGATACGTGGCCAGGATAGATACAGCCACCCTTGAGGTGACTGGAACATGTGTGGTAGGCTATCAGCCGGATGGTATTGCTGTGTCCGATGGAAACATCTACGTTGCCAATTCAGGCGGTTACCGTGGAGCAGGCAAGTCGATGAATTACGAAAGAACAGTCTCCGTAATATCCATTGCTACATTCAGGGAGACCGCCCGGATTGATGTGGATATGAATCTGCACCGGATAAAAGCAGATAGCCGGGGAGATCTCTGGGTCTCCTCGAGAAGCGATTATCACAATTCTCCCTCCCGTCTTTATTTTATCGATCACCGGAAACAGGCGGTGACTGACACCATTGACCTGCCGGTTAGCAATTTCGCTTTCGCAGGCGATTCGCTATACCTTATCGGCATGGATGAATCCGTCCAAAGAGCAAACAATTTCTCCATCGTGGACATGGCGACCAGGGAAGTGGTAAACTCGGCCTTTATCTCCGACGGCACGGAGAAAGGATTTGAAACTTCTTACGGAATCACGGTTCATCCGGAAACAAGGGATATTTATATTACCGATGCAGGAGATTATATCAATCCCGGATATCTCTATCGATTTGACCGGGAGGGTAAAAAAATGTGGAGTATGCAGACGGGCGATATCCCGGCTCACTTTGTTTTCCTCCCCAAAAATACCTATATCCCTTCATTCCGGTAGTACGTAAAAGAAGGGACCATTAGGAGATTGAATAATTAACAATATTGATAAATTTCTACAATATGAAACGGGCATGTAAATTATTTACGCACAAGCACATGATTACAGCCAGTTCCATGTGGCCATGATGTAAAAATATAAAATATAAATAGATGAAAACAAGTATAAAAAATCTTATTTTATTGTCTTTCTTCTTGTCGATCTCCTTCCTGATCGGCTGCAGAGAGGAACGCGACAATATCGGGGAGGTCGAAGAGCCGCAATATTCGGTTTATCTCACCCGTGTATTTGAATACACACCGGCACCCGGACAATTTGTGAATAAACTTCCGGAATACGCAGCGGGAGACACACCTGCCTCCATGGCCGCAAAAGCAGAAGTGGCCATAGCCGGAGGCAAAGAAGGACTTATCACGTTGGGCGGATACGGAGGATACGTGGTGGTGGGGTTTGATCACACCATTGAGAATAAGAGCGGAAGAGCAGATTTTGTCGTTTTTGGGAATGCATACAACGGAAATAGTGAACCGGGCATTGTAATGGTCTCCGTGGACAGTAATAAAAACGGGATGCCGGATGATACCTGGTATGAACTGGCCGGTAGCGAATATAACAATGCTGAGTCCATTCATAACTACGCCATCACATACTACAGGCCAGACGAAAACAAAACTCCTGTACCACACAGCTCGCTCTCTTATGTGACCGATGCCACCTACATCGGGTGGAATGCCGGAGAGCATGGCGAAGGATTCATCTACAAGCTTGAATTTCATCAGCAAAGCTACTACCCGCAGTGGATCAATCAACCGGAACTGAAGTTCACTGGAACCAGGCTACCCGACAACGTCACGTCGACAGAGGGGATCTATCTGCTCCAATCGTATGAATGGGGATATGCAGACAATGTGGCAAATAACGATTCCAGAGCACAACTCGATATTGACTGGGCAGTAGACGCGGCAGGCAACAAAGCAAACTTAACAGGGATTGATTTTGTAAAGATATATACTGGCGTCAACCAGTTTAACGGACGCATCGGGGAATCATCTACCGAGGTTTCGGGCGTGGCAGATTTGCATCTGTTGCAGAAATAAGTGTTTATTGATCATTAAGATATAAAATATTTATCATCAAATAATTTAAATTAAAAATGAAAAAAAATCTGTTTTATCTGTTATTTATCTCAGCATTGCTGCTGGTTTCCTGTGAAAATGAAGAGATGACCATTACGAAGGTGATGGATCTGGAGAACAAACTAACTCAGCCTGAAACCGAATGGACCGGTGATAAATCGGGAACCGAAATTCCGGGAGAATGGGGATCCGTCTGGAAAAATCAGTTTAGTGACAACGGTAGTATCTTTCTGTTCGATAATTATTTCTCCGATTATGCTTGGGGTGGCTTTATGTACACCAATAAGAGTGACGTCACAACCGCCAGCTATACAAACAACAGTGCGATCACCGGAAAAGCCCACACGGGAAAGGTGTATCTCACTGCAAATAACACTGAATTCAATCCGGCAGTGGTCTCATTCAAAGATGGTAAAACATACCGGGTGAAAGGAATGTATATTACCAACAGTACCTATGCTTACCTCTCAATGAAAAATGGGGATCAGTTCGCAAAAAAATTCAGCGAAGGAGATTGGTTCAAGCTTGATATTTACGGGAAAGATATCTCTGGAAATGACAGCCAGTCAGTTTCTGTTTATCTGTCTGATTTCAGAAACGGAAAAAAAGAGATATTAAATGCATGGAAGTGGGTTGAACTTTCTGGCCTTGGTGAACTGAAAAGCCTTCATTTCAATCTTACGTCTACCGACAATGGCAACCAGGGGATGAATACTCCCGCCTACTTCTGTATCGATGATCTGACCATCTTAATGGAAG
>DGZP01000048.1 GCA_002398565.1 Proteiniphilum sp. UBA4977
TCCTTCAGCATGAGATACCAGGAAATGGTATAATCCACCAGGTTATCCAGATTATGGTTAATCTCATCGATCTCTTCCAGCAATCTGGCAATAATTTCATTTGCCTTATCGGCATTGAATTTGAGAATACGGGACATCTTTATTTCCATCAGCCTGATCAGATCATCACGTGTGATCTCACGGATAAATCCCGGTTTAAAAGGTGTCAGTCGCCTGTCAATGTGACCCAGCGCAATATCCAAATTACCCGCATTTTCAAATTCCTTGTCCTTGTATATACGCTCTTCAATAAATATCTTTTCGAGGGAAGCAAACAACAGTGCCTCCAGTTTTTCGGTTCGTTCAATTTCCAGTTCCTGTCGAAGGCTTTCTTTGGTGGTATCGACAGAAACTCGCATCACGTCGCTCACGGTGAGGAAATGTGGTTTGTTGTCGTCAATGACACAACAGTTGGGAGAGATGCTTATCTCACAATCGGTAAACGCATAGAGGGCATCAATGGTCTTGTCGGACGACACACCGGGTGCAAGCTGCACCTGAATCTCCACGTTCTGCGCGGTGATATCGTCTACTTTTCTGATTTTTATTTTTCCTTTGTCGTTTGCTTTCAGGATAGAATCTACCACGCTGGCAGTCGTTCTTCCGTAAGGAATATCTTTGATAACAAGTGTTTTATTATCCAGCTTCGTGATGGTGGAACGCACCTTCACCGAGCCACCACGTTCTCCGTCGTTATATTTCTCTACATCAATATAACCGCCCGTTTGAAAGTCGGGATAGATTTTGAACGCTTTGCCTTCGAGATAAGCGATGGCAGCGTCACATAACTCGTTGAAGTTATGGGGCAATATTTTGGAGGAGAGTCCCACGGCTATGCCTTCCGCGCCCTGTGCCAGGAGCAGCGGGAACTTGGCAGGGAGGGTGACCGGCTCCTTGTTTCGGCCATCATAGGAAGCTTTCCATTCGGTGGTTTTGGCATTAAACAGCACTTCGAGTGCAAATTTTGTCAGACGGGCCTCAATGTAGCGGGGTGCCGCAGCTCCGTCGCCGGTAAGGATATTTCCCCAGTTACCCTGTGTATCAATCAGCAGATCCTTTTGTCCAAGCTGTACCAGTGCGTCTCCAATTGAAGCATCGCCATGCGGATGATACTGCATGGTATTTCCGATTATGTTGGCTACCTTATTGTATCGTCCGTCATCCATCCGTTTCATTGCATGGAGGATACGGCGTTGCACCGGTTTCAATCCATCGGAAATGTGCGGCACAGCACGTTCCAGAATTACGTAGGAAGCATAATCCAAGAACCAGTTCTGATACATTTTGGAAAGATTGAGCATACTGTCTCCGCTCAATTTCACGGGTATTTTTGGGTTTACGCCAGATTTGTGTAGCAAATCGGTTTCCTCCTCTTCCCCCGTTTCTTTTTTTTCCGTTATTTCGTCGTCGTTAATTTGATCTGCAGACATACACCAGTTACTATACACATGATACGCACGCGGCTCTGAAAACCGAAGGTCGTTTCATTCCCCTAAAGGAAGTTTTGTTTTATAAAAAATTGCTCAAAGATAGAAAATTTGGGGGTTAATTCAAAAAGATTTTTTCCTGCCCGCCGCAAATCTAATGATTACCCGATCGCGGGGAAGAAAGCTACAAAATTGAGACGAATTATAGAAGTGCGATTAAAACAGATAAAAACATATCAAAATTAAACTACTTTTGCAGTAAACTGTTTTAAAGTAGAAGTTTTTTTAATTATAAAATTTATGAGACGAAAAAAAACGACCCTAACGGATAAAATTTTCTTGCTGCTACTTTTAATTGCCCCGCTGCTTCCCTCGTGCGGGAGTGTTCCCTTTACTGGAAGAAGGCAGTTGCAGCTGGTATCGAACCAGGAAGTCATTGCGTTGAGCTTACAGCAGTATCAGGATTTTATTCGTACAGCTCCTCTTGAAAAGGGGACTGCCAATGCTCAAATGGTCAGCCGTGTTGGCAGCCGCATTGCAAATGCGGTAGAAAGTTTTTATACCAACAACGGTTATGCCTCGGAACTGGAAAACTTCTCATGGGAGTTTAACCTGGTGAAGGAAAAGAGTGTAAATGCCTTCGCCATGCCGGGGGGAAAGGTAGTTATTTATTCCGGCCTGCTTCCGGTTACCCAGACAGAAGAAGCCCTTGCCGTGGTGGTAGGCCATGAGATTGCCCATGTGATTGCCCAGCATTCGAGCGAACGGTTGAGTCAGCAGTTGGCATTGCAATATGGCGGGGCCATTGCCGGAGGTTTACTGGGTAATTCCCAGGTCGCGCAGCAGTTGGGACAAACCGTTTTTGGCCTTGGTGCCCAGTATGGCGTAATGATGCCTTACGCACGCAAGCAGGAGTATGAAGCTGATGAAATTGGGCTAATCGTGATGGCGATGGCGGGGTATAACCCCCAGACAGCTGTCCCCTTCTGGACGAGGATGGCTCAGAGTGGAGGCGGTGCCCAAGTTCCCGAATTTCTCAGCACCCACCCCACGGATAGCAAACGTATTGCCAATATAGAAAAGATACTGCCCGATGTGATGCAGTATTACAAAGGCAGCGGCGTGCAGAATAACACCTCGGCACCCATTAAGACAAAGGCCGACGTGCCCGTAAAAACTGAAAAGGCCAGGACGTCGGAAGAGTGGTCTTTCTGAGCGGGTTGACCGTTTCATGTCTCTAACCAAGTAAAAGAGCGGCATTTCCTTTCGGAAGATGCCGCTCTTTTTAATTTGGATTCTTTATCTTCTTTTCTTTTCCTATTTTCGCAATCGGTTCAACGATCTGATCAGCGCCTCATCGGCACCTATGTTCCGGATGGCAAGAATGGTCAGTATAAGTGCAATCAGGGGCATAATGATACCCACGCCCACTTTCTGAAACTCCAGTGTTTCCATCGGCAGCAGTTTGTAAATGATAAAGCCGAAATAGAGGTAAAAACCAATCATCAGCAATACATTGAAGACAGACAGTCGTATCTGCAGCATTCTCTGTTTATAGAGAAACACCGTAATCAGCGACAAGACCGAACTCACCATACCCAGCGCGAACTGGCCCCAGGTAGAGTCGTTGAGTGTCCCGTCAAGGTAGACACCCATCGCTTCGAGGGTCACTTTATCACCTTCGTAAATAAAAAATGCCAGCGGCGTTACCGATGCCACAAGCATGGCAGCAGCTGCCAGCAGCAGGAAAAGTGTCTGTATCCGTTGCAGCATAACCCTAAAAAAGTTCTTTCTCCTTCGAAGGATTACGGTAATAGATCTCTTCTTCCTTCCATTCTTCAACGGCCAGAAGGGATGGCTTTGGGAGTTTCTCGTAGAAGCGGGATATCTCAATCTGTTCGTGATTTTCAAAGACCTCTTCAAGATTATCGCTGTATGAGGCGAACTCCTGCAGTTTTGTATCGAGGTCCTGCTTCATTTCCACTGAGAGCTGATTGGCCCGCTTGCTTATTATCCTGACCATCTCATATACATTTCCCACGGGTTCGGCTAATTTCATTACATCCTGGGTTTCCGTGTTGGAGCTAGCGGCAATTTTTCTATAATCCATTGTACTATATCAATTATTTTACATTTATTCAGGTAGCGGGAAGCACATCAATCTTTTTCTGGGCCTCCTTATAATATTCATTTGCTTCGGCAGTATATTTCCCTTCGGGAAAGCTGTTGGTGTAATTGAAGTATTCGTCTACTACCATACGATAGCGTTCCGGCTGTGTGAGCAAAGTACTTCGTTGTGCGTACTCATAACGGGCTCTGAGGATGGTGATCTGGTAATCTTCAAGATACCGTGAATAGGGGTAACTTTTGATTGCCTCACGCGCCGTAATCACCGCCGATTCGTAATTATTCCCCATATAATTGCCCAGATCCAGGTAAAGCTGTGCGGCAAGCAACTCTTTACAGGCCAGCTTCTCCTGCAATTCGAACATGTAATTTTTGGCCTGTTCCCCTCTTTCTGTCTGAGGATATCGTTCTATATACTTTTGGAACTCGGCTATAGCCCGGTAAGTTTTGCTTTGATCCATGCGCGAATCGGGGGAATCAAGGTACAAGCCATAGGCAGAGTAGAACAACGCCGGTTCGGCATATTCACCCTTGGGATAGGTATTGTAATAGGTAGTGAATACCTCTGTTGCAGAATAATAATCTTTTGAATTGTAGTGGCTCTGAGCCAGTAAGTACAGGGATTCCTCGGCCTGGGCAGTTCCCTTCATGAAGGTTACCAATTCTTCGAGGAGTGTAATAGACCGATTGTATTTTCCCTCTTCAAAATATTTTTTCGCATAAGTGTATTTCAGGTCTCTGTCGGTACTTTTTAATATTTTATTGTACTCGTTACAGGAAACCAACACCGCTGCAAGCAGCAAAAAAATGACAGATTTTATTCTCATCTCGTTACAAGTCGGTTTTAGCGTGCAAAGTTACAGAATCTTTCTCACATAGAGCTAAGGGATCACTCTTTTTATTCAATTTTAGGATTTTGAAGCGACGAATTGCAAAATACTATTTACATATTTCCGGTCGTTCGACAGTTTCGGCACTTTATTCTGCCCTCCCGATTTTTCTTTAAATTTCATCCATTCGTAAAACATCCCTTTTTCCATTGTTCTTATTACAGGCATACTCAGTGAGAGGTCATAAGCGCGTTTTGCTTCATAGTCGGAGTTCAGCTTTTTGAGACTCTCATCTAGCAGGGTCCGGAACAGTCCCATGTCTGCCGGTGGTGTTTCAAACTCAATTAACCATTCATGCGCGCCATTGTTGTCATCATCGAAATAAACCGGTGCCACGGTATATTCCGTGATTTTCGCCCCGGTCTGCTGACAAGCTTCATTAATGGCTCTGTCTGCGTTGTCCACGATCAGCTCCTCTCCAAAAGCATTGATGAACTGCCGTGTGCGTCCGGTCAGTTTAAAAAGGTATGGATTGGTGCTGGTGAACTCTATGGTATCCCCGATTTTATAGCGCCATAAGCCACCACTTGTACTGATCACAACAGCATATTGTTTACCGGCTTCCACACCACTCAGCGGAATGGTATCCGGTTGTGCCTTATTCCATTCGCCCGCGGGAATAAATTCATAGTAGACCTCGTTGTCAAGCAACAGCAGCATATCCTTTGATTCCGGAACAAACTGCACGCCAAAAAAGCCCTCTGAAGCATTGTAAGTCTCCCAGTAGCGCATTCTTTCGGAGGGAATCATTTTTTCATACTGTTCCTGAAACGGAAGAAAACTCACACCTCCGTGAAAAAAAACTTCGAGGTGGGGCCAAATGTCGGGAATAGATCTGCCTGTTTCCTGCACAATTTTTTTTAGCAGCACCATCATCCAGGAAGGTACTCCTATCATCGCCCGGATATCGTTCCCGATGGCATAATCGGTTAATTTTTGTAATTTCTCTTCCCAATCGGAAAGCAGAGCGATGCTCTCGGGAGTCCTTCTGTTCCGGGCCGGTGCCGGCAGATTTTTCATCAGGATAGCAGAAATATCTCCGGTATAAATACCGTTGCCAATTCGGTTGACCTGTTGACTTCCGCCCATGACAAGCGTTTTCCCCAAAATGAAAGCACTGTCGGGATAATGGATGGCGTACATTCCGAGCATGTGGTAACCAGCCTTGTAATTTCCATTAAATAACGATTCTTTGGTAACGGGTATATATTTGCTTTTGTCTTCCGTGGTGCCCGAAGACATGGCAAACCATCGCACGGGGGTATCCCAAAGCACATTCGCCTGTTTTTCTATAATGATTTTGTCGAGCCAGAGACGCAAATCTTCATATGCAATCACAGGAACAAGCCTGGAAAAGTCCGCTTCACCGGTAATCCTATCAAAATGATTTTTAGTTCCGTATCTCGTTTTTCGGCCATGCTCAAGCAGGTAGTTCAATGTTTTTTGTTGTGTTCCCAGTGGGTCGTCCACAAATTTCTTAACAGGTCTGTAATAGGAAGTAAGTATGTTACGGGCTATTTTTCGAATCATTCTCAGCATATGAAAAGTATGCAGCAAAGGTATACATGAGTTTCTGAAAACAGAAAAATAAAATCACAAATTTCGATAAAAAACCATTATCCAATGCGGCTAATTTTACGGAGACGCTCCTCATCGATAATCTTTATTTTTCTCCCGTCAATAGCTATAACCCGCTCGTTTACGAAGTTCGACAAAGTTCGGATTGCATTGGAGGTGGTCATGTTCGACAGGTTTGCAAGGTCTTCGCGTGCCAGATAAATGTTTATGGTTGCTCCGTCTTCTTCCAGTCCGTAACTCTCCTTGAGAAAGATCAGCGACTCTGCCAGTCTGCCACGCACATGTTTTTGGGTGAGATTCACAATCCGCTGGTCGGCAATACCCAGGTCTACTGAAAGCATCTGAATAAAGAACAATGCCATATCGCCGTTATTGCGAAGGAATTGTTCAATCAGTTCCATGGGGATCAGGCAAACAGTACAGGATTCAAAAGCCGAAGCGGCTGTCACATAGGGTTCACGCGCAAAATAGGCTCTATATCCGAAATACTGTACCGGGCGAATAATCCTTATGATCTGACTCCTTCCCCCTACCCCGCTCTTATAAATTTTCACCTTCCCTCTGAAGAGACACATCAGGTCCTGCGGAGTTTCATCTTCGAGATAGATCAGTTCATTTTTTTTAAAATGAACAATTCGTGCATTACTACGCAACTGGTCCCGCTCAACATCTGTCAACATCCTCCAGATATCAGGCAAAGTTGAGGACAAATCAATTACTTCTTTCTTTTTTCCGGGCATAGTGCTATAGAACTATGTTCTAAAACACAAATGTAGATATTATTCCCCGAAGAGTAACAAAAAAGTAATATAAAAATTAATTACTACGTTTAAAAAAAATGTAAGTTTGTAGATCAGAATGAAAAAAGGAGTCATCTTACATATTTTCTTTCTCGTTATTGTCTCTAACCAATGTTTCGCGTTAACACGGGAATTACCGGCTGACACGATTATGAACAGGGCAATGAATGCTGCTGAAAAATACAACGGCCTTTTGCAACATTTCAAGGCCGAAGTATATACACGCAGCTACGTGGAAACAATCAATAAAAATTTTCTATATAAATATACCCATCTGATTCCGCGATTTGTCTTACACGATCCAAAGAACGATGAGGCAGTAATTGAAACAATCAGCGACTTTTACTACTCATACCCCAAGACCTATATACAGGACATCCGTTATGTGTCGGGAACGCTCACCGCGAAGAAAGATATAGAGATGATACCCTTTGAGCTGTTGAATATCAACATTTACGGGGAAACGACCAATGACGAGAGCTTTTTTATGCCGATACGGTTCAGCACGGCAAAATATTACCGTTATACACTTTATCAGACATTCACCGAGAATAATAAAACTTACTACAATATCCATTACACGCCGATATACGAAAACACAAAACTGCTAAAAGGCTCATTTATTGTAGAACACGGGACATGGCGGATTATTTTTTTTCGGGGGGAGGGACTCGATATCTTTGCTGACTTTTCATTTGAAATGACCATGGGTGATGAATGGATCACTAATTACCTGCCAGTACAGTTCACCATTTACCAGACAGTCTCATACCTGGGTAATACGCTGGCGGCCAGACATCTGGCAAACGTCAAGTACAGTGACATTCAACTGCGTAAAATCAAGGAGACACCCCCTTCACTCAACATCAGTGACTCATACAAGGTACGTCTCGACTCAGTACCGGTTCTCCGGGACTCTCTCTTCTGGGAAGAGGTGAGACCCATACCATTGCAGGCAAGAGAAAGAGATGTGATTAACCGGCATATTGCACAGCAAAATGAGCGGGCAAGGTATCCGGCGAATGATACCCTCTCCGGCATGCAAAGGGCACAGCAGATGGCGCAACGGGTAGTAATGAACTCAAAGTACAAGTACCGGTCGACACGAATAGGGTACTCCGGTCTGTTTAATCCGTTCATGCTGGGATACAGCTCTCGCGACGGCATCACCTACCGGCAGAAGCTGTCGTTCATCATCGATCTGAAACGCAATCGTACGGTAGATATCAATGCTACCGCAGGATATATGTCCCGCCAGAAAGATATTTTCACCAATCTGACCACCACATGGAATTATGATCCTTATCGCCTGAGTAGCGCCACTTTTTCTTTAGGAAGTGGCAATCCCACTTACAGTTCGTTGTTCGTCGATCAGATTCAGGACAGCCTTAAAAACAAGGGACTCACTTTTGAAGATATCTCATTGAATTATTACAAGGATTATTATTTCAGGTTATTCAACACTTTGGAAGCTGCAAATGGATTGTTGCTGCAGACAGGCGTGGATTATCACATACGGAAAAGTAAAAATAACCCAATGAAATTGCGGTCACTGCCGGGCGACAGTGAACCCATTGAGGATCTTTTCGGTACAAAGAGGTCATTTGCCCCTTTTATGAGGATCAGCTGGACTCCAATGCAATATTATCGATACGAGGGACAGCAAAAAATATATGAAAGGTCTTCATTTCCAACGTTCAAGTTGGAGCTTTCACGGAGTTTCCTTGATATTCTGGGCAGTACCTCACAATACAACCGGATTGAGTTCGATATAAGCCAGCATATTCCTTTCGGACTGAGGCATTCGCTGCAGTATCATCTTGGTACCGGCAGTTTTATCAATCAGAAAACAGAATATTTTGCCGACTTCGTCTATTTTTCCAAATACAACTTTTCGGAGAACTGGAACGATGGCCTGGGCGGTAACTTTAACCTGTTGAACAGGGAACTGTACAACGCGTCAGACTCATACATCCAGGGGCACGTCATGTTTGAAACCCCTTTTCTGATCCTCAAAAATATTAATTTCGTCTCGGACTTTGCCGACAAGGAACGCATCTATTTCAGCCAGCTTTACACTCCTCAGATCATATCGTACACGGAACTGGGTTACGGCATTGGCAACCGTTTTTTCAACGCCGGTTTTTTTTGCTCCTTCCATAAGGATCAGTTTAAAGAACTGGGTGTAAGGGCTGCATTTGAGTTGTAAGAAGCAGAAACGGGTATCAGGAAAGATAGTTAAATAATATTTTTTATCTTTGTAAAAAAGATTGACGAAGGATGATCTGTTTTCCCAATGCGAAAATAAACTTAGGACTGCACATTGTCTCACGCCGGCCGGATGGCTACCATGATCTGGAGACCATTTTCTATCCGGTTGGCATGAAGGATGCCCTGGAGATTGTTCCTGGGGGTTCTTCTGTAGGTTATCGTTTTTTTCAGTCAGGAATTCCGGTCGGGGGAGCTGTTGAGAAAAATCTGGTGATCAGGGCACTTCATCTGGTTTCGGCAGAGAAGGAAATTCCACCAATCGACATACACCTGCTCAAAAAGATTCCCACCGGAGCCGGACTGGGAGGAGGGTCGTCCGATGCGGCTTTCATGCTGCGGTTACTGAACGAAACCTTTACATTGGGTTACACCCGTGAAGATCTTTTACGCTTTGCAGTACAGCTGGGAGCCGATTGTTCCTTTTTTATCAAAAACGCCCCCTCTTTCGCTACCGGCACGGGCGATGAGCTGGAGCCGGTGACAGTTGGCCTTGACAGCTATTTTATATTGCTGGTAAAGCCGGATATCACGATTTCCACAAAAGAAGCCTATGCAATGATCACTCCTCGCCAGCCGGAGGTTTCACTGAAAGAAATTGTAAAAAGGCCGGTTTCAGAGTGGAAGGAAGTAATGAAAAATGATTTTGAAATTCCTGTTTTCAAAAAATATCCGGAAATTGGTAACATCAAACAGCAAATATATGATATGGGAGCTGTTTATGCTGCGATGAGCGGTTCAGGTTCGGCAGTTTTCGGTATTTTTGAGCAGGAGCCGGTTTGGAGAAACCTTTTCAGCCGGTATTTCGTATGGACGAGCAGTATGAAGCAATCACACAAAAAGTAAAAAGCCGCCGGGCAATCAGGATATAGAAAAAAAATGAAAATAATAAAACAACATTGGGGATATCTTATTGCGGGACTCTTCGGGGTTCTCTGTCTTCAGGCCGGAGAACCCGTCTCACCGGATACAATTGCCGTCTTCGGACCTGTTCCGGTCCTGAAACCGGTCATGCTCGACAGTGTGAACCTGGATGGCACACCCTACTCCGATGAAATGTTGCTCTCCTCCCCGCTTTCTTTTCCAGATCAGGAAAGGTTCACAGGAAACACAACTCCCGATACCGCCGGCTTTTTCTATTTGCCGAAACCTGTAGCGGGCAAAGCGTTTCAGCTGTTGTCGTTTTATGTTTCAGGTGACCGTTACGGCAGGGGAAAGATCACCGTGACTTCACCCAACCCGTTCGAGTTGTGGGTAGACGGTGTGAAGAGGGCCACCAAGAACCAGATTAACGACAGCCTGCATCAGTCGGGTCAGGCAGATACCCACCTGAACGGCTTCACAAACAACGCCCGTATTGTGATCAAGATGCTCACCGATGCGGAAAACAAGACGGAACCCGCGTTGAAAATCGACCTAAAGCCTGATGATGCAGACTCGCTGTTGGCATACACTTTTGGCAACAGTCCCCGGCGGCGGATACAGATCAATGATATTCTGGAAGGCAAACGGGTCAGCAACGCCGTGATCTCCCCTGGCGGCCGGTATGTGCTTCTTTCACTCCAGGAAACACTTTCAGGGGGAGAAAACCGCAGCTACATCGAGGTGTACGACACAAAGCAGGAGCGTACCATCCTTTCCGAAACGGCAAACAGGTCACAGTTAAGCTGGATGCCGAAGCAGGATCTGCTCTACTACGTGACCGACAGCGAAGAGGGACGGTCCATAGTGACACTCGATCCGCTAACCACCGAAAGCAGGATCATCGCCAAAGGCCTTCCGAAAGAGACCTTTCATATTGCACCCGACGAGAAATCGCTTTTTTTCTCTGCGAAGGAGAGGCTCACCATCAGCAATCCGGGAGGCCTGAAAAGGCTGATCGGCATAAACGACCGACAGTCGGACTATCGTGACCGCCACTTCCTGTATCGTTACTTCTTCGACACCGGGCTTACCCAACAACTCACCTTCGGCAGGCAGACTGCTTCACTGAATGATGTAACCGACGACCTGGCGTACCTTCTTTTTTCCACGTCGGAAGAAGACCTGACAGAACGGCCCTTTCGCAAAAGTTCGCTCTACAGGTTAAACCTCGAGACAATGGAGGTAGATACTTTATGGAAGGACCAGACCTACGTCTACTCGGCTCAATTTTCTCCCGACGGGAAGCAGCTGCTTGTTCACGGTGCTCCCGAGGCATTTAACGGTATAGGCCTGAATATTGGCCCCGGACAGATTGCCAACAGCTACGACACACAATCGTTCCTGATGGATATCGATACGAAAAAAGTGGAGCCGGTTACAAAATTTTTCAATCCCTCCATCAGCGCTCAGGAGTGGAACAGGCTCGACAATATCATCTATTACCGTGTGGAGGAAGGTGACTGTGCCAATATGTATCGCTACCACACCCGTACAAAGAAGTTTGAGAAGCTGCCACTCAAAGAGGAGGTCATCCGCTCATTCAACATTGCCGAAAATGCCCTGTGGGCAACCTATACCGGAGTGAGTGTCTCCAACTCGAACAGGAGCTACCTGCTGAATCTGAAAACAATGAAGTCGACCCTCATTTCCGACCCTTATGCGGAACGACTGAACCGGCTTACCCTTGGAGAGGTAAGGAACTGGCACTTCACAAGTTCCTTTGGTGACGTCATTGAAGGGCGTTATTATCTGCCCCCCCACTTTAGGCCGGATAAAAAATATCCGCTCATCGTCTATTACTACGGCGGCACAAGTCCCACCTCCCGTACTTTTGAAAGTACCTACCCGTTGCATGTGTATGCAGCTCAGGACTACGTGGTGTATACCCTGCAGCCGAGTGGTACCACCGGCTATGGTCAGGAATTTTCGGCACGTCATGTAAACGCCTGGGGTGAACAGACTGCCGATGAGATCATTGAAGGTGTGAATGCCTTCGTGGCTGCACATCCTTTTGTGGATGGCACAAAAATAGGCAACATCGGCGCTTCCTATGGGGGATTCATGACCCAGTACCTTATTACGCAGACCGATCTGTTTTCTGCTTCAGTATCGCACGCGGGCATCAGCAACATCACCAGCTACTGGGGTGAGGGTTACTGGGGTTATTCCTACAGTGCCGGCGCCAGTGCGGGCAGCTATCCATGGAACAATCAAGAGCTTTATGTAAAACAAAGTCCCCTGTTTCAGGCCGACAAAATCACCACTCCCCTGCTTTTGCTTCACGGCACAGCCGACACCAACGTACCCATCGGAGAGAGCATCCAGATGTATACTGCGTTGAAACTGCTGAACAAGCCGGTAGAGTTTATCCAGGTGGAGGGAGAGAACCATGCCATTTACAATTATGATAAAAGGATCGCCTGGAATAATGCCATCTATGCCTGGTTCGCAAAATGGCTGAAGAATGATCCCCGCTGGTGGGATTCGATGTATCCCGAGAAATAAGCATTTAATATTATGATCTCTGAAAAAACAAGTATGGATCTGGAAAAACTGTGTAATGAAGTAAAACAAATCGCCCGTACCGCGGGCGAGTATCTGAAAAATGAACAGACTCTGCTCAGGCGTAACGATATTGAACTGAAAGGCACACGCAATTATGTTACGTACATAGACAAGGAAGCCGAGCAGATGCTGGTAGCAGCACTCCAAAAAACATTTCCCGAAGCCGGATTCCTCACAGAGGAGAATACGGTAACATTTGAACAGCGGGCTTTCACCTGGATCATTGATCCGCTGGACGGCACCACAAACTACGTGCACGGCGACACTCCCTTTTCTGTGAGCATTGCGCTGATGAAGGAGGGGGAAGTGATACTGGGAGTGGTGTTTGATCCTGTAGCAGATCAAATGTTTTATGCCACTGAAAAGGGAAAAGCTTTTCTGAACGGCCTCCCGCTGCAGGTCAGCAGGCAATCTTCTCTGGAAAACGGGTACATCGGATTCGGCATCCCCTACAGCCTCGATGAAAAAGGCGAACAGATACTTCAGCATACAATGAGGCAATTCCGGAAATGCAGCTTTCGCATCAAAGGCTCGGCAGCGCTGGAGATTTGCTATGTAGCTGCCGGGGTCAGCGATGCCTATTTCCATTCGGGATTATCACCCTGGGATGTAGCTGCCGGGGCATTCATTCTGCAATGTGCCGGAGGCAGATGTACCGACTTCAGCAATGGCAGCAATTACATTTTCGGAAAAGAGATGGTAGCCTCCAACGGCGCCATCCACAAGGAAATCATGAACTACATTATTCAAGGCCACTAATGGACAACCAAACCATCCTCATTGCTTTTCTGCTTACGTTGTTTGCAGGTTTATCTACCGGGATTGGCAGCCTGATTGCCTTTGTGGCTAAACGGACCAATACCAATTTTCTGAGTCTTGCCCTGGGTCTTTCGGCAGGCGTGATGATCTACGTTTCCTTCATGGAGATGCTGCCAAAATCATTGGCAGCATTGTCCGGCATATACGGAGAGAAAGCAGGAATGTTTTATATGATTCTGGGACTCTTTGGAGGAATTGCGTTGATTGCCATGATCGACTTTCTTATTCCCGAATCTAGAAATCCGCACGAGATGCACGGCGTGGAAGAGATGAAATCGAACTACCGGCTCAAACAGACCGGCATCATCACCGCTGTGACCATTGCCATCCACAACTTTCCCGAAGGAATCGCCACCTTCATGTCGGCCCTGAATGCAATGGAAGTGGCTATTCCCATCACTGCCGCCATCGCCATTCACAATATTCCCGAAGGCATTGCCGTTGCCGTCCCCATCTATCATTCCACAGGAAGTAAAAAGAAAGCATTCTGGCTCTCCTTTGCATCGGGACTTGCCGAGCCGTTGGGTGCGCTGATTGCTTTTCTGTTTCTGTTGCCATTTTGGAATCCGGCACTGGACGCCCTAATCCTGTCGGCGGTAGCCGGGATTATGATTTTTATCTCGCTGGATGAATTGCTTCCCAGTGCCGAGAAATACGGAAAGCACCATCTTTCCATTATCGGGCTCGTCGCCGGAATGGCAGTGATGGCAATCAGTTTGTTTCTGTTCATTTAAACAAAAAATAAGTATCTTTGCAGAATATTCGCCAAGATGGGTTTGGAACCCCAAGAACAAATCAACACGTACTACAATGGCAACAGATTTAAAACTAATAGGAGAGCGCATCAAGGGATTACGGGACGCACTCGATTTTTCACCGGCCGAGATGGCACAAAAGCTGGAAGTGGATGAAGAGGTTTATCTGCAGTATGAGACAGGTGAAAAAGACATCTCTGTTTCCTTCTTACAGCGGATTGAGCGGGAGTTCAATGTAGACCTGGCTACACTGATGTTCGGTACAGAGCCGAAAATGAATTCTTATTTTATTACGCGCAAAGACAAGGGAGTAAGTGTGGAGAGAGTATCGGCCTATAAATACCAGTCGCTCACATCCGGTTTTAACAATAACGTAGCTGAAGTATTTGTCGTAACGGTAGAGCCCAAACCCGTGGATGAAGATTTTTACCAAAATATTCATGCAGGACAGGAATTCAATATGATCCTGGAAGGCAGCATGCTGTTGAACATAAACGGGAAAAATCTGACCCTCAACGAGGGAGACAGTATCTATTTCGACTCCTCCCTTCCGCACGGCATGAAAGCGCTCAACGACAGGCCAGTAAAATTCCTGACCGTGGTCTTATACCCATAATTCCACGCAATCTGTCGTGAATCAAAGTTTTTTCCGTCAACCGACCCAATAACCAGGTTATCATGTTAGAAAAATTTGTAAAGAAAACAACATTTACATCTCATCAGGATTTCATTGACAATTATGAAATTATCGTTCCTGAACAATTTAATTTCGCCTATGACGTAGTGGATGCATGGGCAGAAACAGATCCTCAAAAAAGGGCACTCTGCTGGACAAACGACAAGGGAGCCCACCGCGACCTTACTTTCGGCGAACTGAGGACACTCTCCGACAAGACGGCTTCATTCTTTCAATCGCTGGGCATCGGGAAAGGAGATATGGTAATGCTCATCCTTAAAAGAAGCATTGAGTTTTGGCAGACCATCCTGGCACTGCACAAGATTGGCGCAGTGGCGATACCGGCAACCCACCTGCTTACCGACAAAGACATCGTATACCGTAATAACGCGGCGGGTATCAAAGCCATCGTGGCAACGGATGATCAAAATCTGATTGACCACGTGAACCTCGCCATGCCCAAATCACCTTCGGTAGAACATCGTATTTTTGTTGGTGAAACTCTTCCCGAAGGATGGATCAGTTTTCATCAAGGCGTAGAAAATGCGGTCTCTTTTATAAAACCGGACAAATCCAATTCCAACAAGGACATCATGATCCTCTATTTTACTTCAGGTACTACCGGACAGCCCAAAATGGTTATCCATGACTTCACCTATCCGCTCGGGCATATTACCACCGCCAAATATTGGCATAATCTGCACGAAAACAGTATTCACCTCACCGTGGCAGATACAGGATGGGCCAAAGCCGTGTGGGGTAAGTTATACGGACAGTGGATCGCGGGAGCCTGCGTTTTCGTGTATGATTTTGAAGGCCGGTTTATTCCCGACGACATGCTTCGCATGATTTCAACTTACAAGGTAACCTCATTCTGTGCTCCTCCCACCATATTCCGCTTCCTTATCCGTGAAGATCTTGGCAAGTACGATCTTTCGTCACTGGAATACTGTACCACGGCCGGGGAAGCACTGAATCCATCGGTATTTGAATCATTTTATGAAAAGACGGGCATTAAGATGATGGAAGCCTTCGGGCAAACAGAGACGGCACCCACCATCATCACTTTCCCCTGGATTGAACCGAAGCCCGGCTCAATGGGCGTTCCCAACCCGCTCTACAAGATGGATCTCCTCACCTGGGACGGACGTTCAGCCGAAGATGGCGAGCAGGGAGAGATCGTCTTTTATACCGATGAGAAACGACCTCTGTCATTGTTCATGGGTTATTACCGCGATAAGGAGCTTACGGAACAGGTATATGCCGACCATGTGTACCACACAGGCGACATGGCCTGGCGCGACGAAGACGGCTACTACTGGTTCGTGGGGCGTACCGACGATGTGATCAAGAGCTCCGGTTACCGCATCGGGCCTTTCGAGGTGGAAAGTGCAGTGATGACGCATCCAGCCGTGGTTGAGTGCGCCATCACAGGCGTCCCCGACGAGATCCGCGGACAGGTGATCAAAGCCACCATTGTGCTGGCGGCAGAATATAAAACACAAGCAGGCGATGCATTGGCTGCAGAGATCCAGGAACATGTAAAAAACGTGACTGCACCCTATAAGTACCCTCGCGTAATTGAATTTGTGAATGAATTGCCGAAGACCATCAGTGGAAAGATCCGCCGTGTGGAGATCCGGGAAAAGAGTAAATAGCAGTCGGCTTTTTAAAAGAAAGATTGACAGTTACAGCGGTTTGTAAATATACTTTAATGAAAAAATAAGAAATCGTATGAATCGAGCGTATGTATTCCCCGGCCAGGGGGCCCAATTCGTGGGTATGGGAAAAGAGTTGTATGACACACTGCCTTTGGCGAAGGAGCTTTTTGAGAAGGCGAACGAAATACTTGGTTTCCGGATAACGGATCTGATGTTTGATGGTACTGATGAGGAGCTCAGGCAGACCAGGGTAACGCAGCCGGCCATCTTTCTCCACTCGGTAATACTGGCAAAGAGTCTTGGTGAAGCGTTTCAACCCGACATGACGGCAGGTCACTCACTGGGTGAGTTCTCAGCCCTGGTGGCTGCCGGTGCATTATCTTTCGAAGATGGCTTAAAGCTGGTTTACGCGCGTGCGATGGCCATGCAGAAAGCATGTGAAGCCAACCCTTCAACTATGGCAGCCATCCTTGGATTGTCTGATGAGAAAGTGGAAGAAGTTTGTGCATTGGTAGACGACGTGGTAGTCCCTGCCAACTATAACTGTCCCGGGCAGATCGTGATTTCGGGGACGAACAATGGAATAGAAAAAGCATGCGAGCTGATGAAGGAAGCCGGTGCCAAGCGTGCCCTGCCCTTGAAAGTAGGCGGTGCTTTTCACTCACCGTTGATGGAGCCTGCCAGGCTGGAACTGATGGAAGCAATTGAAGCTACACCGTTCTCGGTACCTGTTTGTCCCGTTTATCAGAATGTTTCCACACGGGGAGAGACCGATCCTGCCACCATCAGGAAGAACCTTATCGCGCAGCTTACCTCTCCGGTGAAATGGACCCAGTCGGTACAACAGATGATTGCCGACGGTGCGGTTGAATTTGTGGAGTTAGGCCCGGGCAATGTACTACAGGGATTGATATCCAAAATAGACAAGAGTGTGACTGTTTCCGGTAAACAATAACCGTCTTGCAGGTGTTAAAACAATACGCACCATAACAGAAAACAAAATCTGACACTTAAAAAAAAGGTTATGCAAAAAATATTGTTTATACTCGTTCTTTTCGCATCCATATTTTTTCAGTCCAAATCACAGGATTTATTTAAGGCTCCCGATTTTCCACAGATTGAGAGAAACGTGAAGGAACAGGCTTCATCCTATTATTACCCGAATCTGATGAAAAAATACCTGTCGGGTACAGCCCAGATGAATCCTGAAGAAGGCAGACACCTCTATTTTGGGTATGTATACCAGCCGGAATATGTTCCCACGGACACTTCCGAATTTAACAGCAAGCTGGCAGCGATCCTGTCAAAACAATCCCTGGTTCCGGAAGATTACAAAAATATTTTACAATACGCCGATGCGTTGCTTCTGGAAGACCCGTTCAATCTGCGTGCGCTGAATGCAAAGCTGCTGGTATACGCACAGGAGAATAATACGGAACAGTACAAGAAGGTGGCTCTCAAACGGCGTATCGTGCAGGATGCCATTATTGGTACCGGCGATGGCATGTCAGAGAAAACTCCTTTTTATGTGATCAAAGTGGCTCATGAATACGATATACTGCCTTTTCTGGGATATAACTTCGGTGGAGAAGACAAAATTCTGAAAGGGAACAAGGTGAATTATCTGTCGCTCGGTAAAAACCGTTTCGAAGTGGACCGGATTTACTTTAATATCAGTCCCATCATTGATCACCTCAACGCACGGGGCGGAGGAAAAATGTAAATCCACTCGTGTGGGGAAAATAATATAAGGGCTTAAAAACCGCTGTTTGAACGATTGTCGGGTTTTAAGTCCTTATTTTTTGTGTATCAGAACCATTTTTTCCTTTTAAAATACCAGAGCATGCCGGCTGCAATCAACAGCATCACTCCCCAGACAATGATGTAGCCATGCGGCAGATGGAGTTCCGGCATGTTGTCGAAATTCATCCCGTACACGCCCACGATAAAGGTAAGTGGGATGAATACCACCGAGAAGACTGTCAGCAGAGCCATGATATCGTTCAGCCTGGTACTCATTGAAGAGTGATAAATATTCAGTTCGTCATACAAAACTTCATGATAATAATCGAGTAGTTCCACTGCCTGATTTATATTATCATGGAGTTCCTTGAAGTATTTGTAATTTTTCTGGGCAACAAAGTCGCTGTCCATCTTCATAAGGCTCGTGATCATCTCCCGGGCAGGTTTTATATAACGACCCAGATCACTCAGTTCATGCTTGAACAGATTAATTATTTTAAGTGTTTCCCTGTCGGGGTTAAGCACCATTTTGTTTTCCATGGTCTCAATTCTTTCACCAAGTTCACCCAAAATAAAAATGTAATTGTCAATTACCACATCCAGCAGGGCGAAGGCAAGATAATCGGCTCCCAGGGACCTGAATCTCTTGTAATGCTTCTTCAGTCGCTCTTTTACGGGATTAAACAGACTGCTCCGTTCCTCCTGAAAAGTAATCAGCATATTGTTCATCAGCACGATACCCAGATTATCTACCGACACCTGACGCAACGGTTCATCGAATTGCATCATTTTGATAGATACGAAGAGACCATTGTCGAATTCTTCCGTCTGTGGGCGGGTGCCAGGCTCCATTACATCCGACAAGATCTCTGCCGGGATGAGCAGGCTGTCCGCCAGTTCCCTCATCAATGCCTCGTTATGCAGGCCGTCTATATTAAGCCAGATAAACTTGTCCTTATACGACTGAAGTGCTTCTGCCGAGTGGATAATTGTCTCCGTCACATCATCTTGTCCGATATCAAAAACTGCCATTCGCACCTCCGGGGAACGGTGCCTTCCCCGAAATTTCAGTTCATACGGCGACAGTCCGATGTCTTCCTTGCGTTTTATTGGGCTCTGGTGCATAAATACAAATTAAAAGATATGAGACTGCAAGATACAATTTTTTTTAATTAATTGGCGTGAGATGACAAGATGATCTCGTGAACCGCTATCGGTATCTATAACCCATTGACAACCAGCACAATTTTACTGGCATACTATTTGCGTGATCTTTACCGTAATTCAAATAATATATACAGAAAAGATATGGGTTTTTTAAATATTGCGAAAAGCAGGTACACCACAAAAAAATATAATCCGAATGAAAAGATTGACAATGAAACAATAGAGAAGCTGAAAGAGATTATTAGATTAAGTCCATCCTCTATCAATAGTCAGCCATGGAAGTTTACTTTTGTTTCAGATGAAGAGGTAAAA
>DGZP01000111.1:0-668 GCA_002398565.1 Proteiniphilum sp. UBA4977
CTGGGCAGTCCCACAGCACCACGGTTTGAAGACGAATACCGGAAAATGACCGGTTCTGGACATGCCCTTGCCACCTCTAGTGGTACCACGGCCTTAACGACGATGCTCGGAGCATTGGATATCGGCCCCGGCGATGAGGTGATCTTGCCACCCTATACTTTTATTGCCACCTACAACGTGATTGTACAAAACTATGCGCTGCCCATTTTTGTGGATACGGATATAGAAAGTTTCCAGATTGATGCCTCAAAGATTGAGTCGGCGATCACTTCTCAAACCCGTGCATTAATGCCGGTACATATTGGCGGATCGCCATTTGATGTGGATACCGTGATGAAGGTTGCCTCCAAGCATAATCTCCCTGTCATTGAGGATGCCTGCCAAGCACATTTTGCCGAATGGAAAGGGAAAAAAGTCGGTAATTTCGGACTGGGAGGGGCTTTCAGTTTCCAGGCTTCCAAAAACCTCAATTCCGGGGAAGGAGGAGCGATCATCACCAACGATAAGGGTTTCTACAACAAATGCTACAGTTTTCACCACCAGGGACAGGGTTCCGATGCGGCAAGCCTTGAACCCGGCTCGGGCACCCGTGGTTCAAACCTGAGAATGACGGAGTTCCAGGCAGCAATCCTTCTGGCGCAGATGACGCGCATCCCTGAACAAATAAA
>DGZP01000111.1:939-7061 GCA_002398565.1 Proteiniphilum sp. UBA4977
CTCTATGAAGGGACCACCCGCAGCGCTTTCCATCTCTATATGTTCCGTTACAACAAGGAAGCCTTCGCCGGTATGGATCGCTCCACATTTGTCCGGGCATTAAATGCGGAAGGCATTCCCTGTTCGACAGGTTATACTTCCCTGACCAAAGAGGCCTATGTACATAATCTGGCGAAGAACAAGCACTACCTGAAAATTTACGGGGAGAGGGGAATGAAACAATGGCTCGAACAGATTGCCTGCCCCGTGAACGATAAGTTATGCGAAGAAGAAGCGTTATGGTTTACCCAAACCATGCTGCTTGGTGACAGAAAGAACATGGATATGATTGCCGACGCTATCAGGAAGATATCCCGTGAAGCGAAAGCAATCAGCAAGTTGTAATTTTCCTGTACTTCATTTCAAATTATAAAGAGTTTCAGGTTCAAGAATAAATCACTTCAAACCGTATATTTATGAGAATAAAAACAGTCTTTATTTCTCAACTGATCGTTTTGTTTCTATACCCCTGTTTTTCTCAGGATTCCTACCGGGTGGGTTTTTCCTCTACAAGTCTTGAGCCGGACGATCAGTTTGTCTCACTTACCCTTGCCGGCTATGCTGCTCCTTGGGAAGGCCGATTCACACTGCACTGGAAAGAAAAGGGAACAATGCCCGCTTATTTGGGAATTACCGGTGGAGAAAGCCACCTCTTTTTTGTGGATGGCCAATCGCTGTACCGCAGCAGTAGCAAAAACACTTCTCGATGGGAGAAAATCGGCGATGCAACCGGTATTCGACAAATAGCCGCGGGAACGAACACAATCTATGGTGTTGATTCGGAGGGCCAGCTGAAAAAAAGTGATTTATCCCGGAAAAAGCTCAGGTGGAAAAACCTGGGCCACTGGGATCAACCGGTCCATGCCATTGCTGTTGCAGGAAATAAACTATATCTGGCAGACAAAGAGGGATTATTTCATGTCGCAGACCTTAAAGCCAGGAAACTGAAATGGGAAAAGGCCTCTTTTTTCCCCCTTGAAGATGTAATTTCTCTGGCTGGTGATGCTGACAGATTGCTTGCTCTTACCCGGGAAGGGGTGCTTTATCAACAGGGTGGCACCTATCAGCAGGGTAAATGGATCAAGATCGGTTATAAAAACGGTGTAACTGTCCATGAGGATATCAAGGCCCTGGCCCTTGCCGGACACCAATTCTATGGGATAGACAGCTCCAACAGGTTATTTCAGGGAGAACACCGAAGCAGGCAGGAGCTCTCGGCAAGAGCACTCTCCATTGCCACTGCCGATAAAACCGTAATAGTTGTCGCTCTGGACCTGACCGGTATCAATGACTCCTTTACCAACATGGTCAAGAATGAACTCTATAAAAAACGGGCTCTCCCTCACTCGGCTGTATTTATCAACTCTTCTCATACACACTTTGCCCCGGTCACTCAAAACTGGCCTACCTGGCAGGAGAGCAACCGGATTGCTGACTCCACCTATCTCTATACAGTGGTACGTGAGGCAATTGTAAAGGCGGTGGAAGAATCGATAGACAATGCTAAGCCAGCCGAACTATTCATTGGCAGAGGCAGTGCACAGCTCGGCTACAACAGGAGCCTCAGGGATCATCCGGAGATCTATGATAATGCCGTCGATGTACTTCGCTTCCGTTATCTGCATGATCAAAGCGAAGGATGTCTCTTTATTGCTGCGTGCCATCCAGTATTCAGTTCACCGGAGGATCGTTTTACACTTTCTGCCAACTTCCCGGGGGTAGCGAGAAAAGTGATCGAAGAAAAAAGCGGCATCACCCGTACTCTCTTTTTACAGGGTACCGCCGGGGACATCAATCCGACAGACAATTCAGAATATACGACGGGTGAAAAGTTGGGCAACGAAGTGATGGCTGTGCTGAATCGTCCAATGGAAAAGATCGGTGGGCCTCTCACCTTTTTTCTCGACAGCGTTGTTTTTGATGTACCGGTGAAAAGCAGGGATGAGATCCTGGCCTATACAGGGGATGAAAAAATCAATGCCAACGCCATGCTTGCCGAAAGGAACCAGACCTGGGGTGAGATCATGCTGGATTACCTGAAACGGGGAACGAAGCAATTTCCGATGCCGGTCTATGTGCATACACTGAATGTCGGGAACTGGAAACTGGTGGGCTTCTCGCGGGAAACAACTACACCCTACAGTTTGCATGTAAAGAAGATGTGGCCAGGCCAAATGGTCTCTGTAACCGGTTATACAAACGATGTTTCCAGTTATCTACCTACTCACTTACATATCGAAAAGCGGAATTATGAAGGGATGGATTCCTTTTACTGGTATGGAATGCCCGATACTTATCCGTGGAATGTAGAAGAAAAGATCCTTACTGAAATTAAAAATAACAACCGATAAAAATTTCACACATTTAATATAGATAAACGAACAGGACAACTTATTTTACTCATCAAGACAAATATGGAAAAAATTACCGAACAACCCTCGTTATACAACGATCTGGAGAAGAAAAGTGTAGAAGAACTGACATCTGGATTGATTTCTGAATATAAAAAAATTGCACTGGCAGTTGAGGCTGCCAAGCCGCAGCTCGACAGGCTTTTGAATGCTGTTGTGGAGAAAGTGAAAGCAGGTGGACGGATGATCTATCTGGGAGCTGGCACAGGTGGACGTCTTTCAGTGCTTGATGTACTGGAACTACCCACAACCTTTGGTATGGAAGATGATACCATCTGCGCTGTGCTCGCTGGTGGTATAGATAAACTGATACTGGCGCTGGAAGAGAAAGAAGACGATACCGAAGAGTCATGGCAGATGCTCACCGAAAAGGGTGTCTCATCCCGTGACATCGTGGTGGGCATCTCGGCCAGCGGAACTACACCTTTTGTATTGAGCGGCCTTAAGAATTGCAGAGAAAACGGAATCACCACCTGCTGCATTGTCAATAACCCCGGCTCACCGATCGCGGAAGTCTCTGACTATCCGGTTGAAGTTATCACCGGCCCCGAGTTCGTGACCGGCAGCACCAGGATGAAAGCAGGCACTTCACAGAAGATGGTGTTTGACATGATCAGCACTACGGTCTGGATCCAAATGGGCAGGGTGCTCGACAACAGAATGGTAAACGTGCAGCTGATCAACCGCAAGATTACCGACAGGGCTGTGCGGATTTTGATGGACAAATCCGATATCAGAGACTACGATCAGGCACATACGTTTTTGCTTGAACAAGGCAGTGTAGCCAATGCCTTGAAAACGTTACACCAAAACGGAGGAATTAGAAAGTGATGGATGCTGCACGCAAGAACGCTTATCTCTACCCTTTAATGATTATCGGGGGATTATTTTTTATTTTTGGCTTCGTCACCTGGGCTATCGCCGTATTGATCCCTTATCTGCAGATTGCCTGTGAATTGACATCAATCCAGGCCATGTTGGTCTCCTCAGCCTTCTATATTTCCTATTTTGTGATGGCGATCCCTTCAGGGTATCTACTGAAAAGGATCGGCTACAAGAATGCACTCACATTTGGTCTTGTAAGCATGGCTGTTGGTTCATTGCTGTTTATTCCGGCAGCGATAACCCGTATTTATGCCATCTTCCTCCTCGGACTGTTTGTCCAGGGATTAGGCCTTTCCATACTGCAAACCGCATCCAATCCTTACGTGACCATCCTTGGTCCCCGGGAAAGCGGAGCCCGCAGGATGAGCATCATGGGCATCTGCAATGGTGTTGCCGGTATTCTGGGGCCCCTCATCTTGGGATCCATTGTCCTGAAGGATGCAGACGGACTTACTGCTGCACTCGAGACGATGGCCGCTGCCGACAAAGCAGTAGTGCTCGATGAACTGGCCCGCAAGGTGATTGTACCCTACCTGCTGATTGCAGCCTTGCTTGTACTGGTTGCCTTGGCAATCTATTTTTCCTCACTGCCGGAGGTGGTTGAGGAAGAAACGGAGGGGTCGTCCGAGACTAGTTATAGCGCTTCAAAAAAAAGCATTGTTCAGTTCCCACACCTTATGCTAGGCGTCTTCACCCTCTTCCTTTACGTAGGGGTCGAAGTGATTGCCGGGAACACCATTATAGGATATGGCTCTTACCAGGGAATAGCTTTAAGCAGTGCCAAGCTATTCACTTCAATGACCCTCTTTTTCATGCTGACGGGTTATGTTATTGGAATCATCGGTATCCCCAAATACTTCTCTCAGCAGCAGTCACTCATATTTTCCGCACTGCTCGGCATTATTTTCATCATCGCCTCTCAGCTAACCAGTGGTTTTGTGTCGGTACTTTTTATTGCGCTGTTGGGATTGGCTAACTCCTTGATGTGGCCTTCCATATGGCCCCTGGCAATATCCGATTTGGGACGATTCACCAAGACTGGCTCTTCCCTGTTAGTGATGGCTATTTCCGGAGGAGCCGTACTGCCGCTCATCTACGAGCGACTGGCTGGCAGCCTGGATGCACGTCAGGCATACTGGATGGTAGTCCCCTGCTATATGATTATTGCGCTCTACGCTTTGTGGGGACACAAAATCAGAATCAGAAAGAGGTAGCAACAAAAAATAGTTACACAAATTTTAACACCGAATTATTAACTGATATGATACTGATTGCTGATGGAGGATCAACAAAGACAAGCTGGGTGCTGCTGGATCAGACAGGGGAAGTGCTGCAATTTGAGACTGAGGGGTACCATCCTTTTTTCGTGGGGAGTGACTACATCCGTGACTCACTGGAGAAGAAACTGCCAGAAGAGCTGAAAGAGAAGACCTGTAGTGTTGTAAGAATCTTTTTCTATAGTGCTGGTGGAGGCTATTCTCAGGAGACTGACAACATCCTTGTAAAAGGAATATCAGGTGTCTTTACATCGGCGCAGATTATTATTGAAACCGACCTGCTGGCTGCTGCCCGTGCACTGTTGGGTGATAAGGAAGGTTTTGCCGCCATCCTGGGCACAGGAACCAATAGCTGTATTTACAACGGGGAAGAGGTGACAGTCAATATTGAATCACTTGGATTCCTGCTGGGTGATGAAGGAAGCGGCAGTTATATAGGGAAGAAATTAATTGGAGATTATATCCGGGAAGTGATGCCTGATACAATCAGGGATGTTTTTTTTCAAACGTATAATCTCACCGGTGCGGATTTGTTGAACAAAGTTTATGAACATCCTTTAGCCAATCGTTACTGCGCCTCCTTTGCAAAATTTGCAGGCGATCATTTACAGGAGGACTCCTATTATGAACACCTGATAGTCAGCGCCTTTCGGGATTTCTTCCGGAATATTGTAGTCCTGTATCCCAACTACCGGAAATACAAGTTTAACTGTGTCGGTTCCATCGCTTACTATTTTCGCGAACTCCTGGAAAGGGTAGTTATTGAACAGGGCATGCTACTGGGAATTATTGATAAAGATCCGATAAAGGGATTGATTGCCTATCACCGAAAAGATCTGTCATGAATAAAATTCTTTCTGTCATATTCTTTTTTCTGATATCTATCTCTGCCCTGCCGCAGACCGACTCATTAAGGATTGTGGCCTTTGGCAATTCCACCACTGCCTTTAGAAAAGGGGTGGATAAAGTCTATTCGGTCAGGTTACAAGAGAAACTTACCCAGGCTGGCATTTGTGCTTGTGTAGTCAATTCAGGGGTTGGAAGCAGCCATACCGGGTCAATTAAAGATAATGATTTTGCAAAGGTAAAACACGGGATGGATCGGTTTAAAACCGATGTGCTGGATCTCCGACCCAATTGGGTAATTATTAATTTCGGACTGAATGATGCTTATCAGGATGAGGGAATCAAAGGCAAACCAAGGATACCTTTGGTAAAATACCGTGAGAACCTTGAATATTTTATCAAAAAAATAAAAGATCAAGGGGGAAATGTAATCCTCCTCACGCCGAATCCTTTGGGTAGCAGGTATGAGCAGTTCAGAAAAAGCCAGGTAGAGAAGTATGCCAACTGTGTACGGGCTATCGCCAGAGAACAAAAGGTGGCGTTAGTTGATTCCTGGGAATTGTTCAGCCGACATGCTTCTGCAACCCATGTCGCGGGTGATATTGATTTTCTATACCTGGACGGTATCCATCCCAATGATCTGGGACATGAGCTGATTGCAGAT
>DGZP01000111.1:7332-9507 GCA_002398565.1 Proteiniphilum sp. UBA4977
AATAGTGTTGAAAACAATACAATCATATATAACCGGTGTTTAAACAATTTTTCGGGACAGAAAGCTTATACCATAGGGTTAAAAATATAAGTATTACATGAAAACAATTATCAACAGAAGAGATTTTATCAAAAGTTCCGCACTGGTTGTTGCCGGAACAGGATTGGGGAATCAACTTTATTCTGCTGTTGCAGAACATCCATTTCTTTCCATCACTCCGGATCAGAGACTGATTACAGCTCCAGATATCCCTTTCCGACCCAGACGGGTTGCCAGCTGGTGGAATACACTGGATGATTTGCTTTGGTCGCAAAAGGTCATTAAAGACAAGGTGAAAAGGAGGGCAGAAGGTTTTGCCAGCGCCCATATTGATACAGCCATGAACTATGGTTTTCATGTGAGATTTGACTATTCAAACTATTTCGGTCGTCTGAATGAATACTTTCATTTCGTGAAGGAGGAACTGAACCAATACGATATTAAATTTATCGAGCATTATTCCTGTAATCATGTACACCGTCCGAGGGGAAAAGAAGAGCGGGAGAAACTGCACCGGACACATCGTCATCATGTTCTGCTGTTTCATGATCCGGAAGCTGCGGAGCATGCACAATATGAAGGGCATCTCTTCAGGGATCTTGTTGAGGTAGATATCATTGATGGTAGCAGAGGGTATGCACGTCAATACCAGATGGAGGCTTTCTGTCACAACAACCCGGGGTTCCTGGATATGCATCAGAAATACCTGGAGCGCCTCATCAAAGAAGTGGACTTTGATGGTTATGAAATCGATGATATGTGTGACTATGTGGGTCTTAGGGCTTGTGGTTGCAAATATTGCAGAGAAAGATTCAAACGCGATTATGGACATGAGTTTCCCCCGGTAACCGACACGAATTTCTGGGGAGATATTACTAAACCAATGCTCCAATGGGGTAACTATGGCAATCCTGTGTTCAGGGACTGGATAAAAATGAAGGATGATATTATTGCCGATCATGTAACAATGGTAAAAAAGGTTATTGGCAATAAACCGCTCTTCACCTGTTGTTCGAGCACCGGACCCATCATACTCAATTCAATATCTCTTAACCTCGAACGTATTGCAGATAAACTCGATTTTTATATGTTGGAGAATGTGGGGATCAACATTCGCTCCGTAAACTGGGGAGAAATGGATGCTGAAGCACTGCAACAGAAAGATATTGCAGAGAAAAGAGGTAATTCTCCCGCAATTGCCCTGAGCTACACCATTTATCCCGACGGTGGTTATCTGGGATGGAGCCTTGCACGCTTCTGGGGAGTGGCTAACTGGGCAAGCACATTTCAGCATCGGGTTTACGAAGAGGACCCTGCCGATTCTATGGAGACAGAAGATATGATCCGCCCTTACAACAATTGGGAAATGAAGCTCAGCGATCTCAATCACCATCAATCGAAAGATCTTCCGGAAGTTAGATTGGTGTACAATTATTATTGCAGGATTAACGGCTGGAAAGACCAAAAAGGTGTAGAACACTGGAATAAGACAAAAATGTGGTCAAAAAAATTTCTAGAAAATAATATTGGTTATAGAATTCTCAGATACAAAGAATTATCGGATGTAAATTGTCTGCTTTCAGAAAAGAGTCCGCTCTTGCTCGATGGTGTGGCATCCCTATCTGACAACCAGTATAATGCCATTGAAAAATATGTATCCAGGGGAGGTACACTCTGGGTCTCTCTTCCCTTTGGCACCCACGATGAGAAAGGAAACCTAAGGAAGAAACCCCTTTCCGATATATTGATAAACAGCAAGCGGAAAAATCTGAAACTGATAGATTCAATTTCTGATAACGACAATGTATTTCAGCAATTTGTTCTGGACAAGTCCTTTTCACCGATAGTACGTCAGGTCTCTGGCGATATCGGTTGGGTAGTAAGGTTACGTGATTACAAAGGGAAGAGAGTGATTCATTTTATGAATACCAATATGAAAGCAGTTCCCCATCCAACTGTAAAAGATATCGGTCAATCACCCGTATTAAGTAGAATTGAATCGAGTATTAAAAATAACGTATTGAAGTTTGAGATTGACACAAAACAGTTTGATATTACAAAACTAAATCTGTATAGCCCTGAATTAGGAGATCAGTCAAGGGAAATCCATCTTTCCCGGGCACGGGGAAAAACAAT
>DGZP01000111.1:9760-11693 GCA_002398565.1 Proteiniphilum sp. UBA4977
TTGGAAGTGGATTTGACTGGAATCAGAGTTTATGCCGTAGCACAATAATTAAAACAGTAAAACGATGAAACGTAGAGATTTTATTCAGAGTATCGCAGCAGCTAGCTTGATGGCCAATGTCCCTCAATCTCTTTTCGCTGAAAAGAGCGGAAAACAAAAAAATGATTTTATCTGGGCCAATCTCCTTCACTTGAGCTACAACATGTGGGAAGATCACACACCTGCACCTTATCAGGACTCAGTTTTCACGGGTAATGATTGCCGGGAAGCCTATCTTTGGGCACATAAATATCACCCTGATCTTTCATTTGATAAAAAGATGTGGGATCGTTTATTAATCAGAATGGCTGATGTGGGGATGAATATGGTTTTAATTGATTTGGGAGACGGTGTAAAATACGACAGTCACCCGGAAATTGCGGTTAATGGAGCCTGGAGCCCCTCCCAATTGAAAAAAGAATTAAAGACAATTCGTGAACTTGGATTGGAGCCCATACCCAAACTAAATTTTTCAACAGGACACAAAGCCTGGTTGGGACCCTATCAACGCATGATCTCCTCTGATACATATTATAAGGTATGCTCCAACCTAATTCATGAAGTGATCGATTTATTTGATAAACCCCGTTTCTTCCACCTCGGGATGGACGAGGAGACTGCAGAAAACCAAAGAACACATCAAAATGTGGTGGTACGACAGGGTGACCTTTGGTGGCACGACTTCTATTTTCTGACTGAACAAGTTGAAAAACAGAATGTCCGTTCTTGGATCTGGTCTGATTATGTATGGAGTTTTCCGGATGAATTCTTTAAGAAGATGCCAAAATCTGTACTCCAGAGTAACTGGTACTATGGGACTCAGTTTGAAAAGTTTGACAACGCTTTGAATGAAAAATATGTCAGGATATACGATCGGCTTGAAGAGCATGGTTTTGACCAAGTACCAACGGGCAGCAACCACAGTAATGATATAAATTTCAGAGAAACAGTAACATATTGTGAAAAGAAGATTGCCCCGGAGCGACTGAAAGGTTTTATGCAGACTGTATGGAGACCAACACTTCCTGCCTGTCAACAAAAACACATCGATGCAATTGATCAGGTTGCAGAAGTGATTCGGAACCGTAGCTGAAACAGAAAAAACAGTAGAAATTAATGTGCTTTTGTTGAGGATATTTGCGTATTTTGAGGGATGGGTTGCGTAATTAGAAAATAAATTTAATCAATTGTATTCTATATTTGTCATTGAGGGGAAGCATCATTTTTAAAGGTCAAATCTGTGTTTAATTCTTCAGTAAAATGTTTTTCGGCATAGTGTAATTTTAAGTTGGTATTTAAACAAAAACGACTAATTCTACAAAAAACAAATGAAGATGTGCCATTGATTTATCACTCTGATGAAAAACTTTTCCCATTACATAAACATAGTCCATGGACAAGTGAATGGCATTCTAAAACATTTTTTTTTACCGGAGTACTTTAACGTAAATTATTTAATAACAAAACTGTTAGTAGATAACGCATTAAGAAAATCCTCGATTCCTCTATGAAAACACCGGAACATATGTATTTAGATAGAAATTAGAAAATGTAAACGGAAATCCGCTAGCAAGATCAGCCTTTCTCCCGGATAATCAACTTTTTTGTCTTATAAGCCTAAAGCGGTTTTTAGGACTAAACACACTTAAAAAATAACAAGTTTAATTAATAAAAAGTAATCAACATGAAAAGTAATGAAATCAGTCGTCGTCGCTTTATAGGTACATTAGCTGCCGCCACAACAGGGGTAGCAGTATCGGGCATTACGCCCGTTTTTGGAAATTCCCGGGACACTTCGGATAAGCTTGCCCTTCTCGGTGGAACCCCTGTCCGGGGGAATAAGAAATGGCAGACCTGGCCGCAATGGGATGCTGAAAAATTCAATCCTAAAATG
>DGZP01000111.1:11964-12650 GCA_002398565.1 Proteiniphilum sp. UBA4977
TTTGAAAAAAAGTGGGCAGAAATGCACGGGTCGAAACATTGTCTCACTACGGTTAATGGTACTAACGCTTTGAGTGCAGCATGGATGCAATCGAATATTGGTCCTGGCGACGAAGTAATCTGTTCCCCTTATACCTTCAGCGCTTCAATTTTCGGCATCCTCTATAAAGGGGCCATGCCGGTTTTTGCAGACATTGATCCGGAGACATTCCAGATTGATCCCAAACAGATAAGGAAAAAAATTACTCCTCGGACCAAGGGTATTTTACCAGTTCATATTTGCGGATATCCATCTGATATGCCAGAAATTATGAAGATTGCCAAGGAACATAATCTGTTCGTTGTGGAAGATGCTTGTCAGGCTCACTTGGCAGAAATCGGAGGTAAAAGAGTCGGAACATTCGGTAATGCCGGTTGCTTCAGCTTTCAGGCATCGAAAAACCTTCCTATAGGCGAAGGAGGAGGAATCCTGACTGACGACACCGAATATTTTGACCGGCTGTATTCGTACCATAATTTCGGCTACGCATCAGGGTCTGTATCCGGGCAAATAAGTTCTATTTCGGCGCTCATCCTGGCAAACAAAATTCGTATGGCTGAGTACCAGGCTGTAATTGGATTGTGTCAGTTGGAAAAACTCGAAGAGCAACACAAAATCAGGAACGAAAACGGAGCTTACCTGAATGA
>DGZP01000111.1:12935-14993 GCA_002398565.1 Proteiniphilum sp. UBA4977
GACGGACTGCCGCGTCAACGGTTTATCGAAGCGCTCAGTGCCGAAGGTGTTCCGGTAGGGACCGGTTATCCGAACGATCCTCTTTACGGTCAGCCGATGATGCGTGAGGTATTCAAATCCGAAATTTACCAAAAGGTTTACACTGCAGACGAATTGGATTTTGAAAAATATAAGCAAAAAAATCACTGTCCTTCTTTGATTAAAACTTACGGTTCAGCACTTTGGATTTGGAATGGCGGACTCATGCTCGGAACGAAATCCGATATGGACGACATTATCAACGCTGTAGATAAAATCCATAACAACGTTGCGAAACTCAAATAAATACAAGAACTGCGTAATATTTTGCACACAGGTTGTCTGCTCCGGCTATACAAGATAGTCGCATGCCCGGTTTGAATGGAAATATATCGACGGTTAGATTCTACCAAAATTTTGGGGATACGTTTGAATGATTTTTCCGTATTGAAAACCTGGCATGCGCCGGAGTATATCTTCGCCGAAAACACATGGCTGAAGCAGTAATTATTCTGTCAACCACAAATACATTACAGAAACGGGGTATGAGATTTTGCATTATCCTTTTTTCCTTTTCTCTATTACACTCATTTATTGTGAACGCACAGGACACTTTTAAATGGACATTAGAGCAGGAAACGGCAGCGTGGTCACCGAGAGATTCACAGGGAGAAGTTGTACATAACGGATATATGTGGATATTGGGTGGGTGGCATAACTCATACGAAGCTCCTCCCCGAGATGTATGGCGATCGAAAGACGGCAAGAACTGGGAGCTTGTATTTAGAAATGCTCCATGGATACACAGTGATTTACCTATGAGCATATCTTTTAAAGGTAAAATGTGGATGATGGGAGGCTGGTACAATGGCCGCTTAGAAAACCGATCGGCCAGCCATATGGTTTGGTCTTCTCAAGATGGTAAAGATTGGAATTTGGTTACCCAAAATGCAGAATGGACTCCGCGATGTGCCGCAGCAATAGTTTCTTTTCAAAACAAGTTGTGGATATTAGGAGGAACTACAGACTATTATTATGGTAACAAAAATAGTCTTTTGAATGATGTTTGGTGCTCGGATGATGGAAAAAATTGGACACTTGCAACAAAAAATGCGGAATGGTCACCCAGAGCTTTTCATCAAGCTGTCGTATTAAATGATCGGATTTATGTAATGGGTGGAGGAAACTATGACCCGGAATATTGGGGTTATAATGACGTTTGGAGCAGTTCGGATGGTGTTCATTGGCAAAAAGAGACTGAAAATGCACAATGGCACGAACGAATATGGTTTTCTTCAGTAGTATACGGAGGGTATATGTGGATGATAGGAGGTTGGTCGGGAAACCCTTATAAGAATTGGGATGATGTTTGGTATTCAAAAAATGGTAAAGACTGGAAAGAGTTAAAAACGGAAGGATCAAAATGGAAGGAAAGACACGAACATGCTGTTTTTGTATTTCAAAATAAAATATGGATAGCCGGAGGAATGATCCCGCCGTTAAGCAATGATGTCTGGTCTCTGGAACTTCCTTCCGATTGGTAATGTAATACAAAGGAAAAAAATGCATTTGTTCCAGACCGGCTTTACAAACTCCGGGTTGGAAGCTTTCATACTAATTTTAATTGACATTATAGCAATGCGAATGTAGCCAAGTACCTAAATTTTAAAAACAGATTAATTAATGAAGTTTGTGGAAGTTGAATTAACATTAAATTAGCAGCGGCGAACAGTTACTCATTGTACAAATACAAAATCATTCAATAAATAATATGAACAGACGGAAATTTTTCAAAAAAAGTGTGATAGGTAGCGCTTCCCTGATGACACTAAATGGTTTTGGTAACCAAAAAGCCTGGGCTTTTAATAAAATTGACATAAAACCTGCCATTCTGGGTGGTGAGAAATCATTTACAGGCCAATGGCCCAAATGGCCAATATGGAATCCTGCGACCGATGAGAAGCAACTTCTCGAGGTCATGCGCAGCGGCGTTTGGTCGAGGAGTAAGGTTACAGACGAGTTTGAAAAAAAATGGGCACA
>DGZP01000027.1:0-154 GCA_002398565.1 Proteiniphilum sp. UBA4977
CATAAGTTTCTATTATTTGATTACTGATGTTTCGCAGTTAAAAATGAAGTTGATAATCAGAGGATAAGAGATAAAAAAAGCAGCATATTTTAGCTAATATATCATTGAAAATGATTATCTTAGCGATGGAAACCAAACCATTAAAATATGCTGC
>DGZP01000027.1:444-1940 GCA_002398565.1 Proteiniphilum sp. UBA4977
GAAGATATTTTTAGCCGCTTCAAGGCGTTGAAGCTAAGCGAAGGTCTTTCTGAGTTCAAATGGTTCAAGACCCGGGGATATGATTTTAAAATGGTCCTGGCCCTGCTGGTCTCCATGGTGGTCAGTTCAGACAAGACGGTCAACTCCTATCTGAACAGCCCCACAGGTGAAGGTTCCACCATGGGCAAGGATGTGTTCTATCGCTTGAAGAACAGTTCCATCATATGCTGGCGGATGCTTATGTGGCATCTTGTGCATCGTTTTCTGACGGTGACGTCCAAAGATAGTGATGTAGATGATACCTCATCCCGTTACCTGATCTTCGATGACACCACCCTGTCTAAAACCGGGAAGCGTATAGAGAAGATCGGGAAGGTATGGGATCATGTAACCAACAGCTACGTGCTTGGATTCAAGCTGTTGGTGATGATGTACTGGGACGGTAAGTCCTCCATACCACTGGATTTCAGTCTTCACCGGGAAAAAGGGAAAAAGCAGGAACGCCCGTTTGGGATGACCAAAAAGCAGATCCGCAAGCAATACAGTTGCAAGCGTATCAAGGACTCGTACACCGCTAAACGTGTGGAAGAACTGGACACGAACAAGATCCAGATGGTCCTGCGGATGTTTTTCACGGCCATCTATCGCGGGCTTCGCGTTGATTACGTCCTGGTGGACAGCTGGTTTACTTGCGATGCGTTGATACAGGCTATCCGGAGTGTGAAGGACAAGGAAGTTCACCTGATCGGGATGTACAAGTTTGCAAAGACTAAGTTTGAGTACCAGGGTAAGAGCCTGACCCACGCCCAGATCAATAACATGCTGGGCAAAGCCAGGCGCTGCCGTTCCCTGGGTTACCAGTACAAACAGGCCAAAGTGCTGTACCAAGGTGTTGAGATCTGCCTTTTCTTTAGTCGTCGGGGCAAAAATGACAAATGGAAGGTTTTGTTGACGACGGACACGAAACTGACGTTCAAGGGATTGATCGGGCATTACCAGGTAAGATGGGTTGTGGAGGTGTTCAATCGAGAATCGAAGCAATTGTTGAACCTGGGAAGATGTCAATCCAGTAACTTTGACGCCCAGGTAGCAGAAACGACCATCAGCATGATAGCCTATCTGTTATTGACACTGCGTTTCCGGTACGATAACTACGAGTCGAAAGGGGCACTTTATCGGTCAATGAACGCCGATGTGCTCAGGGAAACACTCGACAGACGGCTATGGGGGCTGTTCATCGAGTTAGTCTGCTCAGTATGCGAGGTATTGGAGATGGATGCCGATGATTTACTTGAAAAAATGTTGGCCAATCCAAAAGCAGAATCCATGATCATTGCACTGTGTTGTTCGGTGATGGTTAAGGACGATTGAGAAATTGTAAAATATAAAATGTTATAGTACAGAGATATAGATAATAATGCATTTCCCTTCTATTTCTTTGTCAATGGTTTGAGGGAAGTGCGAAACATGAGTAAATATTTTAGTCGTATGAAAAA
>DGZP01000027.1:2124-4056 GCA_002398565.1 Proteiniphilum sp. UBA4977
AAATATTTTAGTCGTATGAAAAAGATTACCAACCCATTTATTACCAGTGGCTATTTATCGCCGCATTATTTCTGTGATCGAAAAGAAGAGACAAAAGAGTTAATCGGAAATATCGCGAATGGCAACAATGTAGCACTTATTTCTTCGCGCAGAATGGGAAAAACGGGACTCATCACCCATTGCTTTACAAAACGTGAAATAGCAGATAAATACTACACATTCTTTATTGATATTTATCCGACCGGCTCCATTCGTGATTTTGTTTTCACGTTAAGCAGGGAGATTGTAGAGCGACTGAAACCTTTTGGTCAAAAAGCATTAGAAATATTCCTGACCATTGTCAAATCATTGCAGGCCGGAGTCTCATTCAACGTGACGGGTGTACCGTCATTTAATGTGAAACTGGGCGACATCAGGTCCGTGGAGACCACGCTGGATGAGATCTTCCAGTATCTGAACCAGGCGGGAAAACCTTGTCTGGTCGCAATCGATGAATTTCAACAGATTAACCATTACAGGGAAAAGAATGTGGAGGCACTGCTTCGGACCCACATACAACAGTGCCACAATGCACGTTTCATCTTCGCAGGCAGCCAGCGTCATATTATGGACAAGATCTTCACAAGCGCTTCACATCCATTCTATCAAAGTGTATCCATACAGCATCTTGAAGCCATCTTCATGCAGGAATACACACAATTTGCGTTGGGCCACTTTGAGGAAAACGGCAAATACATCTCTCCTGAGATGGTGGAATCGGTATACAGACAATTTGAAGGCATCACCTGGTATATGCAAAAAATATTGAACACCCTCTTCTCGATGACTCCTGGTGAGGGCAAAGTGACGAAGAGCATGGTAGAGGAGGCTGTTGAGAAAAACGTAAATTCATATGATTACAGTTATTCAGAGACACTGTTCCGCCTCCCGGCAAGACAGAAAGAACTGCTGATAGCCATAGCCAAGGAGGGAAATGCCAGAGAGATTACCTCTGCGGAGTTTGTCAAGGAACACAGTCTCACTTCATCCAGTTCTGTGCAGTCTGCCATCAGGGGGTTACTCGACAAGGATTTCGTCACGCTGGAGCGTGGCGCTTATCACGTGTACGACAAGTTCCTTTCATTGTGGATCAATCGCAATTATTAGCTTTGTGGCCGCATCATCAATTGATTTCTCACTTTCCAACAGCGAGATAAATTTACTGCCGATGATGGCTCCCGAAGCTTCACGGCAGGCTGCATTGAATGTCTCCCTGTTGGATATTCCGAATCCGATCAGGCGAGGATTTCGCAGCTGCATGGTGTTCACCCGACGGAAATAGGCCAGATTTTCATCGCTAAACCGATTCTTTGCTCCGGTAACCGAAGCGGATGAAACCATATAGATAAAGCCGGAGGTATGCTGGTCGATCATTCTGATCCGCTCTTCCGATGTTTCGGGCGTAATCAGCATAATCACATGTAATCCGTATTTTTCAGCCACCGGCTTGTATGACTCCATGTATTCCGCAAAGGGCAGGTCGGGGATGATGAATCCATCGACCCCACACCGTGCCGCTTCACGGCAGTAATTCTCAAAACCGAATTGAATGATGGGGTTGAGGTAGCTCATCAGCACCAAAGGGATCGATGCAGTCTGCCTGATGTCAACCAGCTGGTCGAAAAGTACTTTCAGGCTCATCCCGTTTTTCAGCGCCTCGGCACCCGATGCCTGAATCACCGGCCCGTCGGCCATCGGGTCACTGAACGGCACACCTATTTCAAGCATGTCAACCCCTCTCTTCTCCAGTGCCTGTATCACTTTCACGGTGTCATCAAGTGCCGGATAGCCTGCAGTAAAATAGACCGATAGTACATTGTTTTTCTTCTCCTTAAATAGTTTGTCGATTCTGTTCATAATATTCTTGTTTCTTATTTCTTGCTCCTTGACTCT
>DGZP01000027.1:4325-5026 GCA_002398565.1 Proteiniphilum sp. UBA4977
ACCGCTCTTAACGGAATTCTTTTATAAATGTTTTAATCAGCTCAATATCCTTCACCGCCGGTCCAATCTCAAATCGGCTGTTGATATCGATCCCCGCAAACCGGGGATGAGCAAATGATTTAATTTCCTCCACATCTTCAGGAGAGATACCGCCACTCAGCAGAAAAGGTGTGTCTCCGTGATAGTCGGACAACCTGCTCCAGTCGAACTTCCTTCCCGAACCGCCATGATGTGTTGTTTTCCGGTCGAAAAGGAAATAATCGCATTTCCCTTCGTAGGCATCCAGTTGCCCCGCGGGTATGAAACCATCTTCATCTATCCCGAATGACTTGATGACCTTGTACCTCTCTTCGCGCAGATTGATGCAATACCAGGGCGGCTCACTCCCATGAAGTTGAATGGCATCCAGCCTATTTTGCGCTGCACGCTCCCGTACGATCTGGGGATCCTGGTCGACAAAAACGCCTATTTTCTTTACTTTTGAAGGGATATAACGCAAGCTCCTTCCCACGTAGCGGGGTGAACCGGGGTAAAAAATAAATCCCATCCAGTCGATATCGAGCTGTTCCAGCGCTCTGATGTTAACCGCATCCCGCATGCCGCATACCTTGATAATCATATAAACTCTGCTAAGTTGTTTGTTCTCTTCGTTCCCGAAAGTCAGCTTACGCTGTTATCCCGCTGCGCCGTTGGTCGCTGTG
>DGZP01000058.1 GCA_002398565.1 Proteiniphilum sp. UBA4977
TTGGGAAAACAACTTCCGCCATAACCGCAACCCGGGTAAAGGAAGTTCTTTCCAATACGCGTGTCACTGCCGATCCCCCGCCGCACCATGTTCACGTCGGCACCTACCCGTTCGCACAGGTTGGCAATATCGTTCATAAAGCTGATCCGTGTTGCGAGCATAGCGTTAGAGGCATATTTGGTCATCTCCGAAGAAAGAATATCCATGAAAATTACACGGAAGTTGTTGAGCAGAAACGGGCGGTAAAGCCGGGTCATCAACTCCTTGGCACGCTCCGACTCCACACCTACCACAACACGGTCGGGACTCATAAAATCGTCTACGGCTGCGCCTTCTTTCAAGAATTCCGGATTGGAGGCTACATCAAATTCCAGGTTGCTGAGGCCGCGCCCATCCAATCGTTTCTGTACACGTTCCTTTATCCGGTGCGAAGTGCCCACCGGGACAGTACTCTTGGTAACGATCAGCAGCGGTTTTCCAATGTGGTCGCCAATGGTTTCCGTAACCTTCCAAACGTACTTCATCTCGGCATTGCCGTCTTCGTCCGAGGGAGTCCCGACAGCGATAAAAACCATATCCATATCGTTCAAAACCGACGGTAAATCAGTAGTAAAGTGCAATCTCCCTGCATCGTAATTGCGAACCACAATATTTTTTAATCCAGGTTCGTAAATCGGGATAATGCCTTGCTTCAATCCTTCGATTTTTGCTTCGTCAATATCCACACAGGTTACATCCACTCCCATTTCAGCGAAGCATGCGCCCGAAACCAATCCTACATATCCTGTTCCAACCACTGCAATTTTCATAATTAATATAGTTTTGAGCGAAAGGCATAGCTGTTACACCTCAGCGAATTTCAATTTCTTCTTCAAATTATTGATGGGATAAAATACAGTAAGCAGTGAGATGATGCTTACCACCACAAAGACGGTTGCAATATCCCAGAACCGCACAATAACGGGATAAGCATCCACCACATAAGCTCCGGGAACATTGCTCAGACGGAGCAATCCGAAATGTTGCTGCAACAAACACAAGGTCAATCCGGCAACAATTCCAGAAACGATTCCAAAAAAAGTGATTAACCAGCCTTCATACAGGAAAATGCGGGAAATAAGGTTGTTATTCGCCCCCATATTTCTTAAGCTTTTGATATCTATCGTCTTTTCCACGATCAACATCGAGAGTGATCCAACCACGTTAAAGACAGCAATTAAAAGGATGAAAGCCAGAATAAGGAACGTCACCCATTTTTCAATCTGCAACATCCTGAAAGACTCAATCTGCTGCTCGAACCGGTTTTCCACCAGAAAATCGTCGCCCAATATCTTTTCAATTTCAGATTTTATTTTCTTCACTGATGCATCGGGATGAAGTTTGATATCGAGGGAGGAGACTTCATTATCATACCTGAACAGTTCACGTGCCAAACGGATGGGAATAATGGCCACCTGATCATCCACATCGGGTTGATTGAGGCTGAAAACACCTCCAATCTGTATGTCTTCACGCGTGAATGCTGCCGAAGGATTTGCCAGGTTAACATTTACGTCGCGTTTCGGAGCGTAAATTTCAATCGGGTTTACAAATCCGGCCCGAGCACCCAGCGTGATGGCCAGGCCTGTTCCCAGGGTAGTGTAACTTACTACGTCTTCCGTAAGACGGAAGCTACCGTCTACCATCAGTTTATCCATATCAGTCATCAGCCGGAACTCTTCCGATACACCTTTCACGAGGACCGGCACCTGGCGGTCCTCAAACTTATACAACGCATTTTCTTCCAGCGACTCCGATATCATTTGAATGCCTTCAACCCGTAAAGCCTTATCAAAGTCGGGCGTGTGATAATCAAATACCTTTCCGGCTTTGGCCGTAATTTTCAGGTCCGGGTCGAAAGCGTTGAACATCCCTTCCACAATTCCGCCAAATCCGTTGAAAACCGACAAAACGCAAACCATTGCCATTGTTGCAATAGCAATTCCACACACTGAAATAAGCGAAATGATATTAATGGCGTTGTGTGATTTCTTAGAGAAAAGATAACGGCGGGCGATGAAAAGGGAAAGATTCACGTTATTTCAATAATTTATCAATATTTTCGATGTAGTCGAGCGAGTCGTCCAGGTAGAAAACCAGTTCAGGAACAACGCGCAACTGTTTTCCAATTCGTTTTCCCAAATTGTACCGGATCGACTTTACGTTATCGTTTATATTCTGCACCATTTCGCTTCCTTTTTCCGAAGGGAATATGCTCAAGTACGAGTGGGCAATTCCCAGATCGGGAGTTACCCGGACATGCGTAACCGATACCAGTACGCCCGGCATCTTTTTGGTTTCCACCAGAAAGATCTCTCCGAGCTCTTTCTGAATCAGCCGATTCACTTTTTGTTGTCTGTTTGTTTCCATTCTTCTCTATTTTTTTCGCACAACCGTAATTCCGTCACGTATGGGGAGAATTACCTTCTCTACCCTGTCGTCGTGGAGCAGTTTTTCGTTGAAATTCAAAA
>DGZP01000063.1:0-3022 GCA_002398565.1 Proteiniphilum sp. UBA4977
AGTTTTTATTGTTGTCCTACCAGAACGGGAAACTATAATAATGATTTTTATTAATACCAATGTGTAACAAACACTTATACAACGGTTTTTAAATATTTTTTTTGTTAAATGTAAAGAATTATACAAATATTTATCGTATATTTGGGGAAATATTTAGGGAACGTTTTCGGGGTGTTTTTTTTAGTTTCACTTACCCGGGTGGACTCGAACTTTTTCACATATGAAGATAAACATAAGATTAAGCAGTAGGGGAGAAACCAGATCGATAATTTATCGTATCAGTTTTGGCACATATGAAGTGCATCCGGACGGTAAGAAGTACCGGCAGTTGGATTATAGTACCGGTTTGTCGGTGAAGTTGAAGGACTGGAACCCGGCGAAGCGTATAACCAAGAATGACAGTTATAAGAATGGTCAAATTTCAAGAGGAGTCGCAAGGGTAGAGGAGATCGGCAGCAAGCTTGCGAGCGAAAATAATTTGACATTAAAAAACCTGAGAGAGGCGCTTAGCACGGACGAGGGTTTGATTGAGATATTCAACAAGAATAGGGAAATAGTGGTTGAAAAAGACTACATTCCTCCTTTTCGGTTTATCGAAGACTATATCAGTAAATCAAATTTGACCACCGGCACCAAGAAAGATTTAAATAATACCCTTAACCACCTGAAAGACTTTGACGCATACCGAGGAAAAACGGCAAGTTGGAAGAGCATGGGGTATGAATATTATCTGGATTTGGTAAACTACCTGAAGACGGTCGGAAAGAAAGGATCAACCATTGATAAGATAGTTAAGAACCTGAAGACGTTCCTCACTCAGGCAGATCTGACAGATAATCTGGTAGTGAATCAAGACTTCAAGAAAAAGGTGTCAGGAAGATCCCTGTTTGCAAAAATAAATAAAGAAGAGGCAGAACACGTATATCTGAATGAAGATGAAATAAGGCTGATCACCAACACCAAGCTGGATGATAGGCTGGCAGAGATCAGGGATTTGTTTTTGATTGGCTGCTGGACTGGCCTAAGAATATCCGATTTAAGCCGCTTAAAGAGCGAGAATATAAAGGATGGGTTAGTATCCATCAGGACTCAGAAGACCCGCGAGGGAGTAGTTGTTCCTGTCACAGATGAATTACAGGCCGTGCTAGATAAGTACCCGGAACGACTGCCAAAGATACCGACAGACCAGTATTATAACCGGCAATTGAAAGATGTTTGCAGACTATCCGGGCTGGATGAACCAGTGATGGCAGAAGTCAAGAAGGGAAAGATGACAGTAATTGCACCCGTGCCCAAATGGCAGTTGGTTACCTCCCACACGGCACGCAGATCATTCGCAACAAATCTTTATCGGAGGGGAATCCCATCGACACAATTAATGTTCCTGACCGGACACAGAACCGAAGATGCATTCCTGAAATATATAAAGGTGAGCAAAGAAGACAATGCCAAAGACGTGGCTAAGAAACTTAAAAAGATAGGATGATGGGAAAATATCCAAAAAACAAATATGCGACTGAAGTAGAATCGGAGTTGCATGACGAAATTTTCAAAGATGACATTGATGCTTGGTGGATTGACGAGGATGTTTTCTCCAAAATAAAGAAGCCGATGGTATCAATGGCATCCAAATATAATATTGTGTTTGGTGATCCAATTCTTGATGTGGATTTTTATTGTAACCTTATTTACAGAGATTTTTTTGCTGAGAGATCAGTGGGGAATCCGCAAATGTGGAGAAAGGCTAAAAAGATACATGAAATTTTTTGTCTTCGGGGTGATGGCACAATAAAAGCAGCAACCGGAAAAGTTGACCTGGATAAAGAACTATTTAGCATGATGAAAGACGGACTTCGTGAATATTGGGGTGAAATAGAGAAAGTGTTGAGCTATTGTCCAAAAAATAAAATATCACAGGAAATTGAGGCTATGGCGAGAGAAGAGGAGAGGGAAGAGAATGAAAATGACAGGAAATATTTTAAACATAAATTTGTAGGATATATCAAATCGTTAAAAAATAGTGGAACATTCTCAAACAAGGTGAAAACAATCCGAGACCCAGAAGGCGAGTTCCTCTATGATTTTTTTTACTTCTTAAAACATGATCCGGACCTTTCAAAATACTTGACCCGAAATATCCCGATAGAGTGGGAGAATCCGGGTGTACCAAAAAGATCAGAAAAACGAAAGAAAATTGATAAATACCTTAAATGAATCATCGGTATTTTTTTGAAAGAGGCTCAATGGTAGCCTCTTTTTTTTGTGCCCAATAAAATAGCTACCATATTACGAAAAAGAAATATTTTGGTTGCTAATAATCTGTTGTACAATGTGTTATATTTGTGGCGTTAGTGTGTGAGAGGAGCCAATCGTATACAAAGTACGAATTGTTGAAAATCACCCCTAACGGGTATAATATATTAATATCATTATCATGTTAGACGAAATTATTAAAAAGATTGTTCAAGAAGAGGTATCAAAACAGCTGGCTCAGCTGAACCATGAAAAACCAGAGCCGGCAAATGAAAAGCTCCTCACCGCAGAGGAGGCTTGCGACTATCTAAGATGTAGCAGACCAACGCTACACCGGTGGAAAAAAGAGGGAATAGTACCCCACGTGAGAATTGGCGCAAACATCCGTTACCGGGAGAGCGATTTAAAAAAATTATCAAACTAAATCTAAATCACCATGAAAAAGAATGATGCAATTTTAACGGAAAGTTTCGAAACAGAAATCCTCAGGCAAATCATTGAGGATGAAAAAGAAAGGCTAAAATTTCAAAAAACAGACTTCGGGAGAAAGAAGACACAGGAGCGGATCATGTTACTCGAAAACAAGATACTGCCAGTGGTGGAAACTGAGACGGTGATGCTTTATTCGGAAGTAGCAAAGTATGTTGTAAAGTATGTTCGGAAGGCGTTGGAGTGTGGGAATGATGCTGTTCTGGTTTTTATCCCGCTGAAAGATATCACGGACAAGTGCAATATTGGCGTGGTAAATCCAAAAACACAAAAATTTGGT
>DGZP01000063.1:3313-6322 GCA_002398565.1 Proteiniphilum sp. UBA4977
GACGTAACAGAATGATGGAGACGGTTTATGATTTTCGACCAAAAGAGGATTACCAGCATGATGTTTTCGCAAATGAACAAATTCCGGACGCAATGACAGTTCTTCAGCAATATGACACCCCAATGTTCTCTATTGGTGATGTTTCCACAATTACCGGACTGGCCAAGTCACGGAAGACGTTCTTTGTCGTTTCTATTATTGCTGCCTTTTTGAATAAATCCGGATTCATGGGGATGCGTTCGGATTTGGACGACAAGAGGGTTTTATTGATAGACACCGAGCAGAGCCGGGCATTTGTGCAGCGACTTGTAAGGCGTGTTTACCGGTTAATGGGATGGGACTATTCGATTGACGTAAGGGATCGTTTGAGGGTATTATCATTAAGGGAGCTGACATACGATCAGCGATACGAGATCACCACGAACACCATCGATCAGTTCAAACCCACATTGGTTATTATCGATGGATCGGCAGACCTTCTCCAGAACACAAATGAGCTGGACCCGAGCGTTGACATGGTCCAGAAGCTGATGCGACTCTCATCCGAGAAGAGTTGTCATATATGCAGCGTGGTGCACACCAACCCCAACAGTGAAAAAACCAGAGGACACTTCGGAAGCGAGCTCATTCGTAAAAGTGAGACCGTTATGCTGATTACAAGAGAAGGCGATGTTACGACCGTTAAACCACAGTTTACGCGAAACATGGAGTTTGCGCCATTCTCTTTCATTGTAAATGAAAGGGGCCTGCCTGAGCTGACCGATATGCCTCAACCGAAACAGGAAAACCTGAGATCTATATTCGAGGAGATTTATAGCTATTCCACATTTCTATCATGGGGAGACCTGCATTCCAAATTGATGGATGTTACCGGTAAAGGAAAAACAGCCTGCGAAAATAGAATTAAGAGAGGATTGGAACAACAGTTTATTTACAAGGATATAAACGGTATGTACCGATTGTATATTAAAGAGAACACAGAAAGTGAATCATTACCTTTTTAACATCACCCCACCCACACCACACCCCTATATACATAGGGGTGGGTGGGGTTGTGGTGATATGAGGTTAAGCATTTAAAAACACATTAAAATTTTAAGCCATGCAAGATACATTGATAAGAATATTCAATCTACGATTTATTCGTAGAACCAACTGGAACGAGATATATTACTCGAACTCCCATGTGTGGATTTTTAATACCGCAACAAAAACATGCAAAATCAAACCGAGACTTTGAGTGTACGAAAAGCGTTAGAATCATCCTATTAGTAAAGAGATCATATCATTTAAATTTTTTACACAATGACAGCAACAAAACAATTCGAAAAGTTACTAAACAAGGCGCAGAAGATCACGGGGAACTACCTGGATACGCTGAACTTGACAGAATTGCAACCCGATGACATCCTGGCGATGCAGGACGAAAAATTAAAGAAGATCGCAGCAATGATCTATCTGTGTAATGAATCGTTGCGGTTCACGTCCCACGAAATTACCTACAACGCCGGAGGGTTTGAAGTAGAGATCATCAATCAAATAACACCGTTTTAATTATGGCCAGAATTATACCATTACAAGCAAAGATCACAATGCAGCAGACTATCAACGAACGGGGTGATTTTTACCCTGCCTGCATATTTTCCAACGATACGTTTGTCTCTCATTTCGAGGCAAGCCTAATTGTAGCCAAGGGACTGTTAGACCCCGAGGCAATAGAATATTCCACTATTGAGAGTGTTTTGACCGGATTATCCGAGTATCGTGTGTGGAAAGCGAACAAGCCGAAAACGGAACTTCCCACAGAGATAACGGAGCATTTTTCCCTATTGCCGGATTCAGACTGCAATATCGAGATGTTGTTCCAGCCTTACAATAATCTACCTACGGAGGCTATTCTATACAGCCACGGCGAAGTACTTAATATTGTAGGAGCTTATAAGATGGCGATGGAAAAAGCCGATGCCGAACAGTCGGAGGCAATCCAGCCATTGTATGACAGCTTCAGCCGATTCCTGACGGACTGGGAGCTTAACCAGCAGGCGACCGGGAGTTATTTTGCGACCGAAAAAAACCTATAGTCATGGCAGTATTAAATAAATGGGGGGCAATAGATATAGTTGCCGACCAATGGATTTCAACAGGTATAATGCGGATTGACTTCCAACGTCCTGCAGGACTTGTAAAGACGGCAGATTACTGTGTTTTTTGTCAACCTTTGGTAAGTGGTCAAAGATGCGTTGTTACAGGAATGTATTCCACGTATTTTACGGTGGAAGTTAGGAACGGCAGCGGATCACTTGCTAACCTGGATTTTTCGTTTCAGATGGTGGGGAGTAATTACTAATAAGCTAAATATCAAAAAACAATGCAAGACAACAACAGAGAGGTAAGATCGGCAGCCGCACCAAGTGTGAGCGGTCGAAAAGTGAGCGGGATGGCAGTGGTATTCAACAGCCCATCGCAGGTATTATTTGAGGCTGGACGAAGGTTCGTTGAGATCATCCTTCCGGGTGCAATCGACGAAGCACTCATCCAGCGAAGTGATGTAAAGGCATTAGTGGATCACAACCGGGAGCGACTTTTGGCACGGAGCAAGAAAGGCAGGGGAACATTATCCCTAAGGATCACCTCCACCGGATTGTACTATGAGTTCTCAGCCGCTAATACCGCTGATGGCGACTATACCGTGGAGATGGTAAGGCGCGGGGATATCGATGGTTCCTCTTTCAGTTTCAGCGTGGCGGATGGAGGCGACGTGTGGGAGAAGCGGCAGGATGGCATTTATCTTCGAAAGATAAAAAAAATCAGCGGCCTCTATGACGTGACGATAACCGCAAGCCCGGCTTATCCAGAAACGAGTGTGGGCGTAAGGAACAGAATCAACGGCGAGGCAAAAGACAATGGATACAAGAAGAGACTTCACGCGCTGGCAAAGAAAGCGGGAATCCCTTGGACGCCAGCTGAGAAGCTTAAAGCATTGCGAGAAGAGTTGGACAGAAAATACCC
>DGZP01000107.1 GCA_002398565.1 Proteiniphilum sp. UBA4977
CAAAGAGTGTAGCGGCATTGATTACATGCCACAACAGAAGGGAAAAAACAATTGCTTGTCTGGAATCATTACAGCGGGCTGAGGTGCCTCCTGCATATCGGGTCGATGTCTATTTGACCGATGACGGTTCCACCGATGGGACTGGCAATGCAGTGAAAGAACTGTTTCCAGATGTCAATCTGGTAGAAGGTAACGGGAATATGTTTTGGGCTGGCGGCATGCGACTGGCATGGAAAACCGCCCTGGACAGGAAAAAGTATGATGCCTTTCTGCTGATCAACGACGATGTGATATTGCACCGGAATTTTATTTGGAATTTACTGAAGGCAGAGACATATTCACTGTCGGAAACGGGCATGAAGGGAATATATACCGGAGCTACAGTCGACGGAGCTACGGGCGAGGTAACGTACGGCGGGTCAACAATCATACGAAACCACCTCATTATGACCATGCGGAAACTTGCGCTGGCCTCTTATCCTCAACAGTGCGACCTGGCTAACGCCAATATTCTGTGGGTCAGTGGTTATGTGGTGGACAGGATCGGTATTTTTGAAGAACGGTATACCCACGGAATTGCCGATTACGATTATTCCCTAAGAGCTCTAAAAGGAAATATTCCATTATGGCTGGCACCCGGTGTTTGTGGTATATGTGAGCATAATCACGGGAAAAACTGGAAAACAGGTGTATCCCTGAAAGAAAGAATCCGTTGGATGAAGAGTCCGAAGGGACTTGCATACAGCGAGTATCTGTTTTACATAAAGAAGCATTTTCCTGCATACCTTCCTTATTCATTTATTATGATATGGATGAAGATCCTCTTTCCTTCTGTTTGGGATCGATTTAAAAAGACAGCGTGAACAAATCAATTAACAATGCAATGAAAAAAATATTTCAACTCATATCATCTATCCAGTTGGGAGGAGCAGAAATAATTGCTTTTCACCTGTCGGAGTATGGCAACTTATCCCATTCTGCAGAGATTTCCGTGGTAGAGTTGTACCGGACAAAAAACAGTTATGCCGATCACAAAAGAAAAGAGTTAGAGCGTAAAAATATCCGGATCATCACTCTGCATAGAGGCTCCAAGCGGGGAAGCCTTCTTTTTGGCCCCCTTCACCTGTTTTTTCTTATTCTGAAAGAGAAACCTTCCATCATTCACTCCCATACGGACCTGCCAGATTTCGTTTTGGCTATTGCAGTAAGAATTCTCACTCTGTTCAGAATTAAAACGCCCGAAGTTGTTCGTACAATACACAATACTCAATTATGGCGAACTCATCATAAAATGGGCAGGATTGCCGAGTCGGCCTATGGAAATGAGCCGGTTGCAGCGGTCTCTTCATACGCTATGGTGGCTTACGAACAATTAAGAAAGAAATACCGGCTGCCACTTTCCCCGAACAGGCAGATAATTTATAACGGATGTGCCGTTCCTCAACAATGTCCCCATCCGTTTAAAATAAACAAAGAAAAAATAAATATTGCCTTTTGCGGGCGTTTTGAAGATTATAAAGGGATGGAAACACTCATATCGGCAATACCGGAGGTCGGCCGGTTATATCCCGGTAGTTTCCTGTTTCACCTTATAGGGGACGGAACCTATAAAAAAAGATTGCTCCAGCTTTCGCAACAAAGGAGCGATGTATTGCTATACGATCCCGTTCCCAATGTTTCCACCATGTTTTATGCATTCGATTTTCTGTTCATGCCTTCGCATTTTGAGGGGTTGACACTAATATCGATCGAAGCCTCATTTGCCGGAGTTCCGGTCATTGCCTCCTTTGCTCCGGGGCTCGACGAGACATTGCCGGAAAATTGGCCACTTAAATTTCATCTTGAGAGGCAGGAGGAATTATACGCAATTTTTGAAAAGATAAAGGAGCATTTCTACAACATAAATAAACTTCGGAAAATGGCATTTGATTTTGCAATGATGAAATTCTCCATGAATAAAATGATTGAATCCTATGCTCAATTATACACCAAAATGTTATGAAATCTGAACGAAAGGAGATATTATACCTGTTGCATCTACCGCCCCCTGTGCACGGTTCATCGGTAGTTGGGGAACAGATTAAAGGAAGCAGACTGATAAATGATGCATTCAGGGGAAAATATATCAATCTTATATTGTCGCGGAAGGTGAATGAGAGCGGAAAAACGAACCTTGTGAAGATAGTCCGGCTTGTGAAAATATGGTTAACATTACTCGCCACGTTAATAAGACACAAGCCTCATCTCTGTTATTATGCACTGACCACTACCGGCCCCGGCTTTCGTAAAGATGTAATCCTCATTGCCCTGTTGCGTTTGTTCCACACTAAAATTATCTACCATATTCATAACAGAGGCATAATAAACGAAAAAAACAACAGACTGAATGACCTGTTTTACCGGTTCGTATTTAACCAGGCTCCGGTGATACTTCTCTCCAGACATCTCTATTACGACGTGAAAGAATATGTACCAGAGTCGAGTGTGTATTATTGTGCTAATGGCATAAGTGATTACCAGCCTCGAATAGCCTTTTTGTCCAAAACCGGGAACAGACCTTTCAGGATACTTTTCTTCTCGAACCTGATGAGGGAGAAGGGGGTTTTTATTCTGGTGGAAGCTTGCAAGATCCTTTTGGAAAAAGGGTATCATTTTCAATGTGAATTTGTAGGAGGAGAGAGTGATGTCACCGAAAAAAAACTTACCGACTTCGCCGGGGGTATGGGGCTTGACGGGCATGTAAAATATCTGGGAAAGAGGTATGGAAAACTGAAGGAGATGGTGTTTGAAGAGGCCGATATTTTTGTACTTCCTTCGCGTTGCGATTGTTTTCCCCTGGTAATACTGGAGGCCATGCAACACAGGTTGCCTGTAATCTCATATGCTGTGGGCGGTATACCGGAAATAGTGGACGAAGGTGTTACCGGCTACCTGCTTCACCCTCAGGATGATGCAAATGATCTGGCCGAACGGATTGAAAGCCTGATTCAGAATCCTTCCTTGAGGGAGGAAATGGGGGCAAACGGAAGAGTGAAGTACGAGAACTTCTTTACGAAGAGAGTTTTTGAGCGGAGGTTGCTATCAATTTTACAAGATGTTATCAATTAAAAAAAGAAGTACAATGTTAATCGAAGTATCAAAAGATGTTTACAGAAAACATTTTTCTAAAGACTTGAATCCTTTTATCTCTGAGTCATTTATTGGATTAGTAGAAGGTAAAACTGATAAAATTATCAGGTTGATGAAGAGTGACGATATTTCAATGGGACTGCTTGCAGGGGTAAAGGATGATGTCCTCTGTGCTCCTTTTTCAGCGCCTTTTGCCGGTTTTCACTATACGCATGAGTATTTGTCGTACGAGTTAGTTTTCGATTTTATATCCCAGCTAAAAAACTTTGTTCGTGAAAATAATTTTAAAAGAATCACCATCACACTTCCGCCCGACCTTTATCAGAC
>DGZP01000066.1 GCA_002398565.1 Proteiniphilum sp. UBA4977
CAAAAAAAGTTAGCAGAAGAGCATTTCTGACAACCGTATCAGCTGGTGCAGCTGCGATGGCGAGTTCAAATGTTGTGAAACCGTTGGAAAGTATTTCTACGAATATTTATCTAAAGAGTGATATTTCCAAATTAGCGGCACTTGGAGGAGAACCGGTTGTGAATAATAAGGTTTGGCCCAAATGGCCATATGTGGATGAACAAATAGTTGAAAGCCTTTCGAAAACAGTCAGAAGCGGTAGATGGAACAGAATAGACGATAACCTAAACGGAGCTGTTCCAACTTTTGAGAAAAGATACGCTCAGCTTTTGGGAGTGAAGGGGTGCGTGACCACCGGCTCTGGAACCCAGGCGTTGCATACGGTTGTCGAAGCCATGGGATTTGGGCCGGGTGATGAAATAATTACTACTCCCTACACCGATATGGGCACCATTTCCGCAATTATCAGCGCACGTGCTCTCCCCGTGATGGTCGATTTGGATAAAGAATCGTTCCAATTGGATCCTAAGGAAGTAGAAAAGAAAATCAATAAAAATACGGTGGCTATCATGCCGGTACACATGATGGGACAGCCGTGCGATCTGGACAGTATTTTATCTATTGCAAAGAAACATAATCTTAAAGTTATCGAAGACGCTTGTCAGGCACATCTTGCTGAGCACAGAGGTCAAAAATTAGGTTCTTTAGGGGATGCCGGATGTTTCAGTTTTCAAACCAGTAAAACAATTTGCTGCGGAGAGGGTGGCGGCATTATTAGCAATAATGAGAAATTGCTTAATGACTGTTATACGGTGATGAATCATGGCACGAATAAAGAGGGTCGTTCCGTTACCATCGGGCCAAAATACAGAATGAACCAGTTTGAAGCTACTATTCTTTTAGAACAGTTAAAGCATGCTCAGGAGCAATTTGAAACACGTAGCCGTAACGCTGCTTTCCTGACCTCTAAGTTGAAAGATTTTAAAGGTTTGGTCCCTCAAAAAATGTATCATAAAACCGATAAAGGATCATATTACCTATATACAATGGCTTTCCACAAAGAGTATTGGAATAATGTTCACCGGAATGTTTTTTTGAAAGCAATAGCCGCTGAGGGAATTGAGCTCAGTCCGTATATTAAAAACGGCCTGCATCGCGAACCATGGACGGATAATATTCTTTCAAGAAGAGAATATAAGACCATGTACTCCGCTGAGAGGTTACAACAGTTCAAGAGCGACTTATTCCTCCCGGCTTGTGATTGGGTTTGCGATAATATGGTCATGCTTTGGGCGTCAGGCCCCTTGCTCGCGAATGAGAAAGACATGGAAGATGTGATCAATGCTATCATGAAAGTATATGAAAACAGGGATAAACTCCATCTGATTTCCTAGAAAGGGTCAAACTACTCATAACAGTAAGCCAAATGCTATTAAAAAATGTATCAAGAAGATCGTTTTTGACGACCGTAACCGGCGGGATTGCTGCTGCAACTGCTGCAGCCGTCCCGTTTGGAAACATCTACCGCTATATCGATAATAAAAATGGCGATTCTCTAAAATTGGGCGTATTCGATGTTGATGCCACGCCGCCCGTGAGTAGCCTTTTGACTTACGACCCAATGATCAATTCCTCTGAATTAGGGCTGAGAGCGAGAGGCGTAGTCATAACCGGGGCCGGCCTCCCTATAGTTTTATGCGCTGTCGATTGGATAGGTATTTCAAACGAATCTCAAGATGTCTTTAAACAGGCCATCGCTGAGGCGGCAGCCACGGCTTCCGACCGAGTGGCTGTGCATACCGTACATCAGCACGATGCGCCTATTTGCGATTTTACAGCCGAACGTTTATTAAAAGAGAAGAATTTGCCTATCGGTTGTTTCGATGGCACCTTCGCCCGAGTTCTTATAAAAAGGCTACAAAAGTCGATTGCTAATTCGTTACTGAAATTGCAGGATGTTACGCATATCGGATTAGGGAAAGCTCCGGTTTTTCAGGTTGCTTCCAACAGGAGAGTCGATACAATTAATGGGAAGATGGGCGTGATGCGTGGATCTTCTTGTTCTGACCCCCGGCTAAGGAATATGTCGGAAGGGGTAGTTGATCCCGATGTGTCGTTACTCAGCTTTTGGAATAAAAATATCCCGCTCGCTGTTTTAAGTTTTTATGCCACCCATCCGCAGAGCTATTACCGTACGGGCATTGCAAATCCTGATTTTCCCGGGATTGCCCGGTATCTTCGTCAGTTGGAAGTTCCCGATGCGTTGCATGTTCATTTTAATGGCGCAGGCGGGAATATTGCCGCGGGAAAATACAATGACGGTAGCCGTGAGACTCGGTTTATTCTCGCAAAAAGGCTTGCCGACGGCATGAAACGCGCATGGGAAAATACGCAGAGATATTCCGTAAATAGCGGTAATGTTACCTGGTCTGTTACGCCCGTTTTGTTGCCATCCAATCCTAAAACAGCCGATATCGAAAAGGAAATGGCCACGAAAGACGGCATTTATTTGGCCAATAATTTAGGCAGGTTGGGTTGGTATAAACGGACTTTGCAGCGGAAAGCAATTGGTTTTGCTTGTTTGGGAATTAATGATGCGAGAATTTTTTTCATGCCCGGCGAACTCTTCGTAGAGTATCAGTTGGCCGCCAAAGCAAAAGCTCCTGATAGATTCGTGGCGATGGCCGCGTATGGCGATTATGGCCCATTTTATATTGGGACCAGGAATGCGTACCGGGAAGGCGGATATGAAATTCTTTCAAGCCCTGTTACGGAGAATGCGGAAGGCGTTATAATGAGGGCAATTGATGAACTTTTTAACAGGAATTAAACGAATTGTAAACTTGACTATAACATTCTAATTACCAGCGTATATACTTGATTTAAGTTAAGTAAATAATAGAGTGTTATTTTTTATTGCTTTTGATATCGTTTTTTACGTCTAATATTGAACAGAAACGATATGTTTATTCTACGATTTTCAACTTTTTTTAACACAATAAAATGTATACAGGCTTATGATGGCTCAAACTATATTTCTATTACTTTTATTGAATTTCGGTCTTGATGGGACAAGCGAGATTCCAAAAACAGAAAAATTCCCGGTGGTCAATCAAATCGATAAGGAGATTGGCCTATTCCCAATAGATTATAAATACTCTGGCTGGCGCGGCGGTGTAGGTGTTGCTTTTGGTCAACCTACACTCAATATACCAGATATAACCGAACTTGGCGTTGAAATAGTGTGGGGAGGAGAAGACGCAAAACGTACGTCGATGTTGGACATAGCCGTCTTCGACTATTGGAATTCTGTGGTCGAGATATCGATTAAAGATCCAGAAGGACGATATGATTTCAGTCATATAGAAGACAAAGAGAAAGCGGCCGTAATAGCATTTGACAAATATGCTGAATTACAATACGGAGTGCCGGGACTTTCGAAGTACGCTAAAGTGAAGTATATTTCAGATGGGGCGTATGGGGATGTCTATGGTGAAATGGATCTGTCGTCGATTAATCCTTTGGTGAAAGCTGTAGTATCCAGCAAACTGGAAAGATTAACGAAAAACGGGAATAAATATGGGGGAATGGCGCTTGACAATGCCGGAAAAGTTCCCGAGACCTTTCTGGAGTATCTTCAAAACAGTTTGCATCCTGCGGGATTTGGTATTTTCACCAATGGAGGGCCAAGTCATTTATACCGCTATGTCGATCTCTTCGCGAATGAGGGTTTTCAATTCTCACAACAAAGGATGCATAATATGCAGGCGGATGGTTTTAAAGGAGTTCAGGCGGAATTACTTACCCGTCAATTGTCAGCCGGAGAACTGGAAAAATACCTGAAAGCGAAACACTTTAATGGTATTGTATATTTCGGATATACAGACGGAAGAGTCAGGGCGGCCGGGACACACTATTCATTTTTTTCTTCCCGACCGGATATTTATGACCATCAACGATGGGTTCTGCGTAAAATCTTGCCACTAACCCGATCTATGTTTAGCGCGGGACCACAAGATAATGCGTATGCTTATCTTCTAAACAACAAGACAGAGCGTCGCGCCGAGTCATCTAATAAGAGTCGTCAGAATCGTGTTGATGCAACCGGAAGAGTTATTGAGCCGGGGTTGATTGAACCGGAAGATAATGATATTTTTAACGGAACTTTGGCGCTAGATGGAAGTGTTAAAAGATATGGCGATGATGTTGAGAAAGGAATTTATTTTTATGTCAATTCTAATAGGCCGGAGACCGTTGAATGCCGTCTTGATAGTTTAGATGCGGAGACATCCGGCTTACTTGTTTTTGATGAATTTTCGGAAAAGCCATTGAAATATCAAAGAGATGGAAGAAAGATCCGATTCGAGACGCCATCCGGTCCTTCTCTCATTCAATTTGGGAAAAAAGAGGTAATTGTTGAAAAAATCCTCTCACGTATTTCAAATCTATTTAAAGTGCAGTTGTTACAACGTGAAATGGATGAAAAACTAGGAATTGGATATACTCAAAAGAAAATGACTCTGCCATCCCCTAATTTATTAAGGGCAGATTTCGATAAGCCAATGAAACCATGGACCCCGTTTTGTCAGGGTTATCTCATCGATTTAAAGACAAAAAGGTCTGGACGCGGCAGTCTACGAACCGACGGAAATACCTATTCGATGTATAATAATCAATGGCCTTACCATAACCGACAGGGTGCCGCCCAGTTTGTTACGCTGAACCAGTCGAAACCGGAACCTCTGACGCTTACGGCTTATAGTAAATCTGTGAACGTTAAGAGGTCAGATTTAAAGCAGATCACTGACGAGAACCGAAGAGATCATTTTGGTGAACGGTTAGGGTATTATTATGCAATGCATTTATATCTGGATTATCAAGATGGGAACTGGCCAGAAGTTCATACTTTCACCTTCTCTCCCGGGACACATGATTGGGAAGAAGGGAAGATTACCGTTATTCCTAAAAAAGCGGTAAAAACAGCAATGGTCCTAGTGGAGCTACATCAGCCTGAGGGTACTGCCTGGTTTGATGATTTTAGTCTTGTTGAAAGTACAAACCCCCAGCACAACTTACTTGCGAGCGCTGATTTTGAAAATTCCGATATTCTTTTGGACAAAGCCAACGCGCGTGAATACGATTTGAAAGTATCCGCATTAAATGAAAGCATAAATCAAACGAGAAAGAAAGTATCTCTCAAAGAATTGAAACAACTTGAAAATGAAGTCATGTCGATTCAGCAATGGCTAATTTCACAGGGAATTGCAGAAATATCGGGGCGTGAGATGCGTGATTTTTATGATGCGTCCGAAAAATTAAGAATTTGTCGGAATCTACTGGAGAAATAGAAGAAAAGTGAATATGGGGTATTTCAGTTGTTATCTTGACGAACAACCAATACTCCATTTCCTACAGCTCTCACACTCCCATCCGATGGGTTGTTAACCACTTGATCTCGGACTACCATTACCGATGATCCTCCTCCATCTAAATTAATGGCATACCAAGCTCCGGCCGACAAGAGTATTTCACCGAAATCTTTCATCGTGCATCCTTTTGAAAAGGTTTGCCTACCGTCGGCAACCATTAAATAGGCTTTTCTTTTATCTTTAGAATAACCAATTCCCGTTCTTGGATTATATAGGTCATCACCTTCGGCTCGTTCTCCGTTCTTTAGAATAATATTATCGCTTCCTCCAACCATCTCTTTAATTTTAATTGTCAGATTTGGATTCGATTTTAGGGTAACTCCAAGATAAATATTGATTTCTTCATTCATTTTTAGCGTTTTTAAAAAATCTGCGGAGCTCCCCCTGCCATGCAAAACGGCACATCTTTCAGGAATTATTGATTTCCCCGGGTTGTCATAAATGTCTTCAACCTTGCATCGGATTTCTCGATTAGCTTCAAAAAAGAAACTTTCATTATCCTTAGGTCGTATTACAACCTTTGTTCCACCATCGACAGTTCCCGTTGTTTTACCGAATGAAGGTGTATAAAGTGTCATCAAATTGGGGGTAAGATTAGGGTAAGCCTCTAATCTCAGCATATTTACGGTATGTATTGTTGTGGTAAACTCTCCTTTCTTCAAGATCCCCTGAAAAATGGGCCTATCGATATAAGGTATTCCATCTTCACTTAAAATGAAACAAGCCCGGCCGGTCGGATTGGTTACCATCCCTCCATGATGGAACTGCCCACTTCTTGGAATGCCTATTTCAATAGGATCCTGATAAAAATAAAAATCCCCGTTTGTGGCCGCAACGACGTCGTAACCTTGTAATCTTTTCCGCTCTACCATTGCATTTGGGCGTTCGGTTGCGATGGCATTGTCCATCGCGAGGCAGGTCTCTACTCGGATGAAAGGGTTTGTCAAATCGATTTCTAATGCATAGACTCTCAGGGGGTATTCTTTTATTGCGATAGAATAGTAGGATAAACCCGGGCTAATAGTTTGTCTTTGTTGGAGTGTATCTACTCGATACCATTTCCCGTTGATTTTACAAACATCTTTAAGTTCTGTAGTCGTTACGTATAACTTGTCCAGATAGATAATCTGATTGTTTTTATCTTTTACGTAAGGCAGCAGATTATAGGTTGTCGCCGGTTCTAAATTATCAATTAAGATTGTTGAATTAACCGATGATTTTTTAACTGGATCTTTAGCTGTTACTTCCGATTTACTGTAGTGTATTCCCCATTCTTTTAACCGGCTTGTTGAGTTGAATGAAATTTCAACGGAAGTGCTGGTAATTTTACTGTAATCAATTATTGCTTTAAAAGCGATTGGCGATAGAGTCGTGAATTTTTTTTCAATTCCGTGATAGGTAACGCCATCATCGACATAAGCGCGATAATAATAAAGCTGATCAGAGACTAATTCACTTAAACGGACTTCATATCCACTTTCAGAAGTATTTGTATGGGACATTTTTATATATCCATTACCATTTTTAATTTCAATGCCATAATCTCGAATGGTTCCACTTCCGGCATCGGTAATTTTTCCTAAACAAGTGGCAGATATATCGGTAATTTCCTTGACGCCTATCGTTTCAACTTGGGGCGGGTTCACTCCTTTTTCCGGCGTTTCATTACAACTTAAAGAAAAGAATACCAATAAAAGAAAGTATAATATAAATTGATTGCCTTTCATTGACGTTTCGGAAAATTCAATTAATGCTTTTCTTTACGGATGTGTTGCCACCTTCCGATAAGGATATATCAACCGGTTGATTGCCCTGCCATGCCCCTCTTGTAAAATCAGGTACTTCTATAGGCCTGGAATTATTAGATAAAGACCACTGACTCAACGAAGTTATCACACTCCATGCAGCAGCGTCGTACACATCAATATCCATCGGTAATCCGTTTCTTAAACAGTCGATAAGCCTCCATGTCATCAGAAAATCCATTCCTCCATGCCCTCCGACCTCCTGCGCCATATCTCCGATCCTTTTCACAATCTTCGGCATATATTGCTCATTTACCTTTTTCATTTCTTCTTCGTTCAACCACTCGTCCCCGACGGAGATTCTGGCCGGGAGCGGATATTTCTGGGCGGCAGCGCGGGTTCCGCTGATGGCATGTATCCGCGAATAAACTCTGGGGCTTGTAGTGTCATGCTGCAGCATGATAGTACGACCCTTTTCAGTACGAATGATCGAAGTATTTATATTACCCCTGTAGGAATCGGTATTGAATTTTTGATAGAACGGGTCGGATGAAGCCAACTCTGCTACATTTTTGCCCAACATAAAATCATCTGACGACATAGAAACCATATGGCTCAATTTATCCCCACGATTTATATTCATGATCTGACAAACCGGGCCTAATCCATGGGTAGGGTAGATATTCCCGTCATGATACTGACTCTCTTCGAGTCTCCACATATCATTATCCCTCGTCTTTTCATAGATCTTTTGAAAGTGCAGATAAGCAGCATCGCCGT
>DGZP01000037.1 GCA_002398565.1 Proteiniphilum sp. UBA4977
TTTAAAAGATTATCTATTGATTTGTATGCGACTTACAATGAGAATTAACCATTACTACAGACGCATAATATGGAGAATTGCTGCATCATTAAATGTTAACAAAAACTAACCATCCAATCTCCCTGTTCGATGATACGATTAACCGCCCGTATCTGATATTTGTATTGTGCATTTGCATTATTGAAAATAATACAATTGATAGAGATATACAACGGTGAATTAAAATGAATATCAATACCCGTGCAGAAAGAGGCCGATGTCGGCAACAGGAAAGTTAAAATGGTTGGCTACGTAGGAATTGACCATTTTTCCGGCATACATGTAGAAACCGGAGGCGAAGCCACGGTCGAAACGTGCAAAGTGAGCCACACCTCCACAGTCTCCCATGCCTGTGAACAAAGAGACAAAGATATTACTTAACGAGATGGAGGCAGTACGAGCCACGCGTGCGCTGAGACTCATTTCACAGAAATGCAGTACGCCTTGTTTTTCAAAGACGGCCGGATGATCAGGCAGACAGGCTTCCATGGTGGTTTCAAAACATCCTCCCTGAGCCATACGCAGGTCGATGATAAGAGATCCGCGCTTCATCTCCCGGACAAGATCTTCGGAGATACGGTAAAAATGGGTTTTGTTAATGTACTGCATGGCGCCAATCACCACATCGGCCGAACGAAATACATTTCTTAATACATTAGGCTGAAGTGTGGAGGTGAAAAGCGGGCTTCCCAGCTCATGCCTTATATTACGCAGTTTCAGGATGTCATCGTCGAATACCTTCACCACAGCTCCCAGGGCCAAGGCGGCGCGTGCTGCCATGGTGCCGGCCACACCGGCACCAATGATTACCACCTCGGTGGGTGATATGCCGGGGATACCGCCAAGAAGGATTCCCTTACCGCCATGGGCATTGCTTAACAGTTCGGCAGCCAGCGTAATGGAGGAAGCTCCTTCAATTTCGGAGATGGAAGTCACAAAGGGAGACACGCCGGTTTCATCATAAATGAGTTCGTAAGCGAGTGCATTAATTTTTTTCTCGGACATCAGTTCCAGTAATGGTTTGGTGAACTTATGCAGGTAGAGAAACGAGAAAACAGTGGTTCGCTGTCGCATCATCTGAACCTCCCCAAAAGTGGGAGGTAATATCTTCAGTATCAGGTCGGCCTGAAAAACCTCCCGCGCCGTTTCTACTATCTCTGCCCCCGACTCGGCATAGTAACTATCTGAGTAGTTGATGGAAAGTCCGGCACCTGCTTCGAACAATACCCGGTATCCGGCTGAAACCAGTAAAGAGACAGTTTCCGGGGTAAGTGGCACCCGTCTTTCCTCAGCCTGACTCTCTGCGGGTATGCCGATGACCAGGGATACTTTCTGCTTTTCAGCTTTCAGCATTAGTTCACGCACGATGAAAGAGGTGCTTTTTAGGGAGTCGTGGATCATGCTTTTTTTCTGTTACTTAATAGTTCTTCAATACCCAGTACCGTTAAATGAATTTCTTTTTTAGTAATCATACGGTCGGTATGGTAAACAATATGTGCACCGTTGTAATAACGCTCTCTTTGTGCCAAATGTTCCCTGATGAACGGAATAAGCTCCTCATCCGTTTTTCCGGCAATAAGGGGGCGTACCGTCTTGGATGCCTGCAGACGGGCAGCGAGTTCTTCGGGGGAAGCTTCAATATAGATGGTGGTACCGGTCCGGTTCATCAGCGCCATATTATCGAAATAACAGGGTGCTCCACCGCCGGTGGAAATCACCACATCCTCAAAGGCTGACACTTCCTGCAGCGCATGGCTCTCAATCCTTCGGAAAACCTGTTCTCCTTTCTCTGCAAAAAGGGCTGCAATCGACTTTCTGTATTTGTTCTCGATATAGGCGTCCAGATCGATAAATTCTAGCGACAATGATTTGGCCAGCAGTTTACCTACCGTGGTTTTTCCTGAACCCATATATCCTATTATAAAAATTCGTTCCATAATTTTAGCAGTCAGCAATCAGCTAATTACAACAAAGGTGCAAAAAGCCGCAGCAATGATTCAAAAAAATGTCTTGTTACCGGGCGTTTCAACCATTCCCGTTGCGTTATCTGCTGACAATGGCGCTGATCATCGGTAAAGATATCTTCCGCCTTCTTCGCAAGCTCATTGTCGTATATAAAAGCCTCCACTTCGAAATTCTGATCGAAACTTCGCGAATCGAAATTGGCCGATCCCAGGAGGGTGAGCGAACGGTCGAACACCATCATTTTGGCATGCAGAAAACCCTTTCTGTACTGATAAATTTTCACGCCGGCATGTAACATCTCCTTGAAGTAGGAGCGTGAGGCCTGCTGCACCAGAGCCACATCGGAGCGCTCGGACAGCATCAGCCGCACATCCACCCCCCTCAGTGCAGCCGCCTGGAGGGCATGTACCATGGTGTCGGGTGGCAGGAAATAGGGTGTTTGAATGAAGATGGACTGACGTGCTTCATATATAGCCTGTGTAATACCGTATGAAATCTCGTTTTCCTCGCTTAGAGGTCCGCTGTTGACAATTTGCATGGGACATTCGCCAAAATTGTCGAGCATGGGAAAATAATCGCGTGAGGTGATCAACGTTTGGGAAACAAAATACCAGTCGATCAGAAAGACCGACTGCAATCCCTGTACACCCTTTCCTTCTATGCGGGCATGGGTATCACGCCAGGGGCCCCAATTGAAACCGTGTAAATACCGGTCTGCAATGTTCATACCTCCCGTATAACCTATCTGGCCGTCGATCACCACTATTTTCCGGTGTGTCCGGTAGTTCAGCCGCGAAGAAAATGCCGACCAGGTAAGTTTAAGAAAAGGTTCCGTTTCAATTCCAGCCATGCGGAACTCCTCGAAAAATTTCTTCTTTGCCTTCCGTGAACCGAAACTGTCGTAAATAATACGTACTTCCAATCCCTCTATGGCCTTTTGGATCAGTGCTTCCTGAAATTTACATCCTATTTCATCATCCATGAAAACATAATATTCCACATGGATGTGTTTTTTTGCTTTTTTTATATCGTCAAGGAGACTCTCAAATTTATCCTTGCCGTGAGTGAACAGTTTCACATTGTTTCCACCGAGAAGGGGGGTATAATCCATATTTTTCAGCAAGTTCACCAGGTTGACATGTTCTTCCGGGACGGAGACCTCAACAGGTGTTTCCATCTCATCCAGCGGACGTTTCTTCAACTTGCTGTACATCCTCTTTGATATAAGATACTTTTTGGTGACATCCTGTCCGAAAATGGCATACCAGATGATGCCGATGAAAGGCAGGAAGACCACAGCCATTACCCACGCGACAGTTTTAATTGGATTGCGGTTCTCCGAAATCACCACTACCACGATTCCTACCACCGTGAGGAGGTAAAGTATCTCCAGGATCAGGATGAATGTCGCGTTGATTTGCATGCTTTATAAACGATATTTATCTGCGCCAGTGTCTTCCAGAATATTTAGGTATGAATGATAACGGCTTTCACTGATGTAATGTTCTTCCACCCCTTTTAGGACGGCACATTCCGGTTCGTTCAGGTGCATACAGTTGTAGAATTTGCACTTCTCCGACATTTTGAATATTTCCGGGAAATAATGGGAAACTTCTGCCGGCATCATGTCGATGGTACCAAAGCCTTTGATACCGGGTGTGTCGATGATAAATCCGCCATTATCCAGTTCAATCATCTCCGAGTAGGTTGTAGTATGCATCCCCTTATGATGATAGCCGGATATCTCGCCTGTTTTTTGCACGTTTTCCTTTTTCAAGGCGTTAATAATACTCGATTTTCCTACACCTGAGTGTCCTGCCAGCAGGATTATCTCGTCACGGGTGATCTCACGGATCTCCTCCACTCCTTCACCCGTAATCATGGATGTCTTTATACAACGGTAACCAATTACCGAGTAAAGAAGGGTCAGCGCCTGCAGGTACTCCTTCTCTTCTTCGTTGTAAAGATCAATTTTATTGAAAACCAGGACAACAGGCACGGAGTATGCTTCAGCAGTCACCAGGAATCGATCGATAAACACCGTAGTGGTTTCCGGATAGCGAACCGTGATGCACAGGAGAGCCCGGTCGATATTCGATGCCAGGATGTGAGCATGTTTGGAGAGGTTGGAAGCTTTGCGTACGATATAATTTTTGCGTTCGTCGATATCGGTGATGAAGGCGGTACCATCACGATTTACATCCATGAATACCATGTCGCCCACCACCACGGGGCTTGTGCTGCGGATGCCTTTCAGGCGGAGGTTTCCCTTGGCTTTGCAGACAAGGTCGCTTCCGCTCGCTGTGCGTACGAGATAGGTATTGCCGGTATTTTTAATGACACGGCCTTTCACACCTTTCAGGTTACTTTCTCCGCCCTCCTGCTCCATCAGACGGTGAGAATTTCTTTCTCCTTGGCTGCAAACTTCTCGTCCACCTTTTTTATATATACGTCGTGGAGTTTCTGCAGTTCGTTTTCTCCATCTTTCCCCATGTCCTCGGGGAGTCCTTCCTTCACCGCCTTTTTCACTTCATCGATACCTTCACGACGTGCATTGCGGATACTGATCTTTGCCTCCTCGGCTTCCTGCTTGGTCTGCTTCACCAGTTGTCTGCGACGTTCTTCGGTAAGAGGCGGTATTCCCAGTCGGATCACTTCGCCGTTGTTCTCGGGTGTGATTCCCACGTCGGAGTCCTGGATGGCTTTTTCCACCACCCTCAACATATTTTTCTCCCAGGGTTGTACCATGATGGTCTTCGCATCGGGTGTGGTCACCGTGGCCACATTCGAGAGGGGAACCATGCTGCCGTAATATTCCACGCGTATCCCGTCAAGAATGTGTGCATTGGCCCGGCCCGCCCTGATGCGGGAAAAGGTTTCTTCCAAAAATTCGAGGGTCATCTGCATTTTCTCCTCGGCATCTTTTCTGATTGTTGTTGTATCCATAGGTAATTTAATTGTTGTTTGTGGAAACAAAAATAGTGAAAATATTTTAAATGGCTCCTACAAATGAATCAATGTACCAATATCTTCGCCTTCAATTACCTTTTTCAAATTGCCATAGCTGTCCATATCGAAAACCACGACAGGCAGGTTGTTTTCTTTGCACAACGTGGTGGCGGTAAGGTCCATCACCCGGAGTCCCCGCTCATATACCTCATCAAAGGTGATGGTACGGAACCTGGTGGCCATGGGATCTTTCTCCGGATCAGCCGTGTAAACGCCATCTACTCGGGTTCCCTTGAACATGGCATCGGCTTCGATCTCAACGCCCCGCAAGGCAGATGCCGTATCGGTAGTAAAGAAGGGGTTCCCGGTACCACCGGCAATGATGGCCACTTCATTCCGTTCCATTGCTTCAATGGCTCTCCACTTGGAATAAAGCTCACCCACCGGCTCCATACGAATGGCAGTAAAAACGTGGTTCTTTTGTTCCAATGAGGTCAGTGCCGAGCTTAACGCCAAGCTGTTAATTACAGTGGCCAGCATCCCCATCTGGTCGCCCTTCACCCGGTCGAATCCTTTGGAGCTACCACTCAGTCCGCGGAAGATGTTGCCTCCTCCTATTACTATGCCCAATTGCACGCCCATCCGGGCTACCTCTTTTATCTGTCGGGCGTATTCTTCGAGACGGATCTCATCAATCCCATACTGTTTACCACCCATGAGCGATTCTCCGCTCAGTTTCAGTAATATTCGTTTAAATTGCATATGTTTTATTTTTAACGACCAGCGGTCCGTTTTTCAGGTGAAAGCATATTAGTGTCATCAATCAGCCTTGTAAGCATTCAAAGATCATCGGCTTGCATCTCAATCTACGAATGAGACTTCCTTGAAAGCATACTTCCGCACATCATCGCCATCGAGTGTCCGCAACAGCAGGTGTCCCGACGGCATGACATCTTCAATCATCGCCTGAAATTTACCCTGTTCGTCTTCGAACCAGTAATAATCATTTACCCGATAGAGGTCGAGCATATATTCATCCTCGATCACCCCATTCTCTCCTTGCTGCAGATCGCGGTACAACAGAGAAAATTCACGCATAAACGCCTCAAGGATGTAATCCCTGTCCTGAACCGACCCTGTGATCTGTCGCAACGAGACTGGATTTGGCAGCTCGGGCGGGAAGCTTTGCTGGTTGATGTTGATACCAATACCAATTACTGAATTCTCAATATGTTTTCCCTGAATATCGTTCTCTATGAGCATTCCGGCAATCTTTTTGTCTTTCCAGTAGATGTCGTTGGGCCATTTGATGCGGATGTCGTCAGTAAACTGGTCGAGGGTATTTTTTACCGCCAGGGAAGCTATTCTGGAAATAATAAACTGTTTGACAGCCTCCACCTCTTTTGGATAGATAAGCAGGCTGAACATCAGGTTCTCACCTTTTGCAGAAAACCAGGATGTACCCGTTTGTCCACGTCCCGCGGTTTGATACTCCGCTATCACCAGCGTTCCCTCTTCGGGATGCTCTTTTCTGGCAAGCCTTTTCAAATAAAGGTTGGTAGAATCAACCTCATCGACCCGAATAGTAAGGCGATCTTTACCTAACTGCCCCATAATACTGTTGTTGTAATTTTTTGGATAATTTCATCACCACTTCCTCGACTGAGTGATTGATCCATTTTTTGATTTCTTTTTCCGGCATATTACCATCCAGCCAGATGGTATTCCAGTATGTCTTGTTCATGTGAAAGGCACCCTCCACACATCCATATTCCTCGCGCAATTTCACGGCCTTTTCGGGATTGCACTTCAATGTGATGCACACACGGTCGCTATCGGTAGGAATCATTGCAAACATCTTCCCCATCACCTTCATCACGATGGTCACGTCGTTGAAAGGTGTGGTTGCCTCAGCTCCGGGAATGGTCATGCAATAATCGAAAAGTTCTTCTATATTCATTGTCTTTCTCTGTAAGTCTGTCACCCGTTTGCAGGACAGCAGTAAAACCATCCGGAATACAGTGTCCAGCTGCAAAAAATATTTACAAAAAAGGCAAAAAGGCATCTTCGATATGCTCCAGCTCAAAATGCTGCCTGTCACTGATTACGGCGACAATATCGAACCGGGCAGGCTTATCGATGCAGTTCAGCTTCAGATAAATCCCGGCAGCTTGTATCATGCGCCGCATACGCTGTTTTCCGATGAAATCTTCGGGGTTACCCCAGGATAACGATGTACGTGTCTTCACTTCCACGAAAACGACATATTCACCATCTTCCGAAATAATATCAACTTCATAACCATTGAATCTCCAGTTTTTAGTCACAATACGGTGGCCTTTGGAGGTCAGGTAGTTCACCGCGGCCTCCTCTCCTTTCCATCCCAGCACATTGTGATCAGCCATCTTTTTACGGTAGAAAAGCCCTATAACTTCGTAAAAATACAAATTTAGGCTGTAAATACTTCTTTTTGGCGAAAATATTTTGTTTTTTTGTATCAGCAAAGGAAAAGCGACTGTTTACATTATTTTCAGGCAGGACAGTTTCGATGAGAAATACAATGGTTTTTCATGAGGACAAAAAGTTATAAGTTGCAAGGAGGGAAGAAGCCACGCACCAGGAAGGCAGAGTTTATGCTGAGCGATGAAGAACATGAACTGATTGGCTTCTATCTGAAAAAATACAGGATCACCAACCGCTCACGATGGTTTCGTGAGACTGTCCTCAATCACATTCTCAAAAATATGGATCAGGATTATCCCACACTGTTCGAAGAAAACGAGATGCGCCGGTAGGAACCGCAAGCACAGGAGGGGGTGACGAAGAAGAAAAGGATCACTGTTACAGGCAGTTTAAAACAAGCAGGATCACAGCATGTTAGACGATGAGTATTTTATGCGGCAGGCACTTCAGGAGGCCCACAAGGCTTTCGACAAGGGAGAGGTTCCGGTGGGAGCCGTGATGGTGTCTGGCCAGCGTATTATTGCCCGAGCGCACAACCTCACGGAGATACTGAATGATGTGACTGCCCACGCCGAGATGCAAGCCATTACTGCTGCGGCCAATGTGATGGGCGGAAAATATCTGACCGATTGTACACTCTATGTCACGGTGGAACCATGTCCCATGTGTGCGGGGGCACTTCGGTGGGCGCAGATTTCGCGTGTGGTCTATGGCGCCCCGGACGAAAAAAGAGGATATTCACGCATCTCCACTCATCTGTTGCATCCCAAAACTAGCGTGACCTCCGGAATTATGGCAGATGACTGTGCCGATCTAATGAAACTTTTTTTTGCCCGTTTCAGATAATCTGTTTGGAAATGTGATTCGTAAAACATATATTTGTTATACCTAAATCGCATGATATGAAAAAGCTCATTCTGATTTCGTTGCTGCTCGGGCTTTATGGCGTGAATCTGATGTCACAACAAGAAGAGCCAAAAAGATTGCCATGGGACTCTGTCTCATCCACTTTGCCTCCTTTTAAAATTGCATCTGCCGACACGCTTCGTTTTTTTCCCGGCGACACCATTCCAAACCCCATATGGGAAAAATACCTGAAGAAAAAGAGTCAGGAGAGAATGACCGAAGAGAGGATCCTAACCACCCCCCTCGACAACATGCCGGTCATTGTTCCTCCGCATCACCAGTTTCAAATGATTGTGGTGAAACCCGACACCACCTTTCATTATTTTCTACGGAACCTGAGGGACGAAGAGAAACCCAATTCCCTGAAACAGAAACAGGAGAATCGGATTAACAGAAGAAATCTACCATGACCGGATGCCTCTTAAATAATTTAAACTCATGAACAGAAGATTGAAGCAGCAGATCGATTTTATCCTGGAGGCGGACAAACTGAAAAATGTGATCCGCCGCAACTATATTTCCGATGATTCACGACGGGAGAATACGGCGGAACATTCATGGCACACCATACTGACAGCACTCCTGCTGTTTGAATATACCGAAAACAAGCATGAGCTCAATCTGCAGCGTATTGTAAGGATGATCTCCATCCACGATCTGGTGGAAATTGAAGCAGGTGACACTTTCATGTTCGATGAGGAAGCCAACAAAAAAAAGTTCGACAGGGAAAATCAGGCTGCAAAAAAGATATTCAGCCTGTTGCCTTACGATCAGGGGAAGGAGTATTATGACATCTGGCTCGAATTCGAAAAGGAAGAAACGCCCGATGCTATTTTTGCATCATCTGTAGACAAGATTATGCCGGTATTGCTGAATACATACAGCAAGGGAACAAGCTGGCGGGAAGCACGAATTACCGCGGAGCAGGTACATACAACACTGAAAGGGATTAAAAAAGGGCCGAGAAAAATACAGGAATTGCTGGAAGAATTGATCTTTATGGCCAGAAAAAATGGTAATCTTACATAAAATGGCCCATCGAAATTAACAATTAAACAAATTAAGATTTCGGATGTTATTATTTTCTAATGCAAAATTAATTGGTGCAGAGAACATTTGTTCTTTTAGGAAAAGAAATAACGAACAATCAACAAGACTTAAAAATGAAAAAGAAGAAAATTGCTGTTTTGGTAGGTAGTTTACGCAAAGAGTCGTATAACAGGAAACTGGCCAAAGAAATGATTGCCATGGCCCCCGATTCATTGGAAATGGAGTTGGTAGAAATTGGACAACTGGTACATTATAATGAAGACCTCGATCAGAATCCCCCGACAGAATGGGTTGAATTTCGTAAAAAAATTAAAGAAGCCGATGGTTATCTTTTTTTCACACCGGAATATAACCGTTCCATACCGGGAGTATTAAAAAATGCCATTGACGTGGCTTCAAGGCCCTATGGACAAAACAACTGGGGCGGGAAACCGGGCGCTATTGTGAGCAGCTCCATCAGTCCGCTCGGAGGGGAAGGAGCCAATCACGTGCTGCGCCAACCCATGGTCTTTGTAAACGTGTACATGATGCAACAGCCTGAAGCCTATATCGGGAACACCATGTCGCTGTTCGGAGAAGACGGTAAATTGCTGAAAGAGGAAACAAGAACCTTCCTGCGCAATTACATGCAGGCTTTTGAAGCTTGGGTAAACAGGTTCTGACAAACGCGATTAACTTCGCTGACCACAATTACAAGAGGGTGAATCACGCGGTGGTTCACCCTCTTTCCTGTTATTTTTCAAAACGGAAGATCAGACACTCCCTTGTACAACTCTCTCATTAGACCTTTGGCAATTTCCACGGAGCGCGGTAGTTTGCCATTATCAAGCGGTTTGCTTCTTCATTACCGATGAATTTGCCGGTCTTATTGTCCCAGTTCAGGGCGCTACCTACTCTGCAGGAGATATTTGCCAGATGGCTGAGTTTCGCCACTTCGGCACCAATGGCAATGTCGGCATTGGGCAGTTCACGCGTGCGCATGCACTCGAGCATGTTCCCCGCATGCAGATAGAGGCCTTTGCCAGAGCCCTTTCTTTTTTCAATTGCTTCCATGCGAAGGGTATTCGGTTTTTTTTCATCGTCACAGGGATAGCAATATGGGAAATTACGGCTGTTGACTGCTTGTTCGGGTACAACCTCCCAACCGCTACGGGTAAGGATGAGCGTACCGTTTTCTCCAAAAAAGGCAACACCTTCACGCAATCCGAAGAGTCCGTTCCCGATCCCGCAGGCATGATCCCAGATAATATTAAAATCGGGATATTTATAGGTCGCCATCAACGTATCCGGTGTTTCCATGGCATCATCGGGATAACCGAACTTCCCGCCGGCCCCGTAAACATACGAAGGAAGCCCTGCATTCATCCCCTTCATGGCATAATCGAGCAGATGCACTCCCCAGTCGGCCATCAGCCCGCCTGCATAATCCCAGAAGAAGCGAAAGTTATAATGAAAACGATTCTGATTGAAATTGCGTTTGGGTGCCGGGCCGAGCCACATGTCATAATCCACACCGGCGGGAACAGCCGAATCGGGGACAACAGGCAATGTCCACTTACTGGTCTGATAAGCCCACACCTTTACGGTTCTCACGCGCCCCAGTGCGCCACTCTGCACATAGGCCGCAGCTTCATCCCAGTGCGGGTCGCTACGTTGCCACTGGCCCACCTGCACGATCCGGTCATATTTCCGTGCAGCCCTGACCATAAGGTCACACTCTTCGATGGTATTGGCCAGCGGTTTTTCCACATATACGTCCTTTCCTGCTTCACAGGCGGCAATCATCTGCAGACAGTGCCAATGGTCGGGAGTACCAATGATCACCATGTCCACATCCTTGTTGTCAATGACCCTTCGCCAGTCCTTCACCAGCTGTGCGGGTTTATTGCCTTTGAGTTTCTCATATTCTGCCGCGCGCTGGTAGAGCCACTGATCGTCCACATCGCAGAGCGAGATACATTCCACTGTAGGATACTGCAGAAAAGTTTTGAGATTGCTCCATCCCTGATTCCGACAACCTATCAGGCCTATTTTAATTTTGTTGCCTGGTGCCGACTGACCATACAGGGAAGAAAAGGGTTTTCCCATTAATGGCGTCAGACTTAAACCGGTTGCTGTAATAGCTGATTTTTTCAGAAAATTTCGTCTATCCATGATGATTATATAAAAAAGTTATCGCAAAGATAATAAAGATTGCCCCTCAAGTGAATAAATTTAATATTTAAAGTAATTTTTCACTAATTAATTAAAAGATTATCCATATTTTTGGCCTTTTGGTTTCATATCACATTAACTGCTTCTATTATGCAGCAAATCAATGCGTTCTTCACTACTTTACATCAATATATCGGCGGGAATAACTGGTTTATTTTCTTGTTGTTGGGTACCGGTTTTTTCTTTACCCTCTATCTAAAGTTTCCACAGATCCGTTATTTCAGGCATGCCATCCGCATCATCAAAGGAAAATATGATAAAAAAGGCGACTTAGGTGACACAACCCACTTTCAAGCACTGGCTACGGCCCTGTCGGGGACGGTGGGCACGGGAAATATTGCCGGGGTGGCACTGGCAGTCCACCTGGGAGGTCCCGCAGCCCTGTTCTGGATGTTGATGACCGCATTCCTGGGCATGTGTACCAAATTTGTTGAGGTGACCCTTTCACACAAGTACCGTGAGTTAGACGCAAAGGGGATGGTAGCCGGAGGACCGATGTATTTCATGAAAAAACGGTTGAATATCTCTTTAAAAAATGGGAAAATGATCAAAACGGGATACTGGCTGGGGGGATTCTTCGCGGTTGCCACCGTATTATCCTCCTTCGGGACAGGAAGTTTACCGCAGATCAACAGCATCTCCAATGCCATCTTTGCCACCTTCGGCGTGCAACATATTATCACTGGTGCCGTGATGGCCGTTTTACTGGCGCTGATCATCATTGGTGGCATCCAACGTATTGCCCGGGTCACGGAGAAGCTGGTGCCTTTCATGGCCATCGTCTATTTTCTGGGAGCCATGGCCGTGATCATTGCCAATTATCAGAATATTATTCCCTCTTTTATATCGCTTTTCACCGACCTGTTCACCGGTACGGCTGCAGTGGGTGGCTTCCTCGGTGCTGGCTTTGTCTTCGCCTTCAATAACGGCGTAAATCGGGGACTCTTCTCCAACGAAGCTGGTCAGGGATCAGCTCCCATTGCCCATGCGGCCGCCAAGGCGCATGAACCGGTTTCGGAAGGCATGGTGGCTATCCTTGAACCATTTATAGACACCATCATCATCTGTTTCCTCACCGGGATGGTGCTGCTCTCCTCCGGCGTGTGGAACCAGAAAGTACCCAATCAGTTCCAGCGAACCGATATGGTGGTGTTGGCGGAAAGTTACGACGAGCATGATGCGGCTGATATTGCGGCACTCAGGGATTATCTGAACAACAAGGAAACCTTGCCCTTGTTTACAGGTACGCTTACGGTAGTTGAGGGAAAAATTCAAAACGACAATTCCATTCTTCATGCACGTTCGGTGGCGGAAGGAATATCTGTAAGTAAGGGAGAAGCTCCCTTTACCGGGGAGATACACGTGGCAAGCGGAAGGGTACAGACTTCGGGCGATCTTGTTTTTATCGGCTCCTCGCTGATTCACAGCGCCCCGCTTACCACATTGGCTTATACCCAGAGTTTTCTGGGAGATTCAGGCAAGTATATTGTTGCCCTCGGTTTGCTGCTGTTTGCATTTTCCACCGCCATTGCATGGTCGTATTACGGCGACAGGGCCATAACTTACCTGGTGGGTACGAAGTATGTCATGCTTTACCGGATTATTTTCGTGACGGCTTTTTTCGTGGCCTCCTTCGTTGACACCACCATCATCTGGAACCTCTCGATGCTTACCGTGGCCTTTATGACGGTGCCCAACCTGATCGGGCTGTTGATCCTGCACAGAGAGGTGAAGCAGACCATTGGCGATTACTGGATCGGTTTCAAAAAAGAATATACGAACGAGGAAATTTAAAAAAAAGTAGTATGTATACAACTAAACCATCGACTGTCGATGTTTTACGACCCATATTTGCTCTTATGCACTAAAAGAGTAGAACTTGCTTCGCTTCGAACAGCTACTCTTTTTACGTGTATCACGAGCAATGGGTCCCCGAAAAACATCTGAATGTCTCTTTTTTAGTTGTATACAATGAGCGAAACAGTCAACTAATTTAAAGTAACCCGCTGAGCAGGCCGCCGTCGATCTGGATCGTGATGCCGTTCACGGAACGTGCCTGGTCCGAGCAGAGGTAAGCCACCATGTTGCCCAGCTCCTGCGGATCCATGTAGCGCTTGTGCGGAAAAGCCTCAATTGCTTTCTGCTCATACTCATCCACAGAAATACCTTCGACTTCGGAGCGTACCTTCATCAGTTGTGTCACCCTGTCGGTTCGGAAATAACCCGGTGCCACATTGTTGATGGTAATTCCTTTTGCAATTAGCTCCTTGCTGATGGTTCTGGCATAACTGGCTACTGCAGTACGGAATATATTCGAAAGTACCATATTGGGTGCCGGTTCTTTTACGGTCACCGAGGTGATATTGACAATCCTGCCCCACCCTTTCTTTTCCATGTAAGGCAAACAAAGCCGGATCATCCGGATATTGTATTTCAGTACCGCGTTGTAGGCGTCATCCAGATCCTCCTCAAAGATCTCGCGGAATGTCCCCGGTTTGGGACCACCCGAGTTATTTACTAGGATATCCACTCCTCCGAAACGGGCTACTGTCTCCCGCACGATGCGTACATTATCATCCGCACTGGCCATATCTGCTGTCAGCGCGAGGGTTTGCACTCCCAGTGCTTCTATCTCCCGCTGCGTCTCATGCAATGTATCTTCTCCTCTTGCACACAATACGATATTTACGCCTTCACCGGCCAGTGCCAGCGCACACGCCCTGCCCAGCCCCTTGCTGCTTCCACCGATAATGGCGGTTCTTCCCTGTAAGTTATAATTCATACCAACTCTTTTATCTGAAAACAACAGGATCTCCTGTCTTGCTACATATTTTGCAGTATTTGCTTCAGTATAACACTCCGGCGGGCAGGATGTTTTTGTACTTTATTACAAAGTAGAAATACATATGCCAACTATTATTTCCAGAAATCAAAGAAGTGATGTACCGGGCCATGCCCCTTTCCTGTTTCATATTCAGCTCCCTTGAGGATCGCATTGTTGATATATGTTTTGGCGTTTCTTACCGCCTCATCAAGAAGAAGGCCATGGGCCAGAAAGGCAGCAATGGCCGATGAAAGCGTGCATCCCGTACCGTGGGTATTTCGAGTGTGTATCCGCTTTGAAGGGAGTGTCGTCACCTCATCGGTCTCGGCATTGTAAAACAGATCGGTCAGCACCTCCTCATCCAAATGTCCGGCCTTGAGATATACTGATACCGAACGCCCAAAAGAGAGCTCCTTCACGACTGCCTGCAAATCTTCCTGACGTTGAATCGTTCTGCCTGACAAGATCTCTGCTTCCGGTATGTTGGGGGTGATCACGCGAACATAGGGAATCAGTTCTGTCATCAAGGTGTTTATCGCCTCATCCTGCAGTAATTTATCACCTGAGGTGGCCACCATCACGGGATCAAGAACAATATTTGCTATGTCATATGGCAGCAGGGCATCTCTCACGGCAATGATCAACTCGGAGGAGTGAAGCATCCCAATCTTTACTGCATCGGCACCAATATCATCCAGCACCGATCTGATCTGACTTGCAACAAACGCTTCGGGTACCGGATGCACACCGGTTACACCCACCGTATTTTCATCGACGACTGCTGTAATCGCGGTGGTTCCATAACAACCGCATGCAGAGAAAGTTTTCAGGTCTGCCTGAATACCGGCGCCACCACTTGGATCGCTACCAGCAATTGACAATGCTGTTATATACTTTTTCTTCATGATTTTTTTCTTTTAAATATTCCATTGTTCCTGTTTGTATGCACTGTCCCAAAACATCCATTCCAGCTTCGAACAGGTCACAAAGGCTTTTGTCATGGCTATCTGTTGCTCCGTGGTACACTTTTCTGCCACCTCATCGCATATGGAAATGGCCAATGCATTTGACTTTTCGAACTCTTCGCCTCCGTACGTATCTATCCAACTCTGGTAAGGATTGTTCTGCGTGGTTTGATTCGCGAGGATATGATCTCCCACCTTCTTATAGATCCAGAAACAAGGCAAGACGGCTCCCAGCATCGTCTCCAGGGATGCACTGCTTATTTGTCTCAAAAGATACGAAGTATATAACAGACAGGTGGGCGACGGTTCAATTTCATCATCCGGCTTTAATTTCAATTCATTGACAAATAGCCGGTGCAAATTGCGTTCAACCGTCATTGTCCCACCCGCAAAATGCAGGAATGCTTCTGCGTAACAGGAATGATCGAACCTGGAGGCAATGGCAGCCAACACCTTTCGATAATCTGATAAGTAGAGGGTATCCTGACGGATATAAAAAATAAATTTCTCGCGTGGAAGCGTACCCTGCATCAGCTCTTTTATAAAGGGCGATGCAATTATCTCGTTGTATACGGGTTGGATCGTCGACCAGGCTTTTTTACTCCAGTTCATATGCTTCTTTTTAAGTGCATGATTCCTCTTGAGATTCTTTCTATGACTAAACCATGCGATTATTACCATGTTTTTTCGATTGATTCACCGTTTTAATCAGTTCCGACGCGGCGAGGCGGGGATCGGGAGCCGACATGATTGCCGAAACCACGGAGATGCCGGCAGCACCGGCAGCAATGACAGCCCGCGCATTCCATATATTAATTCCGCCGATGGCCACACAGGGACACCTGGCAATGGAAGTAATGTCACGAACTCCCTCAAGACCCAACGCAGGTGCTGTATCGCTTTTGGTAGACGTACTGAACACCGGAGATATCCCGATGTAGTCTATATCTTCCCGGTTGGCTTCCATGACATTCGTCATATTCTCTACCGACAGGCCGATGATTTTATTCTTTCCCAATATTTTACGGGCTATACCACAGGGAAGGTCCGACTGTCCCAAATGCAACCCGTCGGCATCGCAGGCCAGCGCGATATCAAGCCGATCATTGATGATAAGGGGAACACGCCAGGGCGTCAGAAGCCTCTTCAACCGTACCGCCACCCGGTAAAACTCTCGGGAAGAACATTGCTTCTCACGGAGTTGCACCATGGTAACACCACCACGCACGGCTTCTCCGACAATATGTTCCAAGTCTCTCCCACCCGACAAGGAGCGATCGGTTACCAGGTATAAGCTTATATCAAAATCGGTCATAACTTAATATTCTTTTTTATCTCATCTTCTCCGAGATTGAAGAGCACGTCCAGAAAGTTCATCTGCAGGCTGCCGTTTCCTTTCGACATCAAGGCGGCTATTTCTCCCGTTATTCCCATGATATACATACCGTGTGTTGCAGCCTCCAGGTAATCGCGGTTAATTGCGGCAAAAGTGGCAACAATAGCAGTTGCAGTGCAGCCCATGCCGGTAACTCTGCTCATCATCGGGTTCCCGTTATCTACGGTCTCCACCCTGTTCCCGTCGGTAATATAATCCCTCGCTCCACTGACGACGACCACGGCACCCGACTGCAGGGCCAGGGCTTTGGCAGCTTCAAGGGCCGCGTCGGAAGAGTGTACGCTGTCGACGCCCTTGGTGCGCGCATTCCTGTCATCCAGAGCCATGATCTCCGAAGCATTGCCTCTGATGATGGATGGCTTGCATACCTCAATGATTTCCCTGCTTATCTCTGACCGGTAAGGAGTGGCACCGGCACCCACGGGATCGAATATCACGGGGACAGAATTTTCCAAAGCTGTCTTGCCTGCAATAAGCATTGACTCTACCCATGCAGCCTCAAGCGTACCAATATTGATTACCAGCGAGGAGGCAATTGCTGCCATCGCTGCCACCTCATCGGAAGAATGAGCCATCACGGGTGAAGCTCCCACCGCTAAAATTGCATTGGCCGTGTTGTTCATTACCACAAAGTTGGTTATATTATGAATCAACGGAGATTTTTTTCTTACAAGATGCAGATCTCTGATAATCTTTTCAATTTGGATCATTGTTTTGTTGTTTAAAATGAGACTATCCTTTGCCATGGCATAACTCAAAGAAGTTTGGTTCTACCCGCCCGGCTTAACAGAATAATTGATTTATAGATGTCACGTAATACTTGTATATCAATATTTTTTCAAAAAAAAACCGCTTCGTGGAGAACGAAACGGCATAAAATGCAAGAATTTGCAATCCATTGATATACCATGTAAATTCCGTTTTCCTACGATGTCAATTACAACATATCAGGTTCAAGGGTATGATCTCAGCTCTTTTAAAAAGAACACCCCTAACAGCGATGTTGCGAATATACGCAATAATTTATTGTAAAAGAAATTCAGGAGAAAAAATCAGGGTGAGTTCGTTAAAACAGGTGCCGGATCAGGACTCCTCATGCATTTTTCAGCCTACATAGTATAAATTACCTGAACCCACGAATCGCGTTTATATGTAGATTATTGCGGTAATAATGCAGTAAAAAGAGCTATTTTTCGTACCTTTGCACCCTATAACAAGAGCAATTCTTTATTTCTTGTTGCAATTCATATGTCAAAAAAATTCAAACGCACACTGATCACATCCGCGCTGCCCTACGCCAATGGGCCGGTGCATATCGGACACCTGGCAGGAGTATATGTTCCTGCCGATATTTACGCCCGCTACCTGCGGCTGAAAGGAGAGGAGGTTCTTTTTATCGGTGGTTCCGACGAGCATGGAATTCCCATCACCATCAAAGCCCGCAAGGAGGGCGTTACGCCCCAGGATATTGTAGACCGCTATCACGGTCTGATCAAAAAGTCGTTCGAAGAGTTTGGAATCACATTCGACATCTATTCCCGCACCACTTCCGATATACATCGAAAAACAGCGTCCGACTTTTTCCGCACGCTCTATGATAAAAACGGGTTTACCGAGCAGGAGAGCGAGCAGTATTACGACGAGGAAGCGGGTCAGTTTCTGGCAGACCGGTATATCACCGGAACCTGCCCGCACTGTGGCAATGAAAGAGCTTATGGCGACCAGTGTGAACAGTGCGGCACCTCGCTCAGTCCCACCGACCTGATCAACCCAAAGTCTACCCTCAGCGGCAGTGTGCCGGTGATGCGGAACACGAAGCACTGGTATCTTCCCCTGGACAAGCACGAAGCATGGCTGCGCCAGTGGATACTGGAGGATCACAAAGAGTGGAAGACCAATGTATACGGCCAGTGCAAGTCGTGGCTCGACCTGGGCCTGCAGCCACGCGCGGTGAGTCGCGACCTCGACTGGGGCGTGCCAGTGCCCGTGGAGGGTGCTGAAGGCAAGGTGCTCTATGTCTGGTTCGACGCTCCCATAGGATATATTTCGAACACCATTGAACTTCTTCCCAACGATTGGAAGAAGTGGTGGAAGGATGAGGATACCAAGCTGGTACATTTTATCGGAAAGGACAACATTGTCTTTCACTGCATCGTTTTTCCGGCGATGCTAAAGGCCGAAGGTTCTTACATCCTGCCGGAGAACGTACCTGCCAATGAGTTTCTGAACCTTGAGGGAGATAAGATCTCCACCTCACGCAACTGGGCTGTATGGTTGCACGAGTACCTTGAAGAGTTTCCCGGAAAACAGGACGTGTTACGTTACGTGCTCACCGCCAACGCACCGGAGACCAAGGACAACGACTTCACCTGGAGGGACTTCCAGGCACGCAACAACAACGAACTGGTGGCGGTGCTGGGTAACTTTGTGAACCGGGCGCTGGTACTCACCCAGAAGTATTTCGACAACAAGGTTCCTGCTGCCGGGGAGCTTGCCGAATATGACCGGGAAACCATTGCAGAGGTAAAGCAGGTGAAGGAGGCGGTGGAACGGCAGCTGGAAAATTATCATTTCCGGGAGGCACAGAAGGAAGCGATGAACCTGGCACGTATCGGCAACAAGTACCTCGCGGATACCGAGCCGTGGAAAACGGCCAAAGCCGATATGGAGCGGACGGCGACCATCCTCAACATCGCCCTGCAAATTACGGCCAACCTGGCCATCGTGATGGAACCATTTCTGCCCTTCACTGCCGAAAAACTACTGGCATTCCTTCGTACCGATCACCTGAGCTGGGATCACCTGGGTGATTTCGGCCTCCTTGCAGAAGGACATCAACTTGGCAAACCGGAACTTTTGTTTGAAAAAATAGAAGACGAAACAATCGAAAAACAGATTCAGAAACTGGAGGAAACAAAAAAAACCAATGAGGCAGTTGAACAAAAGGTAAAGCCTGTGAAAGAAACCGTTCAGTTCGACACGTTCGAGAAGCTGGATATCCGCGTGGGGACTGTGCTGGAGTGCGAGAAAGTCCCCAAAGCTGACAAGTTGCTCCGTTTCCTGCTCGACGACGGCCTGCAAAAACGAACCATTCTTTCCGGAATAGCGGCATACTATCCCAATCCCGAAGAGTTGGTGGGCAAGCAGATATGCTTTATTGCCAACCTGGAACCACGAAAAATGAGAGGGATCCTCTCCGAAGGAATGATCCTCTCTGCAGAAGATGTCGATGGATCGCTTGCCCTGGTGACTCCCACGAAAACGGTAAACCCGGGGAGTCCTGTGGTGTAATTTAGTTAATTTAACCCTGTCATGGTAACTTTTCAGAAACTGATGCATCTATAGAGATAGTAACTCGATGAAGTAAAAACCTCATAAATGATGATCGTATGAAGAAACAAACACTTTTAATTGCTGCCATGCTGGTCAGCCTCACTGCCTTTTCGCAGAAGACACATCGCGTGATGGGTTGGAAGATATCCAGAGATCTTCCGCAAAATGAAATCAAACTGAACCTCGGAACCACCATTATCGGGCTATACCCCGAAATCTCATACGAAAGGATACTCAGCGAAGATTTCAGTCTGGGTGCGGCATTGGGAGCAAGTCTGAGTGAAGACGAATATCCTCTATATTTCGGATTAATGCCCTATGCACGCTGGTTTTTTGGTGGTAGTGCAAGTAATCTCCAGAAATATGGCGCCGGGTTCTTTATTGAAGCCAACGGAGCCCTGTTATCTCAAAAAGAGTATTTGGACGGTGCCGCAAGCCCGACATCCGAGATTGGTGCCGGATTGGGACTGGCCCTGGGATGGAAATACCTCACACGCAATCACTGGATAGGCGAACTCTATTTCGGTGGCGGACGCGATTTTGTCAACGACGGTGGTTATCTCCGGTTTGGTATCACCATCGGAAAAAGATTCTGAAGAATTTTCAATTTGAGCTGACACTTCTCCAGAAGAACCCGCTGATTTCCTTCTTGTTGGGGAAAACGAAACTTGTCAGCCAGGCTATCAGGATGCCGGCAGCCATTCCGATAAAGCCGTACAGCAGGAACGACAGTGGAGTATTTTCCTTGACAACAAGCAATACACCCAAACCTGCTATCACACCGGTAAGCGCTGCTTTTGCTCCCACACGCGGAAAGAAAATTCCGAGAATGAAGAGTGCACCTAATCCACTGGTAAGCAGACCGAGGAAAGTGTTGAACTGGTCCCACAAAGAAGCGATGTTCCAGGTGGCCAGCATCAATGCCATTCCCAATCCCAATAATCCGCAGAGGAGACCCGACCAGCGGGCCACTTTCAATTGAGAAGCGAAGGTACGGCGCGGGAAGATTGTCTGGTAGAAGTCGGATGTAATGACTGCGGCAGATGAGTTGATGTTGGATGAAAGGGTTGACATGGCTGCGGCAAAGATGGCTGCAATAAGCAGGCCGGCAAAACCCACAGGCATCTCCGACACGATAAACTGCGGAAATACCGAATCGATATTGGGATTGGTCACCATCATATTTGCCGGGTGATCTGTATAGAAGGCGAAGAGGCCCGTCCCTATCAGAAAAAACAAAATGGTGACCGGTACGCTGAGGATACCATTCAGCCAGATGCTGCGGGAGGTTGCCTTTTCATCTTTTGTGCTCATATAGCGCTGTACTATGGACTGGTCACCGGTATAGGTGATGAGAGAGTTGGCTACCCCTCCGATTAGTACTACCCAGAATACCGGCTGTGTAAAATCGAACCGGAAGTCGAACGTCCGGAATTTGTGAAACTCGATGGAAGTGTGCCAGAATTCCCCCAGGCCTCCATCGATACCCATAATCATCAAAACAAATGCAGCAAGTGCTCCAAAGACGAGAATAAATCCCTGTATGACGTCTCCCCAGACAACGGCCTCCATACCACCGCTGGTACTGTAGATGATGGTTACCAACCCCATGACTACGATAGAGAGATAAATATCGAATCCTGTCACCGCATTCAGTGCCAGCGCAGGCAAAAACAGCACAATGGCAAT
>DGZP01000045.1 GCA_002398565.1 Proteiniphilum sp. UBA4977
TTTTTATATATATGGTCCTTCCCTTTATTTTTACTCCGAAGCTGTCCTGTGTTTCATTCAATGTACTGGTCATATTCTCTTGTTAATAGCAGTTGATTGCCAATTTTTGTATGATTTCAGGTGGCTTGACAGCCCATTCTACCTGTTATACTGAACGTAAGAAAAGCAAATTCCTATCAAGAAATTCCAAAATCATTAAAATTATAATTTACAATTAATCCTTAATGTGGTATAGTATGAATTGTTAATTACTACTAAAGCTTGTTACTGAGAGGGGGAGGAGTATTATTATGTCACGAAAGGTCAAAAAAGTTTTGGCCATGCTGCTGATCCTAATTGGAACATTATCAATAGGAAGTATGAATGTTATGGCTTCCCAATCACAAAAGGCTGATTTAGGCATAGTCGTAGATATTGAATCTGTAAGTATTGACCGACAACCATCAAATTTACTTGCAGGTATAGGAACTATGTCAGTTAATAAAAATTTGGTAGTCGGAAATACAAGTGTTCCGCTTTATGCTACCTTTGATTCGCAAGAAGCAGCGTTACAGAACATTTCCACAAATCCGGTAGTTCAAGAAATCAAGTTGGAATATGGATATGAAGATATATCGGATGATAATTGGAAAGATTATTATGATGCAATGCATGAATTAATTGATTTGCCTTCGTGTCCAGACTGGTATAATGAAGAGGCTGTGAGTTTTAGAACAATGCGTAAATTCTTCGATATTTATGAGAACCATGAGAAAAATGAGGAAATAGTATCACTTGTGACAAGAGCTACTGCTGCAACGGATATAACAGAAAATGCAGATCTATTAGAATTATTGCCGTATGACTCATATATTGCACTAAGTCAACAATCCAATATATCAAATAACGAACGATCACTAGCTTCATTAAATGCTCTTGGCTTTAATATTAATGCTGCTGTTGCATATGCATCAAAATATGCAAAATCTCCTAATACGGACGATTATGACAAATTTTCTTCAGATTGCACCAACTTTGTATCACAGATTTTGGAAAATGGCGGTGTGTCTCAGGTGAAATATGACGACCAAAAAAAGGGATGGTGGCATACAAAATCAAAAGTGTTATATATAACTGTTCATAAGCATTCTATTTCTTGGATAAGAGCGAATACTTTTGCAAAATACATGGGAGTAGGTTATACCACAACAAATAATTCTTTATTTTCTGCTAATATTAAAAAGGGTGATTTCATTGCTGCAGATTATGAGAAAGATGGAGACTGGAATCATATGGGGTTTGTAACAAGTAAAAAAACCTCGAAAACTAATGGATATTATGACTATAAAGTAGCACAGCATACAAAAAATTATCATGCTTGGGCATCTTCATCTACTAATTCGTGGGAAAAAATCGGAAAGGACGGTGGGAAATATGGTCGTGTCAGAAGATAATCATAAAATCATTTGGGAAAAGGTTATTCCTATATGCACTATGATTTTGATGCTTTTTCTGAGATCTCTAAAATTTTATGAGATCAAGGGGCTGGTCGAAATGAATGGCTGGGCTGCACCGGAACACTTTCCATTACCTTTTTTATTAGCCCTGTGTATGTTTTTTGCAGGAACATTGATAAAATTCAGATACCATGTTATCACACCTTTATTGCAGATCTGCACTCTTATCGTTATGCTGTACTTCGAACAGAAATTTAGGGATTTTGCCGAATTCAACTTAAGAAGAACAGCATACGGGTTTTGGATCAATATCATTATGAGTATAGTATTAGTGCTTTATTGTCTGTTTATTGACTTTTCTAAACATTCAAAGCATCCAAACTCCGCAGAAGTTGAAAATAACAACTCCAGGGAATTCTGACGTAACTCCATGTCCGAATACTTCAATTTTATCCTGCGCAGTAAATAAAAAAATGGCGGCATCATGGATGCCGCCGGCACTACCTTCTCACTTACCGATATCCGTCACCGCGCCGATAAACAGCGGCAGGTTCGTTTCGCAGTCGATGAGCAGACGGAAAGATAGTTGGAAACACCGACCTGTTTTTCAACTTGAATACCGGTATCAAAAACGGTTCCTTGAGATAAAAAAATTTATTCTTTTCGTCGATGATCCTATCCGCTCTGTTCTCCATGGAGATTTCTATCCCTCATTGCTCAAATATAGTAGAATGGTATGATGCTGTCCTGTTCGGAAAGCGGTACGATCCTATCGTTGGTGCAGACAACCGCCCCCGCACCGCGCTTGTAGGTTTCGTTATTTTCAGTAAACCGAAACGCCCGGATATCATCCAAATCGGGGTTGCTCTTTTTCTTGACTTCAATCGGATGCAGCTGCCCATTAAAATTGATGATAAAATCAATTTCATTGTCGCCCTTATCCCGGTAAAAATACAGATAGGCTTTCGGATCAATTCCGGCATTATAGAAACTTTTCAGGATTTCGCAAAACACAAATGTTTCAAAAAACGCGCCGCTCATGGCTCCCGTTTCAATTTGCTCCGGCGTGTGCCACTTGGTCAGAAACGCCATCAGGCCCGTATCCAGGAAAAATATCTTCGGGGTTTTAATGGCTCGCTTCGTGACATTGCTGTGATACGGGGGCAGAAGATAAATCAGATTGGAAGCACGGAGTACCGAAAGCCAACTCTCACAGACGGGACGGCTTACGCCGATATCCTTGGCAATACCCTGCACATTTAAGAGCGAGCCTGACTTTGCCGCAACGGCCTGCATAAACTGATAGAATTTTACCTCGTCGCCGATGTTCTCGATTCGCTTGACATCGCATTCCAGATAAGTGGCTCCGGGTTATCGTAAAACTCCGGGTACGACCCTTTATGAATCAGATCCCACACTCTGGCGTAGCCGGTCGTTTATTGGCGTCCTCACGTGATGGATGACATCTATAAATATTTGGACTGCGGAGACCTCCGTCAGGGTTTTGCACGGGTCAAATGCGATGACTGCAATCATGAATATTTATTGCCCTTTTCCTGAAAGAGAAGGTATTTCTGCCCATCATGTCATCAGAAACGAGTGATTGAATTTGGAGAATTTTTATGCAAGGATGTACTGCTCCCGGCAGGGCACCGGCAGTGGGTATTCCGTATTCCTAAACGCATACGACCCTATTTTCTATAGGACAGGAGCCTTTTGGGGAAACTGAGCCGGTGTGCATGGAAGGTATTATCCTGTTACCTGAAAAGCGGTGTTTCCATGGAAGATCCCATACCCGGAGCTGTCATTGCAGTTCAGACCTTTGGCGATGTTCTGAATTTCAATCCCCATCTGCATATCATCTCTGCAACGGCTGCTTTGACAGGGCAGGTAATTTTATGACTGCTGTTATGCCAAACGCCAATGACTTAGAGCCGCTGTTTCGACTGGAAGTACTGAATATGCTGAAGCAGGAAGGAAAAATTACAGAATCCGTCATAGAGAATATGGACACATGGCATCACAGCGGTTTCCATGTGTATTGCAGCGATGTCATCCTGCCCGGGGATGAGGAGAGCCTGGAGCGTCTGGCCCGCTATGTAATCCGGGCGCCCCTATCACAGGAAAGAATGGTCTATATGGGCGCATCCGAAGGGACCGGTATGGATCAGGTGATCTATACAGGAAAGAGGAACAGGGTGAAAAAGCGTTTTACCGCCCTTGACTGGCTGGCACGGCTGGTGACACATATCCCCAGCAAAGGGGAACAGCTTGTACGCTATTAGGGCTATTACAGCAATAAAGCCCGGGGCGTCCGCAAAGAAAAGAACGCTTCTTCCTCTGCAAAGCAGCTGAAAGCAGATATGCCTGACCCCTCTTTCAAAGAAAACGCTCTTTCCAGAAAAGCTTTCCGCAAAAACTGGGCCCGCCTTATTCAGAAAGTATACCATTCCGATCCCCTTATCTGCCCGAAATGCAAGGGAGAAACGAAGATCATTGCCTTTATTGAGGAAGAAGCGATCATTCAAAAAATATTGAAGCATTTAAATCT